>CAWIXU010000007.1:0-575333 GCA_963840175.1 uncultured Acidimicrobiia bacterium
CGGCGCAATACGTTCACGGCGAAGATGGGATGGGCGACATCGGACTATCCCTCTCCGGCCGGTCACCGACCAAGGGCGATGCGATCGATGTGTTGATCGACACCATTTCGGGCTCCCCGGGCCAGATCACCCTCGTCACTCTCGGTCCACTCTCGAACGTCGCGCGAAGCCTTGACCAGAGATCCCCGCATTGCCCAACAGGTCGACCACTGCTTTGTCATGGGTGGCACCTGCTCGGGAGCCGGAAACGTAACCGGCGCGGCGGAATACAACTTCTGGGCCGATCCCGAGGCCGCTCACCTTGTGGTCGGCTCGGGAATGCCCCTTACCGTCGTGGGATGGGATATGTCAGTCCTCTACGCCACGTTTGACGCCAACGAAGCCGAGTCGCTTCGCCAGGTCGGACCGCTGGGTGCTTTCTGTGTGGACATCCAGGCGGTGGTCGACGTATTCGCGCGAACCGAATCGGGTTTGGTCGGCTTCGATCTGCCCGATCCGATCGCGATGGCGGTCGCGATCGATCCCAGCATGGCTCAGTTCGAGGAGCACACCATCGACGTGGTGGCCGGCGACGGGGACGATCGAGGAAAGGATCTGATCGACTGGGAGAACGAGCGCGGCCACCAAGCAAACGCCCGGATCACGACGGAAGTCGATCGTGCCCGATTCCTCAAGATGCTTCATCGGGCCTGTAGAAATGACTCCTCGGATTTGGCGATGAGGTAACCCTCGGCCCTTTCGCCGAGCTTGTATCCCGCGACCAGGCCTTGGAACCGTGGACCGTGATCGGCCACAACCAGGTGAGCGAGCTCGTGGAGGATCACCCAGTCGAGCACCCACGGTGGCATAGAGGCAAGACGGCTCGAGATTCGGATCTGCTTGGAACCGGTCGTGCACGAACCCCAGCGAGACTGTTGGCGATCGGACCACTCGATCGAGTCGGGCGTCGGTAGGTCATACAGCCGGGCAAGCGTGGCTGCGCGGCGAGACGAGGTCAACCTGAGTCGAGGTAAATCGGCGAATCGCCTTCGCCGCCATCTCGTTGACTAGAGAAGCTTCCTGTTTGGGCGGGATTCCTTCCGGAACCATCACTCTCACTCGACCGTCGACCACATAGGCCGCGATGGTGCGCTTTCTCCGGCGACTACGAACGACGTCGATCGGCAGGTCCATAGAAGCGATCGTATGGGCGGACCCCGACAGATTTGGGTAGCTCAGCGCCTCGAGTTCAGATCGTCGCGCCAGGCGAGCCAATCTCGACCACGACCGACATCCCATCCGGGGCCGTTGAACCCGAGGGTGAACTCGGTCACGCCCATCTCGACGAAGTCATCCGCTTCGTTGGCGAGAAAGGAGTCCAACTCTTCGGGCTGGACTCCGACGGACCACATGATCTCGCCCGGATCGCGACCGATGTCCTCGCATAGTCGTTGGAGGACCGCGACGGGTTTCACCAGTTCGTCGGTGTGGTCCGGAAACGCCGCGTGCCAGCGGTCGGCATGGCGGGCGACAATCGGCAGGGTGATGGTCAATCCGGTCCCCGCAAGGAGGATGGGCATCTTGCGAACCGGCGCGGGATTGAGTCTCTTGAGACGCTCGTCTATTACCGGCATGTTCCTCCCAAGCGAGCGCAGTCGAGTCGCGGCGGTGCCGAACTCATACCCGTACTCCTCATAGTCGCGCTTCTTCCAGCCTCCACCCAGGCCAAGGACGAAGCGCCCGCCGGAGATGTGGTCGATCGTCCGGGCCATATCGGCGACCAGGTTGGGGTTGCGGTAGCTGTTGCAAGCCACCAGTGGGCCAATCTCGATGGTCTCGGTTTGCTCGGCCCACGCAGCGAGCATCGTCCAACACTCAAAGTGCTTCCCCTCTCGATTTCCGTATAGCGGGAAGAAGTGATCCCAGTTGTAGACGATGTCGTATCCGAGCTCCTCGCTCGCGCTCACCGCCGTGCGAAGTGCGGTGTAGTCACCGTGCTGGGGATGAAGCTGGGCCCCGACGCGAATCTTCAGCTCGTCACCGTTTCAAGCGAAGAGCGGGCGCGTATGGTCATTGAGAAACACCCCGTCAGGGTCGTAGCGTCGGCGGGTGGTGACGAAGTCGTCGTAGCGTGGGAACAGCCGAGAGATCCGTTCTGCGGTCATGAAGTGGATCTTCCCCCAATGCGGGCGGCCGTCAAACTCGGCAAATAGGCTGTCGCACGCACGCAGATACGGCCAATAGTCGGTCCCTGGTTCCCCTGAGATGGAGACGACGAGGTTCTCCCGCTCGTAGTTCGGGCTCAACCAGGCATCATCCGCGGCCACCACCCGGATCTCGAGCGGGTAGACGCTGAGCGGCAGCCACTTTCGCATCAGCTTGCGCATTTCAGAAAGAATCGATTGGGCTTGGTCGAGAGGTAGGAAGTACTCGACCTCGTGGAAGTTGGGGTCATAGATCATCGGATAGATCTCGAATGAAGTTCCGAACCGATGGTGCTCGGGCAGCGTCGCCGGGTCGGTGCCCGGCGGTACTTCCAGGTAGCGCTTGACGACACAGTCGTCTGCTCCGGCGTCGTGCAGGTTGTAGAGCTGGGCCGAAGCATCGGTCGGCATCCAGAAGAGCCCATAGTGCCGATAGAGGTCGATGTCAGCTTCGAAGCTCTCGACCATTTCGTCGAAGCGCATGATGTCGGTGCGGGCGGCCAACTCGTAGGCAGGCACGGCCTGGATCTCGAGCTCGGTCATGATTCCGAGGAGGCCAATCGACGTCTGCAAAGCCGGCAGATCCGGATGAGCCGAACCGATTGTTACGACCTCGCCACTTCCATCGACGAGCCGCACCCCGGTGACCGTGGCGGAGAAGTTGGGGAATCGCCGGCCCGAGCCATGTGTCGCAGTGGCGACTGCGCCGGCGATGGCTTGCGTGTCAATGTCGCCTTGGTTCGCCAACGCCAGTCCCTGTTCCCAGAGTGGTCTCCCGAAGTCGCCGATGCTGGTCTTGGGTAGGGCGCGGACGCGCCTCGACGCCTCATCGATCGTGACGATTCCGCGTAGGGCGGAAGTGTCGATCAAGACGTCGGTCTCCACGATTGGGGTGAAGGAATGACCGGTTCCAAAAGTGCGTACTCCATATCCACCAGCGATTGCTTGCTTCACCTGCGCCTGAATGTCCTCCTCGCTGGCGACCGGAATCACGTCGCGAGGGGTGAAAGACTGATTACCGGCCCAATTGGTCCAGTCGGTCACGAATCCGTCAACGAATATTTGGCGATGAATGCGAGGGTGCGCTGCCAGGCGTCGTCCGACTCAGCCTGGAACTGCTCTTGGTTGCGGTCGAAGAAGGAATGGGGCGCGTTCTCGTAGACCTTGATTTCGTGCTCGACCCCGGCCGCGGTGAGAGCGCGATCGAACTCCTCCACCATCTCGGGCGGGATCCCCTCGTCGTCCCCCCCGATGATCGCCAGCACCGGACAGGTCATCTGGGCAGCTGCCTCGATCGACGACGGTGCTCCTTGCGGCCACGCTCGTCCCGGGACCCCGTAAAAGCCGATCGCCCCGGCCAGACCGTGCCCGTTGGCGGCCTGGTGCCACGAGTTGGAACCACCGAAACAAAACCCGATAGTGAAAATCCGTCGGTCCATGTTGGTCTCGCGCAAGCGCGCCACCGCGGCGGCGACGTCAAGTCGAATCCCGTTGAAGGTGGTTTGCGCCACGTGATCTCGGTAAGGAAAGTCCGGGTCTCGCGGTTCCCGACCCGCGGTACGCCCGAAGTAGTCGATGGTCACGGCGTCGTGACCGTTCTCGGCGAATCGGTTGGCGAGTTCGGTGTAGAACGGAAAAATGCCGCGCACGTCGGGCAAGACGACGACTCCCGTTGCTCCTCCTTCGTTAGCGAATGCCTCGTAGGCCAGAAAGAGGTTGCCATCGTCGGCCGTGAGGACGATGTCCCGATGGTTGACCGCGGCCCCCACGACCACGGGAGGCAGGGAGTGATAGTCAAAGCACACGACAGGAACCTATCAAAAAACGACGGCATCGACGGCTGCCACACCGGCGCCGTGGACAATGAGGGGGTTGACGTCGATCGATTGCACGAGATCGCCCACGTGATAAGTCAATCCCGAAAAGGCGACCAACGCGTCGAGCAGCTCCGCCTTGGGCAGAGGCTCTCCACCACGAAATCCGGACAGGAGCTCTCCAACGCGCAAGCGCGAGAGGATCTGGTTGGCTGCTTCATGGTCCACCGGGGGAGCGACGACGACCCGGTCGTTCAACAATTCGACCAGGGTTCCACCGGCCCCGACCACCATCATCGGGCCCACCTGAGGGTCGTTGATCATGCCCATTGCCACCTCGACCCCGCGCGGGGTCATCTTTTGAAGCGCCAGAGGAAGCTCGAGCGATCTCATCGCTCTCCAGGCGTTCGACAAAGATTCGGCGTTGCGCAGATTGAGACGAAGGCCGTCGTGTTCGGTCTTATGGATGAGTCCCACAGTCTTGAGGGCCACCGGGTAACCGATCCGACCGGCGAGCTCGATCGCCTTGGTCATGTTCGGGACGCGATGCATCGCTTCGATCGGAACTCCAAACTCGGCGAGCAGATCGAGCGCCTCGACATCGTTCAGGATCCCGGCTTGCAACCGGTTGCGCCAATGGTCGAGAGAACCGGGTGGAGCGGGCACCGGGATTGGGCGTAGTGGCTGCCGGTTCAGGAAATGGGCGATCGCCCGCAGCCCCGTGTTGGTGCCCCGCAAGAGAGGAATTCGGGCATTTGCGAGGACTGCCGCCTGTACCGGGTCAATCGCACTCGACAAGTGGGCCAGGACGAAGAAGGGCTTTTCGATCCCGGCCGCCGCCTTGAGGGCGATGTCGGCGTAGTCGGTCCGAGAATTCTCCTCGGCGGTTAGATCGACTGCGAAGGCGACGCCTCCGACTGCGGGGTCGTCAGCCAGGGCGTCCAAGCATTCGAGCATCACCTCGGGTGAGGAGCGGCCGGTACCCCAGGCATCGACCGGATTCACCGGCTCGAGCCCCTCGTCGAGCACCTCGCGCAGACGTTCCGAGGTGGCGGCCTCGACTGTTGCCAGTTCCACATCTAACTCGCTGGCGAGGTCGATCAAATGTGTCCGTTCCCCTCCGGAATCATGGACCGCCCCCAGGCCCCGGCTGGTAGGGCGGCGGAGCGTGTCGAAGAGGGCGATCGTGTCCATCATCTCGTCCATCGACTCGGTGAGGTGGACTCCGTGGGCACGAGCGAAGGCAGCAAAGGGCTCGTAGGCCCCGGCAAGCCCGGCTGAGTGGGTGGCAACCGCGGCCGCCCCGGCATCCGTTCGACCCACTTTGAGGACCACGACCGGAATGTCCTGCGCGGCAGCGGCCTTCCAAACCTGGCTCATCTTCCGGGCATCGCGTACGGTCTCGGTGAACATCGCCACCACCCTCGTCTCCGGTTGGGCGAGGGCGTATTCGACGTAATCCGCCTGAGTCAGGGTGAGTTCGTTGCCAGTCGAGACCACCAGATTGAAGGACTGGTGACGCTGATTGTGGAGCATCGCCGAGAAGAGCGAACCCGAGTGAGATACGAACGTCGTTCGGCCCTGGCGGAGGTTGAAGGGTTGGTGGAAACCGCAGATTCGCAGCGACCGGGTCAGGTTCAGAAAGCCCATCCCGTTGCCGCCGCAAACCGGCAGCCCGGCCAACCGCTGCGAGAGCCAGACCTGCAAAGACTGACCGTCGCTGGCAGGGCCGTGGCAGCTGGCGAAGATCTGGAAGCTCCTCGCTCCCGCGGCCAGAGCAATCTCGACCTGCTCCTCAAGCCGGCTATTGGCCACTGCCAGAACCACGAGGTCGACCGGCTCATCGAGGAATGGCCGCATGTCGGGGTACTTCGGATTGATCGGGAGTACTCGTCCGCGAAACCCGCCGCCCTCGAGTTGGGCGATGACCTGCTGCCCGACCGAGCCCGGCGTCGGTGAAGCACCGACCACCGCCACTGATTGCGCCTCGAGAAGAGGGGAGAGGTCCCCCACCGTCAGACCTTTACGGTCAAGCCGACTTGGCCCAAGCCAATCTGACTTTGGCCGAAGGCAATACAGAGGCGTCGCATCGTCGCCGAATCGACGGACGGATCGGCCAGCAGGACCTGAATTGCGAGCCCGTCGATAAGTGCAGAGAGATTGATTGCAAAGTCGGGAACGTCGACCTGTCGGAAATCGCCTGCGGCGATGCCATCGGTGACGATTTCTTCAATCGCCGTCCGAAACAGTCGGTCCATATCCCGCCTGGTCTTGGCCAGCGTTTCGTCGTGGCGCGAGCGGGTCCAGACATCTAGCCAAAGCAGCCATTCGCTGTCCTTTTCCAGCGGTTCATCGGGAGGACAGCTCGCCTCGATCAGCGAGCGCAGGCGTTCGGTGGCGGTGTCGGTGTCGGTTACCTCCGATGCCACCCCGTCCAGGAACTGCTGGTCCCGATAGGCAAGCGCCTCTGCCAGAAGGACGTCTTTTCCGGGAAAGTAATAGAGGATCAGAGCGGGGCTCGTACCGATTCGGGTGGCGATATCGCTGATGCGCGCATCGCAGAAACCCCGTTCGGCAATCACGGCCGCTGCCGCCTCAAGAATCTGGCGGCGGCGTTCATCGGTGATGCGCGGGCGAGCCACGAAAAGGATGGTATCGACGAAGCCAATGCACACCCTCGTCTGGTTATCTTCCTACTGAGCACTCGTTCAATAAGGAGCCTGATGACTTACTCCCCGAGTCCCGGACGGGTTCACCCGTCGCCAGTTCATCGGTCGGGCGATGGCGCTGGGAATCTCTCTTCCTTCGATCGCGGCGATTCTGGCCGCTTGCGGTGGAGGGGAAGATGCGGTGGCCGAACTCGCGATCGGAACTCCGGCCAGCCCCGTAACTCAACCTCTTTTCGACGACAATCCGGCCATCGCGTCGGGAATGCCACCAGAAGCCGGACCGTTGCGGCTCTACAACTGGGCCGACTACATCAATCCCGACACGATCCCTGCCGCCGAAGAGGCGTTGGGGGTGGAGATCGAATTAACCACCTACTTCAACGAAGAAGAGGCTCTCCAGAAGCTTCTCGCCGGCGAACTCAATTTTGACGTTTGGTTTCCAACCGGCCAGTCGGTTCCCAAGGTTGTCGCCGGCAAACTGATTCAGCCCCTGAATCAGGACTATCTGCCGAACCTTTCCAACGTCTGGCCACAGTTGTCCAATCCTTTCTACGACCAGGGGTCGCAGTACACGGTTCCTTACGTTGTGTACACCACTGGAATCGGGTGGAGAACGGACCTCGTCGACGACGCCGACGTGCTCGAACTCGAAAACCCATGGGACGTGTTTTGGAACACGAAGTACAAAGGGATCACTGGTCTTTACGACGACTACCGCGAGACGCTCTACATGGCGATGATGCGCAACGGCGTGACAAATCCTGCGGTCGCATCGGCCGAGGAAGTGGATGCGGCTGCGGAAGATTTGATCGAGCTGGTGGAAACCATGGCGATCAGGTACACGATCGACGGGACATATGCCGGCATCCCCGAAGGGCGATTCGGGTTGCACGAAGCCTGGTCCGGAGATGTCGTGGCGTCGCAGGGCTACTTTCCCGAGGGCGGGGATCCTGCGGTGTTGCGCTATGTCTGGCCGGCGGCCGTCGGTGAAGGCGTAAGAGCGTCGATCGCCAACGATTGTCTGGCCGTTCTCAAGGGAGCAACCAATCCGGTGCTAGCCCACCAGTTCCTGAACTTCATGCTCGACGAGGGCAATGCCATGGAGAATTTCAGTTGGAACGGATACCAGCCACCACAGAACGGGGTCGACGTTGAGACGCTGGTGGCTGATGAATGGGTGCCGGAGAACGTGTCGGCCGCCGTCGTGCGTCCGGAGGATTTCGAGACCGATCGGGCGGTGGTGCCAACCCAGCTAGCTCCCGACCAGGAAGCCATCCTGCTCGACGCTTGGGCCCGCGTGCAGGCCGGCGGCTAGCCACAAGACCCGAAGATGCCAAGCAACGTGCAGGCGGGTGAGATCCGAGCCATCGGGCTCTCCCCTTGGACCTGGAAGGCTTTCGCTTTGCCCGGGGTCACCTGGCTGGTCCTGCTGTTCATCGTCCCGCTCTACGGCGTGGTGGCGGTGGCGATGGGGCGGCTCGATCCCATCTTTTTGCGACCCGTTCCCCAGTGGAACCCGCTGCGCTGGGATGCCAGCGCCTTCGTCGAAGTGTTCGGCGAAATCTTTGGGGGCCAACTCGGCACGATCGCGCTGCGAACAGTTGGCTACGTCGCGGCCGCCTCTGTGATCTGTGTTCTGATCGGCTACCCCGTCGCTTACTTCGTGAGCCGCAAGGTCGACAAGCACAAAGGCCTGTGGCTGATGGCGCTGCTCGCTCCGTTCTGGATCAACTACTTGATGCGCATGATGGCCTGGGTCAACCTGCTCAGTCCCGATGGACTGGTCAACCGCGGGTTGCAGGCGGTCGGGATCCCGCCACAAGCGTGGCTCGAAGGCCGCCACTCGACGGTCATCCTCGGCCTCGTCTACGGATACATCCCTTTCTTCATCCTCCCTTTGTACGCGGCGCTTGACCGGATCGACCGCCAGGTCCTGGAAGCGGCGCGGGACCTCGGCGCCAGTGCCCGGGCGGCGTTTTTCCGCGTCACCTTGCCTCTATCGCGAGCAGGGAATCCTGGCCGGTTTGGTGCTGGTGATGTTGCCGATGTTCGGCGATTACTACACCCCCAACCTTTTGTCGGGATCACCCCGCACCCGCATGATCGGCAATCAGATCGACCAGTTCGTCAACCAGACCTCGAGCCAGGGCGGTGAGGGAGCAGCGCTCACGCTGTTCCTCATGGCGGCCGTTGGCATCCTCATGCTCTACTACCTGCGCTCCGTCGCGCAGGCAACCCGCGAGGCGTCATGACGTCTAACTCTGAGAAGGCATGGGGACTCAGGCTGTTCACGCTCGGTTACGTCGCCTGGTCGATCCTTCCGGTGCTCATCGCCGTGCAGTTTTCGTTCAACGCGGGTCGCTCCCGCTCGACCTGGCAGGGTTTCTCCCTGCGCTGGTATGTCGATGACCCCGCGTCGGTTCTCCGCGACGACTCGTTGCGGCTGGCGGCGATCCAGAGCTTGCGCCTCGCTTTGCTGACCATGCTGGTCGCAACTCCCCTTGGGGTCGCGTTGGCCATCGGCCTCGCCCGCTGGAAGGGGAGAGGGGCGCGAGCGTCCAACTTCCTGATGCTGGTGCCGCTGGTAACTCCCGAGATAGTCATGGGCGTCGCCCTATTCCTGGTTTTCGCGAACCTTTACGACTTCGTCACCCCGGGCACCTGGGCACAACTCCTCGGGCATGTCACGTTCGCCATCTCATTCGTGGTCATCATCGTGCGCGGCCGGCTGTTTGCCATCGGTCGTGACTACGAGGAAGCGGCGATGGATCTCGGTGCCTCGCCCCGCCAGGCACTGCGGCGAGTGCTGCTTCCGCTGCTGGCACCTGCCATCTTCTCGTCGCTGGCGATCGTCTTTGCGATCTCGATCGACGACTTTGTGATCAGCCAGTTCCTCGCGGCCGGCGTCGACACGCAGACCATCCCGGTGCGGCTCTATTCCGGCGCCCGCCAGGCCCCGCCGCCCTCGCTCAACGCTCTGGCCACGTTGATGCTGGTCGGAACCCTGACGGCAGTCACGATCGCCGGATTGGTGATGCGGCGCTATGGAGCTCGCGAAGGAAGGAGCGAAGGCGCTCTGACCTCGCTAGGCCGTTTCGAGCTCTAGCACCCGTCAGTGCATCGGGAGGAAAGACCAGCGACACGGCTGCGCCGCGTTCCAGTTCGATCGAGCCGCGATTGGGAAGCGCCAACTGAATCTCCCCAATCCCTTCAACTTCGACGAGCGCGGCCAGGGTGGGACCCATGTAGATCATCCGGATGAGTGTCCCGTTCAAGATGTTGGATAGGCCGGCCGTTGTCGGATTGCTCAGTTCGACCCGTTCGGGTCTGATCGAGACCTGGACCTTGCCGTGCGCGTCGATCGCACCCGCTCGCGCTAACAGCTGGTGGCCCCCAACGTCGAGCAGGCAACCGCCGTCGGGGTGGGGGCCAATCACTGTGGCGTTGAGCAGATTGGATACGCCGAGAAAGTCGGCGACATAGCTGCTTTGCGGCCGCTCATAGAGTTCGGCGGGGGTGCCCACTTGCTCGATCAGACCCGCCGACATCACCGCGAGACGATCGGACATCGTCAACGCTTCCTCCTGGTCGTGAGTCACATAGATGAAAGTGATCCCGACCTCCTCCTGCAGCCCTTTCAGCTCCACTTGCAGGGCCTTTCTGAGTTTGGCGTCGAGCGCACCGAGGGGCTCGTCGAGCAATAGGACCGAGGGATTGAGCACCAGGGAACGCGCCAAAGCGACCCGTTGCTGTTGACCGCCGGACAGTTGGTGGGGTTTGCGTTTCTCAAAGCCACCGAGACGAACCATCTCGAGCGCTTCGGCTACCCGGCGAGCGTTCTCCTCTTTGGAGGCCGTTTGATATTTGAGCCCGAAGGCAACGTTGTCACCGACACTCAAATGGGGGAAAAGGGCGTAGCTCTGAAACACCGTGTTGACGGGCCGTAAGTGAGGGTGAGTGTTCGACATGTCGACGCCGTCGATGAGAACCTGACCCGAAGTGGGCCGCTCGAATCCGGCAATCAGACGCAGGGTGGTGCTCTTGCCGCATCCCGAAGGCCCCAAAAGCGAGAAGAACTCGCCGGGGGAAATTGTGAGATTCAGGTGGTCAACCGCAGTCAATTCCCCAAAGGTTTTGTGCAGGTCGACTAGGGCAACGGCTCCGCCTGACATCGGGCGAGCCTAAAGCACTTAGGAACGAAGCATGCGGGCGAACTCTTCGAGCGTTTCGAGATAGAGATCGATGTCGGCATCCGAATGCTGGACAGAGAGCAGCCACTGCTCGCCTTTGGTCCAAGGGGGGAGGAAGACACCACGGTTGAACTGGGTCAACCAGGCTGCGAGCGAGTAACGACCGTCCACCTTGAGGAACTGCCGGTAGTTGGTGATCCGACGCGGCGAATAGGTGATCGCGCCTTTGGCTCCGAGGTCGGTGACGTATGCCATCAACTCGTAGTCCTTGACCAACCGTCGAACTTGCTCACCCATCTTCTCAGTGGTGTGGGTGAGATGGGCATAGGTGGTGGGTACGAGAACCTCGGTCAGCATTGCCTTGGCCGCAGCCATGCCCAGCGGATTGCCGTTGAACGTGCCGACCTGGTCGTAGATCTCGTCGGAGATCAGACTCATTACCTCCTCAGTACCGCCGATCGCGGCCACCGGGAGACCGCCGCCGAGGGATTTGGCGAGACAGATGAGATCGGGGGTTACGCCGAATCTCACGGTCGCGCCGCCTCGGCCGATGGTCAAGCCGGTCTTGACCTCGTCGAAGGTCAACAGGGCACCATGTGCTCTCGTCAGCTCACGCAAGCCTTCGAGAAAGCCAGGCTCGGGCGGGACAATCCCGCAGTTCATCAACACCGGCTCGACAATCACCCCCGCGACCGGACCCTCGGCGAAGATCTCCTCAACGGCGGCCAGATCATTGAAGGGTGCAACCTTGGTCAGCTGCACGATCGCCTCGGGAATCCCGGGAGAGCCGGCTGACCGAGCGGGGCCGGTGGTATGAGCCGAGGCCCTCTTCGACCCAGGTTGATACCTGGACCGAGTCGTGGTGGCCGTGATAGCCACCTTCGAACTTGACGATTACGTCCCGACCGGTAAAGGCTCGCATCAGATGGACGGCATCCATCGTTGCCTCGGTGCCGCTATTGCCGAAACGCCACAGAGGGAGGCCATAGCGAGCCGCCAACTCTTGCGCGACGATCATCGCGTCCTCAACCGGCTGGGCGAAGTGGGTGCCTTTGGCCAGGCGTTCGTTAATGGCCTTAACGATCGCCGGGTGGGCATGCCCGGCGAGCATCGCTCCGTAGCCACCGTGAAAGTCGACGTATTCGTTGCCGTCCACGTCGATAACTCGTGACCCGCGACCGGAGTCGATCCAGATGGGGTGCGGCTCGGAGATTTGCCAGCTCGAGGTGACGCCGCCGGCAAGGTTCTGTTTCGCGATCTCGGTCATCTCGGCCGACCGCGGCATCTGCCGGCGGAAACGTTCCGATTCGCTGGCGATGATCCGATCGAGATTCCTGGTCTCGGTGAGATCTAAGAGGGAACGGGTGGTGGCAGGTGACGCCACCATGAGGGACTCCTTTGGTTATCCACGATGACTCTATCAGGTAAACTGAATGCCCGTTCAAGAAACTAGGATATTTTCATGCACGCCCCCATCGATCAAGCGGCAATTGCCGATGTCCTGGCTCCGTTCGGTGAAAGCCGGACGCTGCCGGCGGCCGCCTACCAGTCCCTGGAGCTCTTCGACTGGGAGCGTGAGCACATCTTCAACCAGCAGTGGGTCTGTCTTGGTCGAAAGGACGATCTACTCGACAAGATGCAGGTGCGATCCCTCGACCACGGCGGCGAAACCATCCTTCTCGCCCGTGACGACCTGGGCATCGTGCGCGGTTTCTCCAACGTTTGCCGGCACCGCGGCCATCCGCTGGTCGAGGTCGGCGACGCAATCGACGTGCGATTGATTCGCTGCCCCTATCACTCTTGGTCCTACCGCCTCGACGGCAGTCTCCGGGCAGCTCCGACCCTCACCCAGAGCCCCAACTTCGACATGTCTGCGTGGCCGCTGATGAAGCTGCGCGTCGAGGAATGGCTCGGCTGGATCTTTCTTGATTTGAGCGGAATCGCTCCATCGTTGGAAGACACATTCGGAAACCTCGCCGAGGTTCTCACGCCTTACGAGCCGGAGCGGCTGCAGATGGTGACGCGCCACTCCTACGAGATCGCGGCGAACTGGAAACTGGTCGTCGAGAACTATCACGAGTGCTACCACTGCACCTCGATCCATCCCGAGCTTTGCCAGGTGACCCCGCCCGATTCCGGCGAGGACATTGCTCCCACCGGACTCTGGTGTGGCGGAACGATGATCCTGAAAGACCACGCCGTCACGATGTCGCTGACCGGCGCTTCCCAAGGCGTCAACTTTCGCGGATTGCGGCCCGGCCAGGACCGAGAGGTTCTCTATCTCGGCGCCTACCCGAACCTCCTGATCAGTCCGCATCCGGACTATGTGATGACGCACCGCATCGTCCCGCTCGCCCCGGGACGCACCTTCATCGAGTGTGATTGGCTGTTCGCCCCGGAGTCGATTGGCAAGGACGGTTTCGATCCGGCCTATGCGGTCGACTTCTGGGACATCACCAATCGCGAAGACTGGAACTGCGTGCGAGAACGTCCAGCGAGGATCAGCCAACCGCGGATTTCGTCCCGGGCCCTCTGAGCCCGTGGGAGAGCACCAACTACCAGTTCCTCAACATGGTCGCGCCAGGCGTACCAGGGCGAGACGGTCCGTCCCCCGCTCATGCCCGAACCGCGCAGATCGCGTCTCTTCGTCCCCGGAGGGTCCGGTGTAGTGCGCGGGGTGTTGCGCGCTTGTCCAACAACATCTAGAGTGGGTTGGTGATCCATACCACTCCGTTTCATCCGCGGGTGCAGGCGGCCAACGAGACCGGGCTGTGGAGTCACTGGGCCGGATATCTCGTCGCCGAGAAGTATCAGATGGCCGAGAAGTTCGAGTACTTCGCCATCCGCAACGCCGTCGGCGTTTTCGATACCTCGCCCCTTTATAAGTACCGGATCACCGGCGCCGACGCCGAGAAGTTCCTGAGCGGCGTCCTCGCCCGGAACATTCAGAAATGCCTGCCCGGCCAGGCCCATTACACGATCTGGTGCGACGACAACGGCTACGTCGTCGAGGATGGCGTCATCCTCCGTCTGGCCGGCGACGAGTTCCTTCTCACCTCCGCCGATCCCAACCTCGCCTATTTCCGGAACCTCATTGGTTACGGCCGGGTCGAGATCGAGGAAGTCACCGACAACATTTGCGCACTCGCCGTCCAGGGACCGCGTTCGCGTCAGGTCTTGTCGTCACTTGCCCCCGACATGGAAGGGATTCGTTACTTCCATCTGGTCGACACCAAGATCGGCAACGCCCCGGTGACGATTTCTCGCACCGGTTTCACCGGCGATCTGGGTTATGAGGTCTGGGCCGATGCGTCCGACGCCCTCTCGGTTTGGGATGACATCATGGATGCCGGTCACGGCCATGGGATTCTCCCCTTTGGCCAGATCGCCCTTTTGATGGCGCGGATCGAAGCCGGCCTGCTCCTGCTCAAAGCTGACTTCGAATCGAGTCGTTACGCCTGGAACGACGAGCATCGATCGACGCCGATCGAACTCGGGCTGGGCTGGATGCTGCGGGATCTCGAGGACGACCGCTCCTTTATCGGCCGCAACGCAATCCGGCGCGAACTCAACGAACAAACCTCACGTTGGAAACTCGTCGGGCTCGTGGTCGATTGGCACGACTACGACAAAATGTACAACAACGCGGGTTTGGTCCCGCCGAAGGACCATGTTCCGATCACCGAAGAGTTCATGCTCTATGACGCCGACTACCAAAGGGTCGGATACGCAACCAGCTTCATGTACTCACCCGTTCTGCAGAAACACATCGCGATCGCCCGGGTGAAGCCCGGCCTTGCCAAACCCGGAACAAGGGTGGACCTCGAGGTCACGGTCAATCACCGCTACGAGCGGGTCGGCGCCGAAGTAGCCCGGCTCCCGCTCTACAACCCCCCCAGAAAGACTGCCTGATGAGTGCACAGATGAGCCAGCCCAGCCAAAGAAAGTACGACGCCATCGTCGTAGGTGGAGGACACAACGGGCTGGTCAACGGGGCTTATCTCGCCAAGGCCGGGCTCAACACACTGATCATCGAACGACGTCATCTCGTCGGTGGCGCCGCCATCACCGAAGAGCTCAAGCCCGGCTTCTGGTTCACCACCTTCTCCTACGCGTTGAGCCTGCTCCGGCCCGACATCATCCACGAGCTGGAGCTGCCCAAGCACGGGTTCATGCCGCTTTTGATGTCGACGTCCTTCGCTCCGGGAGAGGACGGGGACTACCTGCTCTTCGGTCAGGACCATCAGCTCAACCTGAAAGAGGTGTCGCGGCATTCGAAGAAGGACGCCGATGCCTACGACCAGTACGAGCACGACATCTCGCGTGTCTGCCAGGCTCTGAAGCCCCTGCTCGACAACGTTCCTCCGAACCTGTTCTCGAAGGACCCCGAGGAGCTGGTGGCGATGTCCGCCCTCGCCCAGCACATGCGCGATCTCGAGCCGCGGGTCCTGCACAACGCAGTCCGGCTTCTCACCGGGAGCGCGGCCGACTTTCTCGACGACTATTTCGAGTCGGACCTGCTCAAGGGCTACCTCGCCTCCTCGTCGATCATCGGCACCAAGGTCGGACCCCGATCGCAGGGTTCCGGTCTGGTGTTGCTGTATCACAACATCGGCGAGCACGACGGTGTCTTTGGGTCTTGGGCCTTCCACAAAGGTGGCAACGGGGGCTTCACCCAGGTGCTGGCCCGAGCGGCGCAGTCCTTCGGCGCCGAGATCATCCTCGAGAGCCCGGTCAGCACCGTCACCACCTCGAACGGAAAGGTCACCGGTGTCGCCCTCGAAGATGGAACGGAGATTGCGGCCGACGTCGTCGTCAGTGCGCTCGACCCCCGGCGCACCTTCCTCCAACTGGTCGACCCGCGCGAGCTTCCCTCCGACCTGGTGGAGAACATCGGCCGCTTCCGCTTCCAGGGGACCTCGGCCAAGGTGAACTTTGCGCTCGACGGGCTGCCGAAGTTCCCGGCTCTCGGCGACCGAGGTGACCAATACCGGGGTTTCATGAACATCGGCCCATCGATGGACTACCTCGAGCGGGCCTATGACGAGGCCAAGTACGGCTGGTACTCATCCCGGCCCTACATCGATTGCGCGATCCAATCGACGATCGATCCCGACATGGCGCCACCGGGCAAGCACGTGATGAGCTGTTTCGTCCAATACGCCCCCTATCACCTCCGCGAGTCCGATTGGGACTCAGAGCGCCAGAATCTGGGTGACACGGTGCAACGCACGCTGGAGGGCTTCTTGCCCGGGTTCTCCGACCTTGTTCTCCACCGGGAAGTGGTCACTCCGCTCGACATCGAACGGGTGGTGGGCTTGACGGAAGGAAACATCTTCGCCGGAGAGTTCCTCGCCCCGCAGATGTTCTTCTTCCGCCCGGCCCCTGGCTGGAATCAGTATCGAACCCCGATCGATGGGTACTACCAGTGTGGCTCCGGCACACATCCGGGCGGTTGCGTGATGGGAGCGCCGGGCAAGCTGGCCAGCCAGCAGATCCTCAAAGATCGCGAAAACGGAAACAGAGTCATTTGAGCTACCGGTTCTCGGCCGAGGATCGTGAGATCCAACAGCGTGCTCGCCAGTTCGTCGACGAGGAGTTGATCCCGTGGGAAGTCCACGCCGAGATGCACGAGGGCGAGATCCCCGACGACGTTAAAGCGGGGCAGGAGAAGTTGGCCCGCGAGCTCGGATTTACGGCGATCAATCAGCCAGCCGAACTCGGCGGCCCGGGATACACCACGCGCCAGCAGGTCTTGATCATGGAGCAGGCCGGTCGGGTCACCAATGCCCTGGGGTTGGATTGTCTCGACTCCGCCGTCGTGGTTGCCAGAGGTGGCGACTGCGCACCAGATGGAGCGATGGGTGATGCCGACGATCGCCGGGGAGTTGACCGAGGCGTATGCCATCACCGAAGAGAACGCGGGATCGGATGTCTCGGCGCTGGCTTCGACTGCACGTCGCGACGGCGACGAGTACGTTCTTGACGGCGTCAAGTGGCACGTCACCTCCGCCAACCTCGCCGATTATTTGTTCTTCCAGGGAGTGTTGACGGAGGGTCCCGCGCCGGCGAGCACGCCTTCTTCTTCGTCGACCTGGACACGCCGGGAATTCGGCATGTCCGCACCCCGGCCTACAGCCACACCTACGCCCATCACCATTGGGAGATCTCTTTCGAAGGCGTGCGAGTGCCCGCCGCGAACCTGATCGGGGCCGAGGGTGACGGGATGTCGTTCGCCCGGGAGTGGTTTCGCTTTGAACGCCTGATGATCGCGGCTCGTTGTTGTGGGGCCGCCGAACGGCTCATCGACGAGATGACTGCGTTCGCGGAGCAGAGAATGATGGGGGAAAAGAAGCTCGCCGATCATCAGGCGATCGAATTCATGCTCGCCGATTCGCTTACCGAGCTCTGGGGCTCTCGTCTCATGACCTATCAAACAGCAGACGAGGTGGACAACAAGGTCGATGTCAAGTTGCTGCACGCCCACGCTTCGATGGCCAAGCTCACTGCCTCGGAGATGGCTAACCGGGTTGCCGACCGGGCGGTGCAGATTTTTGGAGGCCGTGGCTACATGCGCGAGAACGTGGCCGAGCGCTTCTGGCGGGAGTTGCGCG
This sequence comes from uncultured Acidimicrobiia bacterium, assembly GCA_963840175.1. Classification (GTDB taxonomy): domain Bacteria; phylum Actinomycetota; class Acidimicrobiia; order Spongiisociales; family ZC4RG35; genus JACCTH01. The sequence goes on from CAWIXU010000007.1 coordinate 17,471, forward strand.
TTGACCGGATCTGGGAAGGGGCGTCGGAGGTGCAGCGGGCGATCATCGCCGACCAGCTACGAAAGCGCGGCACCGGGATCGCCAAATAGCGTGGTCGGCTAGCAGTGGCCCGGATGACCCCCGCCGAGCGGCGAGATGCCATCGTCTCGGCTGCCCTGGCGGTGGCGCTGCGCAAGGGCCTGGGTGCCACCACCGTGCGCGACGTCGCCGCCGAGATGGGGACCTCGAGCGGCCTCATCCATCATTACTTCGACTCGATGGACGAGGTCCTCGCCGCCGCCTTCGACCGCGCGGCTGGTCAGGATCTCGAAGCCGTAGAACTCGCGATGCAAGATCAGGAAACTCCGGTCGCGAAAGGTCCAGGCTTTTTTCGCCAACTATTCGATCTCGGACAACGAATGGGCGTTTCAACTGTGGCTCGACGCCTGGGCCGAAGCGAGCCGCCGTCCCGCCCTCCGCGCCACGTCGGAGCGCCTCAACGTCTCGTGGCAACAGCTCTTGGCGACGACGATCAAGAACGGTGAGTTCGACTGCGACGATGCCGACGCCACCGCCTGGCGAATCCTCTCCCTCCTCGACGGCCTGTCGCTGCAGGTCGTCGCTCATCGTTCGACGATCGCCAGGGCAACCGTGACCGAATGGATCACGAGCTACGCCGAGTCGGAACTCGGGCTCAAGCCGGGGACGCTGGCTGACACTGCGGGCACCAGTAGGTGACGCGCTCGAAGTCGTAGCTCGCCTGGTCGGCCTTGCGAATCTGAGTGCCACACCGACGGCAGGCCAGCCGCCACCGGTCAGCTACCCAGCGTTCGTGACCCGGCCGCGGGTCACCGGTAGTTACTTGCCGGCCGATCTCCCGGTTCGCCTCCATCAGCTCTTTCATACGATCGACCAGACGGGCGGGATCGGCCACGTCGCCCATGGCAGTCCAGGGATTGAGCCTTTCGAGGAAGCAGACTTCGGACTTGAAGATGTTGCCGGGGCCGGCCATCACCCGTTGATCGATGAGCATGGTCCCGACCTCGCGCTCGGGATGAGTGCCGAGTCGTCGGAGTGCCTCGGTTCGGTCCCAGTCGTGACCCAACACATCTGGCCCCAGGTGGCGGAGTCGCTGTGCTTCCGCGCTGGTTCGGATCAGCTCGCAGATCGCAAGCCGAAATCCGACCGCAACTGCATTGGCGGTTTCGATTGCTGCTCGCACCTGAAACCCTGGGCCGCGCCACCGCTCGCCGGGTCGATAGAGGTGCCAGGCCCCTTCCATTTTGAAATGCGTGTGAAGAGTTGCTCCGGCGTCGGTTCGCAGGAGGATGTGCTTTCCTCGCGCCACAACTTCGGTGACTGTCTGCCCGGAAAGGTCGACAGTCGAGAGACGTGGCATCCGCAGGTCGCTCTTGACTATGACTTCGCCAGCCAGTGCTTTATGAAGCCGGCGGGCAGCGACGAGAACTGTGTCTCCTTCAGGCATATTGGCGGGCGACACGAATGATCGATTCCGCCGATCGATCGATGTCCTCGCCAGTAGTTGACCAGTTCGACACCGAAATCCTCATCAGTCGCCGGCCTTTCCAAGTCGTGCCGCCGAGCCAGCATGTGCCCTCCTCCTGCACGTCCTTGATCACAGCGTCGGTTTTCTCGTCGCTGCCAAAGCCGGCCAACACCTGGTTGAGCACGACTACGTTGGCGATTTCGACGCCGCCAGCTCGAAGGGCGTCGGCAAACCTGGTTGCCAGCTGACAGCATCGCTCCACCATCTCGACGATGCCGCTCCTGCCTAGTTCTTGTATCGCCGCCCAGGTTGCGAACCCCCGCGCTCGGCGAGACGACTCGAGTACCAGGTCGCCCATGACGGCGCCTCCGGCTCCGACTAGATAGGCAGCGTTATACCCCACCGCCGCACTGTGGATTAGCGGGTGCGCGCAAATGGCGTAGCCCGAGTCGTAGGGCACATTCAGCCACTTGTGCCCGTCGGTGGACCATGAGTCGGCCAGCTCGACTCCGTCGACGAGATGCTTGAGTTTCGGGCTCGCGGCAGCCCAGAGCCCGAAAGCACCGTCGACGTGCACCCAGGCCCCGGCCTCCCGCGCAGCCTCGCAAACGCGCCGGATCGGGTCGCTCGCTCCGGTGTTGACATTGCCGGCTTGAAGGCAAACGACCGTCGCAATGTCCGATCTCAGTCGTTCGAGCATCGCCTCTTCGATCACCGCACCGTTGCCATCCGTCGGCACCTCTTCGATGGCGCCGGTCCCGATGCCAAGCAGGCGCAGCGCGCGATCGATTGTGGCGTGCCTTTCTTCCCCAGCAAGGACACGCAACGGCGGCGCACCACCAAGTCCCTGCGCGCCGACGTCCCACCCGTGATTAGCGAGAAGCTTTTCTCGGGCGGCGGCGAGAAGGATTGTGTTGGCCTGCTGAGTGCCTGTGGCGAATCCAACCGAAGCGGTGGCAGGTAGCCCGAGCAGTTCCTTGAGCCAGGTCCCGGCGGCTTCCTCGGCCACCATCGCCGCCGGGGATAGCGCCGGCGAGAAACTGTTCTGGTCCCAGCCTGCGGTGACCATGTCGGCCGCCGTCGCTGCATCGAGCGCCCCGCCGATGACGAACCCGAAGTAGCGCGGACCGACCGTCGCCACGAGCCCAGGGTCGGCGGCCTTGGCGAGCGCCTCGAGCACCTCGATCGGATCTGAGGCACGCTCGGGAAGCTCCCCAAGCAAGCCAGCCCGTAGATTCTCGAGGTCGGGGCTGCGCCCTACCGGACGGTCAGCTGCGGCTTCGCGGAACGCGGCCGCGATGTCTGCGGCCCTACGAAACAACTGTCTGCGATCGCTCACCTAGCCTCGCCTCCTCGTGTCCAGATTGAGTGATTCTGCCTGACTTTCGAATCGAGCCCGCGAGCCCGGACCGTTGGAAGGACCTGGAGCGGTTGGCGGGTGAACGCGGCTTCTACAGCGGTTGCTGGTGCATGTGGTGGCGTATTAGCGCTCAGGAGTGGAATGAACGCCACGGCGATGGCTTGCGATCCGAGCTGTCCTCCCTGGTCGAAGAGGGAGATGAGCCGGGCCTTCTGGCCTACGACGGTGAGGATCCCGTCGGGTGGGTGGCCGTCGCCCCTCGAGCTGAGTATCCGCGCCTAGATCGATCATCAAAGCTCAAACCCATCGATGATGCGCTCGTCTGGTCGGTCACCTGTTTCTACATCGATCGCCATCATCGGCGACAGGGAGTGGCAACGGAGCTGCTGCAGGCGGCAGTCGACTATGCCCAAGCGCATGGCGCGGAGATCGTCGAGGGATATCCGATAGATGTCTCTAGCCAAAGAGCGGTCACCAGCGCGGGAATCTTTACCGGCACTCTCGCCATGTTCGAAGAGGCGGGCTTCCGCGAGGTAATCCGCCGGGGTGGCCGTCCCACTGTTCGTCTCGCGATCCAGTGATCACCCGGCTCGATGCAACCAGGTTCGCTCGCTCCGTAAGGGTGCTTGCCAAGGAGCACAAGGCGCTGGACAGCATCGTCAGGGAGTTTGGTTTGCCCCAGTTCTGGCAGCGACCCGCCGGCTTCCAAAGTCTCGTCCTTTTCATCCTCGAACAGCAGGTGTCCCTGGCGTCCGCCGCCGCGGCCTATCGGCGGATCAAGGATCGACTGGGGCAAATGGAACCCGAGTCGCTGCTGGCAGCCACGGTTGATGATTTGCGCGCCGATGGTGTTTCGCGACAGAAAGACCGTTACCTGCGCGAACTCGCCTCGGCGATCGTCGAAGGTCGTCTCGACCTCGACCGACTTTCGGACGAAGGCGACGACGAGGCGCGCCTCAGTTTGATGGTGCTTCCGGGAATTGGGCGCTGGACCGCCGACGTCTATCTCCTGGCCTGTTTGGCCCGGCCGGATATATGGCCGGTGGGAGACCGCGCTCTTCAGGTCGCGACCGCGGAAGCGTTGCAAATGTCTGAGATTCCTAACGCAGTCGAACTGGACGGCATCGGCGATCGCTGGAAGCCAAATCGGGCGGTGGCAGCGCGACTCCTCTGGCACGGCTATCTCGGCCGCCGGGGACGCGCGGAGACAGTCGTAATTTTTTGAGGGCGGCTTAGCCTGCCGACTGGACGAGCCGGGCGAACTGCTCCCAGGTCAAACTGATGGGGATCTGCTTGTTTGCTGGCAGCCAATCCACGCTGCCTTTGCTGACCCGGAGCTCGCCCAACTTGGCACCGTCAGCCTTGATGGTGAACCGAACGTCTTTGTGGAGCACGACCTTCGGTGGAAGCTCGACCTCGATTGCGTGGGTTGCCATCCTGCTGCCTTTCTCGCCCATGCTTCTAATGATTGGGCCTTTCTAATCAGCAAGACCGGTGCAGAGTCGCCGGTCCCACCGATAAGGATGCGCTAGCCGTCCACCTCGACTCCCGAGAGGGTGAGGGCGCGGTCACCGAGAGGGGCGTCTAGCTCGGCAACGACGATCCGTTCAACGGCGATTGCAATGCAGGTGGCAGCAATGTCACCGACGCCCCGAAAGATCTCGACGTCGACACTCGTGTCAGTCTCGGTGACTTCGACTCGGTCGATGACATCACATGGCTCCACACCCATCTCCACCCCAAAGCGGATTTCGTTGCCTTCGGTGCTGATGACCCGTGCCCCGGTGACCGGTTGCGGGTTGATGGCGTTGCCGGTCGGCACCGCGATCTCCGGGTCCCCAGCAGAAGTTGTTGGGGTGGGCTCATTGACGTCGCTCTCCGCTGAGCCGCATGCGGCCGAGACAAAAAGGGCGACCAGAAGTATTGATATGTATTTCATGATGATGGTTGGACGATTCCAATTCCTCCCTTGGTTCCCTTGGTTTGGGGGGCGACGACAAAGCCCACCTGCCGACCGGCGATATCGGCCGACACCAGTTCGGCGCCGATCAGCTCGCCCAGGGGAAGGTCGGTCCCGCGGCAATGAGCAGTGACCGGAGGATCCTTGAGCTGGATCATGCCGCCGGTTTCGGTTAGCTCCACCACGGCTGCCTCGAAGACCTCGCCGAGGTGGCGTTCGAGGACGGCGGCCTCAAGCGTGCTGACGATCCCAGCCTCGTATTGCTGGGCCTTGCGAGTCGTTCGCTCCATGATTTCGGGCAAATGCGGAAGTCCCCGATAAACCCAGTCGGGTATAGCAACACCCATCGATGAAGCAAGACACACCTCGCCGACATAACGATCGACCAGACGTCGCAGCGGCGCAGTGGTGTGTGCGTACTCCGCGCCAACGCCGGCGTGGCCGGCGTTGGTCGGTACCTCGTCATCGAACACCGCATAGCCCGAACCACGCAAGAGGGATGCGGCGGCGTTCAGCAGGGCAGCCTCGGCGGGAACGCTGGGATCGAGGTGCCGAACCAGTTCGGCGAACGAGGTCCCCTCATCCCAGCTGACCCCGAGCGCCTTAGCCGTGAGGCGAACTCGCTCAATCTTTCTCGGACCCGCCCGAGGCAGTGTTCGCAGCACCCCGATTTCGGCCTCCAGCATTACCTCAGCCGCGGCCTGTCCGGCCATGAGCGAGATCTGGGCGTTCCATCCCTCGACGGGAAGCGGTGCCCGGAGGAACAAGTGATATCCGTCTTCGTCCTTCTCCACAACCTGCTCGGGGAGGGGAAGGCTGATACCTCCGAGCCGGGCTTCGCGCTCCTGGCGGAGGATGCCTACCTCCTGCAGCAATTTGAGGGACTCGGACGCGGTGCCGTGGTCGATCCGTTCTTGGGCGGTTTGGTAGCTCAGCTTTTCCCGGCTGCGAACCAGTCCGCGACTGACGGAGACGTCGGTTCCTTCACCGTCAGCCTGCAGGATCATTTCCCACAGCAGGGCCGGTCGAGTCTGGTCGGGGAGCAGGCTGGCCGCATCCTCTGAGAGTGCAGGCGGATGCAGCCGGGCGTTCTGGTCGGGACTGTAAAGCGTCTGTCCCCGCTTGCGCGCCTCTCGATCGACAGGTCCGTCGGCAGCAACAAATGCGGCCACATCGGCAATCGCATAGATCACTCGAAAGCCCCCGTCTCGGCGTTCCAGGTAGAGCGCCTGGTCGAGATCCATCGACCCGGGCGGGTCGATCGTGCAGAACGGGATGTCGGTCCGGTCGACCTCCGGCAGCCGGGGGTTGGCCGCAGCGGCCACGGCTGCTTCGATCACGTCGGCGGGGAATTCCGTCTCGATCTCAAGGGCCCGCCGAAGGTCGTCGAGGGCCGCAGCGATCGCGGCATTGGCTACGGATCCGAGGCGGATGAAGCGCGCAGGCACGAGAACACCATACGCGCGGTGCCTTCTACTCTGGCCCGATGACGGCTCTGGCCACTCCGCAGACCATCGACGCCGCGCTCTCCGACCTGACCGCTCGCAAGCACCTTTGGGCTCAGGGTTCTCTGGCCGAACGCATCGAGCTACTCGAGTCGGTGGTCAGGAGGATGGACTTCGCTGCCGAGCGCTGGGTCGAAGCGGCGGCGACCGTCAAAAGGTTCGAAAACGACAGCCCCGCAGCGGCTGAAGAGTGGTTTTCCGGCCCTTTCGCGATCATTGCCGGCGCGCAAGCTTTTGCTGAGTCCCTGCGTCGATTGGCCGCCGGCAAGACGACCTACTCACGTGGTTCCGTGCGAAAGGGAGCGGACGGGCGGGCAATCGTGCGAGTCCTTCCCTTCGATTGGTACGACCCGATCCTCCTTTCCGGTTACTCAATCGATGTGTGGATGCAGCCCCACGTAACCCCGGCCACTCTGGCCGAGAACACCGCGGCCGCCTATCGCATCCGGCCAAAGCCAGGCGTGTGTGCGGTCATGGGGGCGGGCAACGTCGGATCGATACCGGCTATGGACGCGCTCTACAAACTCATCGCCGAGAGCCAGGTGGTCATTCTCAAGATGAGTCCGGTGAACGACTACCTCGGACCGCTGCTCGAGGAAGTTCTCATCGATTTCGTCGACAAGGGCTATCTCCGCATCGTCTATGGGGATGCCGAAACCGGCCAGTCCCTCGTGGAGAACGAGTTGGTGGACACCGTCCACATCACGGGCAGCAGGGAGACGCACAACACCATCGTTTGGGGTAAGGGCGCTGAGGCCGAACGACGCCGCGCGGAAGGCCAACCACGGCTCGAAAAGCCGGTTACCAGTGAGCTCGGCGGCGCCAGCCCGATCATCGTCGTCCCGGGTCCTTGGTCGGAGGCTGATTTCCGCTATCAGGCCGAGCAGATCGTCACCGCCAAGTTGATCAACGTCGGTTACAACTGCATCGCCCCCCAGGTTCTGGTCCTCGCGGAGGGATGGGATGGCTCGAGCAAGCTGGTCGAGGCGATCGGAGAGGTCATCGACGAACTCGAGCCCCGACACCCCTACTACCCGGGAGGCGAGGAACGCCGTATCCGCATTGCCAACAGCCCTGGAGCCGTCACGGTTGGCGGCTTTCCCACAACGATTGTGCCTGACGTCACTGACAGCAACGATCCGGCTTTTAAGTCCGAATACTTCTCTCCGGCTCTGGCGGTCACCCGGCTGCCGTTCACAGATCCCGCCTATTTCTTGCAATCGGCGGTGGCTTTCGTGAACAACGTCCTCGAGGGATCGCTCGGAGCAAATTTGATCATCCATCCCAAGACAGCTGACGAGTTCGCCCCGCACCTCGAGGCCGCCATCGCCAATCTGCGTTACGGCGCGGTCGCAGTGAACTGCTGGAGTGCGGTCAACTTCCTTTTGCCGCGAGCACCTTGGGGAGGCTTCCCCGGGCACACCGTCGAATGGGTCGGGAGTGGAGTTGGTTTCGTCCACAACGCCCTCTTCTTCGACCGTCCGGAAAAGACAGTCGCCCGCGGTCCCTTCGCCCCGATGCCCAGGGCGTGGACGCAAGGCGAGATGCACCTTTCGCCCCCGCCACCCTGGGGGCTCACCTCTGAGCACGGCACCGAAGTCGCCCGTCGCTACACCCGCTTCATCGCACGTCCCCGGTGGCAGGCCTTGTCCGGAGTGGTAGCTGAGGCGCTCAAGGGGTGAGCGCGGCAGAGCTGGAAGCCCGGATCCGGGCGGGTTGGAACTTCGACGATCCCGAAGCTTCCACGCGTCGCGATGATCGGGGCGGCGGCTACCGCCACCGGTAGCGAACAACTCATCTGGCAGACGCAAGTCGCCCGAGCGCGCGGACTGCAGGGGCGCTTCGACGAGGCGAACGCGATGCTCGACGAAATTCGCGCCGGCTCAGATCATCACGTGCTGGCACGCGTCGCAATCGAAAAGGGCCGGGTGCTCAACTCGAGCGGCGATCAGGCTGCGGCGCGTCCCTTCTTCGAACTGGCACTCGAGGACGCGGAGTTGGCAGGAACTGAAAGCCTGGCCGTCGATGCCCTGCACATGCTGGCGATGGTTGCATCGAGCTACCTCGAAGCGAAACGACTCGGCGAGGAAGCACTCGCGCGAGCCGAGTCGAGCCCCGACCCGGACGTTCGCCGCTGGCGCGGGTCGATCCTGAACAACCTCGGCTGGGCCCACTTCGACGAGGGGCGTCTCGCCGAGGCGCTCGCATGTTTCGAAAAGGCACTGATCCTGCGCGAAGAGGAGGGCTCGCCGGCCTCGATCGAGCACGCGCGTGAGGCCGTCGCTGAGACCAAGCGCGCTCTAGGCGCCTAGGAGCGAACGCTAGGTACGCTCAGCTTTCAGCGAAGAAAGGAAGGAGAGAATGACCATTCCTCGCGACCACGTTGGCTGGATCGATCTGGCTTCGACGGACCAGGACGCAGCCAAAGAGTTTTACTCCAAGCTCTTCGATTGGGAGGCGCGGGACGAGCCGCTGCCCGACGGGGGCTACTACACCAACTTTGCCAAGGACGGGAAGGCCGTAGCCGGCCTTGGCTCGGCCTTCGAAGGAATGCCCAGCATGTGGACTTCATACATCCTGGTCGACGACGCCGACAAGACGGCTCAAGCAGTCAAGGAGGCGGGTGGCCAGGTTTTTATGGAGCCGATGGATGTGATGGAGTACGGCCGGATGGCGATGGTCTCCGATCCCTCCGGTGCCGCGATCGGGCTTTGGCAGCCGGCGGAGCACAAGGGTGCGGAGGTGTGGGGCGAATCGGGGGCGCTGACCTGGAGCGAACTCGCTACTCGCGATCTCGACGCCGCTCGTCCGTTCTATGAGAAGGTCTTCGGCTGGGATTGGACGCCAGTAGATATGGGCGAGCGGGGCAACTACTACCTCGGAGGAGTCGGGAAAGAGCAACGGGCGGGGGGAATCGACATGGGCGACATGTGGCCGGCGGAAGTGCCCGCACACTGGGACGTCTATTTCGGAGTCGATGACCACGAGGCCGCGGCGAAGAAGGCCGTCGATTTGGGTGCCACCGACGTGAGCGGCCCGATCGAGGTTCCCATGGCTGGGAAGATGCATTATCTGCAGGATCCGACAGACGCCTTCTTCTACATCCTTGAAGCGGAGCCGCAACCGGAGGAGTAGCTCTAACGCCCCTTGAAGTCGGGTTTGCGCTTTTCGGTGTGAGCCGTCAGAGCTTCGGTTAGGTCGTCGGAAAGTAGGAACGCCGCGTTCCAAACGGCCATGTAATCGAGTGCCTCGGCAGTCGAGCGCCCCTCCCCGGCCTGAAGAACCCGCTTCGCCCCCTGGACGACCAGCGGTGAATTGGCAGCGATGGTGCCGGCCAGGTTCATAACTTCGCTCCATAGAGTCGGCTGGTCCGGCAGCACTTTGGTCACGAGCCTGATCGATAACGCCTGGGCAGCGTCGATGTCGGAACCGGTGTAAACCAGCTCGGCGACGTCTCCGGGATTGATGATGCGTGGCAGCCGTTGCATGGTGCCGACGTCCGCCACCAAGCCCATGCGGGTCTCGCGCACGGAGAACACCGCGTCCGCGCTCGCCCAGCGGATGTCACAAGCGGTGATGAGGTCGATCCCGGCGCCCAGGCAATAGCCATGGATCGCGGCAATCACCGGCTGCGGGCATTCGGCGAGGGAGGTAAAGGTGCGCTGCAGTTCCTTGATCTTTGCCAGCAACGCCCGGCGCCGCGCTGCTTCCGATTCGCCGGGAGGGGCGAGGGCCGCCAGCATCTCGAGGTCGATCCCGACCGTCAGACAGGGTCCGCGCCCCGCAACGACAATCACGCGGACCTCGGGATCGTCGGCCAGCTTGGCCGCCGCCTGCGGCAACTCACTCCACATCTCTGCGGAGAGGGCATTCAACTTTTCAGGACGATCGAGCCAGAGCGTGGCGATGCCGTCTTGCTTCTCAACTGCGATCGGCATCAGGGGGTGCCCCGCCAGGCATCGCGTAGCTTCACCCGGCGCCCGATGCTCAAAAGGCCTCCCGCATAGATCCGGGCCGCTACCCGAACCAGGAGGACGATCGCGGCGACGGTCACGAGCACCGCAAGCACATGCTCGGCCACCGGCAGAGCTCCGAGAGCGTTTCGGATCGGCACGACAAAGGGGGCGGTGAAAGGAACAAACGTGGCGATCTGGGAAAGCGTCGAGTCTGGATTGCCCAGCACCCCAAAGCTCAGGAAGAAGGCGAACACGGCGATCATCGTCATCGGCAGGCTGGCCGATTGCGCCTCCTCAGGCCGACTCGCCAACGCTCCCGCGGCGGCGTAGAGAACCGAGAAGACGGAAAAACCGAGCACGAACCAGAGGACCAACACCCCGACGATCGATGGGTCGAGGCTCGGAAGTTCGAGCGCATTGGTCAGCTTCAAAGCGACGAAGGCGACGATGACAGTGGCGGCGAATTGGGCCAAGCCGAGCAGCCCGATGCCAAGCACCTTGCCACCGAGTAGCTGCCAGGGACGCAAGGTGGCGAGAAGAACTTCGACCACCCGATTGTTTTTCTCCTCGGTTACCCCGGTCAGTGCCGCGTTGCCGTAAGACAGGACGGCGATATACATGAGAATGAGCCCGCCGTAGGCCACCGTCCCTCTTTCCTCGGCCGCCGAGTCTTCACCGGCCAACGTGGTCACCTCAAGAGGATCGCTCGAAAGGACCTCGATCACCGACGACGCGCTTTCGTTCGAGGTCACCAGATCCTGCAGACGGACCGCGCCCGCCGCCTGCTGCAGAGTGCCGACGAGTGGCGTTCCTCCGAAACCTTCGGAGGCGACGAGGACGGTGTTGCCATCGATCAGGACGACTTCGATCTCGCCTGCCTGGAGAGCGTCGATCGCTTCGTCCCGACTGGCATAGGTCGTCACTTCATACTCGTCAGCAAAAGCATCGGGGTCTCCAACAACTTCCGCTGCGGCGACTTCGTTAGCCGCGGTGACGATGGCCTCGTTGCCTTCGCCGAGGCTCCCGATGCTGTGTGTGTCCCCCCCACCACCGATGACGCTCGGGATCACGATCGCCGCCGTAATCAGCACCACGGTCAGGATCGAGGAGATCAGAAAACCCTTGGTCCGAGCTCGTTCGCGGATCTCCCGTCGGGTGACGAGCCACATTCCACCCAGGCCGGACACGGTCTCGTTCTTCACGCCACCGCTTCGAGAAAGATCTCAGACAACGAGGGAGTTGTGTAAATGAATCGACGCACTTGTCCACTGGCGAGCGCTCCGCTCATCAAAGGCCGAATGTCGAGGTCAGCCGGCACCATCAAGCGATAGCGGTTGCCGACCTGTTCCACGACGCGCTCCTGGAGTTCACCAAGCTGGTGAATAGCACCGTCGGCCAGCTCGATCTCAAGATGGCGGACGGGAGATGCATCCTTGATCTGGTCGACCTCACCCTGGCGGACGATGCGTCCCTGGCGAATGATGGCGACGTCGTCGCAAAGGTCTTCGACCAAGTCGAGCTGATGGGAGGAGAACACCACGGCGGCCCCCTCCCGCGCCCGCTGTCGCAGAATCTCGGCCATGGTTTCGACTCCGATCGGGTCGAGTCCGCTGAAGGGCTCGTCGAGCACGAGCAACTCGGGGTGGTTGATGAGGGCGGCGGCTAACTGGACTCTTTGCTGGTTGCCGTGCGAGAGCTTGTCGAGCGCATCCCGGGCGCGGTGCCGAGAGTCCCAACGTCTGGAGCAGCTGATCGGCTTCCTCCTTGGCGGCGTCGGCAGTCATTCCATGAAGCCGGCCCAGGTAGGTGAGCTGGTCGTGAATTCGCATCTTCGGGTAGAGCCCACGGGTTTCGGGCATGTAGCCGAAACGCTGACGCTCGGCGAGCCCGATCGGAGCACCGCGCCAGGTGATCGTTCCGGCGTCAGTCTCGACGAGACCGAAGATCGCACGCATCGCAGTGGTTTTCCCGGCTCCATTCGGTCCCAGGAAGCCGAGCATCCGTCCGGACTCGGCGGTGAAAGAGCAATCGTCCAGAGCGAGAACGTCGCCATAGGCCTTGCGCAACCCCTCGATCTGCAGCACCGGAGCAGGTTAGGAGAACGGGGTTGGGCTACCGTCGGGCCATGGTTTCGAGCAACGCCTCCACCGTCGCCGAGTATCTCAAGGAGCTTCCACCTGATCGCCGCCAGGCCATTTCCGAGGTGCGCAAGATGATCCGGGCCAATCTGCCTAAGGGCTACAAGGAAACGATGACCTGGGGAATGATCACCTACGAGATTCCACTTTCCGCGTTATCCCACCACCTACAACAAAAAGCCGCTGGGCTATCTGGGTCTCGCCTCACAGAAGAACTACATGACTCTCTACCTCTTTGGCGCGTACATGGACGAGGAGCAATTCAAGAAGGCCTATCGCAAAACCGGAAAGCCGCTCGATATGGGTAAGAGCTGTCTCCACTTCAAGAAAGTCGATGATCTCGCGCTGGACTTCCTCGCCAAGAACATCGCCAGCACGACACCGGACCAACTCATCGAGCGCTACGAGAAGAGCCGCAGCGTCCGCTAGATGGGGGAGCACGGACTGTTTGTCGCCGACGGCGACCATTTCATCCCGACCGACCTGACGCGAGGCGGATGGGATGACGAGCACCAGCATGGCAGCCCTCCCTCAGCACTCTTAGCGCGCGCGGTCGATCTCATCCCGACTGCTGTGCCGATGCAGGTCGTCAGGTTCACAGTCGATTTGTTTCGGGCGGTGCCGCTGACGCCGCTGAAGGTGGAGACGGTCATCCGGCGCGATGGCAAACGCATCCAGGTGGTTGATGCCTTCTTGAATGCAGACGATCTCGAGGTTGGACGCGTGTCAGCCTTGAAGATCAGAACCGCGGAATTGCCCTTCGAGCCTCTGCCGCTCGAGTGGCATCCGCCACCGCCTCCCGAGGAAGTTCCGCTTCTCGAGTGGAACGAGAACTTTGGCGATCGTGGTCGGGTAGCCCGTTTTCATCATGACGCGGTCGAGATTCGCAGCGTCGACAACAGCTTCGCGGTCCCGGGTCCCGGGCTCTCCTGGATGAAGCTCCTGGTCCCGGTAATTGTCGGCGAGGAGCCGAGCCCGTTTGTGCGGTTGGCCACGCTCGCCGACTTGTCGAACGGCAACTCGCAAAGCCTCGACCCCCGGAAGTGGATCTTCGTCAACCCTGACATCACGTTGTACGCCCACCGGCTTCCCATCAACGAGTGGGTGGGGATGCGGTCACTGGCCCGGCAGCATCAAACCGGGATCGGGATGGCCGACACCCTGGTCTTCGACCAAGAGGGACCGTTAGGTCGGATTAACCAGGCCCAACTCCTCGACCACCGCCCCTAACCAAACCTAAGGCCCAAACGGACGGACTTGGGCCGTGAAAACCACGGCAAATTGCATTCAGTTTGCATTGGCGAACGATCGTTCGTTAGCTAAAGTGTGCGTATGAACGAAGCCAAGTTCCGAGCCCTGCTCGACGCCGAAGAGAAGGTTGAGCCGACCGACTGGATGCCCGAGGAGTACCGGCAAACTCTGATCCGTCAGATCGCCCAGCACGCCCACTCCGAGATCATCGGTATGCAGCCCGAAGGCAATTGGATCAGCCGGGCGCCGTCCCTGCGGAGAAAGGCGATCCTCATCGCCAAGGTGCAGGACGAGGCGGGCCATGGGCTCTATCTCTATTCGGCCGCCGAGACCCTGGGCGTCTCCCGTGACCACCTCATGGAACTGCTCCATTCGGGCCGCCAGAAGTACTCGTCGATCTTCAACTACCCGACGTTGTCGTGGGCCGACATGGGAGCGATCGGTTGGCTGGTCGACGGTGCCGCCATCACCAACCAGGTGATGCTGAAGCGTTGTTCGTACGGTCCATACGCGCGGGCGATGGTGAAGATTTGCCTCGAAGAGTCGTTCCATCAGCGACAGGGATACGAGATCCTGATCGCGCTCTGCAACGGCTCGCCCGAGCAGAAAGCAATGGCGCAGGACGCTCTTGATCGCTGGTGGTGGCCGTCCCTCATGATGTTCGGTCCTCACGACTCCGAGTCGACCCACACCGAGCAATCGATGGAGTGGAAGATCAAGCGAGTCTCGAACGACGATTTGCGTCAACAGTTCGTCGACATGACGGTCCCCCAGGCTGCATTTCTCGGCCTGCAGATCCCCGATCCCGATCTCGAATGGAACGAGGAGCGCGGTCACTACGACTTCGGACCGATCGACTGGGACGAGTTCTGGGCCGTCGTCAAGGGCCACGGTCCGATGAACCGCGATCGGATCGCCCACAAGCGCCAGGCCTGGGAAGACGGTGCCTGGGTGCGCGAGGCAGCTGCGGCCCGACCCGCGAAGGAAGCCGTGCCGGTATGACCTACTCGGTCCCCAGGATCGCCGGCGAGGCCGAAACCAAGGTCGGCCGCAGCGACACCGAAAGTGTCTGGCCGCTGTGGGAGGTTTTCATCCGCCAGAAACGGGGTTTGGCTCATGTCCACGCCGGCAGCCTCCATGCGCCCGACGCCGATTCGGCCTTGCTCGCGGCACGCGATGTGTACACGAGGCGGGTCGAAGGCGTCAGCATCTGGGTCGTTGCCTCGACCGACATCGTCGCCTCCGATCCGGATGAGGTTCCAGCTTTCTTCGAGGCGATCGAGAAGCCCTACCGGCACGCAACCCACTACGACATCCCCGACGAAGTCGGCCAGATGTGATTGCGGTGCTGGGCCACGCGGATGACAATCTGATCCTCTCACAGCGCCTTTCGGAGTGGGTGGCCGCGGCGCCGGATCTTGAGCTTGACATCGCCCTCGCCAACATCGCCCTCGATCACCTTGGCGTGGCTCGCGCGCTGCTGACCCGTTACGGCGAGCGCGAAGGAGAGGGCCGGACCGAGGACGATTTCGCCATGTTTCGCACCGAGCGCGAATTCACCAATCTTTTGATTTGCGAGCAACCCAACGGAGACTTTGGGCAGACAATCGCCCGCCAGCTGCTTTTCGATTCCTATCAGATCGGGCTCTGGGAGAAGCTGTCCCGCTCTGACGACGAGACCCTCTCCGGCATTGCCGCCAAGGCTTTGCTGGAAGCCCGCTATCACTTTCAGCACTCGGCCACCTGGACCGAGCGTCTCGGCCGGGGAACCGAAGAAAGCAACCGGCGGATGCAGTCTGGCCTCGACGCGATGGCTCGTTACGTCGATGAGATGTTCGACGAGGATCCAGACCTCCGGGTGGGCTTCGACGAGCGGCTTACACCGGTGCTCGAAGCCTCAGAGTTAGTCCTTCTTAGAGATCCTTTTCCTCGCCGGGGGGGAAGGCGCGGAGTCCATTCCGAACACCTGGGCCATCTGCTGGCCGAGATGCAGTCGTTGGCGCGGGCCTACCCCGGGGTGAGCTGGTGACCATCACAACTTTTGCTCCACGCCAGCTTCTAGAGAGGGTGATGGACCCGGAACTCCCTTTTCTTTCGATCGACGATTTGGGGATCCTTCGTGGGGTCGAAAGCGAAGGCCGGCGGGTGCGGGTGACAATCACCCCAACTTATTCCGGCTGCCCGGCCATGGACGTGATCAGGGCCGACATTGAATCGATGCTCGCCAGCCACGGGTTCGAGCCCGAGGTGATCACAACTTTCGCTCCGGCTTGGACCACCGACGATTTGAGCCCGAAGGCCCGCGCCCTGCTCAGCGAGCACGGCTTTTCCCCTCCGCAAGATGAAAGCCGGGTCACCTGCCCGCGCTGTTCCGAAGGACCGGCGAAGATGGTGAGCCGGTTCGGGTCAACCGCTTGCAAGGCCTTGATGGTTTGCCGTTCCTGTGGCGAACCCTTCGACCTCTTCAAGGAGCTGCGTTGACGGGTACTCGACCGCGGGACTTCCGCCGGCTGCGGGTGGCTGCAGTCGAGCGCCTGACGGACGACGCCGTCGCGGTGACCTTCGATGTGCCAGAGCATCTGGCAAAGGAGTTTTCCTATCTGCCCGGCCAGCATGTAACCGTCAAAGCCGATCTGGACGGGGTCGACGTCAGGCGGAGTTACTCGATCTGCTCGAACGCCAATGGAGGCCGGCTTCGGATCGGGATCAAGCAGCTTCCCTGGCGGGGCTTTCTCCACCTTCGCCACGACCCGCCTCGCTCCCGGCGATGAGCTAGATGTCATGGCCCCAGTGGGCGAGTTCACGGCGATTCCGCGGCCCGTTCATTACGGAGCGGTGACGGCCGGCAGCGGGATCACGCCGGTGCTGTCGCTGGTTTCCACTTTTCTCGAATCCGAGCCTGGCTGCCGGTTCTCGGTCATCTTCGGGAATCGGGGGGCCGACAGCGTGATGTTCCTCGACGAGCTGGAGGGTCTGAAGGATCGCTATCCCGACCGGCTCCAGATCATCCACGTCCTCACCCGCGAGCAAGCTCTATCCCCATTGCTCTCGGGCCGACTCGACGAGGAACGGTTGATCGAACTGCTCGAGAAGTTGGTCGCACCCGCCCGGCCGGAGGAGTGGTTCCTCTGCGGACCCTTCGAAGTCGTCACGGCCGCGCGCCGGGTCCTCGAAGGACGCGGCATTGCATCAGAGCTGATTCACGACGAGCTTTTCTTCGCCGGTCCTCTCGATCTCAGCACGCTTCCTCCTGAGCCGACGGACGAGGAAGGAACGGTGCGGCTGTCCTTCACTCTCGATGGCACGAGAGACATCGGCTCGCATGCGGCCGGAAACCTCGATCCTCGATGCCGCCTTGCGAGTCCGACCGGAGCTGCCGTATTCGTGCAAGGGAGGGATGTGCGCTAGCTGCAAGGCCCGATTGGTCACGGGACAGGTGCACATGGAGAAGAACTGGGCGCTGATCGACTCTGAAGTTCAAGCTGGCTACGTGTTGACCTGTCAGGCTCATCCGCTGACCGATTCGGTCGAAGTCGACTTCGACGTATGACTGCCTCCCGCTCGCGAACGCGCGAGGACGTGGTCAAAGCGGCCAGCCGGTTGTTTGCCGCGCAGGGTTATCACGGCACATCGATGCGCGATCTTGCCCGGGAGGTCGGCGTGCTCGGTTCCTCGCTCTACAGCCACATCGACTCGAAGGAGGATCTCCTGGTCGAGGTGGTTGAGATCGGTGCCGCCCTGTTCCAAGCAGCCGCGGCAGAGGCTGTAGCGCAAGGCGGTGGTGGGACGCAACTGCTCACCGCGCTCGTGCGAGGGCATATCGATGTCGTGGTGGATCACCTCGATGAGGCGCGTACCTTTCTTTACGAAGCCAACGCGCTCGATGCAAAGCATCGGCAACGGGTCGTCGCTGCCCGGGATGAATACGAAGCAGTCTTTAGAGCCGCGCTTGAGAAGGGACGAAAGGATGGGTCGTTCCGCACGGACATCAACCCCAAGCTCTCCTCGATCCTTATCTTGTCGGTGCTCAACGCCCTCGAGCGCTGGTACCGGCCCGGCGGATCACTCGATCGAAGGGCATTGGCGAACGCCGTGCTCGAGTTCGCGACCAGGGGAATCGGATCAGGGGGTTCCCGGATTGCCGGATAGGTCGAGTCGGCCCAAACTCTGAGCGAAATGAGTCAACCAGATAGTGCCAAAACGGCGGTTGCTAAGGATGGCGGTCAGCGTTTGGCGCTGATCGTCGGTGTCATCTTGATCGTGGCTGTAGTCGGCGCCGCGATCGTGAACACCCTCAGGCCGGTGCAACCACTCGATCCCGCCAGTCCTGAGGGAGTCGTCCAGGCTTTTCTCGTCGCCATCGACGAAGAGAGGTTTGACAGCGCCTACCAGCTGCTGTCGGTTGGTGCACAGGCAGACTGCACCTCGGCTGACCTCGCAATCGAACAGCCGGACATGGGCCGGGTGGTCGTCGACGACGTGACCGAGTTCGGCGACGAAACGTTGGTTGTCCTCGATGCAACAGTGATGGAGGTCGACCCCATCGATCCTTACACCTACGAGACGACTCTTGAGTTCACCCTGATCGACGAAAGCGGCGCGATGAAGATCGATCGGCTTCCCTATCCGTTCTTCTGCGGGTCCAACTGATGTCGTTAGTACTGATTCTCCTCGCAGTTCTGGCCGCAGTGATTGCACTGCCTATGGTGGCAATCGCCCGCCGGCGTCAGGAGCCAGGCACCAACTCCCCGGCCCTGGTCATCACCTACTTGATCCTGGTTGTGGCTTCGATCGTGGCGACGTCGTCCTTCTCGTCGATTGTCGAATCGATCCTGCCGGGCCGGAACGTCATATTCGACGATGTCAACGACATCGCGCTCACCCTTTCGACGCTGATCGTCTCGGGTCTCGTCTGGGGTTCGGTGTGGATCGCTCTCGAGAAGCGACGTTCTGGTTCGAGCACCGGGCGCAACCTCTATATCGCCCTCACCGCTTCGGTGGCGATGACGGTTGTTGCCTACGGGGCGGTGCGACTCATCGCCTCGCTGCTCGGAGTCGACGAGTACGAGCCGGCGACACTCGCCGATCTGATCTGCTTCGGCGCGTTGTGGCTGCTCATGTTCCGCTGGCGGGGATCGGACTTCGAGCTCGATGAGATTCGACAGTTCTGGGGTTCGGTAATCGGCCTCGGCCTCGCTGCCGCTGGGCTCGGAATCGTGCTCACGATCAGCCTGCAGACGGCAGTTGGAGAACAACCGATCCTGATCGGCGAGAGCGACTTCTCCGAGGGCCTTCGTTGGGGGTTCACATTGCTCCTGGTCGGGGCGGTTTACTTCACTCTCTTCTGGCTGCGCGGGTTCTCCCGCACGAGCACTCCATTTCGCAACGGTTACGCCGGCGCAGTGGCCGTTATCGCCTGGTTCACCGCGCTCCACGCGCTCGGTGTGGTCATCTATCAGGTGCTGGAGTGGGTCTTTGGCATTGGGGAGGGCGATGCCGCGAGTCAGTTCCGCTCGCTTCCAGCCGCCGCGTCCACGGTCATCGTGGGGTCAATCGCCTATTGGCATCACCGGGCGTTTCTCGGCACCGAACGGACGGAAACGGTTCGGGCCATCGAGTACGTGTTCGGCGCCTACTCACTCGCGTTCTTCGCCGGCAGCTTCTCCTTTCTTCTCACGTTGCTCCTGCAAAGAACCTTCGAGACCGGCCAGGTCCTGTCGGACTACAGCAACGCCTTGCTCGGGATGTTGGTTGCACTCGGGATTTCAGGGGCGGCGACCGTTCGCTATTGGGGTCGGGCACTCCGACTAGGAGAGCCGCAATCCCCGTCACGCCGGGCGGCTTTGTTGATCCTTTTCTTCAGCTCGGCGTTCACGGGGGCGATTGCCCTGATCTTTGTGCTGTACACGCTTTTGCGATCGGTGTTGGCCGGCGGAGGCGAGGAACTGGCCGAACCGCTGTCGTGGGCCGTCCCGATCACCCTGGTGGCCGGAGCGGTTTGCTGGCACATCGTCGGCCTCAGACGTCAACTTGCCAGCACGGCCGGTCGTGAGAGAGACAGCCACCGCGCCGCGTCCGGGTGAACGATCCGACAAAGTGGTGACGGTGGCCGCGAGCGATCCTGGACCGTTGCCCTCGCTGATCGAAGGCATGAGGTTCTTGCGCCGTGGCGACGGCGTCGGAATCGTGAGTGCCGAGGACGCGCCCGGGATCTTGGCCGCAATCAACGCCGCCGAAGGCCGGGCGGTGCTGGTGACTATCAACTGCGGAGGGCTACACAATCGTGCCGCTGGCCTGATGGCCCGCTTCTTCGATACTCGGGCGGCCTACAACATGTTCGTCAATGCCACGGACGAGAAGACCGTGGTCGCCGACCGGGTGGCTTCGGCGGGAGAGACGCTGGAAATCGGCCAGCCGGGCCTGCGCATCTTCGACGCCGGTATGGGAGACGGGGCGCTGCTGGCCAACGTGATGCGGCGTTTGCACCGCCGGTTCATCTATATCCCCTGGCTGGTGGTGGCGAAGGAAATCTCGATCGAAGACGTCCGCCAAGGTCTGGCCCGGCTGCCTGATCGTTTCCTCGAGCATCCCGAGTTGGTTGTGGTGGTCACCAACCTGCGGTTTCCCGATGCCACCCATCTCCGGGTCGGAGAGGGTGGAAGGTGGCGCCAGGTCGCGCTCTCCGGAGACACCAGCGCTGAGTTCGCCGAGCAGATCGAAGGTCTCTATGCAGACCTGGCCGACGACTGGCAGGTCCGCACAAACCCACAGACCGGGAACCCCGTCTATGTCCACCCTGCGGCGGTGATCCTCTATCGAGCGGACCACGAATTCTTGCTCGAAGCCCTTGCTCCCCAATCCGGGGGAAGCGATCGAATTCGATCTGGCGATTGCCTCGCAGGCATACCGAGCCGCCACCGCCCTCGAGCGCAAAGTAGACCTGGTGATCGCTCCGATCGCGCGTGCCCTCGCCCCGGGGGGCGTTTGATCGGGGTCCAGGCCGCGGGCGGCGATCCGGGCCTCGAGATCGTCCGGGCGGTCTGGCCGAACGAGAAGCCCATTTCCCCATCGCCGCTGGGACGTGCTCGCCGAGGCCGAACGGCAATTGGCCGATGAAGATCTCCGGTTTCCGGAGCTGTCCGACGAAGAATCGATCTTCCGCTTTTCGCTTCACACCATGCCGTCGGCCGAGGCGGAAAGCATCGGTACTTCGTCGGTGCTTGCAGCCTGGAATGCCGCGACTTACGTCGCGCAGATCGATGAAACGCGGTTGGCCCAAGCCATGGCGGCCGGAACATACCTCGACGCGACCCGGGAGATCATGGAGAAGTACGACGAGATCTACTGGAACGACGAGTCTTTCGTCATCGAGCGGCCGACAGGGGATTAGCCCGATTCCCGGCACCGCGTCGGACGTCCTGTCTATCTTTCTTTGGTCACGGTCCGTCTAGGAGGGTTATGGCAATCATTTGGTTCCTCGTCATCGGTCTGATCGCCGGGTTTGTCGCCCGGGCGCTCGTGCCGGGCCGAGATGCGATGGGGGTTCTGCCCACCATCCTGCTCGGAATCGTCGGAAGCTTTGTCGGAGGTCTGTTGGCGGTCCTTTTCACGAACCGGACCTTCAACGAGTTTTCGGCCGCCGGCATCATCGGGTCGATCATCGGGGCGATCGTCGCTCTCCTGATCTACCGCCAAGTCAAAGGCCGCGTCTAGCGCAAACCCGAAGCGGTGAGCCCCTTAGGAGAAGTTGACACCGAGCAGGGCTCCTCGCCGGGGAACAACGGACGCACCAACAGCCGGTAGTTGACTTCGCCCTCCGTGAAGTAGGTCGATTGGTTCGCGCGCTCGAAAACCGCGAGTAGCTCCTCGGCTTCTGCGCCTTCAAACGTGGCACAACGCCAGCCTTCGAGGTCGAGCTGCTGCATTTCGGCAAACGACTGTCGGCAGTGGCCAGTCGACGAAGTTGACCGTGGGGTCGTCGGCGCCAGGAAGATCCATCGCTTCGGTAGCCACGACCTGGATCGCCTCCGGCTCGTAGCTCTGGCCGCTCCCGGTGGCGGCGGCGTCGTAGAGCTCCTGCACCAGCCCGGCCAGGATCGGCACACGGGCATCGCTCACCTCGGTTTCCATGCCCAGCGCATACACGGAGAACTCGTGTTTGCCGTCTTGGTTGTAGAACGTGACCGTGGTGGTCGGAGCGTCGGCGACGTTGACGATGTCGTTGTTCTCGACCCGGTCGAAGCCGGCGAAGCCGATGGCGTCGAGCTCCTCGAGCACGAAGAGCATCGTTTCCTCATCGAGCTGGGAGGTTTGCCAGTTGGCGAGGAGCGGCCCGGGATAGATCTCGATCTGCGGGCCCTGGCCGATGACGGTTCCGTCACGCTGCAGCACCAGGCTCGGCCCCGAGCCGACGAGAAACTCCACCGGGACGAACCCGCCGCTGCTCTCGATCACCAACAGGGTCGAGCTCGGGATCATCGTTCAACTTCAGGGTTTGAGCGAGGTCGTCGCTTCCGCTGGCACCCCCACAGGCCGTTATCAGCATCAGTAGGGCGACGCGACAGCGAGCACCCAGCCGTCGATTAGTTGTCATGTCCCTTGGACGTTACGCGCGTAGCGGTCGGTTCCTGGTCCGGTTCCTGGTCAACGGCTCTCGTAGTCGCTGAGCGCCGCGTCGATCAGATCGATGCGACCAATCGAGCTCCTCTGTGGAAGTGACGAGTGAGGGGATATACCGGATGACGTTCCCGTCGGGCCCACAGTCGATGATGATCAGGTCGCGTTCGAGGCAGAAACGGTGGATGTGATTGAAAGCCTCGGGATCGGGGGTCCGGTCCTCATGATCGCTAACCAGCTCGACTCCGATCATCAGCCCCAAACCTCTCGGACCTCACCGATGGTGGGATGCTCGGTCGCGAGCTTGTTCCATCGCTCGAACGCCCGTGTCGAAAGCTCGCGAGCATGGGGGAGCAGGCCGCCCATCGTGTCCATCACCGCGACCGCCGCGGCACATGCCACCGGGTTACCGCCAAAAGTGGTGCCGTGCGAGCCGCGGGGCCAGGCATCGATCATCTCGGCGGACGCTCCATAGGCCGACAGCGGGAACCCGTTGGCGATGCCTTTGCCGAGGGCGATCACGTCCGGCTTGGCGGCGTAATGGTCGGTGGCGAACCATTCGGCAGTCCGTCCGAATCCGGTCTGGACTTCGTCGTAGATGATCTTGATGCCGTGCTCGTCGGCCAGGCTGCGGAGTTCGTCGAGAAACGCGGCCGGCGCCGGGTAGTAGCCGCCTTCACCCTGGACGGGCTCGATCAAAAAGGCGGCGATGTTCTTCGGGCTGACCTCGTGCTTGAACATCAGCTTGAGCTCCCACAGGCAGTACTCGACCGCTTGCTCTTCGCTCATTCCCCAGCGATAGGGATGCGGGAAGGGAGCTACGAAGACCGATCCGAGCACCGGGTGATAGCCGTCGCGATATTTCGCGTTGGAGGTGGTGTAGGTGACCGATCCCATCGTGCGGCCGTGGAAACCGCCGCGAAAGGTGACGACCCCCTGTCGCCCAACCACCTTCTTGGTCAGCTTGACCGCGGCTTCGACCGCCTCGGCCCCCGAGTTGGCGAAGCCGAACTTCTCAATCGTCGGGCGGGGTGATCTGGGCAAGACGCGACGCGGCCTCGACCACGGTGTCGTAGCGGAAGATGCAGCCGGAATGGAGGAAGCGATCGATTTGGCGATGGGCCGCGGCGACCACGGCCGGGTGGTTGTGACCCAGGTTGACCACTGCGGTTCCGCAGGCGAAGTCGGCGTAGCTGCGGCCTTCGGACGGTGTGAATCCAGATCCCCTCCGCGCGCTCGGCGACCACGTCGGTGTCGAACGCGATGACGGGCGCGATAAGTGATTGGTGACGGGAAACGAGGTCGCTCAAGGGGTCTCCTTTGGTGGCCCGATGCTACCCGGTGACCTTGCCGATGACCCTGGCCTCATGGCCGACGAGCCTCGATAACCGACTCGGCCTCGCTCGGTGGACAGATGAGGCAGAAGCCGACTCCGAGATTGAACGTTCTCGCCATCTCCTCGTCGCTGACGTCGCCCCACTTCGACAACAAGGCCGAAGATCGCCGGCACTTCCCAGTTGTCGAGTTCGTAGCCGAGTTCTGCCGGCAAAGCGCGGGGGAGATTGCCGGGAATGCCCCCGCCGGTGACATGAACCGCGGCGTGGACCTCGCACGTCTGCAGCGCCCGCTGCACGGCAGGCGAGTAGATCACCGACGGGCTCAGAAGCACCTCGCCCAGCGAACTTCGCTCGAGGGGTTCGTCCAAGTCACGTCCGGCGACGATCGAACGAACCAGCGAGAAGCCGTTCGAGCGCAGGTTGGGGGAGCGCAAGCCGACGATGACATCGCCCGCGCGCACCCGTCGGGGCCGAGCTCGGCACCTTCTTCGACCACGCCGAGCGCGGTCGCAGCCAGGTCGATCTGATCGGGTTCTCATGACGCCCGGGTGCTCGGCAGTTTCGCCTCCGAGGAGAGCGGTCTCTGCTTCCGCACAGGCCGCCGCGATCGACTCGACGATCGCGGTGTCGCGGCTCGGCGTGAAGCTGTCCGACCGCGAGGTAGTCGACGAGCGGCAATGGGCCTGGCTCCCACGGCGGCAAGGTCATCGACGACCATCGCGACGAGGTCATAGCCAATGCCGCCCCAATCGATCGAGCTGGCGGGCAATCTCGATCTTGGTCCCGACACCGTCGGTGGTGAGCATCAGGATCGGGTTGCGATAGCCGGCCGGAACCCTGATCCCGGCCGCGAAGCCTCCGAAGCTTGCCAACGACGTCCGCGCCCCATGTCGCGGTGACAGCCGAGCCGATCGCCCTGACGTGACGATCGGCTCCGGCGAGATCGACCCCCGCTTGCCGGTAGCTCGTCAATCAGGTGCTCGCTCGAAGCGAGCGGCTCCTCTAGCCAAAATTTGCCCTGGGCACCTTCAACGTCGGTGGGGTACTCAGCCGACAGGCAGGCATGGCAAAAGCCGCGGGGGTTGACGCCGGTGGCTGCCCAGGAGGCCCTCGAGTGACAGATAGCCGAGGGAGTCGGCACCGACGTGCAGGCGAATCTCCGTCGGTGTCGAGTCGTGACGCGATCAGGGTGCTGCGATCAGACGTATCCATTCCGTAGTAGCACGGCCACCGGTAGGGGGGAGAGCTGATCCGGAGATGAACCTCACGCGCTCCGGCCTCGCGAACCATGGCCACCAATTGCCGGGTGGTCGAGCCCCGCACGATGGAATCGTCGATCAGAACGACTCGCTTGCCGGCCAGGGTGTCGGTGATCGGGTTGAGCTTGAGCTTGACGCCACGGTCACGCAGCAGTTGGTTGGGCTCGATGAAGGTGCGGCCGATGTAGCGATTCTTGACCAGGCCATCGGCGTAGGGAATTCCCGGAGACCGCAGCAAAGCCCTGAGCGGCGGGAATTCCCGATTCGGGGACCGGCACGACGACGTCGGCCGTCGACTGGGATGCTCGCGGGCGAGGAGTCCGCCCCATTTCCGTCCGCGCACCATGCACGCTCCGCCCGTTCAGAGTGTGAGTCGGGCCGGGCGAAGTAGACGAACTCGAAGACACAGAGCTTGGGATCGGTGAGGGGAAACGGAAACCGGGATCGGATCCCAGTGGCGTCGATGATCAACATCTCTCCCGGGCGCGACATCTCGGACAAACGAAGCACCGATGATGTCGAGAGCTGCGGTTTCGGAAGCGAGCACCCACCCGGACTTGCCCGACACCGTCTCCGGGAGCCGGCCCAGACAGAGTGGTCGAAAGCCGTGCGGGTCGCTGATCCCGAAGAGTCGCCCCTGGTCCATGACGACCAGCGAGAAGGCACCCTCGAAGCTGGGAAGCGTGGCCGCCAAAGCGAGCCTCGAAGCCCGCGGTCGTCGCTGCGGTCCTCATCGACCGCGCCTGGCGATCGCCGCCAGCATCACCGCCGAGTCGGACGCTGCCCTGGGCGGCCACAAGCGGATAATCGCTCGCTCAGACCGGCGGTGTTGGTCAGGTTGCCGTTGTGACCCAGGGCGATCGAGATCTGGCCGACTTGGCGATTGGCCGGTTGGGAGTTCTCCCAACGGTTGGAACCGGTTGTCGAATAGCGGGTGTGACCGATGCCGACATGGCCCTCGAGGGCGTGGAGGGAGGTGTCCGAGAACACCTGAGCGACGAGCCCGAGATCCTTGTAGACGGTGAGGGTGTGGCCATCGGAGGTGGCGATGCCGGCCGATTCCTGCCCGCGATGCTGGAGCGCGAAGAGTCCGAAGTAACAAAGCTGGGCGGCGTTCTGACCCGGGGCATAAACCCCGAACACCCCACACGCCTCGCCACTCTTCTCGTCCACGATCACCGGCCCATGGTACGGCCGCCGTACCATCCGAACATGGCAGCCTTTCATGTTCTGCAGCCCGGAGCGGGGAGCCCACGAGTTCGCTCGACGGTCAGCTTGGTGATTGATGGCGACCAGAAGGTCGTCATCGACCCGGGCCTGGCGCCGTCGCAAGAAGCGATTTCGCGACCGCTGCTTGGTCTGGGAGTGGAAGTCGCTGCGGTGACCGATGTCGTCATCAGCCATCACCACCCCGATCACACCGTCAATGTCGGCATGTTTCCCCACGCCCGGGTCCATGATCATTGGGCTACCTATCACTACGACTCCTGGGACAGCCACCCTGCGGAGGGGTTCAAGGTCTCTCCGGCCATCACCCTGTGGGAGACGCCGGGCCACACCCCCCAGGACATCTCGACGCTGGTCGAAACCGACGCCGGCCTGGTTGTTTTCACGCACCTCTGGTTCTATGCCGCAGGTCCGCCGGAGGACCCTTTCGCCACCGACCCCGTGTTACTCCACGCGGGTCGCGAACGAGTCCTGGCAGTGGCCGATCTGATCGTCCCCGGCCACGGTCCAGCGTTTACGCCGGATTCGGACACCCCTCGCTAATCGGTTACCGCTCGCCGGTTTGGACCCGCCAGAGCGCGGCGTAGAGCCCGTCGCGAGCGACAAGTTCGTCGTGGGTGCCCGGACTCGACGATCCGGCCGTTCGGCCATGACATGGATGCGATCGGCGTTGCGCACCGTTGAGAGCCGGTGGGCGATGACGATGACGGTCCGGTCCTTGCCGACGATGTCGAGCGAGTGCTGGATGGCAGCCTCGGTTTCGTTGTCGACCGACGAGGTGGCTTCGTCGAGCACGAGCACCGCCGGTTCGCGCAAGATCGCGCGAGCGATGGAGAGCCGCTGACGCTGGCCGCCGGAGAGCTTCTGGCCCGCGCTCCCCGACGACGGTCTCGTACCTTTGCGGCAGTTCTTCGATGAATTCGGTTGCCTCGGCGAGGTCGGCCGCCAAACGTGATTTCGCTATCGGTCGCGTCCGGTTTGCCATACGCAAGGTTCTCGTAGACAGTCCCCTGAAACAGGAACACGTCCTGGCCGACGTAGCCGATCGCTCCCCGGAGCGCCTCGAAAAGTGAGGTCGCTCAGATCGACGTCATCGAAGGTGATTCTTCCGCTCGTTGGCTCATAGAGCCGGAGCAGCAGCTTGACCAGGGTGGATTTGCCGACACCGGTGGCCCCGACGATGGCGTGAGTCTCACCGGCAGGAACTCGAGATCGAGCTGCGTCGATCACGGGACGCGAGTCGGCATAAGCGAACGAGACCGCGTCGAAACGGATCGCCCCTTCTGGTTTTGCGGGCAGAGTCGCCGATCCGCTGATGAATCGAGGGCGACACAGCCAATAGGTCGAGTATCCGGCGGGTCGAGGCCATCGCCCTTTGGTACAGGTCGAGCGTCTCACCCAACCTGGTCAACGGCCACAGCAGTCGTTGCGTCATGTAGACCAGCACCGAAAAGACGCCGACTTCCATCGCTCCATCAAGGGTGGCGCGGCCACCCAGAATCAACGTGAGCGTAAAGCCAGCCAGGATTGCCAGCCGGATGATCGGAACAAACGCCGACGAGAGTCGAATGGCGTCGCGGTTGGCGAATCGATAGCGATTGGAGGCAGCCGCGACACGCTCGGACTCACGTTCCTCAGCCGAGAAGGCGCGTATGGTCGTAATCCCCGAGATGTTGTTGGCGAGCAGCGCGCCGAGGTCGCCGGCAGCCTCGCGGACGGCCTGATAGCGAGGCGACAGTCGCGACTGATAGAGAATGGATCCCCACACGATCAGCGGAATGGGGAGAAAGGCGACGAAGCCGACCAGGGGCGAGGCGACGAAGAAGACCACACCCGACGAAGACGACGTTGACGAAGGTGCGGATCAGATCGGACGCGCCAATGTCGAGGAAGCGCTCCAGCTGGTTGACATCATCGTTGAGAATCGAAAGCAGACCACCCGTCGACCGATCCTCGAACCATGCCTGCTCGAGTTGCTGTACGTGGCGGTAGGCATCCATGCGAGCGTCGTGTTCGATGGTTTGCGC
The DNA here is from genome assembly GCA_963840175.1 of uncultured Acidimicrobiia bacterium. Classification (GTDB taxonomy): domain Bacteria; phylum Actinomycetota; class Acidimicrobiia; order Spongiisociales; family ZC4RG35; genus JACCTH01. Next base: position 45,593 of record CAWIXU010000007.1, read on the forward strand.
GAGGTTGCGCCATTCGAGCGAGGCGATGTACTCGGTGATCGACTCGATCAGCCAGATCGCAAAGTTGATCCCGGCCAGGACGACCAGTTGGCCAAATCGATCCGCCATGCCGAACGTGCGGCCGATAAACGAGTCGGCTCCACGCACGACCACGTCGACCGCCGCCCCGATGACCAACTCGGGGAGAACGTCGGCCAGCTTGTTGAACACCGTGAAGACGGTTGCCTTCACCACTCGCGGGCGATAGGGACCGGCGTAACGCCAAAGTCTCCGCAGGGGGGTGCTCATACGGAAACGAAGTTCGACTTGTACATGTCGCTCATGCCGGCGAGATTTAACTCGGATCGGCCCAGCCGGAAAACCGATCCACCCATGGCTCCGAGCTTTCGGATCGGCACCCCTTCGTCGCGGGCAACTTCACGCACATCAAGAGATGCCGGCGCGACAAGCAGCAGTCGGTGTGGGTCCTCGGAGAAGAGAGATCGCCAGTCGTCGTATGAGATGTCGGCGCCGATTCCAGAGGCGATACAAATCTCCGCGAGCGCTATTGCCAATCCGCCGGTGGAGATGTCGTGCAGGACCGGTGCTCCGGCTGCGGCCAAACGACGCGCGACGCGCAGGATCGCTTTGCCCATCGTCGGATCAGCTGACGAGGGCCGGCCGCCCACGTGTCCGAAGTTGACCTTCTCGAAGATCGAGCCGGCCAGGTTGATCGCCCAGTCGCTCCCTACCAGCCAGATGTCCATTCCTGCTTCGGCCCGGTCGAGACGCGGCGCAGGAAGCACCAGTTCCTCGATCAGTCCCAGCATCCCGATCACCGGAGTTGGGTAGATATCGAGCCCATCTGTTTGGTTGTAGAACGACACGTTCCCGCCGATCACAGGAACGCCGAGAGATTCGCATGCCTCGGCTATCCCATGCACGACCTCACGGAACTGCCACATGACGTCTGGCTTCTCGGGATTGCCAAAGTTCAAATTGTCGACCACGGCCAGCGGCTCGGCTCCTACCACGGCAACATTGAGCGCGGCCTCCCACACCAGGCGCGCGCCGCCGCGACGAGGATCGAGATAGCAAAGGCGCCCATCGCCGTCGGTCGAGAGGGCGAGGCCCCGATTGGTGTCCTTTACCCGAAGCAGCGTCGCATCATGCCCGGGTCCGACAACTGTGTTCAGAAAGAGCATGTGGTCGAATTGTTCAAAGACCAACGCCTTCGACCCGAGCTCGGGTTCGGCGAGAAGTTGCATCACTGCTGTGGCCACATCTGGAGTACGGACGAAATGGACAGTGTTCGACCAGAGGTCCTCCATCCAGGAAGGCTCGCCGAGGGGCCGTTCATAGCGAGGCGCGTCAAGGGTCAACGCTCTCGCAGGCACCTCGGCCACGAGGTCACCGTCGGCGTGAACCCGCACAATCGGCTCGTCGAGGACGGTGCCGATGACCGAGGCATCGATCTCCCATTTGCGAGCGATGGCCAGAACCTCGTCGACCTGCGATGGCTCGACGAAAGCCAGCATCCGTTCCTGTGACTCCGACATGAGCAGCTCGGGTGGGGTCATGCCGGATTCACGGGTATGGACTAGGTCGAGATCGACGTCGATTCCGGTCCCTGCTTTCGCGGTTGGCTCCGAGATCGCGCACGAAAGGCCAGCCGCGCCGAGATCCTGAACTCCCACGACCAGTTTGCGTTGGTAGAGCTCAAGACAAGCCTCGATCAGCTTCTTTTCCTCGAAGGGGTCGCCGACCTGCACTGCGGGGCGCTTGCTTGCCGAGGTCTCATCGAAGGAAGAGGAGGCGAGCACCGAGGCGCCGCCGATTCCATCGCGGCCAGTCGCGGCGCCCAAGAGAATCGCTTTGTTGCCTGGAGCGCCGGTCGTGGCGAGCACAAGATCATCAGTTCGGAGAAGTCCGAGGCACATCACGTTGACTAACGGGTTGTCCGAGTAGTGCTCGGCGAAGGACAACTCGCCACCAACAGTTGGCACCCCCACGGCATTGCCATACGAAGCGATCCCGGCGACGACACCCTGAAAGAGAAATCGATTGTGTGGCTGATCCTGGGGGCCGAAGCGGAGTGAATCCCAGAGGGCAATCGGTCGCGCTCCCATTGTGAAAACGTCGCGGATGATTCCGCCCACCCCGGTGGCGGCTCCCTGAAACGGCTCGACATAAGACGGGTGGTTGTGGCTTTCGATCCGCAAGGCGGCCAAAAGCCCATCGCCAATGTCGACGACACCGGCGTTCTCACCGGGCCCCACCACCACCCACGGCGCGTCAGTTGGGAAGCGGCTCAGATGCACGCGGGAGGACTTGTAGGAGCAGTGTTCAGACCACATCACCGAGAACATCGCCAGCTCGGCGGTTCGCGGCTCGCGCCCGAGAAGTTCGACGATCGATGCGTACTCGTCGTCGGTGAGGCCGAGTTGCTCGTGGCCTGGCTCAATTTGGTTTGGGAGTTCTTCGACCGTCATCCGGATGCTCGCAAGAAGGACTCGAGCAAGACATTGCCGTCGGTCGAGCCGAGCCAATCACCGCTGGCTCGCTCAGGGTGAGGCATGATCCCCACCACATTTCCATCCTCGTTGGCGACGGCGGCGATGTCATCCTGGGAACCGTTGGGATTGTCGAGATATCTCAAGACGCTCCGTCCCGACCGGCCCGGATCGATGTAGTTCCCCTCATATGAGTTGAGTGGAAGCCGCAGGGACTGACCACGGGCCAGGCCGTTAGTGAGCATCGACGTTGGATCGCTGACCTCGAGCTCGACGAATCGACAGATGAAGCTCAGGTCGCGATTGGCGATGAGAACGCCCGGAAGGAGGCCGGCTTCGCACAGCACCTGAAACCCGTTGCAGATACCAAGGACGGGCCGGCCGTCGGCGGCGAACTGAGCGACGGCTGACATGATCGGCGAAAGACGAGCGATGGCGCCGGTGCGAAGGTAATCGCCGTGGGCAAACCCACCAGGCAAGACCACGCCGTCGAAGCCATTCGAGAGTCGATTCGTTGTGCCAAACAATCTCGGCCTCGGCTCCGAGCCGCGTCAGCGCTTCGGCAACGTCCAATTCGCAGTTCGTTCCGGGAAAGACCGCAACAGCGATACGGGTCAGCCGCCGACCTCCACCGCAAAGTCCTCGAGTACGGGATTGGCGAGCAGCCGTTCACACATCTCCTGCACGCGTGCGGCGGATCGCGGCGTGGTCGGTGCCCTCCACCTCGAGCGTCAACAGTCGGTCAAATCGAATGCTTTCCACTTCGGAGAAACCGAGGTCGTGCAGGCCCGACGAACTGTGGTGCCTTGGGGATCGGAAATCTCGGGCCGGCGGGTGATGGAAACGGTCACCTTCACTTTCACGAGTGCGCGGCCAGATAGTGGGCGAAGCTCGTCCCGGTGATTCGATCGTGGGCTTCGACGTACCGCTGATGAGTGCCTTCGATCACGTCCGGCAGGCAGATGGGGCGCAGGCGGCTGATGGTCCCACCGGGATCGGTCGAGCCAGTCGCGCACATACTGCTTGTCGAAGGAAGGGAACGTCCTTGCCCGGGCTTCCACTCGTCGGCCGGCCAGTAGCGAGACGAATCGGGAGTGAGGACTTCGTCGATGAGGATGAGCTCGTCTCCGGCAGTGTCCGAACTCGAACTTCGTATCGGCCAGGATCACTCCTCGGTCTGCCGCGTGCTCGGCGGCGCTTGGCTATAGATCTCGAGCGAGCGCGCTCTTGAGCTCTTCGTAAAGGTCATCGCCGATGAGGCTGCGTGTGCCCGCTTCGTCCAGGTTCTCGTCGTGTCCTTCGGTCGCTTTCGTCGCGGGCGTGAAGATCGGTTCGGCGAGTCGGTCGGCGAGCTACAAGCCCGCCGGCAGCTGCTCGGTCGTCGGGCCTCCTCCGGCCTCGTACTCGCGCCAGGAGGAGCCGTAGAGATAGCCCCTGCACCACGCATTCGACTGGCACGACCTCGGCCTTGCGCACCACCATCGACCGTCCGGCGAAGAACTGAGGATCGGGCGAGTCGGATTCGGGCAGGCTCGAATTCGGAGATGTCGGTGCTGAGGAAGTGGTTCGGGGTGTCGAGCAACTCGAAGAAGAACTGGAGATGGCAGTGAGGACCCGCCCCTTGTCCGGGATCGGATCGGGGAGAACCACGTCGTAGGCGCTGATCCGGTCGCTGGCGACCAGCAGAAGGCGGTCGTCGCCGACGTCGTAGATGTCGCGAACCTTGCCGGCACCGATCTTTCTCACTGGCTCGATCCTAAAGGCCGTTAGCGTTGGCTCCGTGCGGGTCGGTGTCATCTATCACTGCGAGCAAACGACTGGTCGGCTTGATGACGAACTTGCCCGCATCGGCGCGAGCAGTGACCGACAGGATTCATCTCCATCGGGGCGACGAGGTTCCCGACGAGCGAGTCGTTCGATCGGGTGGTGACGCTCGGCGGCGAGATGGGTGCCTACGAGGACAACCTCCACGACTGGATGCCGGCCGAGAAGGAGTGGCTGGCCGGCCTGGTCGCAGACGGACGTGCCGGTGCTCGGCGTTTGTTTGGGGAGCCAGCTCCTGGCCGCGGCGCTTGGCGGAACAGCCTTTCCGGCGCAACGCCCGGAGGCCGATGTTGTCGACCTCGTGTTGACCGAGGAAGGCCAGGCCGATCCGCTGTGCAGAGCGCTTGGCAGCCGTGTATTCAGTTTGCACCAGGACACTTTCCACCTTCCGCCCGGCGCGACGTTGCTTGCCAGAAGCGCAACTGTTTCCGCAGGCCTTTCGGCTGGGGTCGGCTTTGGCGGTGCAGTTCCACCCCGACGCCGACCTCGATCTCGCCAAGCGATGGGGCAAAGAGGATGGGTCGCTGCTCCCGAAGGCTGGGATCGACTACGACACCTATAGCCAGCACCTCGAAGAAGCCGATCGCTGAGTTGGACGCTACCTCCGCGCGTTCTTTCGGTCGTGGTTGGAGGAGGGGTGATCGATGCGGGCCGGGTGAGCGCCCGTCTCGAGGCTGATCGCTACGCGCAAGAGCTTTGGCATCAGCCTGGTCGAGGTGGGGGAGGACTTCGTGAAGGTTGGTATGACGATCACCGAGGACGCAGACCAACTTTCACGGGGCGACCCATGGGGGCGTCGTTTTCAGCCTGGCCGATTGCGCTTTCTCGCTCTATGCCAACTCCTACGAGCCGAACGCTTCCGCGATCGATACCCACATGGTGTTCTCAGCTGGGACCAAGCCGGGTGACGAGTTGACCGCCACGGCGACCGAGATTCATCGCGGAAGAACTCTTGCCACCTATCGCGTACTTGTGCATCGCTCCGATCAACGCGTGGTGGGCCACTTCACCGGAACGGTCTTCATCTCCCAGAGCTGAAGCCTCGCACGCCTTACCATTTCTGTTCACCCCCGGAGGCCCCATGGTTGGGTACGCGCTGCAACATCCGATTCGCACGACCGTCATCGTGGTCGGCGGAATCGTGCTGGGCGCGGTTGGCTTCTTCGTCTCACAGATCTGGCTGACTTTCGAGGCGGTTGCCACCGACGATTTCAACCCGATGGGTGCTTCGGTGGCGATGCTGCAGAGAAGTCCCGACGAGATTCGGGACGCGGCCGCTCGACTCGCCGCGGCCGAGCGGCTCTTGATCGATCAGGCGGCCGCACAGCGATCTCGCCGCAGCTGAGATCGAGGCTGAGCTCTACGCCTCTCTGATACCGAACGGAAGCGCGGGCTATTCGAATCCGGCGCGCGATCGGGCGGACGCTGCCCGATGACATGTTCGATGCTTATCTCGGCGTGGGGAGCGATGAATCGGGCTCGCGGGCCGACACGATCATCCTGGCGCTCGCTCCCAATGACGGTGCTGCTCCGATCCTGGTTTCGCTGCCCCGCGACCTCTATGTGGCCAACCCGTGCACCGGCGGCTGGAGCCGGATCAACGCCGGTCTCGGCGGCTGCACCGACTTTGCCTCAGGAACCGAGCTCATCGCGTTGATGGTCGAGGGTTTCACCGGCATCCCGATCGATCATGTCGCCCGGCTCAGCTTCGACGGGTTCGCCTCGGTGGTGAACGCGTTGGGAGGCACGAGCATTTGCACCGACCATCCGGCCCGAGACCCCAACTCGGGGCTGGATCTACCCGGCGGTTGTGTCTGGGCCGACGGCTACACGACCCTGGCCTGGGCCCGATCCCGCAACACCGAGCAGTTGATCGACGGGGAATGGCAGATCGTCGGCGGCTCTGACTTCAACCGGATGCGTCGCCAGCAGGACATCCTCTTCCAACTCGCCAAGAACATGGCCAACTTCGGCTCGTTGGGATCGCTCTCCTCCCGACTCGAAGCGGTGGCCGGGGCGGTGCGGGTCGATAGCGGCTGGTCATTCGGGGATGCCATCTCCACGGCCTGGGCCTATCGCGGGATCAGTCGTGATGGAGTCAATCGGTTCTCGATCGACGTCACCGACTTCCGCACGGGAGCCGGTGAGCTGGTGCTCGCCCCCACGACAAACTTCAACGATCTACTCGCGGAGGTCTATCCGGCGGCCGAGCGGTGAATCGACCAAAGTGAATCGACTCGGCATCGATCTCGGCGGTACGAAGATCGAGGGGGTGGTGCTCGATCCGGCGGGTGGGGAGCCGGCCCGTATGCGGATCGATACGCCGCGGGGAGACTACGACGCCACGTTGGCAGCGATCGGCGAACTGGTTTCAGACCTGGAGGCCAAAGCCGGGCCGGTCGCTTCCACGATCGGCATCGGGACACCGGGATCGATCTCCGGCGGCACGCTCCGCAATTCGAACGCCGTCTATCTCAACGGCAAACCGCTCCACGCCGACCTCGAGCGCGCACTGGGCCGCGAAGTGGTCTTGAGGAATGACGCCGATTGCTTCACCCTGTCCGAGGCAGCCGACGGCGCCGCGGCTTCACACCAGGTCGTGTTTGGCGTGATCATCGGCACCGGAGTTGGCGGTGGAGTTGTTGTTGATGGTCGGGCGCTCGACGGCCCCAACGGAGTCGCAGGAGAGTGGGGTCACAACCCGCTTGCCTTGGCCCGGGCCCGATGAGTTGCCGGGTCCGTCGTGCTACTGCGGACTCCACGGATGCATCGAGACGTTCCTTTCCGGAACCGGTTTTGCCGCGCTGGCTGGCGCTGGCGTCAGCGAAGGAAGTGGTCGAAGCGTCGCGGCAAGGCGATGCCGAGGCGTCCGCGGATCTCGCCGACTACTGCGACCGTCTGGCCCGGGGTCTCGCAACCATCATCAATGTCCTCGACCCCGACGCGATCGTTCTCGGGGGAGGAATGAGCAACGTCGACGAGCTCTACACCCAAACCCCGTCCCGCTGGGACCGTTATGTGTTCTCGGACAGGGTCCAAACGCCGCTGTTGAAAAACACCCACGGTGACTCCTCCGGCGTCCGCGGAGCGGCGTGGTTGGTGGGCATTTAGCAAAAACTACGTGTTCAACACCACGACGGGGCAGGGGCAGGCGGCGAGGATGCGTTCGACTCGGGGGCCGAGGAAGAGCCGGCTGGAAGCGGCGCGTACGCCTGTTCCCAGTATGACGAGGTCGGCGCGGGTGCGGCGGGCGGTCTCGAGGATCGCGTCCTCGGGTTCCGGTCCCATGCGAACTTCCGTCTCGGTGGTGATGCCGATCGACTCGCCAAGCTGGCGCAGGTCAGCCGTGATTTGGTGCCCCATTTCGTGACGAGCGGCGGCCCGGTCGCGGAAGCTGCCGGTGATCGACGTGTGCCGGGTGACGACATGGACCACGGTCACCACCGCGTCCCGCTCAGCGACGGCGAAGGCGAGCTCGGCCGCTCGTCGCGAGTTCGGCGTGCCGTCGGTCGGAACCACGATGCGACGCGGCGCCCAACCCTCCTCGATGTTCCCGCCCCGCACGACCAGCGAAGGCACCGGGGCCAGACGGACGACCTCGTCCACCATTCCCCCAAACAAGGCTTCGGCGGTGTTGTCGACCTCGGTCGCTCCCAGCACGACCAGGTCGTAGTCCCGTTGCGCCTCGGCGATGACCGCCGAGACCGGACTATCGCTTTCGACCACCCGTTTTTGAACCTCGGCGCTGGCAAAGAGATGCTCGATCCGCCCCAGGAAGTCATAGGCGTCGCGCGATCCCACCGAGAAGAGCGTCACCGCCAACCCATGGGTACGCGCCAGCTTTCCGAGCAGGACGGCTTCGATGGTTTGGGCTCCGCCCAGCGCGTTCTCCCGGGGCCGAATCGGTAGAAGCACGCGGCGAATCCCCGCGATCAGCGAACCTTCGGCGGCCTTCTCGCGTTCGAGACGAATCAGCTCCTGTCCTTCGGGCTCGAGGTGACGGATCACGGCTCGCAAGCCAAAGGGAGCCATGATCGACGTCACCACGGCCATTACCACGATCATTGAATAGACGTCCTGGGAAATCAATCCGAGAGCCAGACCAACCGAGCCGATGATGATCTCAACCGCCCCGCGCGCATTCATCCCGATTCCGAAAGCGAGAGCGGTCCAGGCTCCTTGCCCGCTGATGTAGCGCGCGCCGATGTACGCGCCAACGACCTTCGAGAAAGTAGCAACCGCGATGACGACGAAGGTCAACAAGAGCAGGCGGGGCTGAGCGAGGTTCGGGATGTTCACCTTGAGGCCGGCGATCGCGAAGAAGATGGGACCGAAGATCCCCAGGGCGACTGATTCCAAGCGTTGCGGCACGTTGGCGGGGAGACGGCGAAGTTGTCCGAAGAGTATGCCGACCGCGAATGCCCCGATGACGGGCTCAAGGCCCAAGCTTTGCGAGAACGCAGCCCAGACAAAAGCAAAGACCACCACCAGAGTCAGAAGGCGGTCGCGGCTGGTCAGTCGATCTTGCACGAGGGCCAGCGTCCGGGTGACTAGAACCCGTCCAGCCAGGGCAGTGATAGCGACAAAACCGCCGACAGTGAGCAGCGCTCGAGCAACCGTCGCTGGCTCGAGGCCTCCCTCAGAAGCCAGCGACGTGATGATTCCCAGGAGGGTCCAACCGGCAAGGTCGTCGACCATGGCGGCAGCGAGCATGGTCTGACCGATGTCTCGTCGCATCAAGCCAAGGTCGATCAATACTTTCGCCAGGACGGGGATCGCAGTGATCGACATTGCTGCTGCCAGGAAGAGCGCAAAGACGACTCTTTGATTGGGGTCGGCCAACAAGTCGGCCGGGAAGACCAGACCCAACAGCAGGCCGAGGACCAACGGCAGAAACAACCCTCCGAGAGAAACCCCGATCGCGGTCCGCGCCTTTCGGCGAATGAGGACAAGGTCGGTTTCGATGCCGATCACCAGCAGCAGAAGCATCACTCCGATGAGACCCACGAGTTCGAGCAGTTGACCCTGGGTAGCAGTTTGGGGAAGCGTCCAGGCCGACAGAGCCGGAGCAATCGCGCCGAGAACGGACGGCCCAAGCAAGACTCCAGCGAGAATCTCCCCCACCACAGTCGGCTGTCCCAACCGGGAGAAGACCTCGCCCAGCAACCGCGCCCCCGCCAGCAGCACAGCCACCATCACCAGGAGATGAAGGATGTCGTTGGGCTGAGCGGCGCCGAACGTTTCGGTCATTGGCGCGGTTGTAGAACCGTGTCGGATAGGCGATCGAAGACGATCGAGGTGTGCTGCAGAAAACGGGCCGGGTCGAAACACGCCCGCAGCCGATCGGGCTCGAGCTGCACCCGCGGATCGGCAGCCAGAAGTTCGACCAGTGGAGTCTTGTCCTCCCAGGTGCGCAGGGCGTTTTCCTGGACGATTCGGTAGGCGATCTCGCGTGAAAGTCCGCTTTCGATCAGAGCCAAGAGCGCAGCCTGGCTGTAGACCAACCCACCGGTCCCTTCCAGGTTGCGTCGCATGCGGTCCCGGTCGATGACCAGACCGTCGATCAGACGCTCGATCTTCACCAGCATGTAATGGAGCAGCAGGCAGGCGTCGGGGAGGGCGACGCGTTCGGCCGAGGAATGGCTGATGTCGCGTTCGTGCCAAAGCGCCACGTTCTCGTAGCCGACCTGGGCAAAGCCGCGCAGCAGCCGCGCCATGCCGACGATCCGCTCCGACACGATCGGATTGCGCTTGTGCGGCATTGCCGAGGATCCCTTTTGACTGGCAGTGAACGGTTCGCGCACCTCGCCCACCTCCGACCTTTGCAGATGCCGGACCTCGGTGGCCATCCTTTCCAAGCTCGCTCCAGTAAGCGCCACCGCGGCGAGAAACTCGGCATGTCGATCGCGGGCGGTGACCTGCGAAGAAGCGGGTTCTACCCCGATCCCGAGCCGGCGGCAGACGAATGATTCGATCTCGGGAGGAGTGTGGGCGTAGCTGCCAACAGCACCGGAGATCTTGCCGATCGCAACAGCCTCGGTCGCGCGCACCAACCGGCGCGTGATCGCGACTGAGCTCGAATGCCCACGAAGCCAGCTTGAGCCCCAGCGAAGTTGGCTCGGCCCATACCCCGTGTGTGCGGCCGAGCATCACCGTGTCCCTCTCTTCCAATGCCCGCCGCCGCACGGTTTCGAAGGTCGCCGCGACCGAGCCAGCCAGCAAGATCCCCCGCTTCGCCGAGGATGTGGCCGAGCGCGGTATCGAGCACATCGGACGACGTCAGCCCGTAGTGGACCCAACCGGCCCATCCGACCGCTGCTGGCTGCGAGCAGATCGACGAACGCGGCCAGGTCGTGATCGGTCACTTTTTCTCGTTCCACGACTTCGGCCGGTGTCGGCGTCGGCGCGCGACGCAAGGCGGCGGTGGCTTCGGCGGGAACCGTTCCAGTCTGGCCCCAGGCTTCGAGCGCCAGACTCTCAACTTCCTTCCACACCTCGAGCTTGTGCTCTTCGGTCCAGAGGCGCGCCATCTCGGGCAATGAGTAGCGGCCAATCACCGGCGGCAGGCTACAAACATATTTCTCCTGGCTCCCTACCGTGCCCGCTCCATGCGAGAGATCGGGATCGCGCAAGCGCAACGAATAGCTCTGGCCGCGCAGGGATTCTCCGATCCGCGGCCGACCGGAAAGGTCACCGTGCGCCACATGCGGCGGGTGCTCGATCGGGTCGGGGTCGTGCAGATCGATTCCGTCAACGTCGTCGCCCGCGCTCACTATCTCCCGTTCTTTGCCCGCCTCGGGAACTATCCGGTGCGCCTTCTCAACGAGATGGCCTGGGGCAAGAAGCGTGAGTTGGTCGAGTATTGGGCGCACATGGCCGCATTGATCCCGATCGACGATTGGCCTCTCTTTCGACACCGGATGGAAGGGTGGGGCATGTTCCGCTCGGTGTCCGCTTATGAGCAAGACCATCCCGGAGCGCTGGATGAGATCCGCGAGCGGATCCGCCGCGAAGGAGCCGATTCGCCCAGCCCAACTTGAGGAACAACACGAAACCGGGCGCGGTCCCTGGTGGGATTGGTCGTTCGCCAAGACTGCGTTGGAGAACTTGTTCTTCCAAGGCGAGCTGACAGTGCCGACCCGAATCAACTTCGCTCGCACGTACGACTTGACCGAGCGGGTTCTCCCCGCGGAGATTCTGAACCGCTCACTTTCCGAGCCGGAGCAGCGCCGGGAGCTCTTGCGCAAGTCTCTTCGTCATACCGGAGTAGCGACTCTCGCCGATCTCACCGACTACTACCGACAGGGGACTGCGGCCTGCCGGCCAATCTTGAAAGAGATGGTGGCGGCCGGCGAGGCCGTCGAAGTCAACGTCGAAGGCTGGAAAGACAAGGCCTATCTCGATCCGGAAGCGTCGACTCCGCGCAAGATTGAAGGGGTGGCTTTTCTTTGCCCGTTCGATCCTGTGGTCTGGTACCGGGCTCGCACCGAGCGTCTCTTCAACTTCCACTATCGAATTGAGATCTATACGCCCCAGCCCAAGAGAGTCTTTGGTTACTACGTCTTCCCGGTGCTCTTCGACGGCGAACTGGTCGGACGACTCGACCTGAAAGCCGACCGGGCTCGATCCGCGCTGTTGGTTCGCGGCTGCTCATATCGAAAGCGGGCGTGACCCGAAGAAACTGGCGCGTCGCATCAAAGAAGAACTGCGAACGATGGCGGACTGGCTGTCACTCGAGGACGTGGTAGTCGAGCCCAATGGCGGTTTGGCCGCCGCGCTGGCAGAAGACCTAGCCCGCGAGAGTGTCCGCCGCGAGCTGGCTTCGATAGCTCGACAGCTTTCTCTCAGTTCCGCGTTGTCGATCGCGAGGATCGCTACCGCCAGCAAAGCCGCGTTCGTCGATCCGTCAACCGCGACGGTGGCCACGGGAATTCCAGTTGGCATCTGCACTGTGGATAGGAGAGCATCGAGACCATCGAGCGAAGCGCTGAGCGGCACACCGATCACCGGGAGCAGCGACTTGGCAGCCATCACGCCGGCGAGGTGCGCGGCTTTGCCGGCTCCGGCGATGATCACCTGAAAGCCTGCGGCCGCGGCACCCTCGGCGAACGCGATCGCCTGATCGGGCGTCTTGTGGGCCGAGAGCACCTGGGTCACCGATTCGATGCCGAACCGGTCGAGCATCTGGCCCGCTTTCTCCATGATCGGACGGTCAGAGCCCGAGCCCATCACGATGGCGACTTTCACCTGCTGACTTTCATGTGAGCCAACCTAGATATCCCGTCGAAACAGCGCGTCGGGGAACTCGATCGCGTTCGACCGCGGCATAGGCATTGGCGCGAGCTTCGGCTAGCGCGGACCCGGTTCCGACAACGTTGAGGACCCGGCCACCCTGAGCGAAGAGCCCGTTCTCGTCCTCGCCGGTCCCGGCATGAAAGATGAGAGCGCCGTCCGGAAGGTCACCAATCTCTACTCCGCGCCCCCGCCACCGGTGCCTCGGGATAGCCCGGGGCGGCGAGAACCACGTTGAGACAGGCAATGTCATTCCATTCCGGGGCGACCACGCTGACCATCTAGTCCAAGCCTCGATCAGGTCGATCAGGTCGCTTGCCATCCGTGGCATCAGCACCTGTGTCTCGGGATCTCCGAGCCGGCAGTTGAACTCGAGCACGGTGGGCTCGTTATCAGTGAGCACAAGGCCGGCGTAGAGAAAACCGGTGTAGGGCTTGCCGTCGTTCGCCATCGTCTTCAGCACCGGTTTGATCACACGATCGAGCGTGTGCTGAACGATCCCCGGAGGGAGATCAGCAACAGGTGAGAACGAGCCCATTCCGCCCGTGTTCGGGCCCTTGATCGCCGTCCCGGAGTCGTTTGAAGTCGCGAGCCGGCTCGAGGGCGACCGCCTCCTCGCCGCGGCAGAGGGCAAAGACGCTGACCTCGGGGCCTTCGAGATAGTCCTCGATCACGATCCGTCGATTCGCCGAACTCTCCGTCGAGACATCGCTCTATCCAGGTTTCCGCCTCGGCCCGATCAGTCGTCACCAGCACCCCCTTACCCGCGGCGAGACCGTTGGCCTTGATCACAAAGGGCGGGATGCGCGACCGGAGATAGGTATGAGCGCCGGCTCCAGTCTCGGTGAATGACTCCCATGCCGCGGTTCGCACTCCCGCCCGATCCATGAGCTCTTTGGCGAACGATTTCGACCATTCGAGGGCGGCGGCACCCCGGCTCGGGCCCCATATGGGTACTCCGGTGCGCTCGAGCGCGTCGACCACTCCGGCGGCGAGGGGCGCCTCGGGTCCGACGACCACCAGGTCGGCCGACTCCCGCTGCACCAGGTCCACGACCGCGGTGGCATTCGTGGGATCGAGCGCCGACCACGGCGCCCAGCGAAGCGAGGCCCGGATTGCCGGGAACTGAGATGAGCGACGACAACCGATCGCTCTGGCTCAGCTTCCAGCCCAGGGCGTGCTCGCGACCACCTCCGCCGAGCAACACCACCTTCATACCGAGACGAGCTGGCCCCGCTCGGGCCCTACCGACACCCAACCGATCGGGGTCTTCGACTCCTCGGAAATGAAGCCGAGATAGATTCTGGACCGGTTCGGGCAAGTCTTGGTATGTGCGCACCTCGGAAACGTCCTGGCGCCATCCCTCGAAGGTCGCGTAGACCGGCTCGGCAGTTGTACAACACCCGGTGTTGGCGGGGAAAGTCAACATGGGCGCCGTCGTCGCTCTCGTAGGACACCGCCACCTTGATGGTGTCGAAGTGGCTGAGAATGTCGAGTTTGGTTATGAAGAGCTTGGTGATGCCATTCACTCTGCACCGCGTAGCGCAACGCGACGAGGTCGAGCCAGCCGCAACGTCGGCGCCTGCCAGTCACGGTTCCGTATTCGCCGCCAAGCTCGATCAGGCGGTCGCCGGTCTCGTCTTCCAACTCGGTCGGAAACGGCCCGGTGCCGACGCGGGAGATGTACGCCTTCGCGACCCCGACGACATCCTTGATCGCTGCCGGGCCGATACCCGCGCCGATCAGCGCTCCACCGGCGGTCGGATTGGACGAGGTGACGAATGGATAGGTGCCATGGTCGACGTCGAGCAGCGTCCCCTGGGCCCCTTCGAGGAGAACGTTCTTTCCGTCGTTCGAGGCCTTCCCACAAAAGCAGGGAAGTGTCGGCCACGAACGGGCAGCAGCCGCTCGGCGTAGTCGAGGTACTCGTCGGCGATCTCGTCCGCCTTCATCCCGATCTGGTTGTAGACGCGGGTGAGGACACGGTTCTTTTCGTCGAGAGCGACTTTGACCTTGGCTCGCGAAAGATGTCGGGGTCATAGAGGTCCTGCACCCGGATCCCTGTCCGCGAGTACTTGTCGGTGTAGGCGGGGCCGATCCCCCGCTTGGTGGTCCCGATCTGGTTGCGGCCGAGGTGGCGCTCCATCATGAGATCGAGCTTGCGGTGATAGGGCATGATCAGATGGGCGTTGGCCGAGATCCGCAGTCGGGAAGGATCGATTCCCTTGCCGGCGAGCATGTCCATCTCTTCGAGGAGCACCTTGGGATCGATCACACAGCCTGAGCCGATGACAGGCGTGCAGTCCGGATAGAGGACACCGGAGGGGATCAGGGACAGCGCGATTTTCTGGTCGCCTACGACGATGGTGTGCCCGGCATTGTTTCCGCCCTGATAGCGGACGACGTAATCGGAATACTCGGCGAAATAGTCGGTGACCCGGCCCTTGCCCTCGTCCCCCCATTGGGCTCCGAGGACAATGGTGGCGGGCATCCAACGTCAACGGTACCTACCTGAGCGGCATCGCCCAAGGCAGGCTCAATAGGATCGGCGCGTGGCGGGTCACAGTCCGGATTTCCTGTCAGATTCCGACCTGACTCGCTTCCGAACTTTGCAGGCCTCGCTGGCAGAAAACTGGGGCTCCATGACGACTCGCCGAGTCGGGGAGACACCACGGACCCTCGTTGTTGTCAACTCGATGAACATGGATCTGCCGAGTCACTACTACCCGGTGGTGCCGGCCTACGAAGAGCGGTTTCTCTTCCTGATGCTGGCAGCGGTCAAGAATCCGGGAACACGGGTGATCTACGTCACCTCCCAGCCAATCCTCCCGCGGTTGGTGGACTACTACATGTCTTTGATGCCCGGTGCGCGTCCGACCGGTTTGCATGAACGGGTAACCCTGGTCTCCGCCGGCGATGGCTCCCCGCGGCCGTTGATCGACAAGATCCTTGAGCGGCCCTTGCTCGTGCAGCGGCTAAAGGGGCTAGCCGCGACTAGCCCTTTCCGGGTCATCTTCCCGTTCAACACCACTCCCAAGGAGGTGCTCTTGGGGAACCTCCTGGACACCCCCGTGTATGGGCCTGACCCCACGCTCGCCTTCCTGGGAACGAAGAGCGGGAGCCGGCACGCGTTTGCCGAAGCCGGCGTCCCGTACCCCTCCGGGGTCGAGGGAGTATTCAGTGCCGATGACGTCGTCGCAGCATTGGAGAACCTGCGCGTGTCCACTCCTGGGCTCAAGGTCGCAATGGTCAAGCTGGACGATTCGGCTGGCGGTCTGGGCAATGCCCAGGTCAGGGTCGCGGGAGTCGACTCCAAGTCCGCTCTACGCCGGCGTGTCGAGCACCTGGAAGTTGAGGATCAGGAGGGGACGGCTGAGGAGTTCCTAGCAGCGCTCGTCCATCGCGGTGGAATCGTCGAGGAACGAATTGAAGGCCCAGAAATTCGGAGCCCCAGTGTTCAGCTTCGCGCCAATCCCCTTCGTGAGGTCGAGGTGTTGTCCACCCACGATCAGGTGCTGGGAGGAGCAACCGGGCAGACTTTTCTTGGGTGCAAGTTTCCCGCCGAATCGGGGTACGGGGCCCAGATCGCCGAGCTCGGTGCCAAGGTCGGAGAACATCTCGCCAATCAAGGGGTGATCGGCCGTTTCGGCATCGACTTCGTGGTGGTCAAGAAGCCTGGCGGTTGGCAGCCGTATGCAATCGAGATCAATCTCAGGAATGGTGGCACTACTCATCCAATGCTCACTCTCAGCGCCCTGACGGACGGCGAATTCGATCCGGACTCGAACACGTTTCCCGTCGACGGGGGCCAGCGGTTCTATGTCGCCACCGATCATCTCGAGGATGACTCATATCGCGCGTTAACGACTGATGATGTTTTGGACCGAGTAGTAGATCCCCGACTGCGTTGGGACGAGGATACGAAGACCGGGATCGTCCTTCATCTTGTAAGTGCCGTCGCCGTTGCCGGCCGATTGGGGGTGACGGCAGTCGGAACCAGCCCCGAGGACGCCGAGCGGCGCTTTTATCGGGCCGGGCAAGTCGTTTCTGAACTCGCCGAGAGCGGCTCGTAACAGAGCCTTAACAATCGAGCAACCGCAAGGAAATCCCCCAGCGGCCACAATGCCGTCGTTCAACAAAACGAAGGAGTGATCTGCATGGCGGAATCGCCGGCGGACGTATTGAAGATGGTCAAAGACGGCGGGTACGAGTTCATCGACCTCCGTTTCTGCGACCTTCCCGGTCAGGTCCAACATTTCACGGTGCCGGTCAAGCAGTTGACGGCCGATTCGTTCGAGGACGGCTTTGGCTTCGACGGCTCCTCGATTCGTGGATTCCAGGCCATCCAGGAATCGGACATGTTGCTCATCCCCGACCCGGCTTCCGCGGTCGATGACCCCTTCCGCAGCCGCAAAACGCTGCTCCTGTATTGCTTCGTACACGACCCGCTCACAGGCGAGCCCTACGACCGAGATCCGCGCTATATCGCTAAGAAGGCCGAGGCCTACCTCCAATCGACCGGCCTGGCTGAGACTTCGTATTGGGGCCCGGAGGCGGAGTTCTACATCTTCGACTCGGCCCGATTCGGACAGAATCAGCACTCGGCCTACTACTTCGTCGACTCAGAGGAAGGCGCGTGGAACTCGGGTCGCGACGAGCCGGGAGGGAACCTGGCCTACAAGCCTCGTTACAAAGAGGGCTACTTCCCGGTCCCGCCCACGGACCATTTCCAGGATCTGCGCTCGGAGATGACGGCGGCGCTCGAAACGGCCGGAATCGAGATCGAGGTCCAGCATCACGAGGTGGGAACAGCCGGCCAGGCCGAAATCGACATGCGCTATGACACCTTGCTGCGCATGGCCGACAAAGTGACCCTTTACAAGTACATCGTGAAGAACGTCGCGTGGCAGCACGGGAAGTCGGTGACGTTCATGCCCAAGCCGATCTTCGAAGACAACGGCTCAGGGATGCATACCCATCAATCGCTGTGGAACGGCGATAAGCCGCTGTTCTATGACGAAGCCGGATATGCCGGGCTGTCGGACATGGCCCGGTGGTACATCGGCGGGCTGCTGAAGCACGCGCCGTCGATCCTGGCGTTCGCCGCTCCGACCACGAACTCCTACCGGCGGCTGGTCCCGGGCTACGAGGCACCGGTCAACCTGGTCTATTCGTCACGCAATCGTTCGGCGGCGATCCGGATTCCGCAATACAGCCAGAAGCCGGCGGCGAAGCGGCTTGAGTTCCGCTGTCCCGACCCGAGCTGCAACCCATACCTGGCGTTCTCGGCGATGCTGATGGCCGGCCTCGATGGCATCCAGAACCGGATCGAACCGATGGACCCCGTTGACAAGGACATCTACGACTTGCCACCGGAGGAATTGAAGAACCTTCCCTCGGTCCCGGCCAGCCTCGACGAGGCGCTCGCCGCGCTCGAAGCCGACCATGAGTTCCTGCTCACGGGCGGGGTCTTCAGCGAGGAACTGATCTCGACCTGGATCGAGTACAAGACCCTCCGCGAGGTGGACGCGATCCGGCTTCGCCCCCACCCCTACGAGTTCTACCTCTTCTACGACGTCTAATTAGCGAAACCCTGGGTTCGCAAAAGTCAGAAGATCTCGGGGCACCACGGGAGCGGGTCCCAGCCGAACATGTGGTCAGCCAACGCGAGGGCTTGTTGGTCTCCACCGATTCGTCCCGTGCGAGCGAGGCTGCGAAAACGCGACCAGCCGAGATAGGCCGCGCCCAGGTCCTCGGTGTCCAGCACCAGGTCGGGCGGACGGTCGGTGGTGGTGCACGTCGCCCCATCGGGTCCGCCTTCCAAAAGAAGGGTGTGGATGGACCGGTCGAGCTGGTCGTGCGCCTCGATGACCAGTGCTCCCTCCGTGCTGTATCGGCGCCCGGCGAGTGCCGTCGCGGGATGGTTGAGCCGGATCCAAAGCCCATCGGATTGCGTGACCAAGGCGCGACGCTCGTTGGCGAGCAGTTGCAGGAGCGGCTCCTGCGGAGGGCGCAGCTCAGCCTCCACGGTCGCCACGAGATCATGGCCAAGGACAAAGGCCCAGAGACCGGCCCACGATTCGGGGCTCTGCGCCATCAGATCGCGAACGATGAGTTCGCCGGCGAAGTTGCCGTCGTTCCATTTCGACTTCTGCCGGTACAAGACATATCCGTCTCCGGCTTTGGTCACGGCGGCTCGCATTGACGTGGCGCCGAAGCGATCGGAGGGCAAGTCGGAAAACCAGCGAGCATTCCACCAGTTCTCTTGTCGGGCGAACATACCCGGCCAGGTCGTGGCGATGGAAGCGTTGATCGAGGGCAGTACCTCCCGAGCTTCATCGAGGGAGATCAGCTCCACCGCCGCCGGCTCAGGAGCGAGGCGATGAAAAGCTCCATATTGCGTGGGGATCTTCACTTCCAACGCCGTAGTTGCCGGTCCGAAGCCAAACCGCCCGTAGATCGACGCTTCCGAAGCCCAAAGCGCCGCCACCGCTTCGCCGCGATCCGCCACTTCTCGCAGATGAGCGGTCATCAGCTTGCGGAGGATTCCCTGTCGCCGGTGGCTTGGGAGGACCGACACCTGGGTGGTCCCTCCGGCACGAATTGAGCCGCCCGGCACGCTGAACTCCAGACTGAGAGTCCCCAGCGTGGCGACCATTTTCCCGTTGTCGTAGGCGCAGTGGGAGCGTTCGGGTTCCCATGTGGTCTTGAACCGTTCGAGGTTGGCGTCTTCCAGGTCCCAGGCGAACACGCCGGCCATCGTGCGGGCAAAGTTGGAAGCCTCCGCCGGTTCGGCCGGGCGGATCTCGATCGCCATCGGCTGCTCTACCCGGCCGGGCTGGAGCCGGCTATCGCCTGGTCGAGGGCGGCGACCGCGGTATCAAAATTGGCCACCGCCGTGCGCCGGCCTTCACCCGTGTCTGGCGAGGGAGCACGCAGTCCAGCTAGGGCGGCGATGGCCGCATCGGCGGCTTGCTGGACGGCCGCCGCGATGCCTGCGTGGGTCTCGGTGAAATCCGCCGGAGGAGCCAGAGCGGCTGCTTCGGTGGCGAGAGCCGCGGCGCCCTCGGCCACGGCACTGAACGCGGCCTCGGCTTGATCGAAAGTGACGGTACGGGGGTTTGCGTCCCATCCGCTGTTGGCGGAAGCAAGCTGGGTTTGCAGATCGGTCATGCGGGTCTGGTACCCGGCCAGGGTATCGAGGTAGGCCTGGGCTTCCGGATCAAGAACTACCTGTCCGGTGGTCGTGGTCGAGTCGATGTCGGTGGTAGTCGTCGCCCCAAACGCTGTAGTTGTGGTCGATTCATCCGAGTCGCCACCCGCCGCCGCGGGCAACTCGCGAACGAATAAGTAGGTGAAGGCAACCATCGCCAACACCACAAGGGGCAGCATCCACCGCCCGGGTTTGGGGTCGTAGTTAGTGGTCAAGAACGCGTGGCAGGGTAGTCATGAGAGGGCGTCGGCCCAGACAAAGGGATTGGCAAGGGGATTGAAGAAGACCCCCGGGTCTCGTACGTTTGGCCAGTGGACGACGAAACCTTTGAGCGCATTCCTTGGGAGCATTTGAGTGCGTCGGGGCCGAAGCGGAATCCGATTCCGCCTCGTTATCTCGGCTATGGGCTCGCCGGCGTAGCCGCGATAGCCGCGCTATTTCTTGTGTTTGCCCGCGATGAGCCTTCGCCGCCATCCACTACCGAAGTCGTGGTGATTGCGACCACCACGTCTTTGGCGGAAGCCACGACAACTTCTCTCCTCACCGAGGAAGCCTTGATGGCGGTGCCCAACGTCGCCGACGAAGCAGCGAGTTGGGCGGAGTGGATGACCGAGACCTACCTGACGGTCGATGGGTCGGCGAGCACCGATTTGGCCGCACTGCTCCCGGCCGGCTCACCTCTGCCCGCTCCCGTTGACGGCCAACGTGTCTTTGTCGAATCGGCCCGCACCATCGCGGTCGCCGAGGAAGGGAGCAACTACCGAGCGGTTGTCCTGGCCAGGCTTCTCGCCGCTACTGGTGATGCGCCGTACGAAAGGCTTCCCGACCGCGCCCTGGCATGGACTCTTCGCTGGGAATCCGGCGGCTGGGTTGTGGTCGACCTGCCCGAAGAGGTGACCGCCCCCCAGCTCCGTCCGGGCCCTCCCTTCGCCGCCGGACCGGTTCCCGAACCAATTCTCTCGGCTGCTACCAAAAGTGGCACGGTTCTCGAAGGCACTCAGGTCGGTGATCTCTGGCGGGTGGTTGTCACTGTGGCCGATCGGTTCGGCGGTTCGTGGCCTGTTGTTCGCTGGTTCGCTCCCGATGGCAGCCCCGTGCCCGGCTAAAGCATTCGATTCAACAAGCGGTCGCGGTTCACGAACTGGTGCTTGAGAACCAGTCCCACGTGGAGAGCGAAGAAGATAAAGAAGACAACATGACTGCCGATGTGGGCGAGCTCGAACAAGTCCTCTGCATCCTCGAATAGATCCGACAGTTCAAACCGGCCAAGGATCGGCAACCGTCGCTCGTCTGCGACCGCCAGACCGAGCCCACTGAGCGGGATCGTGTACATCAACAAGTAGAGAACTCGTTCGACCTGATGGGCGTAGCGACGCTCGAAGCTCGACAGCGTCGGTGCCCAGGGTGGAAGCGGCCGGGTCCGTCGCCACCAGGTCCGCACGAATGCCAGGAGCAAGATCGTCAGACCAAAAGCTGCGTGAAGGGCGAAGAGCCGGTCCTCGGAAAAGCCCTCATCCTCATCCAATTCTTCGAGGGCATAGCCAACGACGAATTGAGCCGCCATCAGAAAGAAGATGCCCCAATGAAGCCATCTCGTGACTGGCGAATAACCCGAAGCAGGTTCAGCCAGAATGCTCAAGCGAAATGTTCGGCAAGGATCTCGCTGGCTCTCGGGACGATCTCGTCCCAGGCAGTTTCGGTCGACTTCGAAATTGTCACGAAGTCGGCGGTGATAAAGATGCTGGTTACGCCAGGCAACTCCAGCAGTTCCTGCGCCATTGCGTTGTCGGCTGGCTGACCGGCCACAAAGGTCGCGGGCCCGCCCACGGGCTGGCCGACGCTGAACTTGACCGCGTTGGGGTTGGGGGTTGACTCGACTTGGATCACGCGCCACTTTCTATCACAGGTGCCGTGGCAGTCGACGTCGGGGGTACCTTCACCGACGTCGTGTCGTGGGACGGCAACGCCCTGCGGGTCAACAAAGTGCCCACGACCCGCGAACAGAGCGAAGGAGTTGCTGCGGGCATCGAAGGCGCCCCCGACGGCCTTCTCTTCCATGGGACCACGGTTGCGACCAATACCTTGCTCGAAGGCACAGGGGCGAGAACCGTTCTCATCACGACTGCCGGCTTTGAGGACGCGATCGAGATCGGTCGGCAGAACCGCCCTTCGCTCTACGACAGCAATGCCGATCGACCGCCCGGTCTGGTTGAGCGATCGGAGCGCTTGGGATACTCAACGCCCGAAGACGTGGATGCCTTCCTCACCCGCACTGCCCCTGACTCTGTAGCAATTGCCTTGCTCGGAGCTCACGAAGACAGCTCGGAGGAAATCGCGGTGGCGCAAGCGGTCGCCAAATGGAACGGCCAGATTCCGATAAGTCGATCGTCGTTCGTGAATCCCGAATTTCGGGAGTACGAGCGAATCGCCACGACTGTCCTCAACGCATACCTGCGGCCAGGGGTCGAGCGATATCTGCAAGCGTTGGAGGACCGGATCGGCCGACGCGTGTTCGTCATGCAGTCTGCGGGTGGCCTCACCTCGACCAGGGGTGCGGCCGAGCTCGCCGCCTCGATCCTGCTGTCCGGTCCGGCTGGCGGCGTGGTCGCAGCAGCAGCATGTGGATCCGCGCATGGCTGGAGTCGAGTCGTCTCTTTCGATATGGGCGGGACCTCGACCGACGTCTGCCGGATCGAAGCCGGCGAACCACAGCTGAGCGGGCATCGCTCAATTGGGGGCTATGTGTGCCGGATACCGGCGGTTGCGGTCCACACCATCGGAGCTGGAGGAGGTTCGATCGGCTGGATCGACAACGGAGGCGCGCTCCGGGTCGGACCGCAAAGCGCCGGCGCGTGGCCCGGTCCGGCGGCCTACGGCCGCGGCGGAACCCAGGCTACGGTCACTGATGCCAATCTCGCCCTGGGTCGATTGGGCCAGACCCTGGCCGGTGGCGTTCAGCTCGATCGGGCAGCGGCGCTAAGAGCGCTGGCATCTCTGGGCCACGATCTGGGCTTGGGTCCGGAGGAGGTCGCGTGGGGAATGGTCGAGATCGTCAATTCGCACATGGAGGGGGCGATTCGGAGGGTCACGGTCGAGGAAGGCGCCGATCCGCGCGAGGCGGCTCTCGTTGCATTTGGGGGAGCCGGTGGGCTTCATGCCACCGCACTCGCCCGTTCTCTGGGTATGGCCGCTGTCCTCGTCCCCCCCCATCCGGGTGTCTTTTCGGCCCTGGGACTTCTGCTCAGCCCGTTGCGCCACGACGTTTCGCAGTCTGTGATCGGAGTTGAGCTGAGCGATCTCGACACGGTCATCGCCCAGGTTGAGGATCGGGCCCGTCAAGAGATGAAAGATTTGCTGGGCGTCGAGGCGCAAGCGCTGGTTGTAACGGTCGAGGCTAGATATCGCGGGCAGTCTCACGAGACCCCCGTTATCTACGAACGGGGGAGCGATCGCCTGACGTCCGATTTCGAGAGAGCACATCAAGCGCGCAATGGGTTTGTCACGCCGGAAGTCCAAATCGAGGTGGTCACGGTGCGGGTAGCTGCGACCTCGCCTGCGGTGCTTGGTTGGCGAGACGTCGGCGGCTCCATGGCCCCTGGTTCGGAGTACTCGGGTCCGGCGCTGATTGAAGGTCGCGATGCCACAATCTTTCTTGACGATGGCGAGAGACTCGTCGTGCTCGCGGACGGGACGATGGAGATCACCTGGTGACTCGCGAGTCGATGGACCCGATCGCGCTTGAAGTCTTTCGGAACCGACTGTCGGCAATCGCCGGTGAGATGGGTGATGTTCTCAGGCGAACCGCACATTCACCGAACATCAAAGAGCGGGCCGACTGCTCGGTCGCGATCTTCGATTCCGGGGGCGAGATGGTTGCACAGGCCGAGCACATTCCGGTCCATCTCGGGTCAATGCCCGCGTCGGTGGCCGAGGTGATCGCGCGCTTCGATCCGGTGCCGGGTGAGCAGTACGCGGTCAACGACCCTTTCGCCGGCGGTACCCATCTCAACGACCTCACCCTGGTGCGTCCGGTCTTCGTTGGATCGGTCCTAATTGGCTGGGTCGCCAATCGGGCCCACCATGCCGATGTCGGAGGCGAGGCTCCCGGCTCGATGCCCGCTTTTGCTACCCGTCTGTCGCAAGAAGGACAAGTGGTCTCGCCCATGGCGGCAGTACGTGACGGCGCCTGGATCGATGAGTTTCACATTCCTTTCATTGCGGCCACTAGGACACCAAGGGAACGAGCGGGGGATCTTGCTGCCCAGCTGGGCGCCAACGAGGTTGGCGCCCATCGTGTGACCGAGCTTGTTGGCGATGACGTGTCCGGCTATCTCGGCTACCTCGACTCGCTGCTCGCATATGGGGAAAGGCTGATGCGCGCCGCGCTGGCAGATCTCACCGAGGGTTCGTTCTCGTTTACCGACTTTGTCGAATGGGGCGACAAGGACCTCGAGATTCGGGTGACGCTGATGATCACCGGGGGAGAGCTGACTGCCGATTTCACCGGTACTCAGGAACAGATCGAAGGGAATCTGAATGCGGTCGAAGCGGTGACGAGGTCATGCCTCTACTACGCGGTCCGGGTAGCAACCGATCCATTGATTCCTGCCAACAGCGGTTGCTACCGGCCGCTGCGATTGATCGCCCCCGCGGGATCATTGGTCAACGCCGTCAACGGGGTCGCAGTAGCCGCCGGGAATGTCGAGACGAGCCAAAGAATCGCCGACGTCGTGCTCGGGGCGCTCGCGCAGGCGGCCCCTGGTCGAGTGCCTGCCGCCAGCCAGGGGACCATGAACAACGTGTTGATCGGCAACGATCGCTTCGCCTATTACGAGACGTTGGGCGGAGGACAGGGTGGCCGCCCGACCAAGGCCGGCCAGTCGGGGATCCACACCGGCATGACCAACACGGCCAACACGCCGATCGAGTCACTCCACCAGCATTATCCATTTCGGGTCACGCGCTACACGCTCCGCCGCGACTCCGGTGGGCCAGGCCGGTTTGCCGGCGGCGAGGGGCTCGAACGGGAGATCACGTTCTTGGAGGACTGCGAGCTATCGCTGATCGGCGAACGCCGCCGCCACCGACCCTGGGGACTAGCCGGGGGTGGACCGGGGGCCTGCGGGGAGGACTGGCTGATCCGACCCGGAAACGCGCCGGAACGGTTGCCGGCCAAGACCACGCTCACCGTGACCCCCGGCACCCGCCTCCTGGTCCGCACCCCCGGGGGCGGCGGCTTCGGCGCGCCCGAACGTCGCAGCATGTACGAAGACCTGGTCGCCGCCCTGGGCCAGGAACGGGTGTTGCAAACCGCGCTCGCGCTCCACGTCTATGGAAGGGACGCTGGTGTGTATCGGGGCCAGCCGACGGTGGTCGTGATGCCGGAGTCGACCGCCGAGGTGGTCAAGATCGTGGAGATCGCCAGCCGGCACGAGGTCCCCATCGTGGCCCGCGGCGCGGGCACCGGCTTGGCCGCTGGTGCCGTCGCCACCGAAGGCGGGATCGTGCTCGTCACGACCAGGATGAACCAGATCGAGGAGATCGATCCAGCAAACCGGACTGCCTGGGTTGGTCCGGGAGTGATCAACCTCGACCTCTCCAAGGCCACGAAGCCTTTCGGCCTGCACTTCGCACCTGATCCTTCTTCCCAAGCC
Organism: uncultured Acidimicrobiia bacterium; assembly: GCA_963840175.1. GTDB lineage: Bacteria > Actinomycetota > Acidimicrobiia > Spongiisociales > ZC4RG35 > JACCTH01. The sequence continues at coordinate 71,068 of CAWIXU010000007.1, forward strand.
GCCTGCACCATCGGGGGTAACGTTGCCAACAACTCGGGCGGACCGCATTGCCTCGCCGAAGGGTCGACCGTCAGCCACGTCCTGGCCATGGAAGTGGTGCTCGCCAACGGCTCAGTCGTGACCGTCGGTGGGCCCGCTCCCGATCCGATCGGGCTCGACCTGCGTGGCGTGGTCGTCGGTTCGGAGGGGACCCTCGGCATCGTGACCCGGATCCTGGTGAGACTGCTTCCCAACCCTCCGGACGTCAGAACCCTGCTCTGTTCCTTCAGCTCGATCGCCGAGGCAGCGGCAACTGTCTCAGGAATCATCGCGGCCGGGGTGGTTCCGGCGGCGCTCGAGATCATGGACCAGGCCATCACCAAAGCCGTTGAGAACTGGCTCCACGCCGGACTTCCGACTGACGCCGCTGCGATCCTCCTGGCCGAGGTCGTAGGAGAAACGGCCGCGGTCGAAGCAGAAGCCAAGGTCATGGCCGATGTTGCCCATGCCCACAATGCCCGCGAGGTTCGGGTCGCGGCCGACGACGCCGAGCGAGAGATTCTTTGGAAGGGCCGAAAGTCCGCTTTTGGCGCGGTGGCCCAGGCCGCCCCCAACTACTACCTCCACGACACCGTCGTCCCGCGGACTCGATTGGTCGAAACCATGGAAAAGGTCTACGAAATCGGCGTGCGCCATCAATTGCAGATGCTCAACGTGTTTCACGCCGGTGACGGCAACCTCCATCCTCTGATGGTTTTCGATGCGTCGATCCCCGGCATGACCGAGAGGGTGCAGCTTGCGGCCGACGAACTAGTCGCCGCCTGCGTTGCGGTCGGTGGCGCGCTCAGCGGAGAACACGGGATCGGTCGCGAGAAGCGCGAGCTCATGCCGTTGATGTTCAACCGGGCCGATCTCGACGCCCAGGCGCGCATCAAGGAGGTGTTCGATCCTCATGCCCGGTTCAACCCGGGAAAGATCTTGCCGGCCGGCGCCCGCTGTTTCGACCTCGGGGTGGCGATCCCCCCCGGAGCCTGGGTGTGAGCATCCGTGCCGGTCGCACCGAGATCGCAAGCCGGCTGGCGTTCGGGGAAAGAGTCGAACTTCTTCATCCAGGCTCCGCTGAGGAGATGGCCGCTGCCCTGGCAGAGGCAACGCACGAAGAAGCGCTCCGTTTTGGTTTGGGGTGGGGGCACGCATCAAGGCATCGGATATCGCGTCGAACCCGACGTCGTCATCTTCACCGATCGTCTCAACCGGCTAATCGCCTGGGAACCAGACGATCTGACGGTTGTGATCGAGGCGGGCACAGCCGTAGCCGACCTCGAGGCTGAATTGGGCACTCGCCATCAAACCGCGGGCTTGTTGGAAAACGCGGTGCGGCCACGGTGGGCGGCGTACTCGCGTCAGGTATGTCCGGTTACCGCCGTGCACGCTATGGACCGACTCGCGACCGGGTCCTCGAGGTCCAGGTCGTGACCGGCGATGGCCGCGTAGTACGCGGTGGCGGGCGGGTGGTCAAAAACGTGACCGGATACGACCTTCCCCGTCTAGTTGTCGGCTCATACGGCTCGCTGGGAGTGATCGTCTCGTGTTGCCTAAAGCTTTGGCCAGCACCACGGGCCGTCGCGACTGTCACGGTCGATCCCGATCAACCGATCGCGATCCACCGACCACTTGCTGTTCTACAAACCCGGCACGCCAAGATGGTTTACCTCGGCGGAACCGAATCTGAGATCCGGGACCAGATAGCGCGCTTGGGGGGCGAGTCGGTCAACGAATTGGTCTGGCCAACGCTGCCCGAGACGGCCTGGACATTTTCCCTGCGACTTACCCCGAAGCGGGCGGCCGAAATCGTTCCGGAGCTGCCTGACTCAACGGACTACATCCATCAGGTTGGTATTGGCGAGATCGCCATCGCGTCATCCAACCTGCACGGAATGGCTGAGCTGCGCTCACTCGCCGAAGCCGATGGTGGCGCTCTCGTCGTGACTCAAGGGGCCGATACGACTTTCGACCCTTGGGGGTCGCCACCGAGCACCCGTGATCTGCAGCGCCAGCTGATCGCTGCCTTCGATCCGGTCCGGGTGATCAACCCCGGCCGGCTCCCCGGGCGGATCTAATTGGCACCTCCGATGAATGCAACGTCTCTGGCCTGGCGAACCGACTTCGCTCCGACGACTGCCGAGCTCGATGCGTGTGTCGCTTGCGGGCTCTGCCTGCCGCACTGTCCGACTTTTCGGCTGACCGGTCTCGAAACTGCTTCGCCCCGAGGCCGCTTGGCGGCGATGCGTGGCGTGGCTGAGGGCGTCCTCGCCCTCGACGAGGTATTCGAAGAAACCATGTCCTTTTGTCTCAATTGCCGGGCATGCGAAGCGGTCTGCCCGAGCATGGTTCCATTCGGACGAGCCATGGAGGGAGCCCGCGCCGAGGTCGCTGCGGCGAGACCAACCGCGACACGTCGCCTGCGCCATTTCCTCCTCGGACGGGTGATCCCGAATCGAGGAATCGCCGGGGTCCTCACCGATTTCCTCCGCCTCGGTCAGAAACTGCGCCTCCACACACTGCTCGCCGGCCGTGCTCGACGCTCGATGAATGGGATGCGACCACTCGCCCGCAATTCGCGCGCGCTGGCCTCGGTTGACGGTCCCCGGGTTGGACTCCTGGTCGGATGCGTCATGGACAAGTGGTTCGGCAATGTCAACCAGGCGACCATCGGTTTACTGGAAATGGCGGGATACCAGGTGGAAGTCCCGTCATCCCAAACCTGCTGTGGGGCTCTCTCGGTGCACGATGGAAACATCAAGGACGGACGTCGGTTGGCCGCCCGAAACGTTGCAGCATTCGCGGACACGGACCTCATCGTGGCGACGGCGGCTGGTTGCAGTGCCCACCTCAAGTCGTACGGCAAGATTGCCCCGGACGGCGACTCGCTGGCCTCGCGCGCCGTTGATGTGACCGAGCTAATCGCTCGCCTTCTCAGTGAAGGTCGGCTCCCTGCTCTCGCATCGCGAGGAGAAGCGGTCGTTGTACACGATCCCTGCCACCTGCGCCACGCACAACGCATCACTGCTGCTCCTCGAGAGATCCTCACGGCGGCCGGTTACGAGATCATCGACGCGGATCCAGAGGGCATCTGTTGTGGCGCGGCCGGAATTTACAGCCTCACTCATCCCGTGGCTTCACATCAGCTCGGCGAGCGAATAGCTGAACTCATTGAGAGCGTTGCGACCAACTCGCTCGTAGCAAGTGCGAACCCAGGATGTGAAATGCAACTCCGCTCCCATTTGACCCATGGCTACCGGGTGGTTCATCCCGTGGAGCTTTACCTTGAGGCGATACGCTCACAGGACGATCATGTCTTCGTCGATGACTGAGTCCAGCGCCGCGGTCGGGCGCAAACGAGAAAAGGACTGGCGAGGAGACGACTGGCGCTACTACGCCCGCCTGATCGTCAACTCTTTTGCCACGATGCTGGACCTCGGGCTGTACGCCTTGGGTGCCGCATTCGGCGGCCTCGGCATCGCCCTCATCTTGGCGGGCATGGGTCTGGTCGGTCGCGACACTGGCCTCAGTACCGGGTCCGGGCTCGTCTCGGCCATCGTGCTCGGAGTAGCCGGAGCCTTCCTTATGGGCATTGCCTCCGAGGGACCGGCGCGCCGCAACAATCGGGCCTTTGTCCACAACGAATTGGAGCGGGCGCTCTCCCGCGCGGTGAGCTCAGTGCTCGTCGGAATCGGCTTGATCTATGCGGCCGGTGTGTTGTTGCCGCTCGTCGAAGACTTTCCCGCCCCGATGACCCAGGCAGTTGGGCTCATGCGTGCGACCGGGGTTGCCGGGCTCTGGCCGGTGTCGCTGATTGGGGTCCCGCTGGCGTGGTTGGTCCGACATCCTTCACTGCTGGGCGATGCAGGAGTGGAAGTTGAGCTTCCAATCATGTTCACCGTCTGGATCGTGGCGCTGCTGCTGATGAACTAGCACGAGCTGTTCAACGGCTAGGGCAGGCTGTTCTGTGGCTAGCGCAGGGGCCGCTCGTAGATCAGGGCGCTGTGACCGAGCTCGACGTGCTCGGCTGTGAGCGCCTCCTCCAGCCAGGCGAGGCGGGGCACCACGAGCTCGAGCGATTCGACCTGCTGCTCCTGGCCCAGATCGATCATGGCCCGCACTGTGGCGGGGGCGTCGTCGGGTGTCGTGACGAGCAGGCCCACCCACATGGCCCTCTCGGATTGGGCGGTTGTCGCCCAGCCCGATGGACTGGTCCAGAACTGACGCCGGCGGGCCGCGCTTTGCAGGTCCGAGTGATACAACCGGCGGAAGTCCCAGCCACTTGGGGCGAAGAGCCCGTGGCCCGCACGAGCCAGTTCCCCACTCGAAAAGACGACATAGGCAGGCTCGGCTTCGGCCGCCGGGGCGAGGTCGAAGCGCTCGGGCGCCGGGAGCCGACGTCCGCCGTTGGCCCCGGACTCAAGAGTTTGGCCGAGATGCGGAAACGTTCGCTGACCATGGATGAATCTGGCCACCGAGCGGTAGCCGAGTTTCTCTACCTGAGCGCGGGCCCCCTCGTTCACCTCTTCGATCGCCAGACGTACCACGATCGCACCTTTGTCCGTCAGCCAGTCAACGGCGGCTTTGTTGAGTCGCGAGCCAACTCCCCGACGTTGATGGTCCGGCGCGACTCGCGCTCCTGAAATCCAACCCTCTTGAGGAGACACGAGGCGAACCCGGACTACCGCCACCGGGCGGTCTTCGTCGTCGACCGCCACCAGGACATCACCATCTGGCTCAGCGAGCCACTCGGGATAGACCGAGGCCACGTAGTCGCCCCACGGGAAGGTCTCGGTGGTGAATGACTTGATCGCCTCGTGATCCACGAGCCGGCCCCTACGAATGTTCAGATTGGGAACGTTCACATTCGGTCCGGAATTTCGATGCCGAGCAGGTCGGTGATGGTGCTGAGGGTCCGAAGGGTCAGGTCGGCCAGGGTGAGCCAGGATCCTCTCCGGTCTGGGTCGGGCTCGGCAATGATGTGACAGGAGTCATAGAAGCGGTTCCAGGCAGCCGCCAATTCGAATGCGAATTCGGCAAGGTGATTGGGCGCCCTGAGGTCGGCCGAGCGTGCTAGCACCTCCGGCAACTGGAGCAGTGTGAGCATGAGGCTTCGTTCGACGTCCTGCAGAGGTGGCAACACCGCGCCCGCTTCCATCCCCAGGCTCTCGGCGCGGCGTTGAATCGACTTGACGCGAACCGCGCTGTATTGGAGATAGGGGCCGGTTTTGCCATCGAAGGAGGAGAAGCGCTCGAGATCGAAGGTGTAGTCGGAGGCTCGATTGTTGATCAGATCGCCAAATTTCAAGGCCGCCACCCCGACGTATCGGGCGATCAGTTCCCTTTCGCTGCTGGGATAGGCACTCGCCAGATTGGCCTCGTCAAGGCGCCGGCGCGCGGCATCCGTGATCAACCCGATGAGATCGCCGAGCGAAACGACTCCACCTGCACGGGTCCTGAAAGGCTTGCCGTCCGGACCGTTCATCGTTCCGAAGCGAATGTGCTCGAGACCAACCTGCGGGGGCGCGTAGCCGGTCTTTCGAGCCGCCCGAAAGAGCTGCTCGAAGTGATCGGACTGACGCGCATCGACGACATAGAGCGCCAGGTCGACGCCGGAGTCGCGCACGCGATGGACGATGGTGGCTAAGTCGGTGGTTCCATAGAGAACGGCGCCGCGTGACGTCTCGAGAATCAACGGCGGCAAATCTCGCTTGTCGTCGGGCTCGTCCACCCGGATAACTAAGGCCCCGCGACTCTCTTCAGCCAGGCCGCGTTCCTTGAGGTCTGCGATCAGTGGAGCGACGAGATCGGCGACGTCCGACTCGCCATACCAAAGGTCGAACTCGACCCCCAGATCCGCGAAGTCCTTGCGTTGGGACTCTTCGGAGACTCGCTTCATGTGTCGCCACAGTGCGAAGTAACCGGGACGTCTCTGCTGAAGATCGACGGTGATCTGGCGCACCCGTTCGCCCCACTCTGGATCGGTTTCGGACCTCGCCGACGAGATTGGATAGATCTCCTGCAGATCATCGAGAGTCACCGGCGATGACTCCGGGTAGGGGCCGTCGATCTCGGGGTCGAAATAGGGCAGATCTGGTTGCTGCTCTTCGATGGCCGCAATCACCTGACCCATCTGCAATCCCCAGTCCCCGAAGTGCGGATCGCGAATGACGCGGTGGCCAAGGAAACGGAAGAGGCGGGCGAGCGCGTCGCCGATGATCGTCGCCCGGAGGTGGCCGACATGCATAGCCTTGGCAACGTTGGGCCCGGCGTAATCGACCAGCACCGTTTGCGGCTCCGACACCGGTTCCACGCCAAGCCTGTCGTCGCTCGCACTCTCCGCCACCGCTTCGGCCAGGAACTGGTCGTCGACGTTGAGGTTGAGAAAACCGGGGCCCGCCACCTCAATCTGAGCAAACGGGCCGGGATCGGCCCTGAGCTTGCCGGCGACCGCCTCGGCGAGCTCTCGGGGAGGACGCCCGGCCTGTCGAGCCGCCGCCAGGGCGCCGTTGCATTGAAACTGGGCCAGTTCGGGCGCGAGGAAACCACGACCTGGCCGAGGGCGGGATCTAGCCCCACTGCGGCAAACGCGGCGCCGACCCGATCGGAAAGTTGGCTGAGCAGTGATTGCATCAACCGGAATGGTACGCCCGGCAGCCGACTCGACTTAGGGAGCGATCGTGAGCAGGCCGCTCACCTCGAGCACGAGCCGCTCCCTCTCGTTGATCACAGGTGCGCCCCAGGCTGCTATCGGATGCGGGATTGCGTCCCAGGTAGCCCCCGGAGCAAAGAGCAAATACGCGTCCCAGAGCTGCCCAGAGGGAAGGCCGAACTCATCGGCGCGGTCGCCAAAGAAGTCACTGATTTCCCGATCGTCGTCCCAGTAGTGCGTCGCCCGAGCGTCATCAATCAGCTCGGTCCGGATCTCAGAACGCTGGTCGCCACCCAGCACCGAAAACCAAATGACATGTACCGCAATCGAAGCTGTTCGGTCTTCGCTGAGGATGTCTTCTTGCACCGCACGGGCGCCTGCCTGACAAACTCCTCAGGTCGGGGACAGCAACAAGATCAGCTGCGTGGTCTCGGAGTCGGCCGAGTTAAAGATGTCTGCCAGCTGAGCAGTGTCTGATAAGTCGGTGACGGCTGGCTCGACTACGTCCGCCGTGGTGCATGCCACAACCAGCAGGAGAACCCCGAGCGCGAGCAACTTCTTCATACACCAACCATTTTTGCGTATTTTGGCACCCCCCAAATTGAATGGATTGGGCCAGGCGCGGATACGCAAGAATGGATTTGATGGGTTTCGCTGAGTACACCGACTACGACGCCACCGGACTCGCCGCTCTGATCAAGCAGGGCGAGGTCAGCGTCCGCGAGGTGGTCGATGAGGCGATCTCCCGGATCGAAACCCACAACCCGCTGCTCAACGCGGTGGTAATCAAGCTTTTCGATCGTGCGCTGGCCCGGATCGAGCATGGGCTCAACGACGGGCCTTTCCGTGGAGTGCCGTTCTTGCTCAAAGACCTCGGCGCCGAATATGCCCAGGCTCCACTCACCATGGGGTCCCGTTCGATGTCGGGATTCGTTCCCGATTGGAACGCGACAATCGTCGATCGCTTCGAGGCGGCCGGTTTCGTGGTGCTCGGACGCACCTCCGCTCCCGAGTTCGGTCTCTTGCCGGTGACAGAACCCGAGCTCTACGGGGTTACTGCCAACCCCTGGAACCTGGGACGCACGGCCGGTGGATCCTCGGGTGGCGCTGGAGTCGCGGTCGCCTCCGGGATGGTGCCGGCCGCGCACGCCTCCGATGGTGGAGGCTCGATCAGGATTCCCGCTTCGGTCAATGGACTCTTCGGCTTGAAGCCGAGCCGGGGCCGTGTTCCCACCGGCCCGCTTCTGGGCGAGAGCTGGTTTGGCATGAGCAGCGGCCATGCCTTAACCCGTTCGGTTCGTGACTCAGCGGCGATCCTCGACGCGATCTCCGGTCTCGAGCCAGGCGATCCTTATACAGCCCCGAAGCATGAGGGCAGCTTTCAGGCGATGGTTGATCGGGACCCGCCACCACTATGGATCGCCCTTTCTCCCGATCCGCTGCTCGGGGAGAGCATGGAAGAAGAGTGCCGGGTGGCGGTTCATGAAACCGGGCGCCTGCTCGAGTCGCTCGGCCATCGAGTCTCCTATGTCGAAGTGCCGGTTCAACGACAGGCTTGGAAGGAGGCGTTCTTGACTCTGGCGGCCGCTTCCACTGCGCAGGCGATCACCGAAACGGCCCTGATGAGCGGGAAGGCGAAGCCCGATCGAAATGACTACGAGCTCACTACCTGGACCTTGGGAGCGGTTGGACGTCATCTCACCGCCGAGAACCTGGCCAGCGCGCTCACCCAGGTTCGTATGGCCGGCCGGGTGATGGGGCGCTTCCACCAGCAGTTCGATCTGCTCGTCACATCGACGCTGGCGCGCGTCCCGTGGCGCCACGGGGATCTCGCTCCCACCGCGATCGAGCGTCGCCTCTTGGAAACGCTGCGCCGGGCCCCGGTGGGCCCCGGTCTCCTCGCCCTCTTCCGCCAGCTCAGCAAGACCGTGACCGAGACGATCCCCAACACTCCACTTTTCAATATGACCGGCCAGCCGGCGATGTCGATGCCGCTTCATACCGCCCCGGATGGGCTTCCGGTAGGTGTCCAATTCGCAGCCCCTTATGGAGCCGACGGCCTTCTGTTCCAGGTCGCCGGACAACTCGAGCGACGCTCGCCCGTGGTTCGACAAGCGGCCCGCAAGTTTCTAGGGAGGCTTAGGGAAAACTCGCCCGAGCCACAAGGAGATTTCCGTCGATCCCGGCGGCAGAAACTAAGAAGCCGCGATCGGTGTCACCCTCATAGATCAGCTCGTCGGTAAAAATCGCCGACTGCGACCGGATCCAGGTCAACCCGTCTTCGCTCAGGAAGAGGTTGAACGCGTTACCACTTGCGTTCGGACAGATGGCCAGCAAACCGGTCAGACCTCCGTGAATCCGACAGCCCTCCAAGGCCTGGGGAAGTTCGGTGAGCTCGACGTCGTCTTCATCCATCACTCGCATCAAGGGCTGACCGCCCTGCGTGTGTGTGCCGACGACTCGGTCTCTCCACTGCGAATAGAAGCCACGATCGATCGCCTGGGTCCGGCTCCAGTTCACACCAAAGGCTGAGGTGAGGACCGCTCCTTCCGCTGTGCTCAACATCAGACCTCCTTCGGGAGCCAGCAGAATTCCCTCGTCGGTCGAGAAAGTGATCGAGATTTCTTCCCAGATAGTGAATGAGGACGAGTGATAGAGCCGATCGTGCCCAATGGCGTCGCTCGCGGTGACGACGAGGTTGTGTCCGTTGGCAACGACCCGCGAATTCGTGAAAGTCAATCCGGCGGCGACAACTTCGGGGATCCACGGGCGTGTTTGTACATCGGACGGCTGAACCGTCACAGCATCGGCCGAGCGCCACACTTGAATTTGCTCCACGAAGTCACCGGCGACATCTCGAGTCCCTTCTGGGCCGACTGCGATCAGGACGCCATCGCTCGCGATCAGGTCGTGTATTTCCACGAAGCGGCCCTCATCGGTCGGGAAATTGCTCGCGAATGTCCATTCCACACCGTCGAGTGATGAGAGGATCGCTGGCTGTTCGGCGTTGCCGATCATCCACCAGGCACCGTTGCTGTAAGCGGGCCCGGCCAGGCTCTTATAACCCTCCAGGCTGGGCTCGAATTGCAGGGGGAACGTGTCGACCCCGATAACCCCGACGGAGACTCGATCCCGATCAGGCATCGTCGTTGCCGCTACCGGTGCCGGCAAAGTGTCGTCAGGGTCGGTCGGCTGACGCGATCGGATCGGGGAGCAAGACGAGCCCGAGCACAATCAGCGCAGCCAGTCCGAGCAACACCAAAAGCTGTCGGGTCCCGCGAGGTTGCTGATCCTCCTTGTCTGAGGAGCGATCCAGTTCGAGGACTTCGACGCCGCCAGATTTTTTCGCGGCGGGATTCTTTACGGGTGACTGGTTCTTGTTCACTTGCTCAACCCGGATTCAAGCCCGATTGATCCAATACGCGGCACACCTAGTACTTAGCGAGCTCCAGGGCATGGCGGATGATCCCCTCGGGATTGGGGTAGACCATGTCTTCGAGTTCCGGGCGTAAGGCATGGCGGGCAACTCGCCGAGTGCGTAACGGCGCACCGGGCCATCGAGCCATTCAAAGGTCTTGTCGGCAATCTGGGCGGCAAGCTCGGCTCCATAGCCGAGGAACTCGTTGGCTTCGTGCACGATCAAAACGCGGCTGGTCTTGCGCACGGATGCCTCGATCGTCGGCCAGTCGAGCGGGCGCAGACTGCGGAGGTCGATCACTTCGGCCGACACCCCGAGTTCTTCGAGCGGACCCACTGCTTCCATCGTGAAGTGAGCCATTGCCCCATAGGTGAGGATTGTGATGTCGGTTCCGTTGCGCCGGATCGCCGCCCGACCGATCGGCACCTTGTAGTCCCCTTCGGGGTAAGGCCCTTTACCCAGCCGGTAAAGCTTCTTTGGTTCGAGGATCAGGACGGGGTCGGGATCCTCGGCGGCCGAAGCCAGCAGGCCCTTGAAGTCGGCCGGGGTCGATGGAACGAGAACCTTGAGGCCGGGGACGTGGGCGTAGTAGGTCTCGATCGATTGCGAGTGATACAGGGCGCCATGGATGCCGCCACCGAATGGCACCCGGATCACGATCGGACAAGACCAGGCCCCCTTGGAGCGATAGGAGATTCGCGATGCCTCTGACACGATTTGATCGAAGGCGGGGTGGATGTAGTCGGCAAATTGGATCTCGGCGAGCGGGCGCAGGTCGGTTGCTCCCATCCCGATGGCGAGGCCGACGATCAACGATTCCGAGATTGGAGTGTTGAAGCAACGATCCTCGCCGAAGCGATCCGAGATTCCCTGGGTCGCCTTGAACACCCCACCCTTGGCGCCAGCTCACGTCTTCGCCGAACACAACAGTTTCGGGATGCGCAGCCATGACATCGGCGATTGCCCGATTGATTCCGGTGATCAGGTTCACCTCGGGACCGACCACCGCCGGTTCGGGGTAAAGCGCGGCCGGAGCCAGCTCGATCGGCTTGGCGTAAACATGGCTGAAAGGATCGTCCGGCCGGTGTCCAGCTTCGGCTTGCTCGACCGCGGCCGCAACGGTCGCCAACACCTCATTGGCGATCGCTTCTTCTTCTGTCTCCGTCAGCAGGCGTTCTTCGATCAGGTATTGCTTCAGCGTCACCACCGGATCGTGACGCCTCCACTCCTCGACTTCTTCCCGACTTCGATAAAGCCGGTCGTCATCGTCGGAGGTGTGGGCGTAGTAGCGGTAAGTCTCAGCCTCGATCAGGCTCGGCCCTTCACCTTGCGCGGGCGTGTTCGACTGCTTCTTTGACCGTTCGATAGACGACGAGAGGGTCGTTGCCGTCGATCAAATGTCCCTTGATCCCGTAGCCGACCGCGCGACCGTGAACGGAGCCGGCCATTTCGTCGTTGCTCGGGACCGAGATCGCATAGCGGTTGTTCTCGGTGATGAAAACGACGGGCAGTCGATGGATGCCGGCAAAGTTGACTGCTTCGTGCCAGTCGCCCTCGGAGGTGGAGCCTTCGCCGCCGTAGACCGCGACTACTGCATCGTCGCCTTTGATCTGCAGCGCCTTGGCGATGCCCACCGCATGGGGGTATTGGGTGCCGATGCAAGACGATTGGGTGAAGACTCGCTTCTCGACACTCGACCAGTGGTTGGGGAGCTGGCGGCCACCGGAGAACGAATCGTCGCCGCGAGCAAAGACGGCCCGAAAGATGTCGAGCAGCGAAAGACCCCACGCCAGTGCCACACCCATGTCGCGGTAGTAGGGGAGCACCCAGTCCTTCTCGCGGTCGAGGGCCATCGCCGAAGCCACCTGAATCGCCTCATGCCCTGATGAACCGACCACGAAAGGCGCCCGACCCTGACGGTTGAGCGCGAACATCCGGTCATCGACCCGCCGGGCGAGCAGCATGAAGCGATACATCTCGCGCAGGTCGTCATCGCTCAGACCGAGGTCGGCGTGGTGAAGCTCGCGTCGCATCCAATCCATTACCGGCTAGGCCTCCAGTGCGCAATCACTTGAGAATTACCAGGCACTTGGGAGAACTATGAGCGGAACTGGCGATGCCGCACTACTCCTTTGGTGAGCGAGTCTAACTCTCCCTTGGCCGCGATCACCTTCCCTTAGGATGACTTTCGGTGATCAAGTCCTCTTATCTGCGCGTCTACTTGCCCGAAGATCAGATCCGGTCGTGGGAGGCCCACTCGTTGTCGACACCGCGTCGACCCCGGAGGTGGGAGCCCTACGGGTTCATCGGCGAGTCGATGGTCGAGGACGCCTGGATCACCGATTGGCGCGGCGGTCGCTACGTCTGTCCGCGGCGCCCGCATTTGCGCATGCTCGAAGGTGTGCTGGCTCTCTTCAATCATCTTGAAGTGTTCGGAAAAGCCGTGATCGTTCCCGAAGATGTTGCTCGGCAAGCGGAAAGGGAACTCCGCCGCTTGCGCTCCACCGAGCCCGACATCCGCTCGCATATTCTCACCTCGGCGTGGCACGTTCCCATCAGATGGCTGGTTCCGTTTGCGTCCGATGAGCGGATCTTCACCGACGGCGGCCGCTACGCGTGCATTCAATATCGAACCGGTCTCGCCAAGGGCCTCGACCGCGTCAACCGTGCAGCCGAAGTGATGATCTCAGCCGGCCTACCCGACAATCTCGTCGCTGAGGTCAACAATCTTGGCCTCTGGCTGGCCGAGTTCCCAGCTGAAGCAATGCTTGAACTCGACTACGGCGGTGTCGCCGAAATGTTCGAACCATCGGTGCTCGTGATCGATGAATCCGTCGCTGACGTCTGGGCGTCGATCGAAGCGCTCTCCGCCGGCAACCTGGAAGAGGCGGGCCGTTTTTATGGCGAGCTCATGAACCGCTGGGCCAACGCCTTCGCAGTTTCCTTCTCCAATTAGCCGGGTATATACCCGCCATGTGTTACACGTGTGGGTGCAAGCTGCCGTACGAGGATCATGGCGATCCGGCCAACATCGTCGAGGATGACCTGAAGGCTTCGGGTCAAACCGAGACCATCAAGAAGGCCGGCGTCAAGACCGCCAAGGAGAACCTGCTCGAGCTAATCGAACTGCAGCGCAAGGCCGGCGATCTGTCCCGACCCAAGAAGGACTACAACAAGTAGCCCTCGCCGGCTCTCATCTGATCTCTGACCACTGATCCCTGACCCCTAGGCTGGCCACCAATGGCCTCCGCTACCGATTTCCTCGACATCGACTCGCTCCTCTCGGACGAGGAGAAGCTTTTGCGTGAGACCGTGCGGAGCTTCACCGAGGATCGGATCCTCCCGGAGGTGGCCGAGTGGTGGGAACAGGGAACCTTTCCGCACGAGCTTTCCAAGGAGATGGGGGCGATGGGTCTGCTCGGGATGCACCTCGAGGGTTACGGATGTGCGGGTACCAGCGCGGTCGCCTACGGCCTTGCTTGTCTCGAGCTCGAAGCGGGCGACTCCGGAACGAGAAGCTTCGTTTCGGTGCAGGGATCGCTGGCGATGTTTCCCATCTGGAAGTTCGGCTCCGAGGAGCAAAAGCAGCAGTGGCTGCCCCAGATGGCGGCGGGCGATGTCATCGGATGCTTCGGGCTGACCGAGCCCGACTCCGGATCCGACCCCGCCGCGATGCGAACCAATGCGCGTAAGGATGGCTCCGACTGGGTGCTCAACGGAACCAAGATGTGGATCACGAATGGCAACGTCGCCGACATTGCCATCATTTGGGCTCGCACCGACGGCGGCATCAGAGGGTTCATCGTTCCGACTGACAGCGCCGGTTTCAAAGCGAACCTCATTCATCACAAGGCCTCGTTGCGGGCATCCATCACGTCCGAGCTCGTGCTCGAGGATGTGCGGTTACCGAACGACTTCGTTCTTCCCGGGGTCTCGTCGATGCGAGGTCCGCTCTCTTGTTTGAGCGAAGGCGCGTTTTGGGATCCTCTGGGGAGTGATGGGCGCGGCACGTGCCTGCTACGAGTCCGCACTCGAGTACGCCAAGACGCGCCAGCAGTTCGGAACCCCGATCGCAAGCTTCCAGCTCACGCAGCAGAAGCTGGTCGAGATGATGGTGGTGGTTAATCGAGGCACACTGCTCGCGCTTCATCTCGGGCGGCTCAAGGATGAAGAGCGGTTGAGTCCTGAACAGGTGAGCTTTGGCAAGCTCGACAATGTGCGGAATGCCCTCGATGTGGCGCGGACTGCCCGTTCGGTCCTCGGCGCGAACGGCATCACGCTCGAGTATCCGGTGATGCGTCACATGGCGAATCTCGAAACGGTCCTCACCTACGAGGGGACCAACGAGATCCACACCTTGATCCTTGGCCAAGCGATCACCGGCATCCCCTCGTTTCACGCCGGCAAGGGATGACCTCAGCGGTCTCGTTCCGAAACCTGACCAAGCGTTTTGGAGCGAAGGTGGCGGTCGATTCGGTCACCGCCGACATCCCGACCTCGTCGTTCTTTGGAATTTGCGGTCCCAACGGAGCCGGCAAAACCACGTTGCTGCGAGATGACCTGCGGGCTTGCTCCGTCCTGACAGCGGGTACGGTCGAGGTGGCCGGCGAGGATGTCTGGGCCGATCCGGTGGCGGCCAAGACCCGCCTCGGGATGGTGCCCGACAACCCGGCCATGTTCACTCGTCTCACCGGCAGGGAGTTGATCGAGTTCAACGGACTGCTGCGCGGCATGGATCCAGGCGACTGGTGCGACGCAGCGAACTTCGAGCCTTGCTCGAGCTGCTCGACCTCACGGAGGACGCGAACACCCTGGTCGCCGACTACAGCTATGGCATGTCGAAGAAGGCGGCGATTGCCTGCGCGCTTGCTCCACAACCCGCGGGTGCTGTTCCTCGACGAACCGTTCGCGGGGATCGACCCGGTAGCCCGCCAGGTGCTCGAAAGCACGCTTGCGCCGGTATACCGCTGGCGGCGGGACTGTGGTCTTCTCCGATCACACCATGGACGTGGTGGAGCGGCTCTGCGACTCACTCCTCGTGATCGCCCACGGCCAGGTCGTGGTCACCGGGCCGACCGCCGAGATCACCGGAGGACGCCGACTACAGGATGTGTTCGTCGAACTGGTGCGAGGCGAGCACCGGCGAGGAGGTGGACATTTCGTGGTTGGGACCTTCGTCCGTCTGAAGCTTCGACTGATGCGGAACCGGCTGCGCAGATCGGGGCCGGTGGCTGATTCTGGCTTTCGTCGGCGTTTGGTTCGGGGGCTACTGCGCTCGGGTGTCGCGGTGCGAGTTCACCTCATTCTTTGCCACGCGGGTCTGGGGCCGGTGCGCTGGCGTAATGATCTGGGTCGTTCATCGCTCTCGGCTGGCTTCGTGATCCCTCTGATCGCCGCCGCGCTTAGATGACACGGTCGAACCGACGCGGCTCCAACTTCTGCCCGATATCGAACTTTCGCTCGGCCCTCGGACTGCTGGCGGCCGGTAGCGGTCGGGGCCCGGCGCTCTGGTGACATTGCTGGTGGTGGGCGGGGGAGTTAGCGGGCTCGCAATCGTCCGGAGTCGGTCTGCTCGTACAGGTCGTGGCCGGCGGTCACGATGGTCGCCTGGTGCCTTGATGTCGGCGCGGCTCGTCGACGACCGTCCTCAGTGACGTCCTGTACGATCCCGCCGCGGTCCGCGATCTGGTGGCGGTTGTGGGCGCACGCTCGGACTGCGGGTTCAGCGCACTAGGCGCTCGCAATCAATAACCGCGGCAGAGAGCCCAGGACGGGTTTGCGATTCCCTCGCGTTCTTCTGGATCTTCCCTCCCGGAGCGTTGGCGCGCTCGGTCGAGGAATTGGCGAGGGGCCGCGGTCTTGGCGTCCCCTCTTGCTGCTTGCCTACGGCATCGCCGCGACCGGAGTGCTGCTCTTGCTCTGGGGCCGGTCACTCGGCCCGATTGGTCACAAGAACCCCGGCGAGCTCGACAGCGCACCCGACTCCGGGCAGGTGCTCTGCATACGCGGCGTCCCGCGACGGCTGGCAAGCCTCGGGCTGGACCTCGTCGCAGGCGGCTGCGATCGCGTCGAAAGAGCTGCGCGGTCTCGAGTCGCGACCCGCGTCTCCGCTCGCAGTTCATCGGTCTGGGCGTGGCTTTGCTCGTGGTGGCGACCGGGATTGGCCGGCGAGCTGCTCGGCACCGAGTTCGCTCCCGCTGGTGGCGGTGGCCGGGGCGTTCATCGGCGTCAACGCGATCGGCTTCAACCTCTTGGGGATGGACAACGGATCGTTTTGGGCCTACCTCGCCTCGGGAGTTTCGTGGCGTTCGGTGCTCGTCGGGAAAGAACCTGGCCATCCTCATCGTGGCGGGCGTGGTCAGCGTGGCGATGGCCGTGGCCGGGCTCCTGGTGGGAGGCAGCCATCTTCACCTTTCTCATCGCTGTGTTCGCAGCGGAGCGGTGGCTCTGATCTGGATCTCGATCGGCAACAACGTGTCGGTGCTGGGGGCGTTCGCGATGCCGGAGAGCAACCTATTCGGCAATCGCGGAATCTGCCCGGCGGGATCTTTCTGCCCGTCGATCTTGGGGCTGATGACGGCCGGTGCGCTAACCGCTCCCGGTGGCGGCATTAGTCGCCCTCCCGTGGCTCTGGCAAGGGCTCCGGCCGCACTCGTCGGAGCGGTTGTTGGTTTTGCGCTTGGCGGTTCCGTCTACCGGCTGTCGCTGATCGATGGCCGTCGGTCAGATCGAAAGCCGAACGCCCCGGCTCCTCGAAGTTCTCGACGGTCGCTAGCCGAGCGCGGCTTTGATCGCCGTTTCGAACAGCTGAGGTTCGGTCAGAAAGGAGTCGTGACCTTTGGCGGAATGCACCCGATGCCACTCGACCGGAACGCCGGCCTCGGTGAGCTGGAGCACTAGCTGTC
This sequence comes from uncultured Acidimicrobiia bacterium, assembly GCA_963840175.1. Classification (GTDB taxonomy): domain Bacteria; phylum Actinomycetota; class Acidimicrobiia; order Spongiisociales; family ZC4RG35; genus JACCTH01. The sequence continues at coordinate 88,064 of CAWIXU010000007.1, forward strand.
CTTGTTCGTCGGGATAGAAACAGAGGTCGGTGTCGATCGTGAAGACGTGCCAGTTCTGCTTCCGGCAGGCCGTCAGAGCCTCTTGATAGCTTGCGGAGCCGGTATCGGTGAGCAGGTCGTAATTGGACCAGGAGTCGATGATGCGGATGTAGCTGTTCGGGTCGAAGCGCACGACGAGTTTCTCCCCCTGGTGCCAGAAGTAAGACTCGACCGGATGGCTCACGTAGGGATGGTCGATGATCTCCTGCCGTGCCCTTGTCTGAATGGCTTCGATGGAGACGAAGGCCTTGTGACTGATGATCCGCGCCAGGGCGAGTCCGGCGACGGGGAACTCGGTTTCGTAGTAGTCGCCGCCGCGAAAGTTCGGGTCGTTGAAAATGGCCAGCTTCTGCTCGAAGTTGAGCATTCGATGAAGCGTGGTCGCCCCGAGCCCGCCGGCGAGCGAGATCACCGTGTCGACCCGGCCCGGGTGGCGAGCGGCGAGTGACAGGCTCAGCAAGCGCCCCCACCGAGGCGCCCGCTACTGCCTTGACTTTCTCAACGCCGAGGTGATCGAGGAGAAATAGCTGACTGTCGACAATGTCAGCCAGAGCCAGCGGCGGGAAACTCGGGGCCGTAACGCTGACCGGTTGTGTCGTCGATTGATGGCGGGCCGGTGCTGCCGTAGCAACCACCGAGGTAGTTGACGCAGAGGACTGCGAACCGATCGGTGTCGACCGCCAGGCCCGGGCCGACGAAGCCTTCCCACCACCCGGTTTGGTTCTCCTCCGACCAACGCTCCACTCCGTCAACCGACTCGGTGAAGCCGGCCGCGTGCTGGCTCCCGGTTAACGCATGGAAAAGGAGGATGAGGTTGTCGCGGGCGGGGTTGATTTCTCCGTAGAGCTCGTAGGCGAGGCGCACCCGGGGCAGGAGGTCACCGCTCCGCATCCGGAAAGGTGCGGGCAGCTCGAAGAACTCGGTCTCTCGAGCGAGAACCCGTCCCCGGGTGTCGCCCTGTCATCGGTCAGGCCACTGCGGCGAGCGCCTGGTCGAGGTCTTCTTTGATGTCATCGATGTGTTCGATTCCCGCCGAGATTCTGACCAGATCGGGGGTTACGCCGGTGGTGAGCTGTTCGCCCTCATCGAGCTGCTGATGTGTGGTCGACGCAGGATGAATCACAAGCGACTTGGCATCGCCGACGTTGGCGAGATGGCTGAGTAGCTGAGTGTGGTCGATAAACCGCTTTCCCGCCTCATACCCGCCAGCGATCCCGAACGAGAGCACCCCGCCGAAGCCGTTGCGCAGGTACTTCTTCGCCGCGGCGTGATAGGGATGAGACTCGAGACCCGGGTAGCTCACCCACGTCACCCGCTCATGGTTCTCCAGCCACTTCGCCAGGGCCAAGGCGTTTTCACCGTGACGGGTCACTCGCAGCGAAAGCGTCTCCAGTCCTTGCAGGAAGAGGAAGCTGTTGAACGGCGACAGCGCGGCTCCCAGGTCGCGCAGGCCTTCGACCCTGACGCGAATGGCGAAGCCGATGTTGCCAAATTGCGACTCGGAGTTGAACACGTCGGTGAAGACGAGTCCGTGATAGCCCGGCGCCGGCCTGGTGAAGATCGGGAACTTGCCGTTGCGCCAGTCGAAATTGCCGGAGTCGACGATGATCCCGCCGATCGAGTTCCCGTGTCCTCCGATCCACTTCGTGGCTGATTCAACGATGATGTCGGCCCCGAAGTCGATCGGTCGCGACCAATAGCCGGCCGCCCCGAAGGTGTTGTCGACAACGAGCGGGATCCCATGCTCGTGCGCGATCTTCGCCAGCGCTTCGAAGTCGGGGATGTTGTACTTGGGGTTGCCGATGGTCTCGACAAAGAGCGCCTTGGTCTTATCCGTGATCGCCTTTTCGAAGTCGGCCGGGTCGTCGCCGTCAACGAATGACACATCGAAGCCGAGCCGTGGGAAAGCAACCTTGAACTGGTTGTAGGTGCCGCCATAGAGATATGACGTCGAAACGAAGTGGTCGCCGGCTTCGAGCAGTGTGGTAAAAGCGAGAAGCTGGGCCGCCTGTCCTGAGGAAGTCGCTACTGCCGCCACCCCTCCCTCGAGCGCGGCAACACGCTGTTCGAAAACATCGGTCGTCGGGTTCATGATTCGGGTGTAGATATTCCCGAACTCCTGCAGCCCGAAGAGGCGGGCCGCGTGATCGGCGTCGTTGAACGTGTAGCTAGTGGTCTGGTAGATCGGCACGGCCCGGGCGTTGGTGCCCGGGGCCGGGTTTTGCCCGGCATGGACCTGCAAGGTCTCGAAACGGTAATTGCTCATTGGTTCTTCCTTTGGGATTAGTTCGACCGTATGGATCGACTTGGGTGAAGGCACCGCGGTAGCGGGGGTTAGCTCTCGGGTGGTGGCGGTGTGCTACGAGCGAAGGGCGCCCGGATCTACCACCCGAGAGCGCCGACAACATCTGGATCCAAAGATTTGAAGAGCCACGAAGCCGGCAGTCTAAGCGCGGACTTCTTGGCGCATAAAGGCGACATAGGCGATGGCGAAGAGCGCGGTCGACATCGCCACTAGAGCGACGATTTGTGGCCACACCACCGAGAGGCTCTGGGTGATCGAGAGGTTGGAGACCAGCGCCTGGCTGACTTGCTCGATCGTCACCAGCCCGGTAGTCCGTTCGGTGGGATCGAGCAGGACCGTCGAGGTCTCCGAGAACAGCGTGAATGGAGACAGTCGGGAGAGCAGGAGCTCGGCCCGCAGGCTCGAGGTACTGGTCATCGGGATTGGCCAGGATTGAGGTCGCGGCCTGGAACAAGAAGCCGCCGAAGAGAGTGAGTACGAGCCAAACGCCCGACCGCGATCATCGCTGAGGTAGCCGCCCGGCGACCGGTCACTGAGGTCAACGTGGCCAGCGCCTGCCAGAAACCCGACATAGATGACGGCCACGAGCAGCCACACGAGAAGGCGGGCGATCTCGGTGGGTTCCGGGATGAGACCTAGCCGAAAGATCCCGATTCCGGCGACGAACGTGGTGAGGGCTGTGAGCAGCACCGCAATGACCGAGAGCCCACCGACGAATTTGCCGAGGATCACCTCGTCGCGGTGGATTGGCTGCGCCAGGAGGCGGGGGCAGGGTTCCCTGGCTGCGTTCGCCGCTGATCGCGTCGAATCCGAACATGATGCCGAGCAACGGGCCGAGAAAGCCGATGAAGACCACCAGCGGAAACGGCACCGGGTCGTTGGTGATGGTGAAGAGCTTGAGAAACAAGAGCAGGCACTCCCTGGGTGTCCGCGGCGACGGACCGAATGCCGTCGAAGCGGCGAAGACAGCCGCAGCCGCGACGATGGCGAGGAGGAGGCGAGAACGACGAACCGGCCGGAGTGCAGGTGATCGGCAAATTCTTTGCGTGCCACGACCCGCCACCCGGAGCCAAGGCCGAACTCCGCGGCGGCGTGGTCGCCGTCGTTGTCGGCAACGCTTGTGTCGAAGCCCTTGTGGAGTGCTCGTCAGACAGCGACTCCTCCTGGCGGAAGTACCGGCGGTAGACCTCGTCGAGATCGTCAGACGTGCGTCGGACGGCGTCGATTTCGACACCGCCCTCGACTAGGGCGCGTGACCAATTGCTTCGTCGCCCCGCGATCGACTTCGATCACGTAGGTGCCGGGTAAGCGACCGGCGGCGACGGCGTGGACAAAGCGCCGGCCGTCGACGGACTTGCGTAACACCCCATCGGTGCTCGATGTCACCACTTCCACTTCCTCGGGACCGCGCGTCGCCGAGGCAAGTTCGCGGGGTGTTCCCTGGGCGACTACCACCCCTTTGACAAAGATCGCGACCCGGTCGCAAACCGCCTGCACCTGATGCAGGAGATGACTGGACAAGCAAGACCGTTACCCGCTGCTGGTCAGCGAGGGAACGAATCATGACGAGGATCTCGGCAACGCCTTCGGGATCGATGGCGGTGGTGGGTTCGTCGAGGATGAGGATCTCGGGGCGCTTCAGGAGCGCGTCGGCAATGCCGAGTCGCTGTTTCATTCCGCGCGAGTAGGTGCCCGCTTTCTGATCGCGGGCGTCACCGAGTCCGACCTCGACCAGCAGTTCGCTCGATGCGCTGCTCGCCTCCGCTTGGCGGATACGGTTGAGCTCGGCGGTGAAGCCGCAGGTTTTCGAAGCCCGACATCGAGTCGTAGAAGCCGACGGCATCGGGCAAATAGCCGACCCGGCTCTTGACCTCAAGCGGGTTGCGGGTCGGATCGAGGCCGAGTACCTCGACCTGACCCGAAGGTCGGCTCCACGAGCCCGAGCAACATGAGGATCGTGGTCGTTTTGCCGGCACCGTTGGGTCCGAGAAGGCCAAAGACCTCCCCGGGAACGAGTTCGAGGTCAAGCGAGTCGACGACCCGCGCCTCTCCGTAGTCCTTGGTCAGCCGCGAGTGACGACTGTCGGTTTGCGGGTTGGACTGGGCACCCTATCTCCGGCCAAAGCGGCGAAATACCCACCCCAGCGCAGCCAGGGTCAGGAGGATCAAACCGATCCCGACCAGGCCGCCAAACGCTGAGGGGTTGACGGTGGCGCGGACGTCCATGCTGGCGTCAGCCTCTTTGTGTTTGCGCTGAACCCGATCACGTAGTCACCGGCAATGGCTTCCGTCGACGGGGTGATCGTGGCGTTGACGGTGGCGAATTCACCGGCCGCGATTGTTGGCCAACCCCTCGGTGTCGAAGGTGACGTCCCACCCACTGGGTGGGGTGGCGGCCGAGAGCGTCACGTTGAGCAAGGTCGGCGGAGCCGCTATTGAAGATGACTATCGGGAACTGGATCGGTTGGCCCGCATTCACGTCGGCGTTGAGACGTTCGTCAGGGGTCGTGAGCAGCATCGTCGAAGCTGCCGGTGATCTGCACCTGCAGGATGGTTTCGGCGTCGACCCCGCGCGCCGCGGGCGGTGACTCGCAGTCGTAGATCGCCGGCCGGTCACCCCGGCTGGTGGGGTGGCTGTGACAGTCGATCCGACCGCTGGCCCCGGAGTCGATCGTTATCGTTGAGGCCTGGTCGAGGCTTGCGGCCGTGCCTCTACTAGCCATCCGATCGGACCTTCGCCGTCGAGTTCGAGCTGTACTTCGGCCGGAGTGTCGTTCTTGATGTCGACGTTGAAGGGAAGGTCGGAGCGGCCGGCCCACGCAGACCCGGGAACTCGGGGATAATTGTCACCGAACCGCCCGCGCCGCCTAGCACCGTCACGTTGACCGGGACGGAGATCGTTCCACCGTTTCCGAGGTGGCGGTGACGGTCAAGGGGTAGTCACCGTCGGCGGTGCCGGTGGGGACGATGACGTCGAGGCGAACTTCGGGCACCAGGTCGGGCCCGATCGTCACCTGGTTGATGACAAAGCCGCCGCCGCGAAAGGTGCCCGTCCAGCCGTCGGGCACTCCATCTACGGCCAGAGCCACGTGGTGTTCGTTGGCGCCGTGATCACCAGGTCGAAACCGGCCGTGTCGCCGGGTTCGACCGTCAGCCCGGGATAGGCGGTCGCCACGGTGAGATCGGTGGTTTGGCCGATGGCGGGTAGAGAAAGTTGAAACGCCAGAGCGAGCGCGAACGCGACCGTTAGGGGTTTTTCATCGTCTTTGAATCCTCCAGGTTTCGGGGAAGGGGTCACCAACGCCGAGGGTAGACCGAGTCCAAACGCCGCTGATCGCGAACCCGGGTCCCGGGCGTACAGCGGCCGCAACGCAACCCGACGGGCGACCCGGGCGCCATCAGGTTTGGAGCCCGTTTGCCGAAGAATCACAGCCATGAAAGCCGGATTCCTATTGCCCGGTAGCTACCAGTCCTGTCCTCGGCACACCGGGGATCGTTCCATCTCGCCCGGATGGCAGCGGACTTGTCGGCTTCTTTGTCTTTGGGGCCTGGCTGCGGTCTATGGGTGGGGTGACGGGCCTGGATCATCCTCGCCCTTTTCTCCCTGGCTGTCGCCGGCCACGGTCAGATCCGGCGCGCCGTGCCGGAGCGATCGATCGCCATCTCTCTACTCATCGACCTGATGTGGGTCGCAACAATGTTTCGTGGTCGGTATGCTCCGGCCGCTGCGGTTGTCCCGGCCTCGCTTATCTGATGGTGGCGACGTGCTCTCGCTCGACGGGTGGAGGGCCGGTGGCTTCTCGTCGGAATCAAGGCGCTGGTTGCGATCGTGGCGGTGATGATGGTTGAGCATGGACTCTTGGCCGTAGGTCCACGGAGGAACAGGTCGTCTTCACGCTGGTTGCAGTGGCGTTCACTTTCCGACGGTGTCCTGGCTGGTTCGACCTCGACCCGTCCTCTCGGACGCGCAGCAGGAGATTGCGGCTCAGGAGGCCGCCCAGGAGGAGAAGCTGCGGACAGTTACCGACAATGCCTCGATGCGATCGTCGCCTTCGATGGCGCCGGACGGATCGAGTTCGCCAACCGCACCGTCAAATCGATGTTCGGCTTCGAATCCGGCTCGAGCCTGATCGGTTCCTCGAGTCGACCGCATTCTCCCGGGTCTGTTGAAGGCCAGGTCTGACTTCAACCGGCCGGCGACAGGGGTGCGAGCTGGATGGACGCGAGGTTCCACTCGAGGTGACGGTTAGCCGTCTTCGAACGGATCAGCCCGGCCTGCGGGTGGCGATCATGCGCGACGTCACCGAGAAGCTGGGCACGCTGCGTCGGATCGAGTTTCAAGCGGCGTTGCTCGATCAAGTGCGCACCCTGGTTGTGGCCGCCGACCTGCGACGGCACGCTTCTCTACGCCAACGCCAACGCCGCGGACACTCTTGGGTCTGCGGCCGGCGCAGCATGCGGAAGACCAAGACTCATGGATTTGGTCAGCGGGCAGGATCGGGAAGTACTCAAGCGGGGTCGCGGTCCCGCGGAGCGGCACGTGGCGAGGAGAAGTGAGGCTCAGCCGCCCGGACGGGTCCGAGCTCCCGGCGCTGGTGACATTGACTCGTGTCCTCGATAGCCAACGGCGAGCCAATGGGTTTTGGAGCGGTGGCCGCCGACATCGCCTACCCGCAAACAGACCGAGGACAGGATGGCCTCGCTGCTTGCCTCGAAGGACGAGTTCGTTACCTCGGTCTCGCACGAACTGCGCACTCCTTTGACTGTGATCGTCGGGATGGCGGAGGAACTGCGGAGGTCGTTTGACGATTTCGAGGTGGCCGACGTGAAGGAATTGATAGGTGTAATCGCCGAGCAGTCGAGCGAGCTCGCCAACATCGTCCAGGATTTGTTGGTTATCGGACGGTCGGACGGCGGAGGCCAGCTCGTGATCAAACCCGAGCCGATCGACCTCGACGAGGAGCTCGGTACGTGTGTGCAGCTCTACGTACCGGCCGAGCGACCCGGCGGAGTTGTCGCTCGAGGCCCAACTTCCGGTCATCGCCGACCCATTCCGCTTGCGCCAGGTCGTTCGCAACCTTGCTTACCAACGCTGTGCGATACGGAGGTCCACAGCTTGCGGCTGCAGGCAGTCGCAGAACGCCGCTCTTCACCAGCGATCAGCTTTGGGACGACGGCGTCGGCATCCCCGCCGAGCGACGTCGCCCACATCTTCGACCCGTACGTGCGTTCCGCGACCGGTCCTGCCCTGCCCGGATCGATGGGTCTCGGGCTAGCCGTCGCTCGCAAACTCACCCAACTGATGGGCGGAGACCTGGTCTACGAGCGCCGCGACGGATTGGTCAGTATTTGAGATCACCCTCCCCACCGCGCCGCGGTCGCCGTCCCGGCCTAATTTTGCGAACCCAGGGTTCGTTTGCCGTGTAACGACCGGATACCGGCCCATCAGAACGACGCGAACCCCCGCCGCTCATCGCGTTCGTATTGCTCCGCAAGGAGGAAAACATGAAACGACATTCCTTGGCCCTCGTGGCCATTTTCACCCTCGTCTTCGCTTGCGGCGGCGACACGACACCAACCACCGACGACTCACCTGCAACCACGGCCGCAACCCCGGCGACAACGGCTCCGACCGAAACCACCGCGGAACCCGCCGGCTACTACCGCAGCCGGCGCGACAACCACGGCAGGAGCTGCCGGCGAAGAAACGCTCATGTTGAGCAGCACCGAACTCGGTGATGTCCTCACCGACTCCGAGGGAAATACCCTCTATCTGTTCATGCCTGACGAGCAGGGCGGCGAGCCGACCTGTTACGACGACTGTGCCGCTAACTGGCCCGCCTTCACCGCGACGGTGAGTGCCGGCGAGGGTGTCGATGCATCATTGCTCGCGACGGCGACCCGCACCGACGGCGGAGGCGAACAGGTGGTTTACAACGGTTGGCCCCTCTACTACTTCATCGGCGATGAAGCACCGGGCGACACGAACGGCCAGGGTGTGGCTGACATCTGGTGGGTGGTCGACGCGGCCGGAGAGGCGATTAGCGGCTAACCCCTAGTCTCGACCTCGATCGAAGTCGACAGCGCGGCGGAGCTAGGCGAGCTAATCGCCGAGTCCGCTCGGGATTAGATCAAGCTATTCATCGTTGCCATCGATGGACGAAGTGGAGCCGGCAAGTCGACTCTCGCTCGAGAGTTGGCTGAGAAGTTCGCTGCTCGTCATCGATGGCGACGACTAATTTCGACAACGTCATGCCCCGCGACGCCTTCGACCCGGTCATTGATTTCGCCCCGGATCTTGGCGCGTCAAACGGCTGGGTTTGCTAGGCGAAGAACTTGACTATGGCCTCGGTGTCGTCGGAGAACGCCCAGCGGTGGGTGACTTTGCCGTCCTTCATGTGGTGGATCTCCGCCGTCCGGTATTTCAACGTCTTTCCATTCCGCGTGGCGGTGGCGTCGACCAGCGCCACCAGATGTTCATCGTTGGCGATGACGTCGTGCAGGTCGGCTCTTATCTCGGTGTCTGAGCCTCCCATCATTTCCATCATGGCTTGTTTGCCCTCGGACCGGAGTGTCGCCTCCGATGTACCACCACTCGACGTCATCGGCCACGGATTCCATCATCGGCCCGAAATCTCCAGCCGCAAATGATTCGGTGACCTCGCGGTACTTCGCCGCATTTGGATGGTCCGCCATGTTGCCTCCTGTTTGGACTGGTCGGAGCCGTCGAATCTAGGCGGCGGAGCGATTGCATGCGGCGGCGATGTCAGAATCTGAGGCGTGTCCGATGATGGGTTGCTGTCCGACGAGTTCGCAACGGTGCCGGGTTACCTCGATACCGCCTCGGTGGGGCGTCCACCGTTGGTGGCCGTCGAGATTCTGCGTCACCGGGTGGACAATTGGGAGCGTGGCCTGGACCGACCCGAATCCTTCGACTCCGATATCGCGTGGTCTCGAGCGGCCTACGCCCGGTTGGTAGGGACCGAACCGAACTCGGTCGGGGTGATGAGTCAGGTCTCGGTGGTATCCGGAATCGTGGCGAGCTCGCTTCCCGACAGGGCCGTCGTTCTCTGCGCCGAGGAAGACTTCTCTTCGATGTTGTTTCCGTTCCTTGCGGACCAGCGGTTACAGGTGCGACCGGTTCCTCTCGACTCACTACTGGATTCGGTCGAGAGCGGCGTCGACCTGGTGGCGGTTAGTGCCGTCCAATCAGCCGACGGTCGGGTGTTGGATCTCGATCAGCTTTCCAGTCGGGCAGAGCGCGAAGGCGTCAAGACTTATGTCGATTTGACCCAGGCGGCCGGCTGGCTGCCGATCGTGGCTGGCCAATTCGACGTCACTGCCTGCCATGCCTACAAGTGGCTGTGCTCGCCCCGAGGTGCTGGGTTTCTAACCGTCGGCAAGGACACGGAGAGACTGGCTTGTGCCCCGCTACGCGAACTGGTTTGCCGGAGACGACCCTTGGACTTCGATCTACCGACCACCGCTGCGACTGGCCGGCGACGCCCGCCGCTTCAACGCCTCACCCGCCTGGTTTTCCTATGCGGCGGCTGCGCCGACGCTCGAAATTTTGGCCGAGATGGGACCGCAGGCGATCGGTAAGCACAACGTCGAACTCGCCAACGGCCTCAGGCACGCACTGGGCCTCCAACCGTCCAACACCGCAATCGTCAGCGTCGACACCCCCTTCGGCCCAGAGCTGGCCACCGCTGGAATCACCGCTGCGATGCGGGCTGGACGGGTGCGTATGTCGTTTCATCTCTACAACACCAAGGCCGACGTCGACGCCGCCGCCGCCATCCTTTCCGTGTGAAAGCACCTTCGAAACCACTCCCAAGGTGAGCGGGTTGGGTATTTGGCGCAATCGGGACTTTCGAATCGCCTGGTCAGCGGTTCTGGTCAACGACACTGGAGATTGGGTACTTGCCGTCGCCTTGCCTGTTTTCGTCTTTGTCGAGACGGGATCGGGCGGAGCAACCGCAATCCTCTTTGTCTTGCAGTTTGTCGCTGGCGCGTTTCTCGGCCCGATCGGCGGCAGCCTCGTCGACCGCTGGAATCTGCGCCGGGTTCTGACTTGGACGAACCTCGCTCAAGCCGTCGCCTTGCTGCCGCTTCTCGCCGTCACCGGTGATCGGATCTGGCCGGCCTACGTGGTTATGGGTGTGCAGTCCACCCTTGCCCAGCTGAACAATCCGGCCAATGTCTCTCTCCTTCCGAGAGTCGTGCGAAGCGATCAAATAGCGGGCGCCAACGCGGCTCTTGGAGCCGCCTCGAGCATTGCCCGATTGGGCGGAGCCGCCCTTGGTGGTGTGTTGGTTGCCTGGCGAGGACTCGGGCCGATCATCCTTGTCGATGCCCTCAGCTTTTTGGCAGTCGCGATAGCGATTCAATTCATCCAAGCCGACACGTCAGCCGCAGCTGCATCGCACGAAGAGCCAAAAGGGCGTCTCCGGACGGCACTGAAAGCAGTTGTTGCCAATCCTCCCCTTGCCCACGTTCTCTCTCTCGAAGGGCTTGCCCAGGTTGCACAGGGAGGGTTTGTCGTGTTGTTTGTGGTGTTTGTGATCGACACCCTCGGCGATGACGGAAGCGGGCTGGGTCTAATCCGCGGGACCATGGCGATCGGAGCGCTTGCTGGCTCGGCCATCATCGGTCGGATTTCCAAGCGCGTCGATGCGCTGATGCTGTTCGCCGTAGGGCTTGTCGGATTGGGCCTTGTGTCGCTCATGTTTTGGAACGCCCCACATGTCACGACGTCGCTCTGGGTTTATGTCGTGCTGTTCGCTTTGTCAGGAATTCCTGGCTCTGCCCTTTCGGTCGGGCTATTCACCACAATTCAAACCCGGAGCCCACGAGAAACAGTCGGCAGAGTCGTCGGTCTCCTCGGGACCAGCGAGGCAATCGGCCTCGGCATCGGTTCGATCGTCGCCGGTGCACTCGTCGACCGGGTCGACCTCCAGCCGATGCTCAACGGGCAAGCCGCCATCTACCTCCTGGCTGGCTCACTAGCTCTCATCGTTGTTGCACGACAAAGGGGCGCATAAGCACGGTTGAAGAGGTGCTCGGCCGCGACGCGCCTATTTCGGTGAGTCTGTCGGCTCCCCGCGGGGACTTGACTTGGAACCACCTTATGCCGATACCTCGGACGTGTCCCTGTTTCGAAGGTGGCAAGCTCGGCGACTCTTCATTCCCGCTCTCATTGTCGTGCTCGGGGTCACCTCTGCCCTTCGGCAGTACTCCGAGGAGACGGCGGCTGAGAACGCCCAGCTGACCGAGCGGATCGCCGACGCCGGGGCGCAGCTGGCCAACACCGCCACCGACCTCGTCTCGGTCGCGGTTGAGCAGGCTCAGTCAATCCGGGGTCTGTACGAGTCCAGCACCGAGGTCACCAGAGAGGAATTCGCACACTTCGTGGCGGTGATGGGAACGGCGATCAGTAACCGGATGGTCTTCGCCCGGCGGGTCCCCGCCGATCAGCTCGAAGGATTTGTCCTTGAAGCCACTGCAATCGAGCCCCGTTTCCGGTTCCACGGCGACTCTGATCAAGCGCGGGATGTCTATTGGCCGTTGCTATTCAGCTCGGAGACCGACGAAGCTAGCTATGAGTTCGGTTTCGATTTCGGTTCGGTTCCAGCAATTGCTGCCGCCATTGAACGGTCGATCGATGAAGCCCGGGCCATTGCCTCCGATTTGGTCGAGGTCCCGGGGGATGATGAGGCGGGCGACCTCGTCGTCGTTTCAGCTATCGAAAAGGAAGGAACCCCGCTCGGGGCGGCCATCGTCACCCTTCGGTTGGACGAGCTGTTGAGGCCGAGAGCCCAACAGCTCCTCGGCGACGACGTCCTGCTCGAGATCGGGCCGCTGGGTCCGCATGAACCAGCATCGGTCGACCGTTGGGCCGGCTCCCTCGACGTTGCCGGCCAGGCACTCGGCCTGCGGGTGGAGCTCGATGACGTCGAACGCAGCAATGCGGCTGCTTGGTCGCTGGGGTTCGGGATCAGCACCACCCTCTTCCTTGCGTGGCTCATCCATGCCCTCAGCCGGCGGCGGAATCTGAAGCGTGAGATTGCTGCCCTGCAGGACACTCTGGCCGAGAAGGACCGCTTCCTTGCGGGCGTCAGCCATGAGCTGAGGACGCCTCTGACCGTGGTGGTTGGGTCTCTCAGCCTCTTGGACAGTGATCCCACCCTCAGCAAGGAGACGCGGGACATGCTGATCGAAGACGTTCGGGTTTCAGCCTTCGAGCTCGAGACGCTGGTGGAGGACTACCTGACAGCGGCAAGGCTTTCCACGGGAGCGATCACCTTCCGACGGTCACCCGTGGACCTCGACGTGCTGGTGGCTCGGCTGCTGGCCGGCATCCAACCCACGGTGGCAGTCGAGGTGGGAATCCTGGGCAGCATCGAAGGGGATGGTCTCAGGATTCGTCAGATCCTGAGGAATGTCATCAACAACGCCAAACGGCACGCGACCTCGAAAATCGTCATCAGAGCAAGCCACGACCAGCCCCAGCTCGTGATCGAGATCCTCAACGATGGGGAACCCATTCCTGAGGCGACTGCCCAGAGAATGTTCGACCCCTTCTACGGCCTAGCCGCACCCGGCCAGCCCAGACCACTTGGGTTAGGCCTCTCTGTATCCCGTGACCTGGCCAGAAGGATGGGCGGCGACCTCACCTACGTTTACAAGGACGGCTACGTCCTTTTCCGACTTGGCTTGCCCGCCACCAATCGAATAGCAATGGCGGCGATTATCGACCGGGTTGCCTTCACTGGTTGAACCAACAATTGGTGGCATGGAACGGGAGGGCCTCTAGCGCAACAGTGGGGCCATCAAGCGGCAACGTCGTGCATCGTCTCCTATTCATCCATTATCGGGCGCCCCATTGCTATCGGTGGCCAGGGGCAGAATCGGACTGCCGACCTACGGTTTTTCAGACCGTCGCTCTACCAACTGAGCTACCTGGCCGCGTTGGGTGTTGGGCGGGGATGACGGGATTCGAACCCGCGACCTCCGGCTTGACAGGCCGGCGTGAACTCCAGACTTCACCACACCCCCGGTGGGACCGGCCACAAAACCGGCGGGCCGGAAGTATAGAGGCAGGGCTTGTGCGGCTACTAGGGGGATTGGACGCTCCGAGTCGGTAAGACTGCAGGCAATGGAAATCAGTCGTGAGTCAATTGGCGTTGCTGCCAAACGCCTTGCTCCTACACCCGTCGTACTCCGGTGATCGAGGTCGACGCAGCCAGACTTCGACCTGAACGGCCGGTTGCTCTTCAAGCTCGAGATGCTCCAACGGACCGGCAGCTTCAAGGTCAGAGGCGCATTCAACCTGGTCCTCGCTCATGTGCACGGCGATTCACCATCCGACCCGGTGGTGGCCGCCTCTGGAGGCAACTTCGCCTTCGCCCTCGGTTACGCCGCGAGCCGGCTTCGGGCCAAAGCCCATCTGTTCGTGCCGAGCACGTCGCCGTCGGCCAAGATCGACAACGTTCGCTCGACCGGAGCCGAGGTCACGGTCATCGACGGCTTTTACGGCGACGCCCTCGAAGCGAGTCGCCAGTTCGTGGCGGCGAACGGCGGTCTTCTCGCTCACGCCTACGACCAGGACAAGGTCGTCGAGGGTGCCGGCACCTGCGGACTCGAGATCCAGAGAACAAGTTCCCGACGCCGACACGGTGGTGGTCTCGGTCGGCGGTGGCGGGCTGATAGCCGGAATTGCACTCGCGGTCCAGGACGAAGGCGAATCGTTGGCGTCGAGACCGAATTGACTCCGACCCTGTTCGAGGCTCGCCGGCAGGGAGGACCGGTCGATGTCGAGGTCGGTGGAATCGCAGTCAGTTCATTGGGATCGAAGCGATTCGGCAATATTGCCTGGGAGGTGAGCCGAAGTGGATCGACGATTCGATTCTCGTGACCGACGACGCGGTACTCGAAGCTCAACGCCGGCTCTGGTCGCAATCTCGGATCATGGTCGAGCCTGGTGCGGCGCGCCGGCACCGCTGCCCTTGCTCTCCGGTGTTTACCAACCGGGAAAAGACGAGACGGTTGTGGTGGTGCTGTCAGGCGCCAATCTCGACCCGGCCTCGATCTTCTAAGCGAAGGAAATCGCCACTTTGCCCAATTGGTCGCCCGACTCAAGGCGTCGGAAGGCATCGGGAGCATTCTCGAAGTCGTAAACCTGGTCGATCGATATCGGCAGTCGCCCGGACTCCACCAGATCGAGCGTCGCCGCGAACTGCGAACGATTGGCCATCGTTGAGCCGATGATCTCCAATTGTTTGAACCAGAGGACAGGCAAAGAGAGCGCGACCTTGTTTCCTGCCGTCGCTCCGCACACCACCAACCGACCCCCGGGCGCGAGCGAGCGAAACGACTGATCCCAGGTCGCCTGACCGACGTTCTCGACCACGACATTCGCACCGCGCCGCCCCGTGAGTTCCTTGACTTCTTTCGAGAATTCGCCGGTCGAGTCGAAGCCTGCCTCGGCTCCACTAGCCATCGCCCAATCAATCTTGGCCTGGTCCCGAGACGTCACGAGCACTCGCGCCCCAAACGCCCGAGCGATCAGTGCCGCGGCCGACGAAACTCCGCCTCCTACGCCGACCACAAGCACGGTCTCGTCAGATTTGAGTCCGGCCCGGTCAAGCATGCGATAGGCCGTCGAGGCTGCCAAGCCGAAGCTTCCCGCGACTTCCCACGACACGTCGGCTGGCTTGCGAAACAGATTCGAAGCCGGGAGAGCGATCATGTCGACCAGCGTTCCCGGCACTCGCTCCCCGAGAATCGTGTACTGCGCGCAGAAGACCATGTTGTCTGTCGTGCAATATTCGCACTCCCCGCATGACAGCGAGGGGTTGATGATCACCTCATCTCCCACCGCCCATTCGCTGACACCTTCGCCTACCGCGTCCACAGTGCCCGCGCCATCGCTACCGAGGATGTGGGGAAGTGTTTTGGGTTTGGGAAGTCCCTGCGTTACCCAGACGTCCAGGTGGTTGAGACCGGCGATCCGCAAACGCACTCGCACCTCTCCCGGACCGGGCTGCGGCTCGGGCACCTCGCCCAGCCGAAGAGCGCCTATTCCCGTAGTGTCATCGAGAAGCCAAGCACGCATGCGGCGAGAGTAGGAGGAGGTATGCCCGAGGCAGGCATCGAGGTTCGATCGGTGGTCATCAACACCACCGATGAAATGGCGCTGGCGAAGTTTTGGACCGAGCTTCTCGGGGTGGAGATCGCGCGGGAAGTTCCGGGCTTCATCTGGACCAAGCCGCAGCGCGCTGGCGCATTCTCGATCGCCTTCCAGCGAGTTGCCGACCCCACTCCCGGCCGCCGGCGTCTGCATCTCGACACGAGCGTCAAAGATATGGAAGCCGCCACCAAGCGGATCGTTGAGCTGGGCGGCTCACGTGTCGAGGATCACGAAGTGCCCGGGTTTTCATGGAGGGTGATGGCCGATCCCGACGGCAACGAGTTCTGCATCGCGGCAGAGCACTAGAAACTCTCCGTGGTGCACCGGTTCTCGCTCCGTCCCCGTTTCTACGAGCTCGATCCCTACAACCACGTCAACCACACCTCCTACCTGCAGTACTTCGAAGCCGCGCGAGTCGAGGCTCTAGCGGAGGTCGGCCTTGGTCTCGACGTCATGTCCCGACGCGGGTTTCAGATCGTCTTGGTGGAGCTGACTGCTCGCTTCTTCAACGCCGCGACTCTGCACGACGACCTCGTCGTCTCGACGACCGTGGCCGAGATCGCCCGGGCGAGCTCGAAATGGTCCCAGGAGATCCGGCGCGGCGACGATGTCATTGCCACGCTCGATCTGCGAGCCGCATTCACCAACCTTGAAGGTCGCCCGACGCGTCCGCCGCCGGACTTCGCCGAGCTAATGGGTGCGATTTAACCCGCAAGAAATCCGGCAACCCAATCGTTGGCCGGGGTGTCGACCAGCTCTTCATAACGTCCGGTCTGGACGACACGGCCATCGTGCAGCAAGGCAATTCGGTCGGCTATTGAACGAGCCTCGTCGTGATCGTGGGTGACGTAAATCACACAACGTCCGGTCAACATTTCGCCCATCTCTTCGATGAGCCGGCGTCGCAGTTGTCGATCGAGGGCACCGACTGGCTCGTCAAGCATGACCACTCGCGGCTCGGGAGCAAGGGTGCGGGCGAGGGCGACTCGCTGCTGCTCGCCCCCAGAGAGGCGATCGACCGAACGACCGGCCATAGCCTCGAGGCCGACGAGGGCCAACGCCTCTGTGGCTTTGCTTTCGTCCATTCCTTGCATCCGCAGACCAAAGGCGATGTTCTGGACCACGGTGAGATGAGGAAACAGCGCATAGCCCTGGAACATGAGCCCGAAGCGGCGGAGATGGGTCGGAGTCTTTGCCAGGTCTTCGCCGTCAATGGTGATTCGGCCCCGATCCAGCACTTCGAGCCCGGCGATAGCCCGGAGCAAGGTTGACTTACCCGAGCCTGAAGGGCCAAGAAGGGCGACGGTCTCGGTCGATCCGACTTCGAGCGTGGCGCCGTCCAGAGCGACCTTCTCGCCGAAACGCACCGTGACGCCCTCGACCAGCAACATCAGAAGGTTCCGGCCCACTCGCCCCGCAGTCGGTCGATCAGAAGCACGACGACGGCGGTCAGCCCGGCGAGGATCACGGCGAGTGCCATCGCCTGTGCATAGGAAGCAGTTCCCGGCCGGCCGAGCAAACGGAAGATCAATGTCGGCACCGTCACGCTCGAG
This sequence comes from uncultured Acidimicrobiia bacterium, assembly GCA_963840175.1. Classification (GTDB taxonomy): domain Bacteria; phylum Actinomycetota; class Acidimicrobiia; order Spongiisociales; family ZC4RG35; genus JACCTH01. The sequence goes on from CAWIXU010000007.1 coordinate 105,153, forward strand.
GGACGAACGACAAACGAGGTTGCGCCAAACTCGCCGAGCGAGACGACGGCAGCCAATCCCGCCCCAACCAGCACGGCGCGGCTCACAATCGGCAAGTCGATCTCTCGCCAGACGCGAGCAGGCGAGGCTCCGAGCACTGCCGCCGCTTCGCGCAGCTGCGGGCGAATCGACCGAAGCAACGGGAGGGTCGCTCGCACAACGAACGGCATTGCCACCAGTGCGTGTGCAAGTGGCACCAACGCCGCGGTTCCGCGCAGATCGACGGGCCAGTCGAGAGCGAGCAGGAACCCGAATCCGACGGTGACCGCCGAAGTGCCCAACGGGAGCATGAGGCCGAGCGTCGAACCATGTCCCTGCCCGCCCGCGACTTGCCGCAATGGTGCGCGCGGCCAGCAGTCCGATGGTCGTCGCAATCAGGGTTGCGATGCCTGCGTAGAGAAGCGAGTTGCCGATAGCTGCCAGCGGGTCAAGGCTTTGGCCCGGTGCCGAGAACGACCACCCACCGAACGAGCTGACGACCAAGGCCCAGAGTGGGACCGAGAGCAAAGCAAGGCTTGCCAGAACGATCGTTGCCACCGCAGGTTGTTGCCGTGCACGCGGCCGGGGGAGTGCGGCCTCCGCGTTGAGGTCAACCGTCGTCTGCCGCTGCCAGTGCGACGACAGCCAGAGCGAGATGATCACAAAGAGGAGTTGCAAGACTGCCAACGCCGCGGCGACCGGGAGGTTGCCGAAGTTGACTGCCTGCTGATAGATCTCGACCTCGATCGTGCGTAAACGTCCACCGCCGAGAATCAGCACGGCTCCAAACGACGCAAAGCAAAAGAGAAAGACGACGGCTGCGGCTGACACCAGCGCCGGCCGCAGCAAGGGAAAGGAAATCGCCCAGGCAGCTCGCCATGGCGAAGCTCCGAGCACCCGGGCGGCTTCTTCCATTCGCCGATCGATCCGGCTCCAGACTCCGCCCACGGTTCGCACGACCACAGCAATGTTGAAGAAGACATGGGCGGCGAGGATCGCTCCGACCCCCCGCGGCATAAGTCCCAGAAAACGCGGCTCCGACCACGACCGTGGGGAGCACAAAGGGAATGGTGACCAAAGCTCTGACGAGGGGCTTGCCAGGAAAATTGAATCGAGCGAGCGCCCAGGTCAGCGGCAGGGCAGCCACCAGGGTCAGCAAGGTGGACAGCACCGCTTGCCAAACAGTGAACCAGGCCGAGGCCAAGAACCTGGGCCTGGTCAGCTCGGCGAACGCGTTCTCCTCGAGGGCGTGGATCAGCACCCTCGTAACCGGAAAGAGGAAGAAGTAGCCGAGGAACGCGACTGGCAGGACCCAGACCCACCAGCTTCTCAGGCGAAGAGGTCGGCCCACTCGGTCAGCCATCGCTCTCGATTCTGTTCGATGATCTCCGGGTCCAGCGTGATTGCGTGCTCGGGGACAGTGGAGTGCTCGACGAAAACCTCGGGCAAGTGCGACTGTGGAATTGGCTGGATAGACAAACCAGGTAAGTGGGATCGTCGCCTGAAACTCAGGCGACAGCATGAAATCGATGAGCGCGCCCGCCTGTTTAGCGTGTTCGGTTCCGGCGAGGATGCCGGCGAATTCCGTCTGTCGATAACAGCCGTCGGTGATCACCCCGGTCGGTGCCTCGGTGACCGGCGGATCGGAAAAGAGCACCTCCACCGGAGGCGACGACGCGTACGACACGACCAGCGGTCTCGTTCCCTCCCCGGCGCCACCGGAGAACTCTCCGTAATAAGCCTCGGTCCAGCCAGGTGCAACGAGCACGCCATTGTCCCGTAACTCGATCCAGTAGTCCTGCCAGCCGCTTTCCCCAAAGCGTTCAATTGTCACCAATAGGAAGGCAAGACCGGGCGAAGACAGCGAGGGATCCTCGACCACGAGTTGGTTGGCCAGTCCGGGCAAATCCTCGCAAAGTGACCGGCGCCGACTCGAAGACCTCCTTGTCGTAATTGAGGCAGACGTCGCCGTAGTCGATCGGTGTGACCGCGTCGGTGGCGGGCAGCAACTCGGGCCGGATTTCGGCGAGCCGCTCGCTGACGAATGATTCGAAGATGCCTTCGTTCAGTCCTCGTTGTAAGAAGGTGTCGTCGATGCCAAAGAGGACATCTGCCAGCGGGTTGTCCTTGGTCAGAATCGCCTGATTGACCATCGCTCCGGCGTCACCTGAAGCCAGGACTTCGACGGCTATGCCAGTGGAATCGGTGAACGCGGCGAACGTCGTTTTCGTCGACCGCATCGGCGAACGAGTCGTGCGCCATCAAAGTGAGGGTCGCCGGTTGGTCGTTGCCACAAGCGACGAATAGCAGCAGTACCACTGCCGCCATCACGAATTTTTTCATCTGTCCTTCCTACGCCGGCATTACCCGGATCAGGTTCTTACGGTCGGAGTGCGACTCCCTCTCAGCCCCAAATTGATGATCTGGGGCTCCCGTGTCGTTACGACTGTCAGATTACGACGGAGGCGAGATCACCAGCACAGTGTTGTGACCGCCGAAACCGAAAGAGTTGGACACGATCGGCGCAGGGGTGAACTCTCGAGGCTCAAGAACAAGGTCGGTCAAGGGGATCTCCGGGTCTTGAGTCGTGAGACCGAGGTTTGGAGGCAATTCCCGTTTCTGGATGGCCACCACCGCAGTGACGGCTTCGATCGCTCCGCTCGCACCCAGCGCGTGGCCGGTCGCATCCCTTGATCGACGACACCGGAGGTTGTTGGTCGAACACCCGGGCGATGACCGCACCTTCGGTGCTGTCGTTGAGGTCGGTCCCGGTCCCGTGGGCGTTGACATAGCCGACGTCAGCCGGCTCGAGGTCGGCATCGGCCAGAGCCAGGCGCAGCGCTCTTTCGGCCCCGGCCCCCTCGGGATGAGGGGCGGTGAGGTGATGGGCGTCACCGGTTGCGGCACCGCCGGTCATCTCGGCCAGGATCGTGGCGCCACGCGCCTGGGCCATCTCCCACTCTTCGAAAATCAGGATCGCCGCACCCTCGCCGAGCACCATTCCATCTCGATCGACTGAGAAGGGGCGGGCGGTCAGTGTCGGCGACATGGCCCGGGCGGAGACGAAACCGGCAATGGAAGGGGTTCTGATCGCAGCTTCCGCTCCACCGGCGACTGCGACGTCGGCGTAGCCCCATTGGATGGCCCGCATGCCATCGATGATCGCCTGGCCGCCAGCGGCACAGGCGACGACCTGGGTGGTGACGGGCCCGCCAAATCCGTATTTGATCGAAATCGCTGCAGCCGCTGCGTTGCACATCATCATCGGCACCAACAGCGGTGAGGGGCGACGCTCCTCCGAAGTACGCGACTTCGACCAGTTCTTCGAGTGCTTCGAGACCGCCGATCCCGCTGGCCACTGGTACGGCAATGCGGTCGAGTGGAGCGGTTAGTTCGCCTGCCTGCGCGAGCGCTTCTTCGGCGGCGACGATCGCCATCTGGGCGAAACGATCAAGGCGACGCGCTTCCTTTTTCGGCATCCACTTCTCAGCGTCCCAACCCTCGATCTGATGGTGTTCGCCGGCGATCGGAGGCATCTTGAGGCCCTCCCAGAACTGATCGACGCCAATACCCGGTTGGCAGACGATGCCGAGCCCGGTGACGGCAACCCGTCGCTTCGTCATCCCTTCAGGTTACGACTGAGTTGTCTCATACCTTCCAGCCATCGATCACGATCCGCTGCCCGCCGTTGTTCGAACTGAGCTACTTCGGGATGGGGCAGGATCAAGAATCGTTCGGCGGCGATCCCGGCCACGACGTCGGCTGCGACCTGCTCGGGCGTTATTGCCGAGGCCCGGAGGAACTCGTTCACTTCGGAGGCATGGTCGAGGATCGGGGTGAGCACGCCCTGGGGGCAGAGACAGGAGACTCTGATCCCTTCATCGCCATAAGTGATCGATAGCCATTCGGCGAAGGCCACGGCGGCATGTTTGGTCACTGAATACTGAGCTGCACCAAGGTTGGAGAGCAGTCCGGCCGCCGAAGCCGTCACCAGCAGGTAGCCCCCACCCCGTTCTTTCCAGCGTGGGATGAGGTGCCGGGCGGCATAGACATGGGAGAGGAAGTTGACTCGCCACATCCGCTCCCAGTCCTCGTCGGGGCTTTGCTCGGATCCGTCGAAAGCGATTCCGGCGTTGGCGCAGAAGAGATCGATCGGTCCCAGCTGTTCTCGACTTCGTCAATGAGGGCGGCGTTGTCGGACTCGATGGAGACATCGATCGTCAAGGCGATGCCCCCGACTTCGGCCGCAACTTCATTCGCGCCGGCTCCGTTGAGATCGGCGACGGCGACTTGTGCTCCTTCTGTGGCGAACGCCCTCGCCAAAGCGGCACCGATTCCGCTGGCGCCGCCGGTGACCACCGCCACCTTGCCGGCGAGGTCCATCCGTCTAGAGGAACGCGCCGTCGAGTTGCGTGCTGGTCGCAGTAACGGCCAAGAGCAGTCCCGTTGGCTTGGGGAAGAATCTGCGATGTTGTAGAAACGTGGCCGAGCCCGAGACGGCCCTTCGAGGAAGTCGGTCGGACTTCGTACTTCAAACCCGCGTTGGCGGCCACGGCCGATTGCAGATGCACCCATCCACCGATCACGAGGCCGAACATTTTTAGATAGGGAGTGGCACCGGCCAGCACCTCGTTGGGATCGCAGGCCGCGAGGAGATGGTCGGTGGCAGTTCGCAAGCTCGATAGGGCGCGCGAGGAGCGGAGCGGCCAGATCGGCGAGCTCCTTCCGGCGCCTCGGCCACGTCGGCCTCGATGAGCTCGAAGAATTCCTTTGCCACTTGACCGTGGCGCATCCCGAGCTTGCGGGTGACAAGATCGATCGATTGGATCCCGTTGGTCCCTTCATAGATCGGGGCAATGCGGATGTCGCGGTAGAACTGGGCGGCTCCGGTCTCCTCGATGAAGCCCATGCCGCCGTGCACCTGGATGCCGACGCGAAGCCATTTCGACTCCGACGTCGGTCGACCAGGCTTTGGAGATCGGCGTGAGCAGGGCGACTGAGCTCCGCGGCGCGACTCTCGCTCCTCGGTCGACTCTGCATGACGTTCCAGATCGACCTGTCGGGCGTTGATATAGAGGAGCCCGCGAATCGCTTCCTTGTAGGCCCTCATCGTCAGGAGCATGCGGCGGACATCGGGATGCTCGACGATGACCGCGTCCTCGGTTAGCCCGGGTTCGCGGCCTTGCTTGCGGACGTGAGCGAACTCGAGCGCTTTCTGGTAGGCGGCTTCGGTGATCGACGAGCCCCTCGACTCCGACGCCGACACGGGCGGTGTTCATCATCGTGAACATGTACCTCATGCCCGACTGCTCGTCTCCGATGAGATAGCCGACCGCTCCCGCACCGTTGTCGCCGAACGACAACACACAGGTGGGCGAGGCATTGATTCCCATCTTGTGCTCGATCGAGACCACCTTGAGATCATTGGCTTCGCCCGGCTTGCCATTGGCGTCGGGCATCAGCTTGGGGACGAGAAAGAGCGAGATGCCTTTGGTGCCTGGGTGCGCGCCAGGAGTACGGGCCAGGACGAGGTGGATGATGTTCTCCGCCAGGTCGTGCTCGCCCCAGGTGATGAAGATCTTCTGTCCGAAGAGGCGATAGGTGCCGTCGTCCTGAGGTTCGGCTCGGGTCGTGAGAGCGCCGACATCCGAGCCGGCCTGCGGTTCGGTGAGGCACATCGTTCCGCTCCACTCCCCGCTGACGAGCTTCTCGAGATAGAGCGCCTGCTGCTCGGGCGAGCCGTGGCTCATGAGCGCTTCGATCGATGCCTGGGTCAGCAAGCGGACAGAGCGAGAAGGCCATGTTCGCCGACTTGAACATCTCCTGAATCGACCACGCCGACGGTGTAGGGCATGCCGCCGCCGCCGTATTTCTCCGCGATGTGGACGCCGCCCCAACCCGCATCGACGTACTTCTTCATACGCGTCCCGGAAACCGTCGGGAGTTGTCACCGTGCCGTCGGCTTGGAGCTTGCTCCCTTGCTGGTCACCGATCCGATTGAGCGGCGCGATCACCTCGGAGAAGAAGCGTCCCGCTTCCTCGAGCACTCCACTGACCGTGGCCAAGATCGGCGTGTTGAAAACCGTTGAGTTTCGAGATCGATTCGAGGTCGACGATGTTGGCGAGGGTGAACTCGATCTCGTCGAGCGGCGCCTTGTAACCCATAGGTCGGAGGCTACCCGCGCTGCGGTGTTTTTCAGACCTGGAGCTGGTGCTGCATCGATCGGTGCAGGGGTTGAAAGCCGAGTCCCTGATAGAGGTCGATAAGCCCCGGTCGGGTTCTCGCTGTCGACTCCGATCAGGGCGTGGTCCCACCCGATCTGACGGAAGCGCTCACAGGAAGTCTCGATCAGCGCCGAGGCAATGCCCCGCTTGCGATAGCCGGGATGCGTGCCGAGTTGGTCGATGATGCCGTCGAGCCGTCCGGTCACCTCCTGATCGCTCGGGAAAGTGGGCGTTGAGACACGCTCCGACCACCTTGTCGTCGGCAAGGGCGATGATAGCTGACGTCGAGGCGGGTACCGGTCCCCCCGAGCCGGTGCTCCCAGCTGGCAGGGTCAATCGGGGTGGTGCCCCAGTGATCCCGGAAGGCCAGATTCATCACCTGCCGCACCTCCTCGGATCTCGTTGGGTCCCAGCCCGTGATTTCGATACCTTCGACTGCAAGTACCGCGATCGGTTCCGGCAGGGGGCGAACGAGCTCGGCGAAATAGCGGATCGGTTTGAAACCGTGGCGTTCATAGAGGGCGATCGTTTCGTGCTCGAAGTCGAAGGCGAACGTCCGGAGGAATCGCTCTTGCTCGGGCGGGGCAGTGGACATCGCCTCCCGGCCTCTCGCCATCGTCCATTCGAGGATCTGGCTCCCGACACCCTGACGTCGAAACGGCGGATCGACTGAGCCCATCATGAAGGCCCGGGCGTGATCGCCGTCGTCGGAGGACCGATACCACACACGTCCGAAACCGATCGCCCGGTCATCGCGTAACACCATGACGGAGTCAGCGGCGAGATTCGTGGCGGGGTCATCCTTGACCTCCTCGAACTCTTCCCAGGGGGTGACAAGTGGGACCTTGTCATAGATCTCGGCCCGACGCTGTAGCTCATAGAGCTCGGGAAGGTCGGCCTCAGTTATCGCGCGCAGTTCGTCGCTCACAAGAAAGACGATAAGAAATGGTGGGCGAAATGTCAGCGAATTAGCCGGTCGCGATCTAGCTCTGTCAGCTCACCGGCACCACCATCGAGCCGTACCTCAGCGAGGCGGTCCATCTCGGTCTCACCCTGATTGATGATCACCAAAGGCTTCCCTGTCTGAACCATTGCAAACGGAATTTCAGCGGCTGGCCAAACGCCGAGAGTGGTCCCGATAGCCAGGACTGAGCCCGACTGATCCGCGAGATCCCATGCCTTCTCCATAGTTTCTGGGACGAGCTGCTCGCCGAACATCACGGTCGTCGTCTTGATGATGCCCCCGCACTCGACACAACGTGGCTCCGCCTCTCCTTCGTCCACTCGCGCCAGCACGGTCTCGGTGGGCCAGGTGGTTTTGCAGTCGACGCAGCGCACCGTCGCGAACGTGACCGTGAACCTCGGCGACCACTTCCTCGGGCAACCCCGCCTTGATGTGGAGCCCGTCGACGTTCTGAGTTACGCATCCGTGGAGCTTCTCGGCGCGATGGAGATCAACGAGTGCGAGGTGCGCTCGATTCGGCTCCAGCGGAGCCCGGGCTCCCCACAGCTGTCCTTCGGCATGCAACTTCCAACCGCGTTGGCGGCGCTCGGGATCGCTGAGGTATTTCTGGATGGTGAAGTCGGCCGGATCCATCTTGGTCCACAGCCCGTTGGGACCCCGAAAGTCGGGCACCCCGGATTCGGTCGAGATACCGGCGCCGGTGAAAGCCAGGATCGGCAGGTGCTCGCCGAGCACCTTGGCGGCGAGATCGATCGCGTTCAGAGAGTGGTCTTTGTCAATGCCACGATCGGCAGCCGGCGGCTACGTCCTTCGTTGGTACTCGAGGTAGCTCTCGTCAAGCTCAGCAACGAAACGGGAAAAGACTTCGCTTCGTTCGTGGCTCTTCCAATTCATGGGCTGTGACTGGAAAGGATTCGACCCTCGACGGTGACAGTGGCGCTCGGATCTGACAGCAGATTGAGCCACCAGGCCGGATGGCGATTCTCCCCTGCGTTGGATGCGACCACGATCCAGCCCTCGGCATATCTCATATATGACAGGGCCACTGATCGAGGCTCACCGGTCTTCCGACCTTTGGTGATCAGGAGCAACTGTGTTCCCGGTCCAAGTCGAGTGAAGAGCCGACCTCGGGTGACTCGCAGCAGGAATCGATGCACCTTCCAAAAGGTGATGACGACGGGACTCTTGGTAACCGCCGCCATTATTCGAAGAAGTCTCGCCCCACCAAAAGGTCGATGACCGGCACTGCCTCGGGGTTGTTCGAAGTCATGACAAGGCGAATACCCCCGGCGAATCGCTCGGTGGCGATGTTGAGAAAGCCACAGCAAGCCGACTCGCGTCTGGCGAGGTCCTCAACCAACGCCGCTTCACTTGCGCCAAAGGTGATCTCGTAACCATCGGCGATTCGGTGCCTGGTGAGAGTTCTAGACGTCAGGTCGTGCCATTCACCGACCTGGTCCGAGGATTCTCTGGCAGGGAGCGAGCAAGCAATCGGCTCGATAGACCTGCTCATCCGGTCATTGTACGGGTGCGCCAGAATGCGTTGGTGAACCGATCGCTTTCCCTGCGCCAGATCCTCGCAACTCTCCGATCGGTGGTCCGATTCCAACGATTAGAGACAGATCCCGTTGAGCGACGCCTGATGCGCGCAGCGTCGGTGGAGGATCTTCGGAAGATTGCCCGGCGGCGCCTTCCCGGGGGCGTGTTCGATTACATCGACGGCGGGGCTGAGGACGAACGAAGCCTGGTGGCGAGCCAGAAGGCCTTCGCCGAAATCACTTTTCGGCCTCGTGTTTTGCGAGGTATCAAAGACGTCGAGATCAAATCAACGCTTCTCGGTCAACCCCTGTCTTATCCACTGGCGCTTGCCCCCACGGGATTCACCCGGATCGCCGACCCTGAGGGCGAGCTCGCGGTGGCTCGTGCTGCCGACCGTGCGGGCCTGCCCTACACCTTGTCGACTCTCGGCACGCGGTCCATTGAAGAAGTGCGGGCCGTGAGCCGCGGTCGACTGTGGCTTCAGGTTTATGCGTGGAAGGATCGCGGGCTGATCAAGGAGATGGCAGATCGCGCCGCCGGCGCGGGCTACGAAGCCTTGGTGCTGACGGTGGACACAGCCGTGCTCGGTCGTCGAGAGCGCGACGTGCGTCGGGGCTTCGCGTTGCCGCCCAAACTGGGGCCCGGAACGATCCTCGATGCGGCGATCCACCCATCATGGACCTGGTCGTTTCTTAGAGCCGATCCGATCCGCTTTGCCAATGTGGTTGGTCGTGGAGTCGGAGATGGATCTACCCCGGTGAACCTGTCCGAGTACCTCAATCAACAGTTCGAGTCCGCCCTCTCGTGGCAGGACGTGGAGTGGCTACGTTCGGTCTGGGCTGGCCCGATTGTCATCAAAGGAATTCAGTCGGTTGAGGACGCTGTCCTCGCTGCCGACGCAGGTGTTGAAGCCATCGCATTGTCGAACCACGGCGGTCGTCAACTCGATGGTTCACCGGCACCTTTCAGTCTCGTTGCCCCGGTGGCGGACGCTGTTGGCGGTCGTCTGGAGATCATCTGCGATGGTGGAGTCCGGCGCGGAAGCGACATTGTCAAAGCGGTCGCGGCCGGAGCGACCGCCGCCATGGCGGGTCGCGCCTACCTCTACGGACTCGGCGCCGCAGGCGAGCGAGGGGTCGATCGTGTCTTGAGCTGGTTCGCCGATGACATCCGCCGAACGATGATCTTGATCGGCGTCTCCTCAATCGACGAGCTCGACCGATCATTCTTGAATTGAGTTAGGAACGAGCCAACAAACGGCGCACTCATCCGCCGGCGGATTAGAGGCCGGCTTCGTCGCGCAGCGGATGACCGATCTCGTGAGCAGCCGTCTCCAGCGCGCTTGAGCCTTCCGCAGCCGCAATCCCGACGATGATCTCGGTGGCACCGGCGTTCACCATTGCCCTGGCTCCATCCAGCGCGTCTCGTCGATCGCTCGCATTCGCACTTGACGCGACCTGGCCGACGAACGCAAAACCGGCCGGATCCCGACCTTCTTTCTCGAGAGCCCGCAGAATCGCATTGCGTCGGTCCTCGAGATAGGCCAAAGTCGCCTGCGCGGTCACCGGGCATGATCCAGCCCTTGGCCGAGCGCGCCGCGAGAGCGATCCCGCGCCGCTTCTGTCCACCGAGATAGATGGGAGGGCCGCCCGGTGTGAGCGGCGAAGGCGAGTTGACCGCTCCCGCGAGCGGATAGAAGTCGTCGGGACGAGTGACGCCGGGCATCTCTGCTGCATCTGATGAGAACAGCGCTTCGAGCACTGCGACCGCCGATTCCAAGCGGTCGATCCGTTCACCGATGGGCGGCAAGGAAATACCCATCGGTTCGTGTTCTGCTGCAAGCCAGCCTGCCCCTAGACCGAGGATGAAACGCCCGTCCGTGAAGTGGTCCATCACCGTCGCGGCTTTGGCCAGCACCGCCGGATGACGGAATGTGTTCGAAAGCACCGCATGCCCGACCCATTTCCCTGGTACATGCCGGGCGAGCGCGGCTAGGAGGGTGAACGCTTCCCATGAGCTCTGGCCACGGCTCGGATCGATATCGACCAGGTGGTCGTTGAGCCAACCTGCATCGAACACCTCGAGCTGGCCCGCCGCGGCCCACGTGTCATTGAGCGTTGCCCAGTCCACTGCTTGCGGCGAGGTCTTGAATCCGATCCGGAAGGTCATCGGGCGGCAGGCGGCTGCGACAAGCTAAGCCGTCTCTGGAATGCGAGTGGATTCGGAGGCGAGAGAGTTGAAGATCGCGAAGGTTACCGCCGTCAGCGGAACCGCGAGGTAGGCCCCGAGGATTCCGAAGAGGGTTCCACCGGCGGCCACGGCCAGGAGGATGATGGCCGGGTGTAGGTCGACAGTCCGGCTTTGGATGATCGGCTGGAGGAAGTTCCCCTCGAGGAACTGGACCCCCAGAACGATCGCCAGCGCGATCAGGGCCCGAGCAAGACCCCCGTCGGCAAATGCAACCAGCACGGCAACCAATCCGGCCAGCGTCGCTCCGACAAACGGGATAAAGGAGCCGAGAAAGATGAGCACGGTCAAGGCGAATGCCAGGGGAACCCCGAGGATGAAAAGGCCGATCCCGATGAGGATGGCGTCGATCGCCGCGATCATCGCTGTTCCCCGGAAGAAGCCACCGAGGGTCTCCCAGGCCCTTGATCCAGCGCGATCGACACTCGCCCGCGACTCCGGAGAGAACCGTCGCAGGATCCCTTGCCACAGCGATTCGCCGTCCCGCAGCACAAAATAGAGGACCGCTAAAGCAAGAACGAGTCCGGTGATCAGGGAGACTCCGGAGAGGGCTCCGGCTACCAGGTACTGAGAGCCTTGCCGCCAGAGGTCACCCAACGATTCGCCGATGCTGCCGTCAAGCTCGAGGTTGAGTGGTGGGCCTTCCAGCCAACTCGTCGCATTGTCGACCCCTTCGGTTATCGCCACGGCCAGATCGTCGTAACCCCTGACGACTGACACAGTGACTATGGCGAGGAGTCCGGCAACTAGCAGGATGCCTGCCACGAGTGCGATCGCCGGCGCCGCCCGATTCCAACCGCGCCGTCGAAACCAATTGGCCACCGGCGTGAGCACCGGAGCAATGGTGAGAGCGATGATCGTCGGCAGCACGATCACATCCAGGTACCAGAGCAAGAAAAGCACCAGCGCCAAAGCGGCGACGCACACAAGTAGCCGCCAGGCCCATCCGGCCGCGCGATCGATACTGCTGGATACGGGAGGAATCCTCAACGTCGTCTCGACCAATCAGTCACAACGGCGATTGCATGCCCTCCGTGAGGAATGTGAAACCGTCGGTCTTTTGGAGCGAGTTGTTGCACGTCGATCTGATCGTGGCAGAAATAGATTGTCGAAACCACGTTGCGTGCCCAAGCCCGTTACCAGTTCAACTGAGGCGTCATCGAGGTCGATCTCAGCAAGAGTGGTGGCACCGGCCGCAACTTCAATACCGCGTGCGGGCAACAGCATTTTCTCCCGTGGGACTGGAGCGTCGAGCCAGGCGCTCAGGTGCGTTAGTTCGCACTGAACCGACTCGAACGTAAGGGGGTGATCAACGTCTAGCCGGCCATCGATGGCAAAAGTGCAACTCCATTCCTCGTTACCAGACCATCCTGGGCCGAGTTGGAATCCTGTCTCAAGGTCAAGGAGCGTGATTTCTTTGCCGTCGATCGGATCCCCAGACCATCGGTAACCGGACGGGACTTCCGGTGGTTGAAATGCACTTGTCCGGAGGTGAGTGGTTCGGCCGGAAGTAATGCAGCGAATGTCGTCAGCCTGGACGTGGCTCCGTCGATGACGAGGCGACCGCCGACTGCATTCCCGCGCTCGGGAACCTCGAACATGCCAAGCCATTCCATCGATGTCGAACCTTAAGGCCTGGTGCGTGTGGGTGGCCTGAACGAATGACTCCGCCGCAAGGCCGGGGAACCCACGCGTTCAACTCGTGCTTGGCTTCTTCATGGCCTGGAGTCGCTCGAAGGAGTCCGCGGTACCTGATAGACACCTTTAAGGATCTCCCTCGCAAACTCCACAGCCAGTTCAACCTCCTCCTGCCCAACAGCTTCGTAATCCTTCGACTCGACATGGGCAGCGTCATTCCCTAACAGTCGGAGCTCTGTAGCGGCGAGTACCAACTCCTTTGGCAAGACAACGCTCTTACCTAGTTGTTCCAACCTGGCCCTCAGGTTCTCTCCTTTGGCCTGCTCGATCAGCACAAAGCACCTCGAGAGTCTTCCGGACCATCATCGCTGCTGCGGAGAAGCACTGTGCCACGTGGCACCGGAGTGCTTCCTCGAGGCTCGCCACAACAGACTCAGGCAATCCAGTTGTGTCAAAGTCGATCAGTTCGTGCGGATAACTGACCAATATCGTTTCGTCAGCTTGCGACCGAGCAAAAAAGACATGCGCTCGACAGGCCGGGTCGGGGCAATATCGCTGGCCGAACCTAACGTTCAAATCCGGATGATTGACGATGAGGTCATTGACCTGGGGCATGTCGTTCGCCGTGAAAGATCCTCTCTTTCTGCAAGCTGGGCAGGTGAGTGAAACTGGGTCGGCAGGCGTAGCGTGTCCGACGTTTTGTCGAGGCAGGCGAAAGATCATCTCCGAAAGCTACCCGTATTCAGCCTCAGCCTCTGGTGGTGCCTGAAAAGTTACGATCGGCGTTGAGTTTTTGAGGCCCTGCTAACGGGCTGCTAACGACACAAACAGTCAGAAATCGGCACAACGCCAGCCGGTCGGCGACACTCGATCAAGACTTTCGAACATTTCGAGCCCCGGCCGTAAGGGTGTCGATGGGTTCGTCCTCGACGGCGGACGATTCACCTGTTGGAAGTCGGTCCTACCATCAGTCTGATGGCGGCGAAGTGTCGTCTTCGGGATCAGAAGGGATGTCGTCAATCCCCTCGTGGTCGACGGGGATCAGCAGCATCTCGCTTACTTCACACCTGGTGCCGAGTGTCGCTCCTAAGCATTCGCTGCCAGTCGGCGAGACTTGGATGTGGTGAAGGGTGCAAAACCTGATCTGACCTTCAGCACGTGCCTTGAAAGCCTGAATTGTTGCTTCGAACTGGTTAATGAGGTCCGCCAAATCATCGGGAGAATCGTCCATGTGGTTGGATGTTCGCAGCCGTAGCCGCTTGATCACGCCCACCAGATTCGGCGTCTGGTGGTGGCCTGAAGTGGTCCGGGTCTGGTTGGGTTTTGCGAGTACTGCTAAGACGTTGCTAACGGGCCGCTCCGAACCATTGGGCTTTTCCTGGGTGGGCCCGCAGAGAATCGAACTCTGGCCTTGGGATTAAAAGTCCCCTGCTCTACCAACTGAGCTACAGGCCCGGCACTATTGAAACAGCCCTGGTGTCCTGTTACGTCAACAATCTTGCGGGGTGATGCTCGGCGGCGTTGTCTCCAGCACGGCCCGTGCCTGCAGCTCTCCCCAGGTCAGGCCCTGCCAGCTCGGGCCCTCTGCAGGGCGGTCAAGCAGGCTCGTCAGTACACGGTTGGATGTGCACTCGTCGAGGCGGTCGAGGCTCGCGACCAGAGCCGGGACAGCGTCGCTGCTGAGGTGCTCGGTCAGGTAGTCCGTGTCGAGTTCGCGGCCACTCGCGATGTGATGGCTCACATTGAGCCGGGAGATCAATGCATCGGGGTTGGCGAGATTGGTGGCAGCAAGCAGGACAAGCCCCGAGACCAGAGCGCCGAAAGGAAAGCGTTCTCGTCTGCCGCGCAGCACGGTGAATCCCATCCAGAAGAGAACGACGGCTACCCAGAACATGAACACGGTGGTGTAGAGACGCAGCTCGGTCAGGCCAAATGCGTCCGTGTAAAGGCGCATGCGTTGAAGGGCGCTCACCAGGATCACGCCGGTGAGCACGAGCAGGAGGGCATGCAGGCGATCGACGATCACCTTGCGCTGGTCATCGCGCCTCACCAGCCAGTCGAGGGTGAGCACCAAACCAACGACAAGGATCCCCACGGCGACCAGCTCGAAGAAGCCGCGGCGGGCGTACTCGGCGCGGGTGAGGCTGGTTACCGCCAGGGTGTCAGCGCCCCCGAATAGATAGGCGGCCTGCACCATCACGAACGCACCGAAGAGCAAGTTCAACAACACCAGTGCCGTGACGGCATCGGTGGCGCCGAGCTTCGGTGTGCCAGAAAGAGGAACGAACGTATTCGGTCCTTGGACAGCTCGTCGCATCAAGCCGAGAGCCGCCCACGCGATGACAGCTCCCCACATCGTCCGCGAGACGATCGAGCCGATATCGAAGTTCATCAGCCGATCCAAATAGCCGGCAAAGACCGCGTCGGCTGACGCAAAGAGAACCGAGAAAACGAGGAGAGGAATGAAGGCCAGGATCACTCCGCGAACCAGCGGTGCGATGCGGCCGAACCGGAATCGCGCCGGGCTGAGGTCTTGGGTCAAGAACGGGCCGGCGCCCCCGACGGCAGAGCCCATGCCTCCGAACGCAGCTTGCAAGTAGTCGAACAGCGAAAGACGTGCGAGTGGTGCGCCGGCATAGGTATGCGCGATGAGCAGCAGCATCCCGACCACCGCCAGCGTGTTAAACGTGGCCAGAACCGGAGAAGCGCGCAGAAAGACCATTGCTCCGAAGAAAGCCAGGACGGCGCTGGCCATGCGGATCTCTCGACTCGGAGCTAACCCGGGCGAAAAGATGCCTGATCCAGCCACCAAGGCAATGAGTACCGCCGCCACGCTGAAACCCAGTCCGAGCTGTTCATCCTGGCGCAGGGTCGGATCGAGCAGAACTTCGAAAACGACGCCGGCGGCCAGTGCGATGACCAGCAACCGCCAAGGAGACAAGATCGTCGGCACCTTCGCGACTGGCTCTGTCTGTGTGCTCGTCATGACCCTCTCGGTATAGATGAATAGCGCCTAGAAACGGTTCCGGCCAAGAAACGGTCCGAATGGCTCCCGTATTCTCGCTCTGTGAACGCCAGAATTCGATTCGGTATCTCCGGGGTTCCCCCGGGCGAGGCCAAGGAGGACGCCGCCTTCCTCGATGGGCTGATCGACCGAGGCCACAACGCCTACGAGTTGGCATTCGTCACCGCTTTTCCCTGGAAGGAAGCCCGGTGTCGCACGTTCGGAGAGCTGGCTCGAGAACGGGACATCTGGGTCTCGGTCCATGCCCCCTACTTCGCAGTCCTCACGGTCGAGGACGAGGACCGGGCCAAGCAATGTCTCGCCGCCCTCGAACACACGATGAAGCTCGGCCGGGCGCTCGGCAGCCGGATCATCTGCGCTCACTTTGGATCGGCCCAAGGACGCGATCCGGAGCAGCTTGACCGAGATGATCCAAGAGCGCCTGCGGCGGATCACCTCGAAGGTCGAGCACATGGGGGTAGGGCTTGGGCTCGAAACCAGCGGAGCCGAACGCAACTTCGGAACCCTCGGCGACATCGCCTTGCTAGCCGAAGAGTTCAACTTCATCCGGCCGATCGTCGACTGGGCCCATGTCCACGCCCAGACCGGTGGCGCTCTCACTTCCACTGCGGCGTTCGAATCCGTCATCGGGTTCATCAAGGAGAGCTTCCCGGGTTGGATGATCGATCCCCTGCAGACCCAGTTCACCGACAATCTCTTCAATTCAGGGGGTGAAGTACGACACCTTCCCTATGGCGAAGGGACCCTGCGGGTCAAACCATTGGTCGAAGCCGCACTTGCCACCGACCTGGCGATGGTGGTGATCTCCGAAGCCCGGGAGGAGTCGAGCCACGACGCCATCCAGGCCGAACTCAACGCCACGATCAGCACACCGCTCAAGGAGAGCGCAACCGGCCGCAAGCTCGATTCCGGCAAGGTCGATTTTCCCGATCGGTTGCGGGCGCGGAAGGACGGCAAGGGCTTCATCGTTGCCGGTTCGCGACCGCTCAACCTGACCAACCTCGACAAGCCGTTCTTCCCCGAGGGCTACACCAAGGGCGACCTCATCCAGTACTACGCCTCGGTCGCCCCCTTGATCTTGCCGCATCTAGCCGGCCGACCGATCTCGATGTCTCGCTACCCCGACGGGATCAGCGGCCCCACCTTCTACGAGAAGAAGGCTCCAGGACACCAGCCGTCCTGGATGGAGACTGCCCCGGTGCCCTCCGATTCGTCAGGAGGAAACATCGAGTTCCTCCTCGCCTCGAATCGGGAATCGCTGATGTGGTTCGCCAACATGGGTTGCATCGAGTTCCACCCGTTCCACTCGCGCGCCGGCGCGCTCGAAAAGCCCGACATCGCCATCTTCGACTTCGACCCGGCCGAAGGCGCCGAGTGGGAACAGCTGGTGGCTGGGGCCAAGCTGCTCAACGTGCTCCTTGGCCAGTTGGGCCTGCGCGGCTACCCGAAGCTCTCAGGCTCGAAAGGTCTCCACGTCTACATGCCGATCGCGCCCAATTACGCCCATTCGCGGGTACGTCGCTTCGTCGAAGCGGTCGGCAAGCTCCTGGTCGCCGCCAATCCGGGCGACCTGACAATGGAGTGGGACATTCCCCGGCGCAAAGGAAAGGTCTTCATCGATCACAACCGCAACGCTTTCGGGCAGACCATCGCCTCGGTTTACTCAGTCCGTCCCCGACCCGGAGCGCCGATCTCGGTCCCTATCACCTGGGACGAGCTCGACAAGCATCGCAACGGCGATTTCACGATTGCCAACATCTGGGACCGGCTCGCTCGTTTTGGTGATCTGTTCGCTCCGGTAGTCCTGGCCGATCAGACGATCGAAGCCGCCGAAGATGCGCTGGCAATCGACGACGACTAAACAACCTCGATGGATTGGAAACTCGAACTCATTTCGCTGCCTGTCGCCGACCCTGATCGTTCGATCGCCTTCTATCGCGATCAGGTCGGATTCAACCTCGATCATGACCACACAGTCGACGAGAACATCCGCTTTGTGCAGATGACTCCACCAGGCTCGGGGTGTTCGATCGCGTTCGGCAAGGGCATGGTGGACGCGGCCCATGGGCCGATCCAGACCCTGCAAATGGTGGTGGCCGACATCGAAGCGGCCCATATGCATCTCAAGAACGCCGGCGTGGCCGTGAGCGAAATCGACGATCAAGCCTGGGGATCCTTCGTGTTCTTCGCCGACCCCGACGGCAATGCCTGGGCGGTCCAACAGATCGTGCCTCGCACCGCTCCCGGTTAGAAGACTCCACGAATCGAGGACACCGGCGCCGGGCGAAAGGCAGAATGACTCATGGACCTATACGCCCGGGTCAACATCCTCGAGGGTCGGTCGGTTCGACTCACCCACGGCGACCTCCGCGAGGTGGTCCACCTCGACGCCGACCCGGTTGGTCGATGCCTTTCCTGGGAAAGGCTCGGCGTCGACTACCTCCACGTCGTCGATCTCGATGCCGCAATCCGGCGGGAATATCGCAACCGCCCCCTGATCGACGAGATCCTGAAGGCCTGCTCGTTGCCGGTGCAGGTTGCCGGTGGAGTCCGCTCCGAGCAGGAGCTTGACCGGCTGATTTCGGCCGGCGCCTGGCGGGTGGTGATGGGCACCGCGGCAATCGAAAACCAGAACATGGTTTGGGAGGCGTGTCGGGATTTCGCCGGCAAGGTCGTCGTTGCCCTCGACGTGCTCGGCGACGGCGAAGTGGTTACCGGTGGCTGGACCGGGCACTCGGGTCGATACCTCGAAGAGGTTCTGGTCGAGATGTCGTCGGCCGGGGCGGCAGCGTTCCTGGTGGGAGAAGCCCGCCGCGATGCCCTCACCGAACCGCCCGGCTTCGCGGTCCTGGCCGAGGCGCTGGCCGCGGTGGAGGAACCGGTCATCGCCTCTGGAGGGGTTCGCGACCTCAACGACCTGGCCACCTTGAGCCGGCTGCGGGCTGGGAAGCCGGCAACTGGCCGGCGTCGTCGTCGGACGCGAAGTCACCGCGGGCCGTTTCACGATTGCCGAAGCCCGCAGGGTGATCACCGGTGAAGCCCCGATCCGGGCTCCGGGCCGGGTCGAAGGCTTGCGGGCGTTGTTGCGGGTTTCGAATTTCGAACGCTCGCTCGAGTTCTACGAAAAGGTGCTGGGCTTCCGCCGGCTGACGAGCTGGGACCGGTCAAGCGGATCGGGGCTGGTGCTCGAAGCGGCCGGCGGAGAGACGCTGCAGCTGCTCGGCCCACCGCCCGGGCAATTCCTGGCCGCGGCCGAGCGGGGTCGAGCTCGGGTTCTTCGTCGAAGACGCGCAAGGCTGGCATGAACATCTGGTGGCGAGCGGCGTCACCGTCACTCGAGAGCTCAAACGAGAGGCGTGGGGCGACACCGTCTTTGGAGTCGACGACCCCGACGGAGTCAGGATCTGGTTCGGCGAGACCCGCTAGCTCATCCTGTCGTTCGATGAATTGGTTCCAGGTTTCCCCGGATTCGTCACGATTGGGAGTGAGGTTGGCACCGGCCCGGAGCGCGGCTCCAAGAGTCCCCGCCTGTTGAGCGGCACGACGATCCGACGAAGCCCGGCCGCGCGCTGACACGAACGGGCCAGATCGGTTGCCGAATATGCGATCGGACCCCCAAGGTCGGCGACCGCGACCGATCGGGCTCACCGACGGCCGCCTCGACCAAGGCGGTTCGCATGGACCGCCGGGTCAAGCACCTGATAGCGCGTGGCCGCCGGAACCACCAGCCAGGGCCAGCGGCTCCTGGCCGTGTACCAGCCCCAGATCAGCTGGTGGTACTGAGTGGCCCGAATGATGGAGTGCGTGGCTCTCGGCCAGCACGCTCTTCGCACGCCACCTTGGCGTCGTAGTACGGGTTGGGCATCACGTCGCAGCCGACGATCGATGGGTAGACGACGTGCAGGCCGGTGCGGGCAAAGAAGTCCACTTGCGGGAGATCGACGAGGTGGGGCCGGGCGCCATCGGTGGCGCAAATCATCACCGCCTGAATGTCGGTCGAGGTTCAGGACTGGCGAGTCGCGACCGGCTGCTGATGGGGGATCGATCGCTGCTCGAGAACTGGACCACACGCCGCCCGAGTGTTCCTGAGGCGCCGGTGACGAGGACCGTCAGTTGCGAACCCGGGTCCGGCTCTGCTCGCGCATGTACTGGCGGAGGTAGTAGGGGCCGCCGCCGCCGGTCCCCGAAGTACCCGAACCCTTCCAGCCGCCGAACGACTGCACGTCGGGCCAGGCACCGGTGGTGGCTCCCGGCTTTCGCGATTGACGTAGGTCACGCCGGCCTCGATCCGGTCGAAGAACTCCTCGATCTCGTCCTCGGTGCCGGCGAAGAGCCCGGCGGTCAAGCCCGAACTCGGTGTCATTGGCGCGGGTGATCGCTTCGTCGAGAGAGTCGACCGGCATCACCGAGACGAAGGGCAAGGAACAGTTCGGTGTCCCAAACCCAGGAAGTCTCGGCGCAGTGACGACGGTTGGTTCGACGAAGTTGCCTCGGCTCGAGGTCGCCTTCGGTGATGACCTCGCCACCGGCGAGCACCTCTCCGCCGCTGTCCTTGACTTCGGTCAACCGCCTTCTCGAAGCGCTCCACCGCGCTCCGATCGATGACCGGACCCATGAAGATCCCGTTCTCGAGCGGGTTGCCGACCTTGACCTGCGTTGGCCTGCTCGACCAGACGATCGACGAAGCCTTCGTAGGCCGGCTTTTCGACGTACACCCGCGAGCTCGCCGAGCATTTCTGGCCGCTGTAACCGAATGCGCCGCGCATCACCCCGGTCGGCCGCCAGGTCGAGATCGGCTGAGGCGGTGACGATGACGGGGTTCTTGCCCCCCATCTCGCATACCGTCGGCTTGGGATAGTCGGAGGCGAAACCCTTGTAGATCCCCATCCCCACGTCGTAGGACCCGGTGAAGGTGATGCCGGCGACGTCGGGATGGTTGACCAGAGTCGATCCGACCTTGCGGCCCGAGCCGGTGATGACCTGCATGACCCCGCCGGAGGCACGCCTGCTTCGCGCATGACCCGGGCAAACTCGAGACCGGTCAGGGCGCCGGCATTGGACGGTTTCAGCACGACGACGTTGCCGGCGAGCAACGCTGCGATCGAAGGGCCGCCGGCCAGAGCCATCGGAAAGTTGAAGGGGGCGATGACTGCCCAAACGCCGTACGGACGGAGCACCGATTGGTTCTCCTCCGCAGGCGAGAGCTGGGAGAGGGTGGTGCGGAATCCGTCGTGCTCGTCCATCTGCCGTGACGTAGTAACGGAAGAACTCGACCGTTTCGGCCACGTCGCCCAATGCTTCGAGCCGGTTCTTTCCGACCTCGAGCGCGACGATGGCGGCGAGGTCGAATTGCTGCTCCTCCATGACATCTGCCGCCCGTGCGCATGAGGGCGACCCGGTCCTGCCAGGGGGTTTGATCCCAGCCCGGAAAAGCCGCTTTGGCCGCCGCGACAGCGTCGTTGACATCGGCCTCGGTCGCCTGCGCATAGCTCCCGATCACGATCTCGGAATCGATCGGCGAACGCTCCTCGTAGAGGCCCTTCGCCCCATCGTTCCTCGCCGTTGACGACGAAAGGATGGCTTGCGCCCAGGGTCTTGCGGACCCGGTCGACCGCCTCTTCGTAGCTACTGGTTGAGCTCCTCGTTGTCGGCCGACATCGTCGCGTACGTGATCTTCTGCGTCATGGTTCGGGGGAACCTCCACGCCGCAGGCTAACTACGCTCCACTCATGGATCGCACGGCTTTTCGGACTTGCCCGCTTTGCGAAGCCACCTGTGGCCTCGAGATCGAAATCGTCGACGAGCGGGTGAAACGGATCCGCGGTGATCGACAGCACGTTCTCTTCGCACGGGTTTATCTGTCCCAAAGGCTCGAGTCTCAAGCAGCTGTACGAGGATCCCGATCGGCTCCGCACTCCGATGATTCACGAAGGCGACGTTCATCGCGAGGCGACCTGGCAGGAGGCTTACGAGCTGATCGATCGCAAGTGGAAAGCGGTAGTCGACGAACACGGACGGCAGGCGACGGCCATCTATTTCGGCAACCCCAACGCCCACCAGTTCGAGAACAACCTCGCTCTGCGCCCCTGGTCAAGGCCATGGGCACCACAAATGTCTTCTCCGCCTCCTCGGTCGATCAGCTTCCGAAACATGTCTCGGCCGGGCTGATGTTCGGCCATCCGCTGAGCATCCCGGTGCCCGACCTCGACCGAACCGACTATCTGCTCATGCTCGGCGCCAACCCCTACGAGTCGAATGGATCCCTTTGCACGGCACCCGATTTTCCCGGTCGGCTCGACGCGTTGCGGGAGCGGGGCGGCAAGCTGGTCGTCGTCGACCCCCGCCGCACCAAGACTGCAGACAAAGCGGACCGCTGGGTGTCGATCCGGCCCGGCACCGATGCCGCCTTCCTCTCGGCGATCGCCAATGTGATCCTCGAGCCGATCCCACGCTCCTGAGGGCGTTGCCGGCATCGACGAGCTCACCGATCTCCTTCGCTCCCTTCACCCCGGAAGCGACGGCTGAGTTCACCGGGGTCGACCGCAAGCGACTGTCCGCGAGATCGCCGGCGAGCTCTGCCGCCGCGCCCGAGCGCTGCGGTTTATGGACGCATCGGCACTCACACCGCAGGCTTCGGCACCCTCGCCTCCTGGGCGGTCGATCTGCTGAACGTCATCACCGGCAATCTCGACAAGGCCGGCGGGGCGATGTTCCCCTACCCCTCCCACATCGGGCGAAGCGGTAGCGACAAAGGCGTGGTCGTTCGGCCGCTGGAACGGGCGCGCCAGCGGCAGGCCCGAGGTCATCGGCGAACTCCCGGCCGCGACTCTCGTCGAGGAGATGACAACGCCGGGTGAGGGTCAGATTCGATTGCTGCTCACGGTGGCCGGTAACCCGGCCCTGACGACTCCGAACAGCGCCGCGCTCGAATCGGCACTCGAGGGACTCGACTTCATGGTTTCGGTCGATGTCTATCTGAACGAGACCAGCCGGCACGCCGACGTCGTCCTACCGCCACCGTCGGCTCTCGAGCGCAGCCATTACGACCTTGCTTTCACCGGGTCTCTCGGTCCGCGACTTCGCCGACTACTCGCCTCCAGTTTTCGACACCGAATCAGCCAAGCGAGTTCGAGATCCTGGTCAAGCTCTCCGCCATCGCCGGTGGTTTCGGTCCCGACGCCGACCCGAATCTCCTCGCCGCCGCCGCCCTTAGTGCCGGCGATTCAGTCGGAGGTGGCCGAAACCGGACTCGCCGATCCAGGGGCGCGATCCAGGCGAGATCCTTGAAGCTCTTGGCGACCGACCCTGGCCCGAGCGGTCCCTCGATCTCATGCTGCGAGTCGGCCATCGCGGCGACCACTTCGGGGCCAATCCGGACGGGCTCACCTCGCGCAAGCTCGAAGCAAACCCCCACGGCATCGACTTCGGTCCGCTCGAGCCGCGTCTACGAACAGGTGGTCAGCACGGAGTCGGGCGAGATCGACCTGGCCCCGGCCGCGATCGTTGCCGATCTGCCCCGATTGCTCGAAGCACATGAAGTCGGCCAACGGATCGAAGCCACGGTCCTGATCGGACGCCGGCAGTTGCGTTCGGCCAACTCCTGGACCCACAACGTCGAAGTGCTTGATGAAAGGAAAGGAACGCTGCACCCTCGAGATCCATCCCGACGACGCCTCCCGTTCGGGTTGGCGAATGGCGAGATGGCATTCGTGACGAGCGACGTTGGCAAGGTCGAGCTGCCGGTTGAGATCACCGACAGCATCCGCCCCGGAGTCGTCTCGATCCCTTATGGCTGGGGACACGGCCAGCCAGGTTCGGCGATGAAAGTGGCCGCGAACTACGCGGGAGCGAACGTCAATCTGCTCAGCAACGGATCGATCGACGAACTGTCCGGGAACGCCGTGCTGAACGGCATCCCGGTGACTGTCGCTCATCGAGCGGGTGACCGACCCGACTCAACCTGACGTCCGGGCTTCGAGACTCGGGCGGTCCATGCCGGGGTAAGACCCGATCCGCTCGCACCGGGGCGAGCTTCGTTCCGATCTATCTGAGCGCCGGGCTTCGTCTTCGAGGACACCGATCACGCCGCGTCGCTCTTCAATCTGGAACGGCCCGGTCACATCTACTCGCGCATCTCCAATCCCGACGGTCGCTGCGTTCGAGGAGCGAATGGCTTCGCTCGAGGGCGGGGTCGGGGCGGTAGCCACCGCCAGTGGCCAAGCGGCTCTCGCGCTGGCAGTCATGACTCTCGCCGGGGCCGGGGCGCACGTCGTCTGCTTCTCGGCCGTATATGGCGGCACCGCCAATCTGTTGCGCGTCACATTGCCCCGTTTTGGCATCGAGACCACGTTCATCCCCGTCGACCAGACCCGAAACGCCTGCGAGGCGGCGATCCGGATAACACCGCAGTCGGTGATTGCCGAGACCATCGGAAATCCGGGAATGAGCGTGATCGATCAGCCAGCGGTGGCCGAGGTCGCACACAGGCCGGGCATCCCGCTCTTGATCGACAACACCTTCGCCACTCCTTATCTCTGCAGGCCTTTCGAGCTCGGCGCCGACCTCGTGATCCACTCGGCCACCAAGTTCATCTCCGGCACCGGGTCGGTCATCGGTGGAGTTCTGGTCGACTCCGGGCGCTTCGACTGGCAGGCCTCGGGACGATTCCCCGAGCTGACCGAGCCCTATGCGCCTTATCACGACATCGTCTTCACCGAGGAGTTCGGACCGGCCGCGTTCGTCGCGCGGGCCCGCGCCGAAGGCCTCCGCGACTTCGGCGCCTGCATGAGTCCGGAAACGGCTTTCCGACTCTTACAAGGGCTCGAGTCCTTGCCGCCGCGGATGGACCGGCATCATGCCAACACGCAGCCGGGTGATCGAGTTTCTGCTCGACGGCGCCCGAAGTCGAACGTGTTCTCTACCCGGGCCTTGAGAGCCACCCCGATTACGAGGTTGCCCAACGGCTCTTACCCGGCGGCGCCGGGCGCGGTCCTCGCTTTCACCCTCAAAGGCGGGCGCGCCGCCGGAGCTCGCTTCATCGAGTCGGTCGCCTTGTTCTCTCATCTCGCCAACGTCGGCGATGCTCGTTCGCTGGTGATCCACCCCGCTTCGACCACACATCAGCAGATGGATGCAGCCGGCCTGGCCGCCGCCGGGATCGACGAAGGCATGGTGCGGATGTCGGTTGGACTCGAAAGCGCTGACGATCTGATCGCCGACCTTCGCCGGGCGATACGTGCCTGACTTCTACGACGGCGGCCACGCCGCAATGGTCCAGATCCGGTTCCGTGGTGGCGTTCATCCACGGCGCCGGCTGCAATCACACGGTTTGGCGCTATCAGACGCGCTTCTTCGCCAACCGCGGCTATCGGGTCATGGCTTTCGACCTACCTGGTCACGGCTCGAATCCGGGAATCCCGGGCTGACACCGTCGAGGAGATGGCCGCGTGGGTCGCGAGATCGCATCCCGGAGCCAGGCGCGGTCATCGGACACATTCCTGGGTGGGCTTGATCGCCCTCGAACTGGCTCGCACCCACCCGATGCTCGTCGAGCGTCTCGGCCTGCTCGGCTGCAGCTCCCGGATCGAGGTGCACCCGCGCCTCCAAGGCGCGGCCGACGATCAGCGATCCAGCGTCGATTGCGATGATCGTCGGTTGGTCCTACGACGTGTCGGCCACATCGGCGGCCATCCCGAGCCCGGAATCAGTCCGACCCGCGTGTGACGTCACGATTGTCGAATCGGAAATCGCCAACCTGGGCCGCGACCTTCACGCCACCGCCGACTTACGAAGATGGCGCAGGAAGCGGCGGAGGGTCTCGAGGTTGATGGCGCTGGTGGTCGCCGGCGGCAGAGATCGGATGGTTTCTCGGACCGAAGTGAAGGCGATGGCGGATTCGTTCAAAGGTGCCACTTTCACGACCATCCCCGACGGCCGGTCATTTCATGATGACCGATTCGCCTGATCCAGTGCGATCGGCCCTTTCGATCGTTTCTCCCTGAGCGCTAACTGTTACCTTTCCCGACGCAATGGATCATCCCCTGGCGTGGCTGGCGCCTGTTCTTCGGTTACTTGCTCGGGCTCGGTCCCCTTCGCCTTCCTGATCGGCCGGGTCGCCGGAGTCGATCTTCGCCGGGTGGGGAGCGGCAACGTCGGCGCCGGAAATCTGACCCGGGTCGTCGGAGTCGAAGGCCGGGGTTGCGGCGGCCCTGCTCGACGGGTTCAAAGGCTTGATTCCGATCCTCGTTCTCAAGGCGTGGGATTTTGGTCCCGCAATCGTCTCGTTGAGCGGACTTGCCATCGTCATCGGTCACAACTGGTCGATCTTCATGCGGGGCCGATCGGGTCGAGGTCTCGCACCTTCGTCGGGAGTTCTCCTTGGCAGTTGCGCCGCCATTGATCGTCTGGCCGGGCGGTTGGGCGGTCGCCGGCTGGAAGTTCGGCGGCGGGCTCGCCGGCTTTATCGCCTGGGCCTCACTGCCGGTCGTCGCGGTCCTGTTCCAATGGTCGTCGGCCGTAGTTCTCGCGTGCTTCGGGCTGGCCGTGCTGTGTGTCTTCCGGCGGATGCAGGGCAACCCCGGTCGGATTCCTGGATCTCAGAGCCGCAATCCATCGGGCGATCTTTGACACCGACGGGATGGAACTGGGAGAAACCGAGGAGACGGCTCGAATCTGATGCGGCGCCTTCGTCGCCGCACACTGTTTGTCATCGCCGCCGTCGCTGCGATCGGTTATGCGGTGGTGTTGGTGATCTCGCTGCGCAGTCTCGATCTCCCGCCGTTCGGGATACTCGCGATCTTGCTGCTGCTCGCTGCCGCGGTCGCGCAGCTTGCCGGCCAGTACTTCTTCGCTCGTCTTTTCCGGCACGGCATCAGTCGAGTCCGGCGGATCCGTCTCGATCAGATCTGCCTTTCGAGCGGCGCTGGTCGGTTCGGGCGTAGCGCGGCTGATCCCTGCCGGGGGCGCCGTCACCCCCATCGCCATGGCCTGGATGGTTCGAGACGAAGCCCGCGCCTCGGGTAGCGCCGCCATGCACTCGACGGTGCTCAACTACGCCGGGTTGTTGGTCGGGACCGGGATTGCATTGCTGTGGGTGATCAACCGCGGCCTCTTCGAATCGCTCGAAGCCGGCACCTGGGTTCTGGGGATCATCGCCATCCTCGTCGGCCTGGTGTTGATGTTCGGTCTCCGCTTTATCGGGTTGCTCGGTCGGCGCCTGCCACATCGGCTCCGCGAGCGGATGGGTCCCCCCGCCGACAGCCATGTCCCGGATGGCCAGTCCCAACTTCTGGCCTGGGCTCGGCTGGCGTTAGAGGCGTTTGCCCTCTTCGGCGTGATGCAGGCCTTCGGGATCCACCTCACCCCCATGCAGACGGCTGCTGCGTTCGGCGCCGGTCAGTTGGCCGGCCGGGCTCCCCGGAACCCCCGGCGGGCTTGGTTTCGCCGAAGCCGGCCTGGTCGGTGCACTGGCTGCGTTCGGCTTTGATGCCCAGCTGACTTTGGGGCCGGTCCTCGTCTACCGGGTTGTTTCCTACTGGATCCCTTTGGTCGGAGGATTGGTGGCTGGAGGGTCGACGTTTCTCAAGGAGACATCCGAAGTCGCGGGATGAGCTAACGGGAGAGTCAAGGGTCCTCTTGTCGAACTGAGGTAAGGATCAGGACGACGGCGCGGACGCATCGTGAGCCGCCCGATAGATCGGAAAATCGTCATCGCGGGCGGGCCGTCCCGGTCCGGGCGGTCCGGCGAAAATTTGCGCGACCTCCATCCACTTCTGGGCCAGCTCGCCCTCGATGACCAGATGAGTGTCGCGGTAGTTGATCCTCTGGGTGACGACCAGACAGAACTCTTCGACCGGTCCGGTGACAGAGTCGTTGGCTTCATCGTTCCAGACCTCGGCGCGCCCGCCGACGCCGCGCAGCGCGACCCGCACTCTTCGATCGGGTGCTGGCAGACCGCGGTTGGCAAAGCTCCAGGAGAACGTCTTGACCCCGAGGTCGGCGATTCGGAAGAGCCGATCGGTCGGTGCCCGGGTGATTCCGAGCGCATCGACAATGTCCTGGCCGTGGGCCCAGGTTTCCATGAGCCGGGCGGTCGCGCGCGTTGCCGGCTTTCATCGGCGGCCCGTACCAGGCGAGGCGAGCATCGGGGTCGACCGTGGCGAAAGCCGCTAACGCCTGCGCGCGCGCGACTGCCGCCACCAGTCGAGGACCTCGCTCGGTGCTAACGCCCTGCCCCGCTCGAGTGCGATCGCCATGTACTCGTCGTAGTCGCCGGATCAGGCGCTGGTTGACCTCTTCGGCAAAGGCAGCCGGGTCTTCGATCGACTGGGTCTGGCGCTCGTCGAAAAACGCCAGGTGAGAGACCGTGTCGCGAATGGTCCAGGGAATGGCCGGGGTGGGCCGATCCCAGTCATTGTCCCCGAGCCCGGCGAGGATCCCGTCGAGGTCGGCCTGCTCGGCTTCGAGGTCTTGGATCATGGCGCGCATGTTTCCTTCTTAGTTACCCCGGTCTCTTGGCCGCGATCTTGCGATCGGATTCGGTGAGATGGCGCTTGCGGACCCGAATCGACTTCGGGGTGACCTCGACCAGTTCGTCGGAGGCGATCCACTCGATGGCCGTCTCGAGGGTGTGCGCTCGATGCGGTCGGAGCTTGATCGCCTCGTCGACGTTGACGGTGCGGATGTTGGTGAGCTGCTTGGGCCGGGTGGGGTTGGCGGGAAGCTCTCGGGACTCGCGAGTTCTCGCCGATGATCATTCCTTCATAGACATCTTCGCCTGAGCCGACGAATAGCTCGCCTCGCTTCTGGAGGTTGTCGAGGGAATACGCGGTCGTCGTTCCCACCCGGTCTGAGATCATCGCCCCGCCCTGGCGATGGGGCAGATCGCCGGCCCAGGGCATCCAGCCGTCGTGGTGCTGGTGGATCAGAGCGGTGCCCCGCGTGGCGGTCATCAATAGCGAGCGGAATCCGAGCAATCCGCGGGCCGGAGCGCGTGAGGGTGACGATGGTTCGTCCACGGTCGCCCGGTCGCAGATCGAGCACGCTGTCCTTTGCGAGGAGCGACCGCCTGGGTGACGGTGCCGACGTGCTCGTCGGGCACGTCCACCACGGCCCGCTCGACGGGCTCGTGGGGCTTGCCGTCGATCTCGCGCAGGATCACCTCGGGCCGGCTCACCTGAAGCTCGAAGCCCTCCCGGCGCATCGACTCGATCAACACCGCCAGCTGCAACTCGCCGCGCCCGGCCACCTCGGTCACCTCGGGTGAGGAGGTGGCTCCGATCCGGATCGAGACGTTGCCGAGCACCTCCTTCTCGAGGCGCTCGCGGATCTGGCGGGAGGTCAGGAATTTGCCTCCGTCCCGCCCGGCCAGGGGTGAGGTGTTGACGCCGAAGGTCATCCGCAGGACCGGTTCGTCGACGTGGAGCCGAGGCAGGGCCACCGGATTCTCCGGGTCGGCCAGGGTGTCGCCGATCTCGACCTCCGGAAATCCGGCCACCACGAAAGAGGTCGCCGGCGGTCCGCTCCTCGACGTCGACCCGTCGCAAGCCCTCGAAGCCCATCAACTGGGTGAGCCTTCCTTCGCAGCGGCGGCTCATCGGGGTCGGCGTGACAGAGAGCGACCTGCTCCCCCGCCTCTCAGAGTGCCCTCGACGACCCGACCGATGGCGAGACGACCGAGATAGTCGGAGGCGTCGAGGTTGGTGACCAGCGCCTGCAGCGGCGCCTGGCTGTCTCCGCCCGGGACGGGTATGTGCTCGACGATCGCATCGAGCAGCGGCGAGAGATCGTCGCTCTCGCCCGGGATCCCGACCCCCTTCATCGACCTGCCGCTGCGGGCGATCGTGGAGATGATCGGGAACTCGATGTGGGGGTCCGATGCGCTCGAGGTCGAAGAACAATTGATAGATCTCGTCGATCACCTCTTTGGGGCGGGCGTCGGGCCGATCGACCTTGTTGAGCACCAGCACGGCCGGCAGGTGGCAGGTCAAGAGCTTTGGAAAGCACGTAGCGGGTCTGCGGCAGCGGGCCCTCGGCGGCGTCGACCAGCAGGAGAATTCCGTCGACCATCGCCAACGCTCGCTCGACCTCGCCACCGAAGTCGGCATGACCGGGAGTGTCGACCAGGTTGATGCGGGTGCCCTTCCACATCACCGAGGCGGCCTTGGCGAGGATCGTGATTCCTCGTTCGCGCTCCTGGTCGGACGAGTCCATGACCCGGTCGACCCGGGTTTCGTGCGATGCGAAGACACCGGTGGCTCCGAGCATCGCATCGACCAGGGTGGTCTTGCCGTGGTCGACGTGCGCGACCAACGCCAGGTTGCGAAAGGGATGATCGTCAGGCAATCAGCCGTCCAGAATCGATGAATCGCGACTCGCTCACCCATGGTTTCTCACCTTATCGGGTAGCTTTCCGGCGGTGACCGAGCCCACCCATCCTGACGTCAAGCAGGCAGTCGTCAAGCAGGCGTCGCGCTGGCCCTATGCCCTCGTCGCGATGACCGCGCTGCTGTTGTTCGCGGGCTGGCTGGCGATCAGGGGGGTCGTCAGTGCGATCCCTTCGGTCGACGACATCACCCAAGCCGTGGCAGGGGAGCCGTTTGAGAACGTGGGTCCGACGGTGATCCGCTCGATCAAGGAGCTGGCCAACCTCACCACCGTTGAGTATGTGGAGTACACGATCGTCGAGAAGGGAACCAACTCCGGGATCCTGAACTGGGCAACGGGTGACTCGCTGACGTTGCTGGCCGTGGCGCGGATCGGGGCAGGGGTGGACCTCTCGCAAATGGATTCCTCGGCCTTCGATGTCAATTCGGAGACCGGGGAGGTGACCGTGCGTCTGCCGGAGGCGGCGATCCAATACGTCGCAGTCGACAATGACGCAACGCAAGTTCTCGACCGGTCCACGGGGGTTTTCACTCAGGGCGATCCCCGCCTGGAGACAGATGCCCGCAACGTGGCCGAAGACGTCCTGGTCGACCAGGCGCTCACCTCCGGAATCATCGACGAGGCCGAAGAAAACGCCGGCGACGTGATCACCAACTTCTTGCTCGGGCTCGGCTACTCAAACGTCCGGGTCATCCCGGCCAGCTAGATGCCCAACCTCGAATCGGAGCTAGATCGGCTCGCCGCCGAAACGAATTTCTCGGGCGTTGTCCGGGTAGATCGCGACGGACAGGTCGAGCTCGCCAAGCCGTACGGCTTCGCCCATCGTGGATACGAGATTCCCAATCAAGTCGAGACCCGACTCGCGATTGCGAGTGGTGCGAAGGGTTTCACGGCTCTCACCGTCGTCAGCCTCATCGAGGATGGCGAACTCGATCTGGCGACCACCGCGCGGTCGGTCCTGGGAGGCCGACCTGCCGCTAATCGACGACGCCGTGACGGTCGAGCACCTGCTGGCTCACCGGTCGGGCATCGGTGACTACCTCGACGAGGATGCTGAACCTGATCTGAACGACTATTTGATGCCGGGTTCGGCCCACGCCTTGGCCGAAACCGAGCAGTTCCTCGGCTGGCTCGACGGGCATCCGACCAAATTCAAACCAAACGAGCGATTCGCTTACTGCAACGGCGGCTACGTGGTGCTCGCGTTGATTGTCGAGCGGGCAAGCGGTATTCCATTTCACGACCTCGTCGCGCAGAAGGTTTGCGATCCGGCGGGCATGAAGGACACGGCTTTCTTGCGTTCCGACGAGTTGCCGGGACGCACCGCGCTGGGTTATCTCGATCCCATCGGGGCGAGAACCAACGTGTTTCATCTTCCCGTGCGCGGCAACGGCGACGGCGGGATTTATTCGACGGTCGCCGACATGCGTTCGCTGTGGGCAGCGTTTATCTCCGGGAGAATCGTGTCCGAGGAGTGGGTGCAGAAGATGATCCGCCCGCGTAGCGAGGGAGAAGCGGGTTGGCACTACGGGCTTGGCTTCTGGCTGCAGCCATCCACGAATGCCCCCACCCTCGAGGGCTCGGACACTGGGGTTTCTTTTCGGTCGGTACACGACCCTTTTCGCGACCTCACCCATACGGTCATTTCCAACACCACCGAAGGCGCCTGGCCGCTGACGAATCTCCTCGCGGATTCTTTCAACTAATCGACGACGACCAGCACCTGGTTGGCTTCAACCTGATCACCGGCCGAGACCCGGATCTCGCGCACCGTTCCTGGGTGAGGCGCCCTCAGGCTGTGTTCCATCTTCATCGCCTCGAGTACGAGGAGGATTTGCCCTTCTTCGACTTTCTCGCCCTCGGCCACGTTCACCTTGATCACCTTGCCCGGCATGGGGGCGTGGAGGCTGCCAGCCTCCTCTTCCAGCGTTGCAGCCGGGAATCGGTCGGCTGTGAGAAGCCGCACATAGCCTGAGGGGCCGTCGACGTGGACGACGGAGCCGACCGCATTCACGTCGAACCAGAGCAGACGGTCGCCTTTGAATAGGCCGACACGAGTTGAGCTCGCCGAATGGAGCTTCACGTCGTCAGCCACTGAGTTGGCAAAGGCCGAGTTGGAAAATTTTTCGCCGAAACGGAATCCAACCCGGAGTTCGTCGCTGCCGAGCAAGAAGCTCGTTTCGTGGAGCTGCGACGGGTTGTTGCGCCAACCGGGGCTGAGCGCAGGTAAAAGACGCCTTTCGCCGCTTGAAGTTGAGGCGATGGCCGCGGCCAGTGCCGCCAGCGATGCGCTCCTCGTCGCCCGGCAACGGGGCGCCGAGATCCGCGGGCGAGTGGCGCTCGAGAAAACCGGTGTCAGTCTGACCGGAGAGAAACTCGGGATGCCGGAGCAGGCGGATCAAAAGCTCGCGGTTGTTGACCGGTCCGTGGATGCGGGCGGTCTGGAGAGCTCGCGCCAGCAAGGCGGCGGCTTCGTCCCGGGTCTCTCCCCAAGCGATCACCTTGGCGAGCATGGGGTCGTAGTGCGGGCTGATCTCCGAACCCGATTCAACTGCCGTTTCGACGCGCAGACCAATGAGACTGTCGAATTCGAACCGGTCGATGTGGCCGCTGACCGGGAGAAAATCGTTGCTCGGGTCTTCGGCGTAAAGCCGCACCTCGATCGCATGACCGACCCGCACCGGCTCGAGCACCTCGTCGGTAAGGGGTTCCCCGTTGGCGACCTTGATCTGCCAGCGAACGAGATCAATACCGGTGATCTCCTCGGTGACCGGGTGCTCGACCTGCAAACGGGTATTCATCTCGAGGAAGTAGAAGTCGCCTTCGTCGTAGACGAACTCCACGGTCCCGGCTCCCCGATAGTCGACCGCTTTCGCAGCCGCGATGGCGGCGTCGGTCATCTTCTGGCGAGTCGAATCGTCGAGGGCTGTCGACGGTGACTCCTCGAGAATCTTCTGATGTCGACGTTGGATCGAGCACTCGCGTTCGAAGAGAGCGGCCACGTTTCCGTGGTTGTCGCCGAATACCTGGATCTCGATATGGCGCGGATTCTCCAAGTAGCGCTCGACGAAAACGGTGCCGTCTCCGAATGCAGCTTCAGCCTCCCGCCCTGCGCTTGCCACCGCTTCCGCCAGGCCGCTGGCGGCGTGAACTATGCGCATGCCTTTGCCCCCGCCGCCGGCCGAGGCCTTGACCAAAACCGGGAAACCGATCTGCTCTCCTGCGCCAGCGACCGCGGCAGCGATCGAGCCCGCTGAGATCGATCGAAGCAAGCGTGGGCACCCCGGCCGCTTCGACCAGGCGTTTGGCTTCGAGCTTCGAGCCCATGGCGGTGATCGACTCGGGTGTGGGTCCAATCCAGGTCAGGCCGGCGTCTATGACTGCTTGGGCGAACGCGGCGTTTTCGGAGAGGAAGCCATAACCCGGATGGATGGCGTCGGCGCCGGTGACCCGGGCCGCTTCGATCAGCCGGTCGATGCGGAGGTATGACTCGGCTGGGGTGTTGCCGCCAAGGGCGAATCCTTCGTCTGCTTCGGATACGAATGGCGCCCTCGCATCGGCTTCTGAGAAAACCGCCACCGTGCCGAGGCCCATCGACCGGCAGGTGCGAAAAATGCGCCGGGCGATCTCTCCTCGGTTCGCCACGAGCACCTTCTTGATCACGGCGTTCGAGGCTAGCGGTGGCTGGTTATCCGGACGCCTCGCCTGAATCGGGAGACACCTGGAGACCGGAGACGTTGACCGCTTCGAACGCCGACCCGGGGATCGTCTTCAGCTCGCGCAGCATGTCGTTGTCCCATCGGTCGTCGGGCGCGCCGGAGATAAACCAGGGCGATCCATTGTCGGCCAGGATCAGCCCGTACTGCTTCATCGCTGTCAGGATGACGCGCACCTCTGGCGAGAAACCTGAGATATTGAAGGACGCCTTGAGCCGGAACCGTTGCCCCATCGGCGGCAGATTGGTGCTGCTGTTCGACGAAGCGAAGTGGCGGGCGGGCCAGACGTAGGCACGCTGGGTGGTCGGAGCGGTGAAACGAATGGCATGGCCGATGAATCCCGCGGCAACTTCGTCATAGCGGACCAGGCCAGGAAAGATCGGCAGACCGGCGGCATCGGCCGACGTCCAGCCGGCGGGCCGAAGCGCGTTCGATGTCAAGTCGTAGGCGGCGCCGGAGTCGGCGTTCCAGGAGCCGTTTCCCTGGCGGAAGGCGCGATACAACTCATAGAGGCTGCAACTGGCCCGGTCGAGAACGAGCACGTGTCGATCGCCGTCGCCGCTGGGACCGCCTTCCACCGGTGCATTGGCCGGAATGGGGAAGGGCCCGGGGTCCGACTCGTCGCCGTAGGCCGTGTAGTTGATCGCGACGTCGGCCTGGGAGGCATCGACCTCGATGTAGGGAATTCCGATTGGCGAGTCGCTTCCGGGAGGCCATACCCCCGAGCCGAAGTCGGGGTGAAGCGTGGCCCCGGCGCCGATCGAATTGATGTAGGCCGCCGATTGCGCGGCCAGCGGCAAGCTGTCGACTCGCGTGTTCCAGATGTTGTTGGCCGGAAGGATCGAGCAACCAGCAGCCGGAGGCACCGGAATCGGGGTGAGACCTTCTGCCCGGACCAGGAAGGAAGCCATCTGCTCGCGCAGCACCGGGTTTCCAGGACAGAACCTTGCCGTCGCACAGCCGGTGGTGATCCCGGAAGCGGCCAGCGCAGTTGATCGCGCTCTCGAAAGGCGAAGATTCATCGTCGGTGAACGGATCGCCCGTTGCTTCTGCCAAAGCGAAGCCACGGACCAGGAAAGCCGCCATCTGTTCGCGGGTGATCGAGGCGTTGGGACAGAAGGCGGTGGCATCGCAACCGGTGGTGATGCCGGCTTGCGCCAGCCGGTTGATGGAGTCCTCGTAGGGCGAACCGTTGTCGTCGGCAAAGCGATCGCTCGAGGCGGCGGGGAGCCCCAGCGCCCTGGTGAGAAACGTGGCCATCTGGCCGCGGGTGACGGCTTCGGAGGGACAGAAGCGAGAGGAGCTACAACCAGTCGTGATACCGGCGGCAAAAAGCGCCTCGATGTCAGGCTCGTGGGGGTTGCCGTTGTCATCGGAGAAGGTGCCACCCGGAGGCAACGCGGCTGTCAGGAAAACGAGCAGCGCCAAAGCCGAAGCGGCCTTCCTCCAACTCCTCATTGAGTGGTTATCGGCCGGTCGAGGCCGACAATTGACCTACGAAATTGTGATCAGACCGTCTGACTTCCACTTGATGGAGCAGCCGAGCGATGGTTTCTGCTCGACAGCTACTTCTTCGCCGGCCAGTACTGAGTCGACCGCAGCGCGGAGGCTTTTGCCGGTCACGTCGACCTCATTGCTCGGACGCGCATCGTCGAACTGACCTCGATAAACCAGCTCTTGATCGGCGTCGAAGAGGAAGAAGTCGGGAGTGCATGCTGCCTTGAACGCCGCGGCCACCTCCTGGGACTCGTCGTAGAGAATCGGGAAATTGATACCGATCTCAGCCGCAACTCGAGCCTGGTTCTCGGGCGCATCCTCCGGATGAGCACCGACGTCATTGGAAGCGATGCCGACGATCTTTAGCTCCGTGTTCTCGTAATCCTTGCCGAACGCCGCGATCCCGTCCTGGATTCGCTTCACGTAAGGGCAATGCACACATAGGAAAACCACCAGCAGCGGGTGACCGTCAAATGTGGTTGACGAGAGCATTCGGCCCGTCCGGACATCGGGTAGCTCGAATTCCGGAAGGGACGTGTAGAGCGGGAGCATTGTCGAAGAAGCAGCCATCCGGAAAGCGTAAACGCTTTCCGAAGATGTCAGACTTCCGCCTTACATCCGGAAGACGCCGAACTCCGTGGTGCCTTTAACTTCGGCTGAGTGGGAGGCGGAAAGTGCGATTCCGAGCGCGTCACGGGTATGACGGGGATCGATGAGCCCGTCGTCGCGGAGCCGGGCAGTGGAGAAATAGGCTTGCTCTTCGTTTCCGATCTGGGCCTCGATGAGTGCCCGTCGTTGAGCATCGGCCTCTTCGTCGAACGGTCTGCCCTGGTCGTCGGCGGCTTGGCGAGCAATGATCGACATCACCCCGGCGAGCTGTTTGGGACCCATCACCGCCACTTTGTGGTTGGGCCAGCCGAAAACGAAACGCGGGTTGTAGGACTTGCCCGACATCCCGTAGTTGCCGGCGCCGTAGGACACTCCCGCCATGATCGCAAAGTGAGGAACGGTCGAGTTTGCCACCGCGTTGATCATCTTGGCTCCGTCCTTGATGATTCCGCGCTGCTCGTAGTCCTTGCCCACCATGTAGCCCGTCGTGTTGTGCATAAAGACGAGCGGCGTGTCGTAGCGATTGCACAACTGGATGAACTCGGTCGCCTTCTGCGCTTCCTCGGAGAACAGGACTCCCTGTCGCGTTGGCAATCACACCGACGACGAATCCGTGGATCGAACCCCAGCCGGTCACCAACGAGGTTCCGTACAGTGCCTTGTATTCCTCGAAACGCGACCCGTCGAGAACCCGGGCGAAGATCTCGAGCGGGTCGAAAGGGACCCGCAGGTCCGCCGAGACCACCCCCAGGATCTCATCTGGGTCGTAGATCGGATCGTCCGGGGCCTGCGTGGGACCGTAGCCGAGCTTGCGCCAGTTGAGATGGGCGACGATCTCGCGACCGATGCGCAGCGCATCGAGTTCGTCGTTGGCGAAGTAGTCCGAAAGCCCGGAGATCCGCGAGTGCATCTCGGCTCCGCCGAGCTCCTCGTCGGTCGACTCCTCGCCGGTGGCCATCTTCACCAGCGGCGGACCACCGAGAAACACCTTGGCGCGCTCTTTCACCATCACCGAGTAATCGCACATCGCCGGTACATAGGCGCCGCCGGCGGTCGAGTTGCCGAAGACCAGCGCGACAGTGGGAATGCCCATGCGCGAGAGTTGGGTGAGGTTCCGAAACCATTTGCCGCCGGTGATGAACACCTCGGCCTGATCGGGCAGGTCAGCTCCACCCGACTCGACGAGGTTGATGAGCGGCAACCGGTTTTCCCGGCTGATGTCCTGGGCACGCAGGGTCTTGGCCAGCGAATAGCGGTTCGACGAGCCCGCCTGGCTGGTGGGGTCGTTGGCGGAGATCATGCACTCGACTCCCGAGATCACTCCGACGCCGGTCACCGCGTTGGCCCCGAGGTTCTTGTCTGTCCCCCAGGCAGCCAGGGTCGATAGCTCGAGGAAGTGGCTGTCTGACGTCGAGGAGCAGCTCGATCCGCTCGCGCACGAGGAGCTTTCCGCGGGCGCGATGACGGTCGATGTATTTCTGCCCGCCGCCCATCCGCGCCTCGGCTTGCAACGACTCGAACTCGGCCACGCGTTCGCTCAACGCTTTGTAGTTGGCGATGAAGTCTTCGCTGCGCCGATCGACCCGGGTGGGGAGCACCTGCACGATCGGGAGGCTACCGCCTGGGCATTCGGACCTCTTTCGGTTTCAAGCCCACCACTTCGGGAACCGATGTACCGAACAACACGTCGGATGACAAACAGGATGAACTCGAATAGATCCGCACATGCGGCAACCCTCACTCTGGCTCCAGCTCTCCCCGGTGGGCCTGCTGGCGATCTGGGTCATAAGCGTCCTCTTCCGGTCCGCCTAGACCCTCAACTTTTGACGGGGGTAGCGCTCAACTCGGGGCTCGGGCGCGCCGATACTTTGCGCATACCTCCAGGAGGACGTTGAGGCATGCTGCTATCTGGGAATCTGAGCAACTGGTCGGTTGCCGACCTGCTCCAGATCATGCGGGTAACGGCCAAGACCGCGACATTCCGCGTCGACGGCAACCGCGCCGGTTTGATCCACTTCAGTGATGGTCGAATCGTCGGGGCCGCTCTCGCCGGGCAACGCGTCCCGGCGTCCACCGAGGAGGCCCTGCGTTCGACAGTGGACGCCCTTCACGTCCTCACCGCTTTCTCCGAGGGCGCCTTCCTCGTCGCCGAGCCCCAGTTCGATCCTGCTCTTCCCGGGTGGGACGTCTCCGAGCTGATGCTGGAGGTCGACCGTCTCCGACAGCTGCAATCCGAGATCGTCAGCCAGGGGGTCAACGACTTCACCCCGCTTCGTCTTTCCGCCGAAGCCGCCACTCCCCTCAGCCTGCATGCCGAGGAGTGGCAGGCCCTCGTGGCGTTGGTCCCCGCGTTCAGCCTCGCTTCGCTGGAGGAGATCTTTGGAAACTCGCGCTCACTGCAAGTTGTCAGTGCGCTCCTTAACCGCGGGCTGACGAGCACGGTCCAGGGCGAAGCGATGGAGCCGAGCTACGAAACTGTTCCCGCTCCGGAACCGATTGACCTCGAAGAGGCGGCGAGCATGCAGATCGAGCCCGAACCGCCAAGCCTCGACTGGCTCGGTGATCATCAAGTGGAAGCGCCAATCAATCTGGAGCCGGCCTATCCCACCGCCAGCATCTTCGAAGAAACTGCCGAGACCGACGAGGCCGAGGAAGCGAAGAAGTCCGCTCGCGGCATCGCCGCCGCACCCGAGACAACTCTCGTGTCGGGAGTCTGGGCGAGATGCGCAAACTACGCACCGGCCACTGACGTAGCATCGCCCCAATCTGCAAGCTGGGGAGGTCCAAACGGACGGTGGATCGGAGTTCGGACAAGCTCAGCCATTGGTCATTGGGATCGCCGGCGGCACTGGTTCGGGAAAATCCACCATCGCCGCGGCCGTGGTCGGCGCCTTGCCCGGAGTGCTCCTGATCCAACACGACGCCTATTACCGGCATCGGCCCGAGCTCGATTTCGAAGTTCGGACGCAGATCAACTACGACCATCCTGACTCGCTCGAGACCGAGCTGTTGATCGCACACCTCGAAGACCTCATCGAAGGAAACGCCGTGTCGCTGCCGACCTACGACTTCGCCGATCACCTCCGCTCAGGAGCGAGTGTGCCGGTCGAACCGGCTCAGGTGATCATCGTCGAAGGGATCCTGGTCCTCGCCGAACCAGACCTGCGCTCCCGCCTGGATCTAAAGGTGTATGTCGACACGGATCCCGATCTGCGGCTGGCCCGTCGGATCAAGCGTGACATTGAAGAGCGAGGCCGAACCGTCGATTCCGTCCTCGAGCAGTATTTTGCGACCGTGCGCCCGATGCATCTGGAGTTCGTCGAGTCCTCGAAGCGTTACGCCGACCTCATCATCCCCGAGGGTTATAACCCGCGAGCGGTGGCGACGGTTGTCGACATGATCCGCTCCTATCTCGCAGTCCGGAACCGTTCTGTTTCTCCCCCCGAAGGGGGGAGAGCCGGCGCAAGCCGGGAGGGGGGCGGCTCTATAAGCTCGCCCGCATGACCGATCTTCCCAGTGTGGCGGTAGTCGGCGTGGGGGCGATGGGCGAGGCGCTCGCGTCGGGCTTGATCAACGCCGGTTGGGAACCTGCGTCCCTGACCCTCGTCGTCCGCCGTCCCGAGAAAGTCGACTCGTTGCGGGCCCGCACCGGCATCGAGGCCACCCTCGACTACGAAGGGGTCAGCGAACGCGAAGTCGTGGTGGTGGCGGTCAAACCGCGGGATTTACCTGCGCTGCTCAGCCAAATGGCGGGCAAGATCCGCCCCGGCCAGGTGATATTGACTATCGCCGCCGGCGTTCCCACTGCGACCTTCGAAGAGGCTTTCGGTGAGGTGGCCGTCGTGCGGGCGATGCCCAATACTCCCGCCCTGGTCAAAGAAGCAGTTACCGGCCTTGCTGCCGGTCGGTACGCAACAGCCGACGACATCGCCAAGGCGCGTCAGATCCTGGAAGCCGTAGGTGCGGTCCGTGTCATGGATGAAGCACTGCTCGATGCCGTCACCGCCGTGTCGGGCACAGGTCCGGCCTACGTGTTCCTTCTCGCCGAGGCCCTCACCGAGGCCGCCGTCCGCGAGGGTCTCCCGCGCGACATCGCCGAAGCGTTCGTCAATCAGACGATTCGCGGGGCCGGCCACCTTCTCACCGAAACTGCGCGGGGCCCTTTCGAGCTGCGGTCCCAGGTCACCTCGCCGGGTGGCACTACGGCCGCCGCAGTGCATGTGCTCGAAGAGCGAGGCTTTCGGGCGCTCGTGGAAGACGCGGTGCGGGCAGCAGCCCAACGAGCTCGGGAGCTGGGTTCAGCCAAAGAACCCGGTCAGGGATGAGCCTGTTCTCCCGACTCGTCGTCGGGACAGCAGAATCTGCCCCGGTCAAGGCTTTCGTCACGTCCACGCGAATGGGTAAGCGCGTGGCCGGTCGATTCGTCGCCGGCGAGACTCTCGACGACGCCATCGAGGCGGCTCGCAAGCTCAACAAGATGGGGATGAGTGTCTCACTCGACCTGCTCGGCGAGGAGGTCGCTACGCCGGACGAGGTCGAGCAGGCTCGGCGTGAATATGAGGAGTGCCTGCAGCGGATCGCCTCCGAAGACATCGATGGAAATATCTCGATCAAGCTCACCCAACTCGGCCTCTCTCTCGATGAAGAGCTCACCGCGGCGACGCTGGACCAACTGGCGAAAGCAGCCGCTGTCCTCGACCTCACGATCACGGTGGATATGGAGGATTCGACCTACACCGCCTCTACGGTCGAGATCTTTCAAGAGGCGCAGGCCAAACACGGCAATCTCGGCGTCGCTCTCCAGGCGTACCTCCGCCGCACCCCTTCCGATCTTGCTTTGCTCGCTCCGGGTGGGGGACATTTGCGTCTCTGCAAAGGCGCCTACGTCGAGCCCGAAGAGATCGCCTTCACTGACAAAGACGACGTCGACGCTGCCTATGTCCGTTTGCTCGAACCGTTGATGGCCGACTCGCGGATCATGCCCGCCATCGCCACCCATGACCGCCGTCTCGTCGAGTTGACGCGGCGCCTGGCGCGCTCGCGCTCAGCGCCTTTCGAGTTTCAAATGCTCTACGGAGTGGCGCTCCCCATGCAGCGTGAACTCGCCGCCAACGGTTATCCGCTCCGGATCTACGTCCCCTACGGCGTGCGCTGGTATCCCTATCTCGTCCGTCGACTCGGAGAACGTCCAGCCAATCTCGGCTTCTTCCTCCGTGCTCTAACGTCGGCCAAATGAGAGCAGTCCGATGAAACGGGTCGCCAGTCTTTGGTTT
The DNA here is from genome assembly GCA_963840175.1 of uncultured Acidimicrobiia bacterium. Lineage (GTDB taxonomy): Bacteria > Actinomycetota > Acidimicrobiia > Spongiisociales > ZC4RG35 > JACCTH01. The sequence continues at coordinate 146,289 of CAWIXU010000007.1, forward strand.
GATGCTCCTCTCGGTAGGAGCGCAAGCCGCGGCACTGTTCGATGCGATTGAGTCCTCGCTACGCGAAGACCGCTTCTACATAGAAGACGGAGTCGAGGCCCAGGCAGCAGACATGCAGCGCCTGGTCGAGGCCTATCCGGGTTTCTATTTCGTCGCTTTGGGCGACGAGGTCACGGACGGTTCCGAAGCGCTCGCCGACGATCTTCTCGACGAGCTCGGCTCAGGTACGGTCGTGGTTTTCACCCCGCAAGAAGCCGGCGCGGTCAGCTCCGAATTCGGAGACAGTGCTATGGAGACCGCGTTCTCGCAACACCGAATTCGGCCGGTCGTACGCAGAAGACTTTGAGGCTTTCGCCCAGGAGTTGACCGGAGCCGAACCTGTTGAATCCGAGAGCGGAGGGTTCAGCATTGTCCCCGTCTTGATCGTCGGAGGGATCGTCGGCCTGGTTGGCTATGCCGTCTGGCGAGGGAGCCGCAAGGCGAAAGAAGCGGGGGCGAACCTGCTCGAAGAGGCTCGAACGGAGATTCGTCAGCAGATGGATGTGATCGCTTCCCAGATCGTCGATTTGGCCGACAACCCCAGGGTCGAAGTCGAACCCCGAAACCCAGACTCATTACCGACAGGCATCGGAGACCTTCCAGGCGGCGGAGGGCCGGCTCGACGGCGGCAACCAACTTGCCGGCGCTGGAGGATCTTTCCGACGACCTCGACCGGGCCCGATGGCAACTCGAGGCGACGCAGGCTCTTGATCAACGGCAAGACCCCTGCCGCCCGAACCGCAAGCCGGAAGCGCCGATCGCGTGCTTCTTCGACCCGACCCATGGTGCCGGGCGCGAACAGGCGACGCTCGAGACGCAAGCAGGGAACAAGACGGTGATGGTCTGCGACAGCTGCGCCGAGAAGCTGCGCCGGGGCGAAAACCCCGAGGTCCGTCAGATTCCTTATGGCAATCAGCCGGTCCCGGCGCCGCAGGCTCCCCGCAGTCACGGCGGGCAGGGAATGGATTGGCTCGACGTGTTTTCGGTGATCGTCGGCGGCATGGGATCAGCTCTCGCTCGTATGACTGGAGCCGCACCTCGCCTGCCGTCGCGAGGGCGAGTCCGGGATGCCTTTCGCTCGGCACGCTCGCGTGGATCGGCTGGGGGGACGCCGGGGCTCGAGTTCCCGAGGAAGTTCGGGATCTCGCAGCCGGCGTTGATCCCTCTAATCTCGCCGGGCGACTTCTTCGAAAGGGAAGTTAAGCATGCTGGTTCGCATTTGGAATTACTTGAAGACCTTGTTCGGTATGGCGGCCGAGCGGGCGATGGATCCGGCCGTCGAGATCGAACAAGCAATCAACGAGGCGAAGGCGCGAAATCAGCAGCTTCGTAACCAGGCCGCCAAGGTCATCGCGCACCGCACGCAGATCGAAGCCAAGATCGAGGACATCGGCCAAGGATGTCGGCGAAGCGCGGGAAACCGCCAAGCAGGCTTTGCTCAAGGCCGAGGCGGCCAAGACCGCAGGTGACACCGCTGCCCAAACCAAGTGGACGACGGCCGCCCAGGCCATCGCGCTCAAGTTGCAGGCTTCCGAGTCGAATCTCAGCGGGCTAAAGGAGCAGTACGAGATTGCCATCACCCAGGCCGACTCGGCCAAGGGCGCCGTGACCCAAAACGCGATGCGTCTGCAGGAACTGGCGGCCAAGCGAATGCAGCTGGTCGGTCAGCTTGAGCAGGCCCGGATGCAGGAGGCGGTCAACAGCGCCGTCGAGTCGATCTCCACTTCGATGGAGACCGAGGCTCCCAGTCTCGACCGTGTCGAGGAGAAGATTCAACGGCGTCTGTCGGAGGCACAGGCCCACGCCGAGTTGCGGGAAGCCACACCGGAAGGCGCCGAGACCGAACTGCGCGAGGCAGTTTCCATGGCCCAGGCCGACGCCCGGCTGGAAGAACTGAAGAAAGAGCTTGGCCTCGCCTGATACCGATCTGAGTCGAGCAGCCGACGCCGACGATCGCTCCGGTCGAGGGTCGTCCGCAAGCGTTCGGCGGCGGCACTGATCGGCCCTTTGGGGGCCTTGGGGGCGCTCTCGGCCGTGCTGCTGGGCTATCTCGGGAACGATTCCGGAAGGTGTCGAGCCAGAGGTTGGTCGACCGGTGTTTCGGCAACGTCCCGGGCTGGATGCAGACGGTTTTCTATGTGACCACGGCGTCCTTCATCGCCCTGGCCGGGGCCTTGTTCGCGATGCGGGCCCGTTCCTGGGAACGGGGCAAGCCCGATCGTCGCTGGGGAAACTTCGAGCGAGCGAGTCTGCGCCAGCTGTGGAAGGGGCTGTCGATGCAGACGCTCCTGCGCGATCGCGCAGCAGGTCTGATGCACTCGATGATCTACTTCGGGTTTCTGATCCTCTTCGCCGGAACGGTGACCCTCGAAATCGACCACCTTCTTCCCAACAACCTCAAGTTTCTCGAGGGCGGCGTCTACTCGGCTACTCGCTCATTCTCGATCTTGCCTCGCTCATGTTTCTCGGGAGGTCTGGCCTGGGCATTGTTTCGTCGATACGTCCAGCGGCCCTGGCGGATTCGATCGAAGACCAAGCCGGAGGACCGGTGGATTCTCTTCACTCTGTGCTCTGATCGGGGTGTCGGGCGTCGCCACCGAAGCGGCCCGGATCTCGCTGGCGGCGCAGACCCAACGTTCGAAAAGTGGTCGGTGGTTGGCTATCCGCTCTCGTTCCTGATTCCCGACGGCTCCGCCGGCGATGTGCACCTCTCTTCGTGGATCATCCATGCCGGCGTCCTTCCTGGCCTTCCTCGCCATCCTCCCGATCACGAAGCTCCGGCACATGGTGACGAGTCCGACCAACATGTTCCTGTCGCCGAAGGAACGACCCAAAGGGGCAATGCGAGCCGTGGTGAACCTGGCCGAGGTCGACGAGATCGACACTATCGGTGCCTCGGTCGTGAGCGACTTCACCTGGAAGCAGCTCTTCGACACCGACGCCTGCACGATCTGCGGGCGCTGCACATCGGTCTGTCCGGCCAACATCACCGGCAAGCCGCTCGATCCGCGGGAGATGGTGCTCAAGGTCGGCGAGGTGGCGGCGGTAACCGCTGGAGTCTCGCCGCCGGTCGGGCTGGTCGAAGGGATCGAGATCGACGGCGACAGCGTCATGCAGCGGATCCGACCCGAGGAAGTGTGGTCGTGCACATCGTGTCGGGCGTGCGACGAGATCTGCCCGGTGAACATCGAAATCCTCGATCGCATCCTCGACATCCGGCGCTATCTGACGATGATGGAGTCCTCCTTTCCCAACGAGCTTTCCAAGGCGTTTGTGGCAATGGAGAACCAGGGGAACCCATGGGGGATCAGCCGCGAGAAGCGAGCGAGCCTGGACGGAGAAGCTCGACTTCAAGGTTCCGGTCCTCGGCGTTGACACCGACAAAGCCGACTACCTCTGGTTCGTCGGTTGCGCCGGCAGCTTCGACGACCGCAACACCGCCGTGTCCATTGCCCTGGCCAAGCTCTTACACGAGGCGGGAATCGATTTCGCCATCCTTGGCCCCCAGGAGACCTGCAACGGTGACCCCGCCCGCCGGGCCGGAAACGAGTATCTCTGGCAGCAACTGGCCCTGGCCAACATCGAGACCTTCTCCGGGCTCGCGGTTGAAAAGGTCATCACGCAATGCCCGCACTGCTTCAACACCCTGGCCAGAACGAGTATCCCCAGCTCGGCGGCGAGTACGAAGTCGTCCATCACTCCGAGCTGCTGGCCGAGCTTCTGACCAAGAAGATGGTCACTCCGCGTGGTGGCGGGAAGGGAAAGACGGTGACCTATCACGATCCCTGTTTTCTCGGACGGCACAACGACATCTACCTCGCACCCCGCGAAGTTGCTGCGGCGGCCGGAGGGGAATTGGTCGAGATGCCTCGCCATGGCAACCGCGCCCTCTGTTGCGGAGCGGGCGGCGCTCGTTTCTGGATGGAGGAGCACACGGGCAAGAAAGTCAATATTGAAAGGGCAGAAGAGGCCCTGGCAACCGGGGCGAGCGAGATCGCGGTGTCGTGCCCGTACTGCTACGTGATGCTCGACGACGGCGTGAAAGAGTTGGGGCGAGGCGACGACGTGAGGGTGCGCGACCTGGCAATGATGCTCCTCGACGAGGCGGACTAGTCAGTTCGACCGAAATCGCGATGGTCCTTAAGAATCCGGACGTCGACCACTTAGAGTGGTGGAATTACCGATTGGGAAGGGGCTGGGGCAATGGCAAACGGGCGTTTTTGTGACGGGGGACGGCATCAATACGAGGCGCAAGGAACGCGTCGCCGATGCGGCAAATGCGGTTCAGTTCAGGTCGACTTGATGGGTGGCCAGTGGAAAGAAGACGACGCCGTCAAAGTCTTTCGCTCGCGCCGCCCGACGCTTTTCTCGCTTGGTCTCACCGAGTTGCCGGCAGAGCCGCGAGCGAAGGCTGGCTTCGGCCGTCAGCGCCGGGGATAGACAACCCTCGCCCGTAGGCTGCTCCAAAATGAGTCAGCTTGGGGGTCGATTCGGGCTGGCGGTCATGGCCGCCGCACTACTTGCCTGCACTGTGGAATCAACCCTGGCTTCGACCACCACTGTTCCGACCACGACCACGACGTCGGCCCCGGTTGACGCGGCGTCAGCTTCGGCCTCGTTTCGTGACTGCATGGGCACAGCCGGATTTGAGGTGGGAGATGTGCCGATTGATGAGAATGGAAGGCCCGACCTGGCCTCGCTCCCGAGCAACTCGGAGTCGGTGCCCGGGTTTCGGGAGGCGCTGACCAATTGCGCCCCGCTGCTCGGGTCCTTCTTGTCCCTGACCGATAGCCCTGGCCTCCGGGCCATGGTGCGCGAGCAATTGGTCCTGTACGCCCAGTGCATGCGAGCCAGTGGCGTCGAGGACTTTCCTGATCCTGCGCCCGGCTTTGACGGCACCACTTCACCCTTCCCGCCGGAACAGATTCCGCTCGCCGACCCCGAGTTCAACACCGCCCTCGAGTCCTGCGCGGCGGCCATGACGTTGTCGCCGTAACCGAACCTGGCGCAGGCGACGACTTAACTGGTTCCATGCGTATCGGTTATCAGGGGGAGGAGTATTCGTACTCTGACCAGGCGTCGACCGAGCTATTCCCCGAGGCGGAGAGGGTCGGCTTCGGGACGTTCGTCGCCGCCTTCGAGGCGTTGCGAGATGGCGGCGTCGAGCGGCTTGTCGTCCCGATCGAGAACTCGACCACCGGGAGCGTTCTTTCCGTGCTTGATCGGCTGGGCCAGAACCAGATCGTCGCCGAACACCTGGTTGAAGTTCGTCATGCACTACTGGCCCACCACGGCAGTTCGCTCGAGGATTTGCGGAGGGTCCATTCACACCCCGAGGCACTGGCCCAGGCCGAGGCCATCCTCACCCACTGGGGTTGGGAGGCGGTTCCTGCCCACGACACCGCCGGTGCGGTCCGTCTCGTAGCCGAATCCGGCGACTCCTTTGACGCCGCTCTCGGCCCGGAGCGAGCCGCCGCTCCGTTCGGACTTGCGGTCCTCCTCCGCGATGTTGTGGACCGGCCCCACAACACCACTCGCTTTGTGGTTCTCGTCGCCGGCGACGCCGAGATCGACGAGGAAGCCGACAAGACCACCGTGGCGTTCACCACCAGCCACACGCCCGGAGCCCTGGCGCTCGCCCTGACCGAGCTCGGGTTACGCGGGGCGAACCTCACCCGCATCGAGTCGCGGCCAACCGAAACCGCATGGCGCTATCGCATGTTTGTCGACCTCACCCATGCCCCTGGCCCGGCCGGGGTCAAGTCGCTTTTCGACCCGGTTCCGTCTTCTTTGGCGGACCTCCAGTTTCTCGGAAGCTATAGGTCGGTACTTCGCTAGCCGACATAGCATCCCTGGCCATGACGACCCGTCCGCTCGAGCGACCAGTGACCGATACGCGGGTCGAAGGAAGACCTGCCGTGGCAGGTGGTGGTATGGAATGACCCGGTCAACTTGATGGACTACGTGGTCTGGGTGCTGCGGCGGCTCTTTGGCCACTCACTCGAGGAGGCGACGAGGTTGATGCTGGCGGTGCATAACGAGGGCCGCGCCACAGTGTCGCAAGGTCCTCGCGAACAAGCCGAGATGGACGCCTACCGGCTGCACCAGCACGGACTCTGGGCAACGATCGAGAAATGATCCCGTTTCTCCCGGTGCCCGACGGCATCCTGGTCACGCTTACTCCCGACGATCTCGATTTGCTCAACCAGCTTCCCGAGTTTCTCGCCAGTCTCGGTTCGCCCGAGGACGATCCGGGTGCGGCCCGGCTGCGATCGCCGGTCTACCTGGACGACGACCAGGCTTCGGATGAGTGGTGGCGGCTCATGGCCGAGGAGTTCGAACAGTCGCGTGCCGCCGATCGATCGGCGTTCGCGGTGATTCTGGAATCGGCCGGTTCGGGAACGGTCGTGTCTCGTCCCGAAGCAGAAGCGTGGCTCCGGGTCCTCAACGAGGCGAGGTTCGCACTGGCGGCGCGTCTCGGGGTAGAGGAGGAAGGCGATCTGGAGTTGCTCGATTCCGACGATCAGGCGGCCCTCGACTACCTCGCGGGGATGCAGCAGTTGCTTGTAGTCGCGCTGATCGGCGAGGAGCTCGAGTTTCCCAATGATGATCTAGCCAGTGACGATTGAGCTCACAACTTCGTCGATGGCCCACGGCGGGAGATCAGTGGCGAGACACGAGGGCCGGGTGGTCTTTGTCGCTGACGCGTATCCGCACGAAGTGGTGGAAGTTGAAGTAACCGAATCGAAGAAGCGCCACTCGTTCGCGCGCGACAGTATCCATTCTCGAGCCTTCATCCTCACCGACGTGCGGCGCCGTGTCCGCACTTCGGTCCCTGCGGAGGATGCCAATGGCAGTCGGCCGAACACGGGGCACAAGCGGAGTGGAAGCGCGAGGTCGTGGCCGACCAGCTGCGGTTCGTCGGGCAAGCTCGATGCGGTCGACGTCCGTCCGACGATCAGCCCCGGGCCGGAATTCGGCTATCGCAACCGGATGGACTTCTCAATCGTCGGGGGTCGACCCGCTCTGCACCGGGAGGAGAGCTCACGAGTTGGTTGAGCTCAGCGTTTGCCTCCTCTTGGTGGATCCGCTGTTCCAGTTGTTCGTCGACTTACCAGTTCGGCCCCTGGCGGAGCGGGTCACCCTCCGGGCCGGCGTCGCCACCGGGGAGACCGCCGTTCTCTTCGATCGACGAGAACGGGCAGTGATCCACGAAGAGGTCGCCGGCCACCGATTTCAGATCACCGATCGGGCGTTCTTTCAAGCCAACACCGCCGGCGCTGAAGAGCTGGTGCGGTTGGTCGCTGATGTTCTTTCTCCCGGTCCCACCGATCGCCTGCTCGACGGGTACGCGGGCGGGGGTCTCTTTGCGGCGACGGTCGGGGCGGGTTGTCGAGAGGTTGTGGCGGTGGAGTCCGATCCGGTCGCATTGGCCGATCTGAAAGCCAACACGGACTCGGTCGCGGTGAGGGCAAAGTTCGAGCGGAGCCGGCCCCGATTACCGGAGGCGTTGGGACATTGCCGTGGTCGACCCGCCTCGCGCGGGGCTGGGCAGGGAAGGAGTCGAAACCGTGGTTGCCGGTCGGCCCCGCACGATTGCGTTCGTCGCCTGTGACCCGGCTGCCTTCGCTCGTGACGCCGCGCTTCTTACCAATGCCGGCTACCGGCTCGAATATGCGCAACCGGTCGACATGTTCCCGCAGACGTTCCACATTGAGATCGTTGGTGCCTTCAGCCGCTAATGGTCACTGCACGCAGAACCAGTTCCCTTCGGGGTCGAACATCTCGATCCAGATCTCGCCGGCCATGCCGGTCGCCTCACGCTTGTAAGTGGCACCCAGCCCTTCGAGCCGGGTGCGCTCGTCCGCTAGCCGCTTCCGCCGCTCGTCGTCGTCGATCTGCTGCCTGTCTTCGCGGCCGACGGAGTTGACGTCGACGTGCACCCTTTGGTTCGGTGCCCCGCCGTCGTAGCGCTCGAAGAGGATTCGGGGGCCTTTCTCATCGGGGTCGACAACAGCCGAGACGTCGTTCCATTTGTCTTCGGGAATGCCCATCTTCTCGGCGAAAGCGTCCCAGGACTCGAAGCCTTCGGGTGGGGGTTGAACGATGTAGCCGAGGGCCGCGGCCCAGAATTCGGCCAGCTTTGCTGGGTTCGTCGCACGCGAAGACCACCTGGATTGAGTGCGCCATGGAACCTCCTGTTTATCGTGACCCTATGGATTTCGGCGTCGTGTTGCAGACCAACCCACCGGCGCGTGAGGTAATCGATCGAGCTGTGGCCGCCGAGGGGTTGGGTTTCGATTATGCCTGGACATTCGATTCCCATGTCCTCTGGCAGGAGCCCTTTGTGATTTTCAGCCAGATCCTGGGCCGGACCGAGAAGTTGATCGTCGGTCCGATGGTCACCAATCCGGGGACGCGGGATTGGACGGTCCTCGCCTCACTCTTTGCCACCTTGAAGGACATGTACGGGCCGCGGCTGGTGTGCGGGATGGGTCGCGGAGATTCCGCGCTGCGCTACATCGGCCGGACTCCGACGACGCTCGAAACCACGGCGACCGCGACGAAGGTCATCAAAGACCTGGTAGCCGGAAGAACGGTGACTTACAACGACAAGGAGCTGACGATTCCTTGGATCTCGGAGGAGTGGGATCTGCCCGTGTGGATGGCGGCTTATGGGCCCAAGGCCCTCGTTTCGACCGGGACTCACTACGACGGGTACATCCTGCAACTGGGCGACCCCCAGATCGTCGAGTGGACCGTTGGAGTGGTTCGTGAAGCCGCCGCTGCGGCCGGTCGCGATCCCGATTCGTTGACCATCTGTGTCGCGGCCCCGGCGTACGTCGGTGACGACCTCGCCCATCAGCGCGACCAGGTGCGCTGGTTCGGGGGCATGGTCGGCAACCACGTCGCCGACCTGGTCAACCGCTACGGCGCGAGTTCCGCGGCGGTGCCGCAGGCGTTGACCGACTACATCAAAGCGCGCGAGGGCTACGACTACGACCACCACGGCAAGGCCGGCAACCCGTCAACCGATTTCGTCCCCGACGAGATCATCGACCGCTTCTGCCTACTGGGACCGGTGGAAGCGCATCTCGAGAGGCTCCGAGAATTCGAAAACCTAGGCGTCAACCAGTTCGCGATTTACCTCATGCACGACCAGATGGACGAAACCCTCGCCGCCTACGGCACCCACATCATCCCCGCCTTTAAGCGAAACCTAAGGCTCTAGGCCGTGATTTTCACGGCTTATGGCCCGCGGTTTCGTCTCAGGAGGCTGCGGCGAAGGCTTGTTGGATCATGCTGCGGACCAAATCGGGTTGTTCCACTGAGCATGCGATAGGTGATCCGAAGGACTCGCCAACCTGCAAGCTGAGCGAGGTTGTCGCGTAACCGATCTTCTTCGAAGGCGTCGAGGGTCGAGTGCCATTTTCGACCGTCGAGCTCGATGATCAACCGGATCTCTCGGGTAAGCGAAATCAACCCGGCCACGCCGTGGAGAGCGCCAGGGCAGCGGGTATTGGGGTTCGGGTTCAGGAAATCCCCACTCTCGAAGAAGCCGCAGCCCGTACAGCTCGAACTCGCTGTCTCCCATGAACGCTTCGCCTGTTCGTATCTCAAGAACCTTGTGCATTGTCCGCATCCCCGGCTTGCCCCTCCGGGCGAGCTGTCCTACAGCCTCGACGAACTCGTCAATGGTCGCTTGCTTGGCCACGACCAGATGGTCGACGAGCCTGCCGATGACCGTTGGCATTTCTCGTGGTCGCGAGATCGATCACAGTTCGTACCGGCGAAGTCGCTGGCAAGAGTTCGACTTCGATGACCTGAGCTTTGGTGAGATCGGTCGACTGATGGACGATGACATCAGGAAACCGGTTCGTGTGACGCGTGCGCACTGTCACGACCGCCAAGCCGATGGGGAGACGAGGAAATCCGTGCAGTTCGGCAGCCGACTCATGAGACACCACGGCGCCAAGAGCAGCCGTTGCAGCCATTAGGCGACCTCTAAGCGTCGGCAAGAATCCCGGAATCACATAGAGACCAGGCTTGACCCGTATCCACCTTTTCGTCTCAACGCGTCGATCGATCGCGTCGCGTCGACATGCCGCAGGCCAAGGCTTGTCTGCGGGTGACGTAGCCAGCTTGCGTTCCGGCGAGTTGGTAGACGCGCTCCTCCGCCTGAGAGATCACCGGGAGATCATGAGTCCTGGCCCGGAAGAGTTCTAGGGGGTCGTCTCTCCCGATTGATGAAACCGCGGGCTCTGAGCCGTGATATCCACGGCTCAGAGCCTTAGGTTTCGTGTAGGTCCTAGCGGCCGTGTTGGGGGAAGCCCAGGTCGACGCCGCGATGGAGCGGGTCGGGCCAGCGGGAGATGACCACTTTCTGCCGGGTATAGAAGCGAACGCCCTCGGGGCCGTAGATCGCGTTCGATCCGAAGATCGACGACTTCCAGCCCCCGAACGAATAGAACGCCAGGGGGACCGGTATGGGGACGTTCACCCCCACCATTCCCACCTGGATCTCCGACTGGAATTTCGCGCGCGGCGCCTCCGTCATTGGTGAACAACGCAGTCCCATTGGCGAACGGGGAGGCGTTGATGAGATCGATCGCCTCCTGGTAGTGCTCGACGCGCACCACCGACAGCACCGGTCCAAAGATCTCGTCGTCATAGATCTTCATACCCGGTTGGACGCGGTCGAAGAGAGTCGGCGCGACGTAGAAGCCCGCCTCGAAACCCTCCGGAGCAAAGCCGCGCCCATCGACGACCAGGTCAGCTCCCTGCTCGACACCCGAGTCGATATAGCCGACGACTTTGTCCCGGTGCTCGCCGGTGACGAGCGGGCCCATCTCCGAGTCGGGGTCGTCGCCGGGTCCGGTGCGAAGCTTGGCGATTCGTGCCTTTACCTGGGGAATCAAGCGATCGGCGGCGTCGCCGACGGTGACGACCACCGAGATCGCCATGCACCTTTCGCCCGCCGATCCGTACCCCGCCGAAACCGCGGCATCAGCGGCGAGTTCCATATCGGCGTCGGGAAGGACGACCATGTGATTCTTCGCCCCGCCGAGCGCCTGCACGCGCTTTCCGGCCCGGGTTCCGTTCTCGTAGATGTAGCGAGCAATCGGCGTCGAACCCACGAAGGAAACGGCGGCAATGTCGGGATGCTCGAGGATGCGATCCACTGCAACTTTGTCACCGTGGATGACATTGAGGACGCCCGGAGGCAACCCGGCTTCCTTGAGCAACTCGGCGCAAAGCATCGACGGCGAAGGGTCTTTCTCCGACGGTTTGAGGACGAAGGTGTTGCCGCTGGCGATCGCGAGCGGGTACATCCACATCGGGACCATCGCCGGGAAGTTGAAAGGGGTGATTCCGGCCACAACTCCAAGGGGTTGACGCATGGTGAAGGTGTCGACGCCGGTTGAGACCTGCTCGGAGAACTCACCCTTGAGGAGGTGGGTGATGTTGCAGGCAAACTCGACCACTTCCAGTCCCCGCTGCACCTCACCTAACGCGTCGGAATGGGTTTTGCCATGCTCCGCGGTGATGAGCTTGGCGATGTCATGTCGGTTCGCCACGACAAGTTCGCGAAAAGCGAACATCACGTTCTGGCGCCGGGTGACCGGAGTCTCGCGCCACTCCTCGAACGCGGCCAGGGCGGCGGCCACGGCCTCGTCAACGTCGGCGGCTTCGGCTAGGGCTACCTCGTCGGCCCGCTCGCCGGTGGCCGGGTTATAGATCGGCCCGGTTCGGGCGGGTTTTCCCTCCCAGGGCTGACCGTTGATCCAATGTGTGATCATTTTCTCTACTCCTTACTCGAGTCTAAGCCGATACAGCACAAGCCCTCCGGGGCTTTTAACCTCCCCCGTCACCCAGACAGAAAAGGCCATGCGCAAGCTCTCTAAAACCGTTGTTCCTTTGCTAGTTGTCCTGCTCGCAGCCTGCGGCCAAACCGCCGCAACCACGACCACCGCCTCATCGACTTCTGATACGACCGAGGTCGTTGACACCACCGCCTCACCAGGCACGACCGTGGAGACGACGCCGGAAGGATTGGTCACCAGCGTCCAGGACCTGCCGCAAGCCACGATCCAGATCGAGTCGATCGGGACGTTCGTCACGCCCGACTTCGGCTCCTTCGAGGGGGGCGGCGCCGGCTCCGGGTTCATCATTGATCCGAGCGGTGTGGCGGTGACCAATAGCCATGTCGTGAGCGGTGCTGGGTTGATCGAAGTCCACATCGGTGGCAGTTCCGAAACGGTCAACGCCCGCATTCTCGGAGTTTCGGAATGCAACGATCTCGCAGTCATCGATCTGGAAGGCGACGGATACAGCTATCTCGAGTGGTACGACGGGGAGATCTTCTCAGGTCTCGAGGTCTCGGCCGCCGGCTATCCGCTGGGCGAGCCCGAGTTCGCCCTCACCCAGGGGATCATCTCCAAGGCCGATGCTCCCGGCGACACCGATTGGGCCTCGATCGATGCGATCCTCGAACACGACGCTCGCATTCGCAATGGCAACTCGGGTGGCCCGCTGGTGACCGCCGACATGCAAGTCGTCGGGGTCAACTACGCAGGCAACGACGAGTTCGATCAGAACTTTGCGATCAGTGTCTCCGAAGCGCGCGGCGTCGTCGAGCAGTTGCGTTCCGGAACCGACGTCGATTCGGTCGGGATCAACGGGTATTCGATTGTGTCCGAAGATGGAACGGCCGGAATCTGGGTCGAGACGGTGCAATCGGGATCTGCGGCCGACATCGCCGGGATCACCGGCGGTGACATCGTGACCGAAATGGCAGGCGTTTCGGTGGGCTTCGAACCGACTATGGCCGATTTTTGCGATGTCATCCGGACCCAGGGAGGCGACGGCGTCATCCCGGTCGAAGTGGTGCGGAACGACACGAGCCAGGTTTTACGCGGTGAGCTCAACGGCGAGGCGCTGGTTGAAGCTCTCTCGTTTGCCGATGAGCTCGACGACACCACCGAGGACGTTGGCACGTATGCGGAGTACGTCGTTATCAGCGACGACACCGGCGCGATGTCAGTTGAGGTGCCGACCGAATGGGCCGAGATCGATGGTGCTCCCTACGAGGACGAAGAGGGCCGGTCGATCACCGACGTGCGCGCCGCTTCCAGCCTCACTGGTTTCCTTGAAACGTGGGACACGCCGGGGATGATCTTCAGCGCTTCCTCCGACTGGGCGGCGACCACCACCGAAGAGGGTCTCCTCGATCAATTCGTCACCGATCTCGAAACCGTGTGCGTATACGACGGTCGCCAGCCCTACGAAGACGCCTTGTACTCCGGGAGCTACGACACGTACTCCAACTGCGGCGACACCGGGGCTACCTATGTGATCGTGGCAGCACGTCCGCTCGAGGCGAACTTCATCCTGCTCGTGCAGGTGCAGGCCAACGCCGACCGCGACTTCGACGCCCTCGACCGCATCCTCGCCAGCTTCTACGTCTCGGGCGAGGTGTAACGGCGCGCCTACCGGGCGGCGCCCTCCATGGTCCCCGTGAGTTTGTCGAGGTCGGAGTCGTAGAGGTTGCAGATCACCTCTCGGTCGCCGCCGGCCCAGCTCGCTTCGGTCGGGTAGATCGCGAAGACTTCCAGCTCCGAGCTGGGATAGTCAAGACCAACGTACGCCTCGAACTCCTCGATACAGAGGTTGGTGCCGATCTCTGACATCTCGTCTGATCCGGGATACTCGTCGGTCTCGGTGTAATCGATCAACGCAAACACCTCGTTGTCGTGTGGCTCAGAGCAGTCGACCGCCGGCACCGAGGTGATCTCACCGTCGTCCTGATCGTCGAAACAGGTTCCGACCGCAAGCGAAAAGACATCTGCGTCGCCGCCGCCTGTCGTCACTGTCGCCACCAGCGCCATCACCACCGCAGCCGGCAACAAGAGTAAGCAGGGCTAAAAGGAACGCAACGCGGCGCATCTCGAACACCTTTCCTTAGACGAGGTATTGATTGAGGTCACGACGAAGGTAGCGACCGTCGCCTTTCGACCCCAGGTATTGATTGTCGGAGATGATCACTTTGCCCCGGGACAGAACGGTGTCAACCCCGCCGACGACTTCCATCCCCTCATAACAGGAGTAGTCGGTTCGCATGTGGTGGGTCGTAGCTGACAGGGTGTGCCGCTTGTGGGGATCGAAGATCACGAGGTCGGCGTCAGATCCGACCGCAATGGTGCCCTTTTGCGGATAGAGCCCGAACATTCGGGCCGGGGTTGTCGCACAAACCTCCACCCAACGCTCGAGGCTCAACCGTTCCTCGGCGACCGCGCCGTGATACATCAGCTCCACCCGGTGCTCGACGCCTGGCAGTCCGTTGGGAATCTTGGAGAAGTCCCCCTCCCCGAGGCGCTTCTGACGCCCCAGCTCGGGATGGTCCTCAAAACAGAAGGGACAGTGATCGGTGGAAACCACCTGCAGGTCGTTGGTCGCCAGGCCCGACCAAAGAGCTTCCTGGTGTCCCTCGGTCCGGTCGCGCAGCGGCGGCGAGCAAACGTACTTCGCACCCTCGAACCCGTTGCCCAAATCCTCGAGGCTCAGGAAGAGATACTGCGGACAAGTCTCGGCGAACACATTGAGGCCTTCGTCTCGAGCGTTGGTGACTTCAGCCAGGGCTTCGAGGGCCGACATGTGGACGATGTAGAGCGGGCACCCGGCGAGCTCAGCCAGCTTGATCGCCCGGTGGGTCGCCTCACCTTCCAAAATCGATCTCCGCACCACACCGTGGTAGAGCGGATCGGTCTCACCTCTCGCTAACGCTTGCGCGATGAGGACATCGATGGTGATGCCGTTCTCGGCGTGCATCATGATCGTCGAGCCGTTCTCGGCCGCTTTTTGCATGGCTTGATAGATCTCGCCGTCGGTGGAATAGAAAACCCCGGGATAGGCCATGAACATCTTGAACGACGTGACGCCTTCGCCCATCGCAATGTCCATTTCCTTGAGTGATTGCTCAGTGACGTCGCCGACGATCAGGTGAAAGCCGTAATCGATGGCGCAGTTGCCTTCGGCTTTCTCGCTCCAGGCTTCGTATCCGTCCATCAGCCCCTGCCCCTTGGCCTGCACGGCGAAGTCGATGATCGTGGTCGTCCCGCCCCAGGCCGCGGCCCGGGTTCCAGTCTCGAACGAGTCCGAGGCGAAGGTTCCGCCGAACGGCAGCTCCATATGGGTGTGGACGTCGATCCCGCCCGGAACCACGTACTTCCCCGCGGCGTCAATCACTTCCGCGTTCTCGATCGCGGTTCCCGGTGCGAGCAGTGCAGAGACTTTCTCGCCCTCGACCAGGACGTCGGCTTCCTGGGAACCGGCGTGGGTGATAACCGTCCCGTTGGTGATGAGGGTGCTCATCGATGGCCTCCATTGTTCGGAAAGTGGTTGGTGTAGTCCTTTTGCGCCGCTGTGACCACTTCAGCGGCCCGCGCCGAGTCATAACGCTCCTGGATAGTGATGACGTCGGGTTGCCCGGGCATTTGTTTATAGCTCTCGAAGTAGTGGGCGAGACGGTCGACCAGCGCAGGCGGTAGTTGGTCGAGTTCGGTTACCTCTCCCCAGATCGGGTCGCGTGCCAGGACGGCGATGATCTTGTCGTCGGCCTCGCCGTGATCGAGGATCTGCAGCCCTCCAACCACCCGGGCACTGAGCAGGATGTCGGCCCGATTGATGGGCCGCTCGGAGATGACACAGATGTCGAGCGGGTCGCCGTCGCCGCCCTGAGCGCCCGGACAGAGAGCCGCTACCAGCTCGGCGCAGTAGGTCTGAGGGATGAAGCCGTAGAGGGTGGGAGGCGAAGAAGAGGTCTGCTGCGGGCGGTCGACCTTCAAGTATCCCGACGGCTTGTCCACCTCGTACTTGATCACATCAAATGGCGTGATTTCGACGTAGGCCGTTACCAAGAGAGGGGGTTCCGGCCCGGAAGCCAGGCCGTGCCAGGGATGCGGCCGCCACTCGGTGAACACGCGGCCAACCTAGCGCCCGGGCCGTACCCCCGGTCGGCGGACGCGCGAGCAGCTTTGGGCTCGTTAACTTCCGTCTGTCCGTGTCTTAAGGAGGCACTTCTGAAGAAAACAATCCTGATCCTTCTCATCCTCGGCCTGGTGGTGGCCGCTGTGGGGGGGACACAACCGAAACTACAGCCGACACCGGAGCCGTCACAACGGCCGGAGCCGTCGAGACCACCGCGGGCTCAACCGAGACGACTGCTGGCTCGACCGAGACCACCGCCGGGGCTGAAGGGATGGACGCCCTGATTGCAGCGGCTCAGGAAGAGGGCACGCTCACCACGATCGCCCTTCCCCACGACTGGTGCAACTACGGCGAGGTCATCGACGACCTTCTCGGAAAAGTACGGCCTCACCATGAATGAACTCAATCCCGACGCCGGTTCGGCCGACGAGCTCGAAGCGATCCGGGCCAACCAGGGCTCGACCGGTCCGCAGGCTCCTGACGTGGTCGACATCGCCCTCGGCTTAGCTCCCGAGGCCAAGGAGGAGGGCCTGCTCCAGCCCTACATGGTGGAGACCTGGGACTACATTCCAGACGACGCCAAGGACGCCGAGGGCTATTGGTACGGCGACTACTACGGCGTGCTGGCCTTCGAGGTGAATGCCGACGTGGTGGAGAACGTCCCCCAGACCTGGGCCGACCTGCTCAAGCCCGAGTACAACGGACAGATCGCTCTGGCCGGAGATCCCCGGGTGTCGGGTCAGGCTATCGCGGCGGTGTTTGCTGCCGCGTCTGGCCAATGGTGGCTCGCTCGACGATGCCCAGGCCGGTTTCGACTTCTTCGCCCAGCTGGCGGAGTCGGGCAACCTGGTCCCGGTTATCGCCGAGTCCGGCACCGTGTCGTCGGGTGAAACCCCGATCACGATTCGCTGGACGTACAACGCACTGGCCAACCGTGATGCCAACTGCTGACATCGCCGATATCCAGGTGGTGGTGCCGTCGGACACCGGCCGATACGCCGGTGTCTACGTGCAGGGCGATCAGCGCCTACGCACCGCACCCCAACGCGGCCAAGCTGTGGATGGAGTTCCTCTACTCCGACGAAGGTCAGAACCTCTGGCTCGACGGCTACTGCCACCCCATCCGCTACGAGGACCTTGTGGCCGCCGACGCCGTTCCCCAAGAGCAGCTCGACCGACTGCCTGATGAGGAAGGCGCGGTATTCCCGACGCCTCGACCAGATCACTGCGGCCAGCGAGCTGATCACGACCCAATGGGACTCAGTGGTAGGCGTGCAACGTTGGAGGCTGAGTGACGTCAGCGAGCGATCGCGTAGGGGGCCCGTCGGAGGGCCCCCCAGGCCCTCGGCAGCGCGCTCGTGGAATTGGGTAGGGATCCTCCCTTTCCTTCTGTTTTCGTCGAGCCTTTCCTGCTAGGTCCTGCGGCGATCCTCCTCGTAGCGGAGCTTGCAGGCCAACGAAGGCGGCTCACGCTCGGCAACTACCGGGCAGCTCGTCGATCCACCAGGTTCGTCGAGTCGTACGGACTTTCGGTTCGCATCAGCCTGGTCACCGCCGTCGTTGGTGGGGTGTTCGGCTTCCTGCTCGCCTGGGCGGTGATTTACGGCGGTCTTCCCCGGGTCTTCCGCTCATTGCTCACGACGTTCTCGGGGGTCGCGTCCAACTTCGCTGGAGTGCCGCTGGCTGCCGCTTTCATCTTCACGCTTGGCCGGATCGGCCTCGTCACAGCGCTCTTCGGCTTCTTCGGCTTCGACCTCTACCAGAGCCGACTTCTCGCTCTACAACTTCTGGGGACTTTCGGTCGTCTACATGTTCTTCCAGTTTCCCGCTGATGGTTCTCACCATCACTCCCGCTCTCGAGGGACTTGAAGAAGGAGTGGAAGGAGGCGTCGGAGAACCTGGGGGCGAGCTCGTGGCAGTACTGGCGCTACGTGGCTCTACCGGTGCTCATGCCGTCGATCCTCGGCACGATCATTCTTCTTTTTGGCAACGCCTTTGGCGCACACGCCACTGCGTACGCCCTGACCGGCGGCAACCTCCGTCTGGCCACGATCTCTGATCGGCTCCCAGATCTCGGGTGACGTCCTCAGAACCAGGGCCTCGGCTACGCGGTGGCGATGGGAATGGTCGTGATCATGGGCGTTCTCGATCGTCGTCTACACCGTGCTGCAGCGGCGGGCCGAGAGGTGGCTCGGATGACTGTCACGCGCCACCGCCGTCATTCGAGGCACCGGCCGCCCCCGCACCCGCGATCCGGGCCGGAACCGGAAGCAAAGTCCTCGCCTGGTTGATCATGATCGGTGGGCTTGCTCTACTTCTTCACGCCGCTGGTCGCCACCGGGGAGCGTTGCCTTCCGTCGCCATCGGCGACACGTTCGGCTTCGAGGCGTTCCGCCGGATCCTCACCGATCCCGAGTTTCTCCGCACTTTCGGCGCTTTCGGTGGTAAACGCCGTCGCGACGATCGTGGTGTCGCTCCTCGTCATCGTTCCCACCGCTTACTGGGTGACGCTGAAGATGCCCCGCCTTCGCTCGGTCGATCGAGTTCATCACTCTGCTGCCCTTTGTCATCCCGGCCGTCGTGCTGGTCTTCGGGCTCATACGCATGTACAGCCGTCCGCCGCTTGCGCTTCTCGAGTCGTACGGCTCGACCGGAGTCGTTCATGATCTGTGCCTACGCCGCTCTCTCGTTTCCCTACATGTACCGCTCGGTCGACAACGGCTTGCGGGCAATCAACGTCCGCACTCTGACCGAAGCCGCCCAGAGCCTCGGTGCCTCATGGCCCACCATCGTCTGGCGAGTCATCTTCCCCAATCTTCGAGGTGGCCCTGTTGTCGGGAGCCCTCCTGACCTTTGCCATCGTCATCGGCGAGCTAACGGTCGCGCTCTATCCTCGGCCAGCACACCTTTGGGCCCTTACATGGCCAATCTACGTCCGCAACATCGTCGCCGAACCGGCGGCTCTCACTGTGCTCTCAGCTTCGCCATCACCTGGGGGGCATGGGGATCATCTCGTATCTCACCCGGCGCCAGCCGGGCCGAAGAAGAGTTAGGAGGACGATCTGATGGCGTTTCTCGTCCTCGACGGTGTTCGCAAGGACTTCGGCGGAAGCGCCGCTGTGGAGGACTTCAACCTCGAGGTCGAAGCTGGCGAGTTCGTTTCATTTCTCGGGCCCTCAGGTTGCGGAAAGACTACGACCCTGAGGATGATCGCCGGTTTCGAGAAGCCCACCAACGGCCGGATCAGCATCGGCGGCCGGGACATCACCAACGCCCGGCCCAACGAGCGCAATGTGGGGATGGTGTTTCAGTCCTATGCCTTGTTCCCCAACATGACGGTGGGCCAGAACGTGGGCTTCGGTCTCAAACTGAAAAATGTCGCCCGCCAGGAAACGCAGAGTCGCGTTTCCGAATTGCTCGAGTTGATCCACCTTCCGGATAAGGGCGACGCCTATCCGCACGAATTGTCGGGTGGGCAGCAGCAGCGGGTTGCCCTGGCCCGGGCCCTGGCCATCCGGCCCCAGGTCCTGCTGCTGGATGAACCGCTGTCTGCCCTGGACGCCAAGATTCGCGACGAGTTACGTACCGAGATCCGGAGAATTCAGCGTCAGCTCAGCATCACGACGATCTATGTCACTCACGATCAGGAGGAAGCGATGGCTCTCTCCGATCGTGTTGTCGTGATGAGCCGGGGGGTGATGGAACAGGTCGGTCCGCCGTTCCAGATCTACAACTATCCGGAGACCAGGTTCGTGGCGTCGTTTGTCGGCAAGCTCAACCAGATTCCGGGCGTGGTCATCGACGACAAGACCGTGCAATGCGGCGACGATCGCTTGCAGACCACCACCCCGATCGAAGAAAGCGCGGGGACGCAAGTCAATGTGATGGTGCGACCCGAAGAGCTTGACCTTGGCGCGGGTGACGAGAATCAGCTCAACGGGATCGTCGAGTCGGTCAACTTCCTTGGCGCCATCGTTCGAGTCCGCATCACACGCGGCGAGCAGATGATCACAGCCGATCTGTTCAATGAACGCCTGCTCGAGCTTCCGGAAGTAGGCGACAACGTCACGATCTCTTTCCCTGCCCACGCCTGCTGGGCAATGAGGGCCGGCTGAATGAACCTGCCGCCGGTGTTGGGGGCAGCGACCTCGGCCTATCAGATCGAGGGTGGCCGGGAGGATGGCAAAGGCCAGTCGATCTGGGACACCTTCTCGGATCAAGGGCGGCTGCCTGACACCGGCGACGTCGCCTGCGACCACTACCACCGCTTCGCAGAGGATGTTGCTCTGCTCAAAGGGTTCGACGCCTATCGTTTCTCGATCGCCTGGAGCCGGGTGCTCCCGGAGGGGACCGGCGAGGTCAACCAGCGAGGTCTCGACTTCTACCAGAAACTGGTCGACTCGCTGCTCGAAGCTGGACGTCACCCCCTGGGTGACGCTTTTCCATTGGGATCTTCCCCAGGCGCTGCAGGATCGAAGGCGGATGGGCGAATCGGGCGACGATCGATGCCTATCTCCGGTATGCGGAAGTCCTGGTGGACGCATTCGGTGACCGGGTCAGGAACTGGATCACCCACAACGAGCCCTGGGTCTATTCGACCCTCGGTCACATCGAAGGCGTGTTTGCGCCTGGGATCACTGACTGGCATAGGGGTCTGGCCGCGGCACATCACATCCTGGTATCGCATGGCAAGGCGGTGCCGGTGCTGAAGGGAGCCGGGGGGTCGGTGGGAATCGCCATCGATTGCCGACCGAGCCGGCCGGCCACACCTGCGCGATGAGGAGGCCAACCGTCACTTCGACGGGTTTCGTAACCGTTGGTACTTCGACCCGATCTTTGGTAAGGGCTATCCGGCTGATATGGAAGCCATCTATCGCGACCGGAACCGGTGGGACGGCTCCCTGGTCCAGGACAACGACATGCAAACGATCGCCACGCCGATCGACTTTCTCGGCCTCAATTACTACACGAGCATCAACGTGCGCTCGGGCAACGAGGAGAGCGAGCTCGAGGACACCCCCAGAGGGACCGACCCTCCGGATGGATACACCGAGATGGGTTGGGCGATCACGCCGGTGGCGTTGACGGAATTCTTGGGCAGGTTGACCGCGGACTACTCGCCGCCATCGATTGTGATCACCGAGAACGGCGCTTCGTACTCGGAATGGCCCGACGACCAGCGTCGGATCGACTATCTGGAACAGCATCTCCATGCCGTTTCCGACGCCAGAGATTCCGGCGTGCCGGTCGATGGCTACTTCGTCTGGTCGTTGCTCGACAACCTGGAGTGGGTGTCAGGCTTTAGCCAGCGTTTTGGCCTGGTCCATGTCGATCATCAAACCCAGGTCCGGACGCCGAAAGCCAGCTACCACTGGTATCGCGATCTGATCGCCGGACCGCTGACTCGCCTAACCCTCGACGCGCTCGATCGCTCGGGCCAGCTTTTCGTAGCCTTCGTCGGCTTCGGCCTCGGTGAGGGAAAGCGGCGGGGCGATGCGGAGCGTGTTGCCGTAGAGACCGCCCTTGCCGATCAGGAGGCCTTCCTTCTTCGCCTCTTCCATCACGGCTGCGGCGGCGGCCGGATCCGGGTCGAGTCCTCCTTTGTGGACCAGTTCGACACCGAGCATGAGGCCTTTGCCCCGCACCTCGCCGATGATGTCGCTGCGCTCTGCCAGACGCGTCGAGGTTTGACTTGAGGCGATTGCCGACCTTGTAGGCGTTGGTTTGGAGATCGTGTTCGAGCAGGTAGTCGAGGTTGGCGAGTCCGGCCGCAGTCGAAAGCGGGTTGCCGCCGAAAGTCGAGATGGAATTGGCCGGGAGCGAGTCCATCAATTCGGCCGTGGCGATGACCCCGGCGAGAGCCATTCCGTTCCCGAGACCTTTCGCAAAAGTGATCATGTCGGGAACGATCCCGTGGGCCTGATAGCCCCAGAAGTGCTCGCCGGTCCTTCCCCATCCGGTCTGGACTTCGTCGGAGATGAAGAGGATCCCCTCTTGCGTCGAGCACTTCTTTGAACGAGGCGAAGAACCCGTCCGGAGGCGTGGCGAACCCACCGACTCCCTGGATCGGCTCGGCGATCATGCAGGCGACGTCGCCTGCAGTCGCGATCTCGAGAAGGTTCTTGAGGTCGGCAGTGCAGGCCTGTGATGAACTCGTCGTCTGATAGCTGCCCGAAGGGACTGCGGAGCTTGTAGGGGCCTTGGACGTAGGTGACGTTGAACGGATAGTTGGCCGTGGCCGACCAGTTCCGTTGACCGGTGATCGCCACGGTCGAGTGCGACTTGCCGTGATAGCTGCCCCTGATCGCCAGCACCTGATTCGACTTGCGGTACTGAGTGGCGATCATCAGCGCCGTGTCGTTGGCCTCAGTTCCTGAGTTGGTGAAGAAGACTTTGGCATTGGGGATCCCAGAGAGGCCGGCGATCTTCTCAGCGAGCTCGATCTGATTCTCGATCAAATACAGCGTGGAGCTGTGCAGCATCTTCCCCGCCTGCTCCTGGATCGCCGCCACGACCTCGGGCACGTTGTAGCCGGTCATCGTCGTGAGGATGCCGCCGAAGAAGTCGAGGTACTTGATTTCCTTCCGCGTCCGTGACCCGACGTCCGTCCCCTTCGACCAGCGCGATCGGCTCCTGGTAGTAGAGGACCATCCACTTGGGGAGAACCTTTTGATGGCGGCTGTGCAATTCGGTGTGCGTGCCCATGACTCCTCGAAATAACTGGAGGCTGGCACGCTAGCCCGCAGGTCGCGGCGGATACAGTGCCCGCATGGCTCGGCATGATCGTTGGCCACTACTGGTAGCGCTCTTCGTGACAGCCTGCAGCCCCCCGCTTAGCCCCACCACCACCGCTGAAATCACAACGACGGCTGCGCCGGTCACGGTCACGTCGACGATTTCCTCCACTACGGGAGCGGGAGCAGAACCAGCCCCCTGGGGAAATCCGGCGCTCAGCCAATCCGCGGCCCCTCCGGTCCTGCCTGCCGAATGGGAGGCGGCCGACAACCGTTCGTCGTGCGCAGCCCTGGCTCCCGAGGGCGGGGTCGCTGGCGCCGCTCCCCGGGCTGCGACGTTCAGTGGAGGCTGGGCAGTCGCCTGGGATGCACCCGACGGTCCGGGCATGGCCGCCGACGGCATTTTCTGTGAAAACTGCGGCCGCTCGGCTGTAGGGGTGGCAGGGGCTGGGGTCGGGGCCGAGGAGTCGGTAATCCGCTCCTGGCCGAACGTCATCGAATTCAACGATGGCAGCATCGTGGGCTACGGAATCGAAGGCGGCGGTGATCTAGTAATCGACGATCCGGCAACGGGGAGCGTTGATTCGCCCACTCAACTCGCGTTTCTTTCTGTCACCGGCCAGGACTGCCTCTACAACATCTGGTCGCGCCGTAGCGAGGAGGAATTGCTCGACGTGATCAATCGGCTGCGTTTCGTCGAGGGTCTGGGAGCGCCAGATGGATAGGGCCATGCTCGGACCGGTTGCCATCCAACGTCTCGAGGGAGCCTTCCTGCTTGCCCTGGCTATCTACGGGTTCTCGCAGAGTGAATGGTCGTGGTGGTGGTTCGCCCTTCTCCTCTTGGTTCCCGACCTTTCGATGGTGGGTTACCTGGCGAATCCAACGTTCGGGGCTACTACCTACAACCTTGGCCATACGTTTCTGTGGGCAGGATTGCTGCTCGGGTGGTACCTCCTTGGCGGTCCGCTTTCGGCCCTCGCGATTGGCTCGATTTGGCTGGCCCACATCGGAATGGACCGTGCGCTCGGCTATGGGCTCAAGTTCTCACGCGCCTTCACCAGCACCCATCTGGGTGATATCGGGCGCGGGTAACGTCGCCGCGATGGTGAACAGGACTCGCAAGGCCCGAGCCCAACGACGTCGTCAGCGCAGAATGGGTCGGGTCGAACACGACCTGAGTGAGGTCCAATGGGTCGCTCTCAAAGCTGCATGGGGCGGATGCGCCTACTGCGGCTCGACCGAGCGGTCGCTCGACCGAGACTGTGTGCTCGCCATCTCTCGGGGCGGAAGGTACACGTTGGACAACGTGGTCCCGGCCTGTCGGTCTTGCAACACCAGCAAATGCAATGAGGAGGTCACCGGCTGGCTGCGAAGGAAGCACTTCGATGAAGGCGCGTTCTTACTGAGGTACCTCGAGCTGCGTACCGCCCTCGCCGAGCAATTCGCCAACGAGACAGTGACGGCGTCAGCGGAGCGCTCAGAGTGAGCGACGCCTTTTGCTAGGGGGCGACCAAATCTCCGTAGGCGTCGGGGCGGCGGTCGCGATAGAACGCCCAGGTCTTGC
Source organism: uncultured Acidimicrobiia bacterium (assembly GCA_963840175.1). Classification (GTDB taxonomy): domain Bacteria; phylum Actinomycetota; class Acidimicrobiia; order Spongiisociales; family ZC4RG35; genus JACCTH01. The sequence continues at coordinate 170,613 of CAWIXU010000007.1, forward strand.
GGACCTCCTCGACCATGTCGAGATCGAGCTCGCGGATAATCAGCTCCTCTTCCGTGTCCGAAGCCGCTTCCCCGACCAACTGTCCACGCGGGTCGACAAAATAGGAGGAGCCGTAGAAGTCGTTGTCGCCGTACGGCTCGGTCCCGACCCGATTGATGGCGCCGATGAAGTACTCATTGGCAACTGCGGCGGCGGGCTGCTCCAGGTTCCACAGGTACATCGATAGACCGCGGCTCGTGGCGGCTGGGTTGAAGACGATCTTGGCCCCTTTGAGTCCCAGCGCTCGCCAGCCTTCGGGAAAGTGGCGGTCGTAACAGATGTACACCCCGATGCGCCCCACCTGGTGTCGAAGATTGGGTAGCCGGTGTTCCCCGGGCGAAAGTAGAACTTTTCCCAGAAACCCTTGACGTGGGGGATGTGAGTCTTGCGATATTTGCCGAGATAGGTGCCGTCGGCGTCGATCACCGCCGCGGTGTTGTAGTAGAAGCCGTCCTGTTCCTTCTCGAACATCGGAAGCACCAGCACCATGCCGGTCTCTTTGGCCAGCTCGATCATGGCCTTGGTCGTGGGCCCGTCGGGGATCGCTTCGGCGTCGTCGAAATGCTCGTTCTCCTGCACCTGGCAGAAGTAGGCGCTGTAGAAGACCTCCTGAAAGCAGATGACCTGGGCACCCTGATCGGCGGCCTGATGGGCGTAGTCGACGTGCTTTTTGATCATGGAGTCTTTGTCTCCGGTCCACTCGGTCTGGACCAGAGCCGCCTTCACAATGTTGGCCAGTGTCGCCTCCTTTTTTCTGTTCGCTGCACGTAGACCGGTCGGAAGTCCGACCGGTCTACGTGACAAAGACGATTGTTACTCGCCGCCTTCGTTGAGGGTGATCGTGGTCTTTTCGAAAGCCTCGCCGGTGACTTCCCAGATCGGATGCCACCAACTGGGCCACGGCCTCGGCGGCCAGGTCAGAGCGATAGGCATCCGCGACCCGGGTCAGCGCTTATTACCGCCTGTCCGACCGCCACTTCCACGGTTTGTGCCCAGAGCGCCTCATCCATGACGCCGATTCCGGCGGGTGAGGGCCAGATCAGCGCATTGATCTCGTTCATCTGCCACAGCCTGATGGCTGGCGCCGAGCGTGGATCCGCGGCTCGAGCACGGTCTCCACGCAATCGAGTCGGGTTGTCACGGCAGTAGATCCAGCCTTGGAACGAACCTCGCAAGAACGCCGAAGCGACGTCTTCGTTTGCCTGCTAGCCAGGTCGGCATCGACCCAGATCGCGTCCTGGAGCATCGCCGTGCCAACCGCCGGATCGTTGAAGTCGATGACCGGTGAGATCTTCGGCGGTGAAGAGCTCACCCGTGTCCGGGTTGACAGCTTCGAGCACCTGGGCGTACTCGTTGTAGGTCATCGCCTGGGCGGCATCGAGCTCACGGTTGAGAAGGAGGGACATGTCGAACGGCTGCTGGATGACTTCGCTCGGAGTCACCCCGAACTTTTCAAAAGCCGCGGTCAGCTCGAACTCGTTGCCAAAGCCCCACGTCCCGACTCGCTTCCCTTCCCAATCCTCGGGAGTGGTGATGCCAGAATCGGCCCAGGAAACCTCAAGGGTTCCCGAACGTTGGAAGACCTGACCGATGTTGACGATAGTCGGCACCCTCTTCCCGGCTGACCAGTGCCTTCGGCACCCAGGCCAAACCGAATTCGGCTCCACCGGAGGCGACCACTTGCTGCGGGACGATGTCGACCGCGCCTTCGAGGATGGTGACATCGAGACCTTCGGCGGCATAGAAGCCCTGCTCGATCGCGGCGAAATAGCCGGCGAACTGGGCTTGGGTCACCCACTGCAGCTGCAGACGGACCGGGATCAACTCGCCGGTTGTCACCATCGGGGCGGCCGTCGTTTCGGTGGAACCAGCAGTGGTCACCGGCGTTTCTCCGGCAGTCGTCGCGGAGCCACCTGCGGTCGTGGTGGTGGCGTGCCGTCTCCTCCACAGGCGGCGAGCGAGCCATAGCAAGGCCAGTGCAAGAACCAATGCTCGGAGCTTTTCATTATTTCTCCTCGTTCAGAGGCCGGGTACTCGGCGGAAATCAATTTAGGACCGTTTAGTCAGCTGCGGACAATTCGACAAGCGCTGCGGCGGGAGGGGTGCCAGGGGATGAGGATTCGCTCGGCGACCACCACCAGTAGCTGTAGAGCGGCTCCAAGCAGGGTGGCGACCAGAATTCCTGACCAGGCTTCGGCCATCCTGGTGAGGCCGGCCTGTTGAGAGATGTACACGCCCGAGGGCGGCGCGAGAACCCCCGAAGTACTCCGCGACCACGGCGCCGATCAAGGAAAGGGCCACCGCGACCCGAAGTGCCGATAGAAGGTAGGGGAGGGCATTCGGAAGACGGACCTTCCACAAGGTGGTGAAGTCCGGGCGCTGCGAGCGAGCTCATCAAATCGAGCTTGGCCCCGCCGACGTCGGTGAGACCGCGCACCATGTTGATCATCACCGGAAAGAACACCATCACCGCGACGACGCTCATCTTGGCGACCGGGTTGGTGATTCCGAACCATTGGTTGGTGATCGGGGCGAGGACGATGATCGGCGCTGAACCCGCGGCCACGCCAAAAGGCAGTATCCCGAAACGGATGGTCGTCCACCGCGCAACTGCGAATGCAGCCATCGTCCCGAGGAGCAGCCCCGCCGAGCGAGCCCCCCAACGCCTCGCGCAGGGTGAAGAGGCCGGCCGGCCAGACAACCGGCCACTCAACCGCGCAGAGTCCGGATGATTTCTGAAGGCGGGGGCAGGAGGAAGCCTTTAATCCCGGCGGCTCGTACCCAGAACTCCCAAGCGCCAGCGACCGCGAGGAACACCAGAGCCGGCGCCAGACGCCCGCGAAGGAAGGTCACTCTTCACCTTTGCGCAGGATCTCGCGAACCTCGACCAGCTTTTCGAAATAGCGAGGATCCTCACGGGTCTCGAATTGACGGGGTTGGGGAAGGTCGATTCGCACCACTCCGGCGATGCGTCCCGGTCGGGCGGACATCACCACGACTCGAGTCGAGAGGAACACCGCCTCGGGAATCGAATGCGTCACGAAGATGACGGTGTTGGCGGTTTGCTGCCAGATTCTCATCAGCTCCATTTGCATGCGCTCGCGGGTCATTTCGTCGAGGGCACCAAATGGCTCGTCCATCAAGAGGAGCGCTGGCTCGAGCGTGAGCGACCGGGCGATCGCGACACGTTGCTGCATGCCACCCGAGAACTGCCACGGATAGTGGTCGGCGAATTCGGTCAGTTCGACGAGTTCGAGCATCGCGCGCGGCCTTCTTCTCGCGTTCGGCTTCGCTGACCCCGGTGATCTCCAGCGGCAGGGCGACGTTGCGCAGGACCCTTCGCCACTCGAGGAGGGTGGCCTGCTGGAAGACCATCCCGTAGTCGCGGTCCCTGGCGAGCCGCGGCGGGGGACTTGCCGTTGACAGTGACGGTGCCGGCGGTGGGTTCGAGCAGGTCACCCACGATGCGGAGCAGCGTCGACTTGCCGCATCCCGAAGGTCCGATCAGCGAGACGAACTCACCCGCGTCGACTTCGAGGTCGATGCCCTTGAGCGCGATGGTCGAGGATCCCTTGCGACCGGGGAAGACCTTGTCGACGCCGGTCAAGAGCGACCATCGGGGTCATGACTGCACCCGACGGGCGGGCGGGATGAGTCACCGTTCGACCAACGACGACCAGACCGACGAACACGAGCCCAGCAATACCGCAAAGAGGACGGCCGCGAAGAGCTTCTCTGGCCCGCTCGAGTAGTAGTAGCTGAAGGTCAGCAGTTGGCGGCCGAGACCGTCGGGAAGACCGCTCGGAAGCTCGCCGACGATGGTGCCGACGACGCTCGCGCCCGCCGCAACTTTCAAGGCGGTGAAGAGAAACGGAAAGGCGGCTGGAATTCGGAGCTTGCGAAACTCCTGGGAAGGAGAAGCGGCAAAGGATCGGAACATCTCGGCTGAGGTGGGACTCGGCGAGCGCAGGCCGCGGATGGCGTTCACCGTCACCGGGAAGAACGACAGAAAAGCGGCGAGAGCGGCGATCGGGATCCACGAGGGCAGCCGGTACTTGCCTGCCCACAGCACCACCATTGGGGCGATGGCAAGAAGCGGGATCGTCTGGCTGGCGATCACCCAGGGCATCAAGCCTCGTTCGGCCAGGGGCAAGCGCACGAAGAGGAGGCCGAGTCCGATGCCGATCAGGCTTCCGGCGGCAAACCCGGCGACAGCCTCTCGGAAAGTGACGAACGAGGCCTGGGCAAGCAGCCAGCCGAAAGACTCTTCGCTCCCTCGACGAGCCGGTTCGAAGATCGATCGCACGATGTCCCAGAGGTGCGGCATGGAGCGGTCGTCGGCTCGGACTGGCAGCGGTACCCCGGTTACCGCGAGAAGCTTGTAGCCCTCCCAGATCCCGGCGAGGATCAGGAGGACGATCACGAAGCCAGAGACAGACCGCAACCAACGAAAGGGAGTTGAGATCGGAGGTGCTGCCGTGACCATCAGCGGCCCAAGACGATAGATCCGTGTGTTGGAGCATTTCGGCCCCGATTGCTCTAGCGGTAGTACTCCTTGCCATCGGCGAAGTGCGCCTGCCTCACGCTGCAATCATCCCCCGGCTCGAGAAGGGTGAAAGTCAAGATCTCCCCTTCGATCTGCCAGCGATAACTCCCCGAGCCCGGACACGAAATCTGGTCCATTGCATCGGAGAACTCGATGACGTCTCCGTTGACTGAAATGTGGCCCCCGGCCCCGTGGGCCCAGCTGTAACTGTTCCCGCGGAAGGTTATCCGTAGAGTTTCGCCTTGTCCGGCGTCGACCTTCCAAAGTCCCTCCAGCTCTGGAGGTGCCGCGTCCGCCGCCAAGGTGGTGGACGTGGGCGCGGCGGACGTGGTCACGGCCTCCGATGTCACCGTCGTCGCTGGCGCGGATGCTGCCACCGTGCTGGTAGGAGCGTCGGCGCTAGGGGCGGTTCCGGCGCAAGCGATCAAGCCAACCAGCAGGACGCCGGTTATGCGCCTGAGCCAGATGCCCCCTGTTGTGCGGGATCTTGTTTCCACTGGGCTCCTTTCGCGCCTCGAGGTGGCAAAAACGATAGTTAATACCTGCCCCGGCCGACTCCAGGCATACCCCCCGTGATACCTTCCGGATCTAGAACCAAGGAGGTCTTTTGCAGGTCTCGATGACGGTCAATGAGCGGTCGGTGAGCGGTGACATCGACCCCCGCACCCTCCTCGTCCACTTCATCCGCGAGAACCTCAATCTCACCGGAACCCATATCGGGTGTGAGACGAGCTATTGCGGCGCTTGCACGGTCATGTACAACGGACGCACCGTCAAGTCGTGCACGATGCTGGCCGTTGCCGCCGAAGGCGCCACCATCACCACGATCGAAGGACTCGCCCAAAACGGAGAGCTTCATGCCGTTCAGGAAGGTTTTTGGGAGCGACACGGTCTCCAATGTGGCTTTTGCACGCCCGGGATGATCATGGCTGCCGTTGGGCTGCTCGAAGAGAACAACAACCCGACCGAGGACGAGATTCGCCATGGCATCGAGGGGAATCTCTGTCGTTGCACGGGCTATCACAACATCGTCAAGGCGATTGAATACGCCGGGGCAAAGCTTCGGGGCGAAAAACCGCCAGCACCGGATTGGCCCGTGCCGGACCAGGAAGACCTGGAAGTAGAGGTGTCGGCATGAGCACGACAAGTGTGATGGGCGGGGTTGTCAGGAGAAAAGAGGACCCGGCTCTGGTCACAGGGCGGGGCACGTATGTCGATGACATAAAGGCCGTGGGCATGCTGCATATGGCGTTTGTTCGGAGCCCCCACGCTCATGCTCGGCTCAACACGATCGACTCCGACGCCGCGAAGTCAATGCCGGGGGTGGTCGCGGTCTACACCCATGAAGACGTCTCCTATCTCGGTCCGCTGTTGGCCCAGGTGCCGATCGGAAAACTGCGACCCCTCCTCGCTGACGGGGTCGTAAAGCACGTCGGGGAAGCCGTCGCCCTGGTCGTCGCCGAGTCGCCGGCCCAGGCGAGAGACGCCGCCGATGCGATTGAAGTCAGCTACGAGGTATTGAAAGCCATTGTCGACCTAAAGGAATCCGCCTCCGACAAAGTCAAAGTCCACGACGAACTCGATTCGAACGTGATCCACAGTTGGACGTATCACGGGTATTGGGCTGCGTTGGGGCTCGAATCTCAGAAGCCGAAGATCGAAGAGGCCAAAAAGCGAGAGGACGCGGTTGTCGTTTCCCAGGAGATGGTCAATCAGCGTTTAATTCCCGTGGCCATCGAACCGAGGGTCGTGATGGCCGAGTGGAACGGGGGCTACGAGCGGTTCACGGTTCACTCGTCGAGCCAGATTCCCCATGCCCTTTCGGGCGCGATCGCCAAGACGTTTGGCATCGCCGCGAACGCTGTCCGGGTGTTCGCTCCCGAGGTGGGAGGCGGCTTCGGCTGCAAGCTCAATGTTTACAACGACGAGATCCTGGCTTGCTTCGCCGCCCAACAGCTCAACCGTCCTGTGAAGTGGACCGAGACGCGACGCGAGGCCGCCGGCTCCACGATCCACGGTCGCGGCTGGGTCGCAACAGCGACGATCGTCGGCACGAAGGATGGCGAGATCCTCGGCTATGAGATCGATGGCCTCGCCGACATGGGGGCATACACCCAGAACTTCACCGTCGCGATACCGCTCCTGGGGCTCTGGGTGGCTTCGGGGCAGTACACCTTCCCGACCCATTTTCAGATCGACTGCGTCACCACCCATACCATGACTACTGATGCCTATCGGGGCGCAGGCCGTCCGGAGGCGATCTACTACCTGGAGCGGATCATCGACATGTACGCCCGGGAGATCGGGATGGACCCGCTCGAGGTTCGGAAAAAGAACTACTGGCAGGCCGATCAGTTCCCGGCGACGATGGGATGCGGTTTCTCTCTGGACTCGGGAAACTATGAGGCATCGGTGGCCGCGCTCAAAGAGGTGGCCGATTACGACGGCCTGCGAAAGATGCAGGAAGAGGCCCGGAAGGAGGGGCGCCACATTGGGATCGGCGTTTCTTCCTACGTCGAAGTGTGTGGTTTCGGGCCTGCGGTCCTGGCCGAGATTGGCTTCTCCTGGGCCGGCTACGGGCTCCCAGCTTCGTTCAACGGCTCCGGTCTGGTGCGGGTCAATCCGGACGGGACCGCAACCGTTCTGATTGGGACGGGTCCGTCCGGGCAGGGGCACGAGACAACGTGGGCCCAAATCGTGTCAGACGGACTTGGAATCCCCTACGACCAGATCAGCGTGCGTCATGGCGACACCTCGGAATCGCCAATGGGGGTCGGAACGTTTGGCAGCCGGTCGATCGCAGTGGACGGAGCCGCGACCTTCGAAGCGACCCGGAGGGTGAAGGAGAAGGCCACGGCGTTAGCAGCCCATCTCCTCGAGGCATCGGAGGCGGACATCGTTTTCGCCGATGGAGGCGCCCACGTGGCCGGCTCCGAAGACAAGGCCGTGCCTTGGGCAGAGATTGCCAAAGCCGCCTATCAGGCCCATAAGGCGCCGGCCGGATGGGACTCGGGCCTCGAAGCTCACGCCGGGTTCAGTCCTGGCAACGCCACCTGGCCGTTTGGAACCCACCTCGCGGTGGTGGAAGTAGACGCCGAAACAGGTGATGTGAAGCTGCTCAAGTACGTGGGCGCCGACGACTGCGGCAACGTGATCAGCCCCATGATCGTTGCCGGTCAAGTGCATGGTGGGATCGCGCAGGGAATTGGCCAGGCGCTTTTCGAAGAGGCGGTGTTCGACGACGAGGGCAACTGTTTGACGACATCTTTGGTCGACTACATCCTCCCGACTGCTCAGGACCTTCCGTCTTTCGACCTCACCAGAACCGTGACCCCGAGCCCGGTCAATCCACTCGGGGTGAAAGGCATCGGCGAGGCGGGGACGATCGCCTCTGCACAGACGGTGGTCAATGCTGTGGTCGACGCCCTCGCCCCGCTAGGAGTCACTCACATCGAAATGCCGATGCGACCGCGACGGGTCTGGGATGCAATTCAGAAGGCAAGGAGCTAATCGTGTATCCACGAGCATTCGATTACGTCGCCCCTACGTCAGTGGAGGAAGCGATCAACGCGCTCAAAAGGTCCGACTTTGCCAAGGTGATGTCAGGCGGAATGAGCCTGCTCCCCTTGATGAAGCTCAGACTTGTTTCGCCGGAACTTGTGGTCGACATTGGCCGCATCTCCGGGCTCGATGAGATCACCGAGGACGGTGATATGACGACCATCGGTGCTTTGGTACGCCACTACCAAACGGCGGCATCGAGCTCCGTCCCCAAGGCTCTGTCGACGGCAGCGTCCTATACCGGCGACGTTCAGGTTCGTAACCGCGGGACGACCGTCGGAGCAGTGGTCCACGGTGACCTGGCGGCGGATCAACCCGCGGCCGTGCTCGCCCTCGGTGGGATCATCGTCGCTCAAGGTCCCAACGGGACGCGCGAGATCCCGGCCGCGGACTTCTTCGTCGACACGCTCACCACGGCGGTGGAGCCCGATGAAATCGTCACCGCAGTCAAGTTGCCCAAGGGTGGCCTGTCCGCTTACGACAAGCTGGGCCGGCGCGGAGGACATACCGACTATGCGGTCGCGGGAGCGGCGGCGTGGGTCCGGAAAGACAACGGAAGCATCACCGAATGCCGGGTGGCGCTGACCGGGGTCGCGGGCCGCCCAACGCTGGCAGATGCCACGGCCGAGGCAATGGTCGGGTCCGATGGCTCAGCGGAGGCGATAGCCGAAGCCGCCAGCAAGGCCGCAGACGGTGTCCCGGTGTTGGAGGATCTCTACGGTTCCGAGGAGTACAAGGCGCACCTCGCCACGGTTTACGCGAAACGCGCCCTTACCCTCGCCCTCGCCTGAGGGAAAGGGGTCTGACCCCTCTTTTCGCACCGAACCGGCCAACGTAGAATTCCCGTCCTTGCTCTCCGTCGACGGTGTCGTCTCTTCTTTCGCGCAACACGGGTATGTGGCTGATCGCGGCCTGGCCGTCACCACTCACCTGGCATTGCAACTGGGCCGTCCTCTTTTCCTCGAAGGTGAGGCCGGGGTCGGCAAGACCGAGGTCGCCAAAACCCTCGCCACCATCCTGGGAACCGAGCTCATCCGACTTCAGTGTTACGAGGGCCTGGACGCCAGCCAGGCGCTCTACGAATGGGACTACGCGCGCCAGATGCTCGCGATCCGGATGATCGAGGCGACCGGCAAAGGCGCCGACGCCGATGTCTCCGACATCATGAGCCGTGAGTACCTCCGCCCCCGTCCTCTTCTGCGGGCGATCGAAGCGGCGGCAGCTGGCGAGAAGCCCGTGCTGTTGATCGATGAACTCGATCGGGCCGATGAGGAGTTTGAGGCATATCTCCTCGAACTTCTTTCCGACTTCCAGGTCACCCTTCCCGAGATCGGGACGATTCGGTCCGAGGACCCGCCGGTGGTGGTGATCACGTCGAATCGAACCAGGGAGATTCACGATGCGCTCAAGCGCCGCTGCCTCTATCACTGGCTCGACTATCCAACGGTCGACCGTGAGGTGGAAATTCTCCGAGCTCGAATGCCGGACGTCGATGAAGTCCTCGCCCGCCAGCTGGCACTGGCCATGTCCGATCTTCGTTCGCTCGACCTCTTCAAACCGCCGGGGATAGCGGAAACTCTCGACTGGGCTGCTGCCCTCAAGCTGCTCAATGCCGGTCAACTCAAGGCCGATGTCATCGATGAAACCCTTGGCGCGATTCTCAAATACCGAGAGGACATCGAGCGGGTGCGCGAACACGGCCTTGCCTCGCTGATTCACTGATGAAGTCCTTGCTGATCGCGCTCACGATCGGGCTCTTTGCTTCGTACCCGGGACGAGTCGACGCGCCGGTCACAGGTCAGACGCAGACGCAAACAACTCCGCCGACGGTCGAAGTCCGGCAAAGTGGTGGGTTGACCGAAGACACGATTGCCCGCGTGCAAGGCGCGGCAGCTCTGAGCGGTGCTGCGGTGACCGACATCGATCGGGTGACACTGCGCCTACTGGCGGTGAAAAGGGGCGAGGCGGTGGTGCAGGCGCCAACCGAAGGGTTCGGCTACCCGCTTCTCGTTTCAACGATTGACTACTACTCGCCCCTCGTATCGAATGAGATCGCCAACGTCCTCAGCGCGGGCCAAGTAGTGATCGGGACTCTTGCTGCCTCGTTGCGCGGTGCCCAGGTCGGAGATGTGTTGAGCCTCGAATCTGTCGCCGGGACCACGATTGACCTGGCCATCGGCGCGATCGTTCCCGACGAAGCCATTCATTGGTCGGAGCTGCTGATCGATCGATCGGTCGGTCTTCAGCTCGGGATAGATCGGCCTTTTGCCCTCTTTCTGTGGGGAGGCGACCTGGCTCGAGTTGAGGAGGCGTTGGCCGCCAGCCAGCTCGATCCGTCGGTACGACTGACTGGTCCCAACACCGAGCCGATGTCCGATCCGGTTCTGCCGATCGCAGTCGTGAAACAACGCTTTGGCGAGTTCGCCATGCGCTCACTGGGAGGCGACGAGATCGAAGTCGATCCGACCTGGAAGGGAGCCAACATCGTCACGGTCGACCTGGCTCCGCTCGGGCTGTTCGAATGCCACCGGTTGCTGGTTCCGTACATCCGCGGTGTCGTTGAGGACCTGACCCGTGAGCAGTTGCTCGACGAAGTGGACCCGGGCGACTTCCAGCTCGCCGGAGGCTGCTTCAACGCTCGCCTCAATCGCGGGGGCGACCCCGGGTTCTCGGTGTCGCGTCACTCCTGGGGAATTGCGATCGACATCAACCCGTCCACCAACGCCTTCGGGGCGGCACCGTCTCTGCCGTCCCAAGTCGTTGACGTTTTCCGCCGCTGGGGATTCTCCTGGGGCGGCACCTGGGTAGTTCCCGACGGAATGCACTTCGAATGGCGCCAGCTGCCGAGCGAGTACACGACGACCTGTGCCGAGCTTTCGCTCGCCTACCTCTATGACGGCGGTCTTTGGTATCTCCGACCTGCCAGCAACGGCTGCTAGGGCAACGGGTTACGACTCACACAACCAGCCTCGAGGTCCTGGTGGGCTTCTTTCATCGATTGCGCCAGGAGGGCGTGCCGATCGCGGCCGGAGCCAGCGCAGAGATGATGAGGACCGTCGAGATCGTCGGCCTCGCCCCACCCGGTGACGTTTTTTACGCATTGCGGGCTTTGTGTTGCACCTCGGTTGAGCAGTACGACCGATTCGCGACGGTCTTTGTCGACTACTTTCGCCAGCGAGTCCCGGCTGGCATCGCCTTCACCCAGCCTCGCGAGCGGGAGTGGGTGATCTCGGGAGAAGACGAACGAGACGGTGACGGTGAAGGCGAAGAGTCGATTCGAACCGCCGGGGGGCAAGCGATGCAGAGCGCCTGCGCCACAAGGATTTCGCCTCGCTGACGCCCAGGGAAGCCGCGGCGGTGCGTGCCATGATCGATGCCATGGAATGGTCGCCAGCCCATGCGCGCAGCCGGCGCCACCGACCGGCCAGCCGGCCGGGTCGTCCCGACCTCAGGCGAACTTTGCGAGGCTCCGTTTCACCCGAAGCCGACATGATGCGTCTCGCCTATCGGGTGCGAAAGGAGCGGAAGCGACCGCTTATCTTCATCGCCGATGTGTCGGGCTCGATGGAGCGCTATTCCGAGATGCTGCTCTACTTCGCCCACGCCGCCCGGGGTCGCCTTGGCCGGATGGAGGCATTCGTCTACGCCACCCACCTCACCCGGATCACCCGCCAGCTCGAACGCCGGGACCCTTCGCAAGCTATCGCCCAGGTGGCGCACGCAGTGACCGATTGGTCGAGCGGCACCAAAATTGGCGAGGCGATCGGGAAATTCAACCGGGAATGGTCGCGGCGAGTGACCAGGGGCGGCCCGATCGCGATCGTGGTCTCCGACGGCTGGGATCGCGGGGACCCCGCTCTTCTTGCTACTGAGATGGCCCGGCTCCACCGGAGCGTTCATCGCGTGATCTGGCTCAATCCGCTGTCGGGGCGCGAGGGCTATCAGCCACTGACCCGCGGTATGCAGGCAGCCCTGCCCTATGTCGACGATTTCCTTCCCGTGGGAAATCTCGCCAACCTGGAGAAGGTGATTCGGGTACTCGATTCGGTTCCTAGATATTCCCGGATGAGAGCCTCGTGAAGGCAGAGCTCGAGCTCCGCCGGCGCTGGATCGAAGAAGGAAAACAGGTCGGGGTGGCCACGGTTGCACGAGTATCAGGTTCGGCTCCGCGTCCGATTGGCTCCCGGTTTCTTATGTCATCGGCCGGCGATATGGCCGGGTCAGTCTCGGGAGGCTGTGTCGAAAACGACGTCTTTGTCCGCCTCCAAAAAGTGCTGCAGGACGGAGATCCGGAACTGGTTGGCTATGGGATCGCCGACGACGAAGCTTTTGCCGTTGGTCTCGCCTGCGGCGGACGTATTCAGGTGTTTCTCGAAGACCAGACTCAAAGCGAAGTGCTCGACGCGGTCGCAGATTTGATCGAGCGCGAAGGCCTGGGGACGCTGGCAGTCGTCGTGGGCGGACCAAGCCTGGGTGCATCGGCTGTGCTCGAAGATGGGAGTGTGAGCGTCGGCGCGCTTCCGCCGGCGCTGGTTGCTGACGTCCTCGCAGACGCCGCCGTACTAGCGGAACGACAGGAAAGCCTGACTCTCGAGTACGGCAACGATGAGATCTATTTGGAAACGGTGGCACCGCCGGCTCGCCTGGTGATTTTCGGGGCAGTGCACATTGGACAGGAACTCGCCCAACTGGCCCACCAACTCGGCTATCACGTCACCGTCTCCGACGCCGCGCCCGGCCTTTCTCAACGTCGAGCGTTTCCCCACCGCTGATCGCCTGCTGCCGGGGTGGCCGGACCAGGTCGACGTCGAGCTTGGCCGCAACACGGCGGTGGTGGTGTTGAGCCATGACGCTCGCTTCGAGGACCCCTTGTGGCCGCGCCTCCTGGCCAGCCCCATTCCTTACATCGGGGCGATGGGGAGCAGCGGAACCGCCGCCAAACGGCGCCAGCGTCTCCTCGAAGAGGGCTTTTCCCCAGAGGACATCGAGCGAATCCATGGCCCGATCGGGCTGGGAATTGGTGCAGAGACTCCGGCCGAGGTGGCGGTGGCCATCATGGCCGAGGTGATCTCAGTCAGACGCTCTCCTCGTCCTGTCCTGCGGGGGACCGCTCGCCGCTTGCCCGGCGTCTGATGCCAGACAAAGGTCCCCTGGCTGCCCTGGTCCTCGCCGCCGGTGGCTCGTCGCGCCTGGGACGGCCGAAACAACTCGAACCATGGGCGGGTGCAACCCTGTTGGATACGGTGTTGCGCCAGGTCGAAATGGGTCCTTTCGAAGAGCGGTTCGTAGTGATCGGTGCTTTCCTCGAGCAAATTCTCGAAACGGTGGGCCTCGATGGGTGGACCGTGGTCGAGAATCCGGAGTGGGAGGACGGGCTGGCTTCGTCGCTACGAGTGGGAGTAGACGCCGTTCTGAGACTGACCCGGGCCGAGACCTTGGCGATTTTCCTCGGTGATCAACCGGATGTCGACGAATCGATACTGGACGAGTTGCTCTTGACGCATTCGAAAAGCAAACGTCATGTTGTTGTCCCGAAGTATCGATACGAATGGGGCAATCCGGTGATAGTTTCCAAACCGCTCTGGCCCCGACTGATGAGCCTCGAGGGAGATAACGGTGCCATGCATTTGTTCAAGTCGCATCCGGAATGGGTCGAGGAAGTTTGGTTCGAGGCCCGGTTGCCGCGCGATGTTGACACAGAACGCGATATTGAGGACCTTCGGCCAAAGCACTGATCGGACTCCTTCGGTAAAGTCGCCGCCGCTGGTGTTTGCAAAGGAGTTGTGTGGCCCGAATCGATGAGATCGCTGGCATCGACCCGAAAGACGCCACCAAACTTCGGAAGGCTGGCATTCGAACCACCGAATCACTCTTGAGACGCGCCGGGAGCAAGCCGGGCCGGGACGCCTTGGCGATTGACATGGGCTTCTCGGCTGAACTGATCTTGCGCTGGGCGCAACGTGCCGATCTCATGCGGGTGAAGGGGATCGGCTCGGAATACGCGATGCTTCTGGAGATGTGCGGGGTCTCGACGATCAAAGACCTGCGCCGTCGCAACGCCGCGGCGCTGGCGTCCAGGCTGGTGGATCTCAACGGACGACGAGCGACCGTGAAGCGCTTGCCGACCGAATCCATGGTCAATGGGTGGATCGACGCCTCAGCGGGGGTCGAGCCCCTCGTCAAATAGACATCAGACGTCAGACATCAGACATCAGATCGGAATCTGACATCTGATGTCTGACATCTGGCTTAGCTGGCCTTGGCGGCGACTTTCTTGGCTGCCGGGCGGCGGGCCGGAGTTCGCTTGGAGGGCGCCTTCTTGACCGTCACCGTCTTCTTGGCGGCCGTCTTTTTGGCAGGTTGGGCCTTCTTGCCAGTTGATCCGGGGGCTTTCTTGACCGTCACCGTCTTCTTGGCAGTTGATCTGCTTGGAGACTTCTTGGCTGGAATGGTCTGGAACTTCACGCCGTCGGTCGACGCTTCGACCTTGACGGCCGGGAGCTTCTCGGGGCGGAAGGACGTGCGCCAGGTGGCCAACAGATCCTCGAGCTGGTCGCGAAGCTTGTTGACCTGGGTGCTCACCTGATCGAAATCGACTCGCGAGGCGATGTCGTCGACGACCTTGGCGTCGGTGAGCTTGTTCAACAGCTTCTCACCTTCCACGGCCCAGGTGTTGAAGCGCTTGGTCGCGGTCTTGCTGAAGCTGGTGGCTTCCTTTCCGAGGCGGGTGCGGATCTCTTCGACCTGCTCTCCCACCATGCGGGCGCCAACCACTGGCGCACCTACGGCTGCGTAGAGGGCTTTGGGGGCCTTCATTTGGTATCTCCTTTGTATATGAGGGTGCGGTACAAATCGGCCAGAACTCGTTTCTGGCTTTGGCTTAGGACCTGGTCCGCATCGATGGCATCGATTACCTCCGGCGGCCGCGGTCCTTCTTCGATCAATCCGGCTCGGGAGTAGAGACTCTCGGCCGAAATGGAAAGAGCGTCGGGAAAGCCGTTTGAGAATCTCGGCCGAAGGCTTACGCAGCCCGCGTTCGATCTGGCTCAGGTAGGGGTTCGAGACCCCGGCCCGGTCGGCCAGCCGGCGGAGCGAGAGGTCGGCCCTCTCGCGTTGGAGGCGGATGAACTCGCCGACATGACCGGTGAGGCCCTCGGGAGCTACTTCCGGCACCGGGACCCGCTTGCTCGCACTCATAAAGTGCATGCTACAGCAAGCAGCTAGCAATTGCAAGCAAGACTTTGCATCAGGGCTGAGAAGAGACCGCCGACTCAACCGGCCTACCGAGATAGGCGATGACTCCGCCCCCAAGCCGGCGATCAGCAGATTCTCCGATCCCGGCGCAAAGGGGGTTTGTTTTGGTGATCCTGGTCTTGCGACCATGCCAACACCGAAAAGAGCGGCGCCGGCGAGCGCGACAGCGCATCGCACAGCGCTCGATGTACCGAAACCGAAAAGAGAAAGGGCATGACCGAGGGAGCCGAGCCGGCGAGGAAGAGACCACCTGACGTCACCATGGCCTTGATCGGCCCGCGTCGCTCGGTCGCGACCATCCCGAACTCGAGCACTTTCATCGTGTTCAGCAGCACGTCTGTCGTTGCGGCTCAAGGCCGCGACGGTTGGCTCGATGTCGTCTTCATGCACGCCGAGTTCGCGCACCATCGGATAGAGCTGTTCTACCTCCTGGCGCCGGAAGTGCTCGATGTGGACCTTCTCCAGGTCGACTTCCGACTCGAAGACCTCGTCCTGGGACTTGGTCGCCAGGTACTCGCCGGCGCCCATCGAGACTGCTCCGGCAAGGCGCCGGCGACTCCGGTGAGAAGTACTTGTGGACGGGGCAGGCCGCCACCCACCACACCGACGATCAGGAGAAGCCATCGACACGAGGCCGTCGTTGATCCCGAGAACCGCATCGCGCCAGTACGAGCCGGGAGTCGCCAATGTGGGGCTCGTAGGCGACTTGCTCCATCCGCCAAAATAGCCGAAGTCACGGGCTCTCACTACCATCGCCGACCCGCCCACCACCCGTGTCTTCAATGATCATCGTCATGCGCCCCCAGGCGACCAGAAGCCGAGATTTCGGCGCGTCGTGGACCGCCTCGCTGAGATCGGCTGCGAGGCGCACGTCTCCGCGGGGCAGACTGAGGACCGTCATCGGGGCGATCGGTGATCGCGACGTCATTCAGACGCTGCCGTGGGAGGCGATGGCCGGGGTCGAGCGGGCAGTGCCGGTCCTGAAGTCGTTCCGCTTCGTGTCTCGGGACTTCCAGGCGGAGGACACCGTGATCGACGTCGGTGGTGTGTCGATCGGTGGCGGCACTTCACGTCGTCGCCGGTCCCTGTGCAGTGGAATCGCGCGACCAGGTGATGCGGACCGCCGAGGCGGTCAAGAAGTCAGGCGCCCGGATATTCCGCGGTGATGCCTTCAAGCCCCGGACTTCACCGTACGCCTTCCAGGGACTGGGCGAGGCAGGCCCTGCAACTGATGGCTGAAGCGCGCGAAGAGTTCGAGCTTGCCTTTCGTGGCCGAGGTTCTCGACTCTCGCGACGTGGCTCTTGTCTCGTCGTACGCCGACGTCCTGCGGATCGGCACCCGCAACATGTCGAACTTCACGCTCCTGGCCGAGGTCGGGCGTCAGCCCAGGCCGGTGCTGCTGAAGCGAGGCTTCACCGCCACTCTCGAGGAGTGGCTCAACGCCGCCGAGTACATCTACAAGGAAGGCAACCACCAGATCATCCTGGTCGAGCGAGGCATCAGAACCTTCGAAACGGCCGCCCGCAACACCCTCGACATCACCGCGGTGCCCTTGATCAAAGGGATGTCGCATCTGCCGATCATGGTCGACCCCTCCCATTCGGGCGGCAGACGCTCGTTGGTCGCCCCTCTGGCTCGGGCCGGGATCGCGGTCGGAGCCGACGGGATCATGGTCGATGTCCATCCCACGCCTGACACCGCCAAGGTCGACGGCGCCCAGGCGCTCTTGCCGGCCGAGTTCGCCGAGCTGATGGACTCGATCAACTCGATCGCCACGGTCCTCGGTTACACCCTTTAGCCGGGTGAATACCGCCGCCGTTGCTCGGAACCGGGCTCATCGGTGCGTCCATCGGGATCGGCTTGCGCAAGGCCGGCTGGACGGTGGTCGGCTGGGATCCTGATCCGGAGGCGTTGCGGGGCGCACTCGGTGTCGGGGCGATCGATCACGCAGCCACCGATCTGGCCAACGCGATCGCCGGCGCCGACCTCGTCGTCCTGGCCGGACCGCCGGTGGCGATCGAAGCGGAACTGGTGGACATCGAGACGGAGGCTCTGGTCACCGATGTCGCCGGGGTGAAGGCGCCGATGGTGGCCGCGGCAAAACATCTTCCAGCGTTTCGTCGGCGGTCATCCGATGGCCGGGCGGGAGTCCTCAGGTCCGGCCGGGGCCTCAGGAGGCTTGTTCCGGGGGGCGACCTGGGTGCTCACCACCGACGGGGTCGCAGCCGACGACCTGGCCTCATGTCCGACCTTGTTGCCACACTGGGAGCGATCCCGGTGCTCATGGACGCGGCCGATCACGATCAAGCCGTCGCCGCCATCAGCCATCTTCCGCAGGTGGTCGCCTCGGCGCTGGTCAACCGGGTGGCCCGGCACCAATCCGCCCTCGATCTTGCCGCCGGCGGTTTTCGCGACATCACCCGGATCGCCCTATCCGGATCGTCGTGGTGGCCCGAGGTTCTGGTCGAGAATCGCAAAGCGCTGGCGGAGCTGCTGCGCCGGTTGAGCGACGACCTCGAGGCCTGGGCCGACTTGGTCGATCGAAGGCAACCGCGACCAAGTCGGCGCCTCGATGCTCGCGGCTCGGGCCGCCCGGGGTTCGCTGACGGCCCCGGTCGCCTCGGTGGGGGTCATCCTCGAGGACCAGCCAGGCGAGATCGCCCGCGTGGGTCACGCCCTCGAGGTTTCCGGCGTCGATCTGCGCGACCTCCAGCTCCGTCACGCCACCCACGGCGGCGGCGGCATTCTCACGCTCTCAGTGCGATCCGCCGAGACCGAGCTACTCGCCGAGACGCTCCGCCGCGAGGGCTTCCGCCTGATGTAGCCCGGCCTGGTTTCGCGCATCAAACGCACGCCAAGGGGGCGCGTTCGATGCGCGAAAACGGGGGGCTCGCCTAGGCGTTCGCGGACAGAGCAATCAGCGAGGCCATACCGGCCAGCAGACCGGTTTCGATGCAGCCTTCGTCGGCGCGAAAGGTGGAGGAATGGATGTCCATCATCTTTTGGTCGCCTTTGACCCCCAGCCGGATCAAAGCGCCGGGAACCGCCTGGGTGAATTGCGAGAAGTCCTCGGCCCCCATTGAGGTCGGCGCTTCGGCGACGGCTTCGGGACCGAGCAACTCTGTGACAGCCCGCATACAGACGGCGACCACCTGGTCGTCGTTGATGACCGGAGGAATGCCTCGCTGATAGGAGAACAAAACTTTCGGCCCCGCCGGGGCAACGATCTCATGGACCAGGCGTTCCAGGAGTCCGGGGATTTCTTCCCAAACCCCACGGTCCAGAGTCCGACAGGTACCTGACATTTCGAGCGAACTCGGGATCACGTTGACCGCCGTGCCGCCGGAGATCCTCCCGAATACGACCGACTTGGGCAGCCGAGCATCGGTGAGACGATCGAGGTGGCCGGGAAGTTGGGTGGCGAGCAAACCCGCGGCGTAGACAAGATCTACCGTGCGATGCGGGCGAGCGGTGTGACCACCAGGACCTTCGAGGGTGATGAAGAATCGATCGGCTGAGGCTGTAATGGGACCTGGTCGCATTCCCACTCGGCCGATCTCGAGGGTGGGATCACAGTGGAAGGCGATGATCGAGCTCAGACCGTCGGCGGCCCCTTCTCCCACCATCTCCTCGCCCCCTCCCGGATAGGCCTCCTCCGCGGGCTGGAAAATAAACCGCGCTTTGAGCCCGAGGCGAGCTGCGAGCAACGCGAGACCGGTGCCTATCGCCGCGTGAAAATCGTGACCGCAGGCATGCATGACTCCAGACGTGAGCGATCGGTACTCGAGCCCCTCCGGTTCCTGTATGGGTAAGGCGTCGAGGTCGGCGCGGAAGCCCACGACTTTCTCGGCACCCTCCCGATCTCCAATTTCGACGATCAAACCGGTACGCGGGGTGCGGAGCCGGGGCTCAAGACCCGCCTCGCTCAAGGTCGAGGCGATCAGTCGAGTGGTCTCGACCTCGTTGTACGAGAGTTCTGGATGGGAGTGGAAATGCCGCCGAATCTTGGTGACCAAAGGCAGAACGGCGCCAACCTCAGCCCGGAGGGAATTGGAGTTCATCCAGCGACAAAGGCTAGTTCAACCGAAATTTGGTGGCCATCGGTGGCTACCAGGTGAGCTCAGCACAGACGGCATCCGCGCTCTCGACCTGAAGAGTGGCATGGGTGACGGCGAACTCGTCGCGCAAGAGATGGCGTGCCTGCTCGAGAACCGCATCACGGTTGCTTTCCAGCGTTGTGGTGAGATGGACCGTAGCGACGGGCATTCCTGAAGTCAGCGTCCACACATGCAGGTCGTGGATGCCGGTGACTCCGGTGAGTGATTCCAACCTCGTCTCCAGCAACGCCGACATCGATGTCGGCGGGCGCTGCCTGCATCAACACCCGCAGCGCCTTCTGACCCAGCCGGTACGCCCGCGGAAGAATGAACAGGCCGATGGTCGCGGCGATCAACGGATCGGCGTAAACCCAGCCGGTGATGAGGATGACGAGCGCCGCAACGATTACGCCCAGCGACGAGAACAGATCGGCCACGACCTCGAGCATGGCGCCTTCAAGGTTCATGGATTCGCTCGCGCTGTCGCGCAAAACCCACCATCCGAACAGGTTGACTGCGAGGCCAATGGCACCGACGATCAGCATCGTGGGGGTTTCGACGCCGGAGGGCTCATTGAGCCTCTGAATAGCTTCGTAAATCACATAGCCAGCAACAGCAAAGAGCAGGACCGCGTTGGCGAGAGCGGCCAGAATCTCCAGGCGGTACAACCCGAAGGTGCGGTGGTTCCCGCGGCTCGCTTTGCTGGCGGCTGTGATCGCCGCGAGCGCCATACCGAGGCCAAGTGCATCAGTTGCCATGTGGCCGGCATCGGAGATCAGGGCGAGTGATCCGGTCAGTACTCCGAAGACAACTTCGGCCACCATGAAGATGACAACCAGCCCGAAGACCAACAGCAACCTCCGGCGTTGGAAGGACCGGGTTGTAGGAGCGTGGCTGTGACCGGTCATGGAGCCTCGAAAAAGAGGCGTTCGAAGATACGCCGGCTGCGACGGGTCATGCTTCGGTACTCCTCACGCAACGTGCCGCGGTCGCGGTAGCCCAGAGATTGAGCGAGTCGGCTGAGTTCGGCGCCTTCGATCGGAAGAGCATCGTGCCCGTACCCGGTTTGGAGGTACAGCCGGTTGCGCAAAGTCGTGCATAACCAATAGGTCGCGAGCAAATGCTCCGCCTCGCTCGGCTTGAGGACTCCCTCGGCCTCGAGGGCAACGATTGCTGGCACGGTCGAGGGAGTTTGGAGATGTGCTCGTTCCGCTCCGAGCCGGAGTTGCCAGAGCTGGGTGAGAAACTCGATATCGGAAAGCCCTCCTGGTCCAAGCTTGAGATGGAACTCGGGATCCTCGTTGCGGGGGACGCGTTCTCGTTCCACCCTCGCCTTGATGTGTCTGATCGACCGCAACATGGCTTCGCTGACGACAGCGCGGAAACGCACACTGCTCGCGGATCGCTGCGAACCTCACCTTGTCGTCCGGAAGGGCCGGCCACCGGACGAGCCTTGATCAAAGCGAGGAGTTCCCAGGGCTCCGCACGTGTTTGGTAGTACTGGCGATAGGCCTCCAGGCTGCGGACCAACGCCCCTTGCTTGCCCTCGGGTCGCAGATCGAGATCGACCTCGATAGGCGAGGCCGTCTGCTGTGGGTTGGCCCAGTACCGCTCCGACCTCTGTGGCGATTCTTGATCCAGTTTGCGCGTCGCCGGCATAGACGAGATCGAGGTCCGATCCGTAGCCGAGCTCATGTCCTCCCCACTTGCCCATGGCGACGATCAAGAGGTCGCCCGGTTCTTCCTGTTGCGCGGTCCAGAGGGCGGCCGCGGCGGCCGCGTCGGCCGTGTCGGAAAGTGCGGTGGCGACGGTGCTCACGTCGACCAAAGCGAGGAGATCTGCCGCGGCCACTCGCAACGCTCGCCTGCGCACCAGCCGTCGCAGCGAAGCCATGCGGGAAATCGCGATCCGGCCGGAGACGCATCCGCTCGGTGGCGGTTTCGGTGACCGCCGCGCCGATGGGCAGATCGAGCAGCAGGCGGTCATCGCCGAGGCGAGGGAGGAACTCTGGGATGCGATCGAGATACTGCCCGATCCAGCGCGAGGAACCCACCAGCTGGCACAGGTACCGAGCCGCCATCGGCCGATCTCGCAATACGCTGATCAGGGCGCTCTGGTCGGATCCACTCGATACGAGCTTGGCGAGTTGTGAAAGCCCGAGGTCGGGGTGGGGAGTGTCGGCCAGCCATTCGAGCATCAGCGGAAGCAACTGATGCATGAGACGCGATCGCGCGCGACAGGCCGGACGTCAGGTCTTCGAACGCTCGGCCGGCACCGACCGGATCCTGAAAACCGAGCGCGGCCAGCCGATCGTTGGCCTGTTCGCGCGAGAGTCCGGTCGACGAAGTAAACGCTTCGAGCAACGGCCGGTAGTAGAGCGCCTCATGAAGCTCGCGGACCCTGCGGCGGTGCTCCGCAATGTCGCGATTCAATTGATCCACGGCACTCTGGTCGCCAGGCCGGTATCCCATGGTCAATGCCAGGTCCGACCGGTCTGCAGGGAGTTGATGGGTTTGTGACATTTGCCAGAGTTGCAGCCGGTGCTCGAGGGTGCGAAGGAACCGGTAGGAGTCGGTCAGCGCCAACGCATCATCGGCCCCGACATAATCCCCGTCGATCAGAGCGTCGATGGCCGCCAAGGTGCCCGTCACACGCAAGGTGGGGTCCGCCCGCCCGTGGATCAGTTGGAGCAGCTGCACCGTGAACTCGACATCGCGAATTCCCCCTGGGGCGCGTTTGATGTCGTCGTCGTCGGCTTCTTGCTCGGCTCGCTGCTTGAGTTTGCGCAACTCCCGGACGGCCTCGGGGCTCAGCTGCCAGACGAAGTCGTCGACCATCTGCCGAAAGCGATTGCCGAGGTCGGCATCGCCGGCGGCGGGGCGGGCCTTCAACAAAGCCTGGAACTCCCACGGCTCACCCCAGCGCTCGTAGTAAGCCCGATAGCTGGAAAGCGTTCGCACCAACGGCCCGGTGATGCCCTCGGGTCTCAGACCGACGTCGACTCGAAAAGCGAGTCCCTCAGACGTTGGCGTCGCGAGCTGGTCGATGAAGCTCGTGGCGAGCCGGACTGCCGGGCGCAGATCCCCGTCGGCGGGCTCGGCGACGAACACGAGGTCGATGTCGGAGGCATAGTTGAGCTCCTGCGCCCCCCATTTGCCGAGGGCGACTGACCGCAAAAAGGGGCGGCTCTTTGCCGGGTGAGCGCTCCCGAAACCGCTTGGTCGCCAGCGCCAATGCGAGCTCGGCGGCTTCGTCAGCGGTTCCGCTCACTTCGGCCGCGACACGATCGAGCGGCCAGTTGCCAATCAGGTCCTGGCGGGCAATTTCGACCAGCCGCTCCTGGACGACGACCCGCGGATCAGCATTTTCGATGCCTTTTCCGTTGATCCATTCTGGGTGTCGGAGAGTGGAATCCCAGAGACCCTTGCTTGCTCCGGCGAGAAGCGCCCACTCCCTGATCTGAGGCGACGACAAGGAGAACTCGGTTCGTTCGGCCAGAGCCAGGATCCGTTTCAGGGTCCCCAGAGGGTCGGCCCCGGCGCGAATGATCCGCAAGAGTTCCACTGCCTCTCTTTGGAGGTCCTCCCCATCCATCCAGCCGAGCGCTCGAACCGAGGGAGGTCCTCCTCACCCAGGCCGAGCCGCGCCGGCGAAGACCTCACTCCGGGGTGGGCGACGGCTCCTCCTCGTCCGGGAGGGTGGGTGGAAGGGGCTCGGACGTCTCGGCGTAGATGATCAGGTCGGCGGTCTGCTCGTACTCGATGACATGCTCGATCTCCGGCTGGAACAAGAGCCTGGAAAGTTGAGGAGACTGAGCCGGGCTCGACTCTTGGAGGAACGCGGCACCCAGATAGGTTATTGCTTCTAGGCTCGTGTTTTCGATGCGAATCGCCGGCGCCCAGCTCAATCTCACTGTCGGCGCCCTCGACGCCAACGAAGCACTGATCGCCGACGCCATGGATTGGGCGGAAGCCGAGGGGGCCGACGTGCTGCTCCTGCCGGAGCTTGCCGTTACGGGATACCCGCCCGAGGATCTCGTGCTCAAGTTTGGTTTTGTCGAGGACAACCTCGACGTGGTGCGACGGCTGGCTACTCGTTCCGGGCACTGCACGACGATCGTTGGTTACGTCGACTTTGGCACCGGGGATCAGGCGGGGGCGGATGACGCCGGAGGTCACCGCAATATCCACAACGCCGCCGCCGTGCTCCATGCGGGCAACTTGAAGGCCACCTATCACAAGATCCTGCTCCCCAATTACGGCGTCTTCGACGAGGATCGCTATTTCCTCCCGGGAGACGACCCCGCTTTCACCTGGGAGATCGGTGGAGTTCGCTGTGGGATCTCAATCTGCGAGGACATCTGGCTACCCGACGGTCCTCCCGCTCAACAGGCTGCGGCCGGTGCCCGGATCTTGCTCAACATCAACGGCTCTCCTTATCACTATGGCAAGGCCAGAGCCCGGGAGGCGATGCTCGCCGACCGCGCCCGGGCGGCCGGAGTGCCCGTCGTTTATCTGAACATGGTCGGCGGTCAGGACGAGTTGGTCTTCGACGGTTGTTCGGTTGCCATCGATGCTGAGGGAACAGTTCTCCATCGGTCAGCCCAATTCGTCGAGGATCGGTTCCTTCTCGAATTCGAGGACGAGCTCGCAACAGGGAAGGTAACCGAACTGATGGGCCCGGAGGAGGAGATCTATCGGGCAGTCGAGCTGGGCTTGCGCGACTACACGCAGAAGAACGGGTTCAGCCGTGTCGTGATCGGGCTTTCAGGTGGGATCGACTCCGCGCTAACGGCGGTGATTGCGGCCGACGCTCTGGGACCGGACGGGGTTTGGGGAATTGGATTGCCAACTCGCTTCAGCTCCGATCACTCGAAATCCGATGCCGCTGACCTTGCCAAACGACTCGGGATTCGGTTCGACCTGATTCCCATCGAAGAGGTTTTCACGTCCTACCTGGACACACTCAAGCCAGTGTTCGGAGACGAGCCATTTGGAGTGGCAGAGGAAAACCTTCAAGCCCGGATTAGGGGAGCCTTGCTCATGGCAGTTTCCAACAAGTTCGGACCAATGGTGGTGGCAACCGGAAATAAGTCGGAGATGGCGGTGGGTTACTCCACGATCTATGGCGACATGGTCGGCGGGTATTCGGTGTTGAAGGACGTCTTCAAGACCACGGTCTACAAGTTGGCGAAATGGCGCAACATGCAGAACGAGGTCATCCCCTTGAGCTCTATCGAGAAGCCGCCTTCGGCCGAACTGAGGCCAAACCAGAAGGACACCGACAGTCTGCCTCCCTACGAACGAACTCGACCCCATTCTCGCTCTCTATATCGAGGAAGACCGTGGAGTCGAAGAGATCATCGCGGCCGGCCATGACGCCGAGGTGGTGAGGCGGGTCGCCCGGCTGGTCGATCGCAACGAGTACAAGCGGCGGCAATCGGCTCCCGGGGTCAAGATCACGACCAAGGCGTTTGGCCGGGATCGCCGCATCCCGATCACGAACGGTTACCAGTAGCCGCGCCCTATCACCTCAGACATGCGCTCAGACATCAGACCACCACAGACAACGATCCGGAGTCGAAGTCTGACGTCAAACAAGAAAGGTGCGCTTGCGCGCACCTTTCTTTTGGGGAAATGAACTTCCTGGGTTAGGCGAACCAGTCCCGAAGTTTTCTCTCGACTGCGTCACCGGCCTCGCCGGTCTTCTCCTTGATTCGGCCGACGAGCTGGTCCCAGTTCCCCTTGGTCTGGTCGAGGTCATCGTCGGTGACATCGCCCCAGGTCTCGCGAATCTTGCCTCTGACTTGCTGCCAGCGGCCCTCATCCATCATGCGATCGGACATGTCAGACAGATCGTTCTGTTCCGGACGGTCCATTTGGTCCCCTTTCTCTCCGATCGGAATTTGAACCCCGATCATGGTCTCGCTTCGCTAGTTCGTCGTCTCGGCAACGGTGACGTTGACGTCGATATCTCCGTCGCCGGCCGTCGTGCCGTTGTTGGCGAAGTACCAGATGGCGATGAGGATCAAGAGCACTGCCACGATCCCCGCCACCAAGGCTCCGGTGCTGCGGCCTTCGTTGTTGACGATTACTTCTCTGTCAGTCATTTCATTGTCTCCTTCGGTTTTCCTAGCGGTGAGCAAACGCCAAAGACTTGCTCTAGACCGTTCGTCCCCGCCCCATCGCCCGATAAATCAGCAGAGCGACGATCGCCCCGATGACCGAGCCGATGATCCCGGCTGCCTCGAGGTCCCATTGACCCTCGACGAAAAGGTTGCCGAGAAACCCGCCGACAAGAGAGCCGATCAGCCCCAAAATCAAGCGTGGCTCCGACGCCCATCGAGTCAGCTCCGGGCACAATCGCACGAGCCAGGAAGCCGGCGATGAGCCCGATGATCAACCAAACGATAATTCCCAAGGTTTTCCTCCATGTAGGGATTCCGAAAACCCCGGTACCCCTGAATGGATAGGATCAAACGCGATTCATTTATGGGTTTGGCTTGTGACATTTCGGGTTGATTCCCAAAATCAGGAGAACACCTCAGTGCTGGTGGCGACGGGGGAACTCGATCTTGCAACAGTTGAAATACTCGAAGCAGCAGTCGAAAGTGCAATAAGTGCAGGATTCAACCGGATGGTGATCGATCTCACTCCGGTCAGCTTTATGGATTCGACCGGGATGCGGGCCTTGCTCGTGACCTCGCAACGGTTAGAAGGGGAGAACGGAACTCTGGGTGTCGTCCTGGCCGGCGGACCGGTCGCGCGGGCTTTAGCCGTGACAGGCGTAGATCGGCTGCTCAAACTCTTCGATACCGTCGCGGCGGCAACAGCGTGAGTTTGCGCCAGGAGAGTTTGCGGGACGAGGAAGAGTCGCTCGAAAGCGTCGTGATAGTCCACGAGCTTCCGGCCGAGTCTGCATCCGGCCAGTGGGTCCGGCGTTTGCTCCACGAGCACGCGCGACTTGAGCCAGTGCGCCTGGCCGAGGCTCAGCTGATGGCTACCGAGTTGGTCAGCCACTTTGTCGGCCAGGGAAAGAAAGCGCCGATCGAAGTTCGATTGATGACCACTGTGACCGATTGGCGAGTCGAGATGAGTTCGCGCAAAGTCCAGCGCCCGCTTGAACCTTTCTCCGAAGCCCTCCTCGACGGTTTGAGCAGACGATGGGGCGAAGACGGCGACGAGCGATCGACCTTCTATTGGTTCGAGGTCAAAGCCGCCGGAACCGGCGAAGCACTCGCGGATGTGAGTAACCGGGAGGTCTTGGATCGGGCTCGGGCCGATCCGCTCTATCAAGACGAGGCAGTGAGGCGATTCACCCCGTTGTCGGCGGCCATTGCCCGCCGGTTTCGTGACAAAGGCATCCCCGACCGCGATCTTGAGCAGGTCGCTTTGCTTGGTTTGGTTTCGGCCATGCGGCGGTTCGACCCCGAGAAAGGTGAGTTTGAGCCGTTCGCGGCGGTGACGGTGGTCGGTGAGCTCAAGCGGTACCTGCGGGACCGAGCCTGGTCAGTGCGGGTGCCACGAGGGCTGCAGGAGAACACTCTGAGCGTGGGCAAAACCATCGATCGGCTCACCCAAACGTTGGGTCGGGTTCCGACTCCAGCCGAAATCGCGACCGATGTTGGCCTGTCCGAGCAAGAGGTCGAGGACGCGGCAGGAAGCGCGTGTTGCTTATCGGTGGGAATCAATTGATGCACCCGATCCGAACACCGGCCAATTGCTCTCGGATCTACTTCCCGGGTCGGGCGAGGACGACCTGTGGCCTGAGCTCGCCGAGGAGCTGGGTCGCCTGCCTACTCGCGAGCGCGAGATTGTCTATCTCCGCTTCTTCGAGGATCTCACGCAAAGCGAAATTGCCGAGCGAATCGGCGTTTCGCAAATGCATGTGTCCCGACTGCTCCAGAAAGCCTTAACCCGTTTGCGCACCGTTCTGGAGATGAGTCCCGCTGAATAGCGGCGCAAGCCAATAGTGCTAGGCGACCCTTCGCATCCCGACGATCGACGCATCGTCCGCCAAGGGATCGGCGGTCCAGTCGATGACCTCGTTCAAAATCTCCCGGCAAATCTGAGACATGCTTTCGCCGTCGTTTGCTTTGCGCACGGCGGCCTCCGCCAAATGGCTCTCGCCCCACATCGCCTTGTCGGGGTCGCGAGCCTGTATCACGCCATCCGAGTAGAGAAAGATCACGTCGCCGATTCGAGACACCAACGACTCATGGCCGTCGCCGTCATGACGAAGACCGAAGGGCAACCCGGGAGGATCGGTAATCAGAAACTGGTGGCTCCGATCTCTGATGAGTAGCGGGGGATGGTGTCCAGCGTTCCAAAGCTCGAGCACATTCTCCTGAGGGCGGATCACCGCCAGTATCCCGGTGACGAAATCGCCAGGCCGGCCGTTGGCCGCCACAACCTCGTCGACCGCTTTGGCGGTCTCGGCCATCGAAGCGTTTTGCCGGCGGAGCAAACGATAGGTCGAAAGGGCGAGTGTGCTGAGCGTGGTGGAGCGGAGACCGTGACCTACTGCGTCGAAAATCGCCAGATGAATCCCTTCAGGATTGATCGCGTAGTCGATGGCGTCGCCGGCGACGTCGTAAGCGGGTTCCAGCCGGCTCCCAACTTCGACTTCGTCGTCCGAATAGGCGCCCAGGGGCAGGTTTCGCTTCTGGATGGTGGCCGGGAGACTGAGTTCACCGGATCCTTGGTGGCGGTCAACCACGTCGCTGATTAGCAGAGTCGCCAGCAAGGCGTTGGTGATCGCCGTCGCCAGGGGGGTCAAGTCGTCGATTACCTCCGCTGTGGCCGGGTAGACCACGAGCACCCCCATCACTTGACCTCGCCGGCTCAATGGAAGATATGCGCGCCCCTGGTCTAGGAGGGGAACACCAGAAATCGCGACACTCCCTGCCGGGCCGTCGCCCACACCGATGGGACTTGAGATGCCGGAGAGGTCGGAGAGACGGCTGAACCCGTGGTCGATGATCCAGATGGCTGCTTCTTCGGCGATGCCGAATCGAACCATCTCAGTCACGGCCACGGCCGCCAGATCGGCTGGTCGGGCCTCATCGAGTCGATTCACGAGATCGCCGATCACCAAGCCGAGCGGGGTTCTTTCAGCCATTGGCGGACCTAAGCATTTGGCGAACAGTTACCCGCCGGTCGACTGTCTTAACCGCCAGTCAGGAAACTTGGCCGCAAACCACGGAGGGGACGAACCCGAAAGCCTGGCCGATCGTCTCGGCGACCTGCCCGCGGCTCACCAGGCTGTCCATCGGCAGCTCCAGCAGCGGACAGACATCGGTCAGGCCCAGGTACTGCAGCTCGGCGAGCGCGGAGACCGGGTTCATTTCGGCCCGGGCCTGGGGTTCAGCCGCTTCAGAGCCCTCCGCTTGCGCGAAGCTTTGCTGGTGAAGCGACCAAAGGACCATCGTGATCAGCTCACCTCTGGTTATGGGTGGCGGAGGGCAGAGCTCCGGTGCGCAAACGGTGGCCGCGGACATCGCCACACTCGCGGAGACCTGGACTTCAGGGGCGGGTGGCTCGATCGTCACCCCAGAGATTGCGCTCAACCATGAGGCGGTTTCGAGTTCGGTGGCCGCGAGCGTCGGACAGGATTGGCCAGCCCACGAATCGCAGGTAACGGTGGCC
Source organism: uncultured Acidimicrobiia bacterium (assembly GCA_963840175.1). Classification (GTDB taxonomy): domain Bacteria; phylum Actinomycetota; class Acidimicrobiia; order Spongiisociales; family ZC4RG35; genus JACCTH01. Next base: position 199,759 of record CAWIXU010000007.1, read on the forward strand.
CCCAGGGTGGTCAAGAGCTCGAATACATACTCCGAGCGAAGGCCGTCGTCATCGCTGAAGGCTCCGTTGAACGAAGTAGCAAAGGCCGGTTGGCCGGTGTTGTTGCGAGCCCAGCGCAGGCTCGGGTAAGGATCGATCGCACCCACTCCCGGCATGTGGAGCTCGAAGTGGAGGTGGGGCGGTCCCGGTTCGGCGTTTCCCGAATCGCCAACCCAGCCGATCACCTCACCTGCCGCCACCCTCGATCCCTCAACCAAATCGGAGCGAATGCCATTGCCCCGCCCATTGTCGGAACCGAGGACATCGTTGTTCAGATGGAGATACCAGGACGACCAGCCGTCGTCGTGATTGAGGACGATCCAACAGCAATCTCCTCTTTGCGCATGAATCGAGCCGATCGTTCCGTTGGCCACCGCCACGACCGGCGTCATCTTGGGAGCCATGATGTCGTTGCCGCGGTGAAGTCGAGTCCCACCATCTCGGTCAGCGCCCCAACTCGACGCAACCGCGACATAGCCCGGCAATGGCGAGAGGATATGGCGGGTGCGCCGCACTCGGTTGAGCGGGGTGGGCCCGCTCTCGACTAACGCAACTGCGTCGCCTGCCGGCGTAGTCGTTGTGGGAATCTCAGGCCATGCATTGGGATCGATGGTCGTCGTTGTCACAACCGTCGAAGGATCCGCCAGAGGGGCAAGATCGGTGGCTTGTGCAGGCAACGCCAATAACAGGGCAAAGACCGCCAAGAAAAAGAGCGGGGACCCTCGCTCCCTCATGCGCCGCCAGAGGCTACCTCCCGCCTTCTGGCGGAGGAACCCCCGATTCGCGAAAATCGGCCGTAGGGCCTAGGTAATAAGCGGGCCTACGTCAGAAGCAGGGTCGCCACGGCCAGAAACCCGGCGAAGCCGAGCAGGTCGGTGACCGTGGTGAGAAAGAGGTTGGAACCGAGCGGCGGGATCGAAGCCCATGCGTCGCAGGACGAGGGGAATGCCCGAGCCGGCGGCGCCGGCGATGACCAGGTTCGCCATCGCCGCCAGCGCCATCGACATCCCGATCCGGCCCGGGCTAGGTCCCTGGCGCAGCGTTTGCATTGCAAAACCCAAGGCTCCGGACAGCAATGCGATTGCCACTCCGTTTATCGCCCCGATCGTTGTCTCACGGGCGACAACCCTCCTGCCGCTCGCGGCTGGAATCTCGTCGGCGGCCAAACCACGGATCACGACTGCCAGGCTCTGGGCACCCGCATCCCCACCTATCCGCGCGACGAGGGGCATCAACGCGGCGAGGACGACAAAGCTATCGAGAACTTCGTTGAATTGGCTGACCGCCCACACCACAAGGCCGGACAGGAATACGTCGAAGGCAATCCAGGGCAGCCGAGCCCGCACCGAGGACCAGACCGGGCTGCGCACGTTCTCGGTGAGACCGGCGCCCATGGCTGCGGCGAAGTCCTCACTGGCTTCTTCCTGCACCGATTCGATCACAGAGTCGGTCGTCACCACACCGAGCAAGACCCCTGCGGTGTCGACGACTGGCACCGCTCTGATGTGATATTGCGAGATGATCTCGTTGACTTCCTCCCGGTCAGCAGCCGCACCGACCACTATCGGATCGGTCACCATCACCTCTTCCAAGCCGATCCCGGGCCGATTGAAGACCAGGTCACGGAATGAGATCACCCCCAGCAGCTCCCCTTCATCCCCAGTGACATAGACATAGGAGAGGTCTTCAAGCTCCTCTCGTAGCTGGCGAATGCGCTCGATCGCCTCGCCCGCCGTCAACCCCAGCGGCAACCTGGCGACGTCGGTGGTCATCAAACCACCGGCCGAATCGGGCGCATAAGCCAACAATCGGCGGACCTCACTCGCGGCTTCGTCGGTTAGGAAGTCGATGATCGAGGCGGCCGCCTCACCCTCGACTTCGCCGAGCAGGTCAGCGGCGTCCTCGGGTGGTAGCTCTGCGAGCAGTGCGGCAGCCTCTTCGGCGGGGAGCTCTTCGAGCAGATCAGCCGCAATTTCGGTCTGGAGCTCTGAGAGCACCTCGGCCGCCTCGGGCGCTTCGAGGTCGGAGATCAACTCGGCGAGGGCTTCCTCGTCGAGCTCTTCGAGGATTGCTGCGGCCGCCCCGGGGCCGCTTCAGCGAGGGCCTCCCACTCCTCGCCGTGGGCGTCGAGATATTCCTCGACTTCCTCCGGCTGGCGGCGCGCCTGGGTCAGCAGCTGCCGGGCAAGTTGGCGAGGGCTGCGAAGCCGGAGTTTCACCGCTCTCAGGGTAAGTCCGCCCTAGCTGCGGAAGGCGCGCACGCTCTTGATCGTGAGCGAGAAGGTCCCGCCGGGCGCCTTGTAGCTCACCGTCTCACCGACGCGGGCTCCGATCAAAGCATGCCCGAGTGGCCCGGCCGGTGAAGCGAGCAGAAATCCCGGTTCCTTGTTCTCCGGAGTGGCGACGAAGTACTCGACTTCATCGCCGTCGGAGTCGACCACTTTGACCACTGACCCGATTTGCACCGTGCCGTCGTCGCTTGCCTCCTTCACCTGGGCGTGAGCGAGGATCGCTTCCACTTGGCGGATGCGCGCTTCCATCATTCCCTGGTCGTTCTTGGCGGCGTCGTAGTCGCCGTTCTCACGCAGGTCTCCGTGAGCGCGCGCCTCGGCCAGCCGCGCTCTCCATCTGGCGCCGGCCGTCGGTGTTGAGGTCATCGAGCTCGGTCGTCAGCTTGTCAAAAGCCGCCGGAGTAAGCCACGTGGTCTGGTCAGTCATTGAGGGAAGGATATTTAGATATCAGACATCAGATATCAGATCCGAGGACCTGACAGTCTGACGTCTGAAGTCTGACTGTCTAGCCAACGGCTTGGGTGATCTGGCGCAGCTCGCGCTTGAGATCGTTGACCTCGTCGCGCAGCCGAGCCGCATATTCGAAGCGGAGCTCTTTGGCAGCCTGGTGCATCTCATCCTCGAGCGACATGATCAGCCTCGTGAGGTCGTCGCCACCGAGGTTGAGGGGCTCCCGCGCAGTCAGCTCTCGGCGCCGGCGGTCCCCCGGTGAAGGTTCCGAGGCGACCAGGTCGAGGATGTCTGAAACCTTCTTCCGCACCGTTTGCGGATCGATCCCGCGCTCCTCGTTGTACTCCTCCTGCAGCCTACGACGCCGGTTGGTCTCGTTGATCGCGTACTGCATGGAACGTGTGACCTGGTCGGCATACATGATCACCTGGCCATCGACGTTGCGAGCTGCCCGGCCAATGATCTGAATGAGGGATGTCTCGGAGCGGAGAAATCCTTCCTTGTCGGCATCGAGGATGGCCACCAGAGAAACCTCGGGAAGGTCGAGCCCCTCGCGGAGAAGGTTGATCCCGACCAAGACATCGAACTCACCGAGCCGGAGATCGCGCAGGATCGAGATTCTCTCGAGGGTGTCGATCTCGGAGTGGAGATATCGCGCCCTCACACCCATCTCCAGCAAATAGTCGGTGAGGTCCTCGGCCATCTTCTTGGTCAGAGTCGTGACCAGGATTCTTTGCTCGATCGCGGCCCTGAGTTCGAATCTCATGCAGGAGGTCGTCGATCTGTCCGCGAGTCGGGCGGACTACGACCTCGGGGTCGACCAGCCCCGTTGGGCGCACGATCTGCTCGACCACCCGCGATGAACGGGCAATCTCGAAGTCCGACGGAGTCGCCGAGAGGAACACGATCTGGTTGGCTTTCTCCAGCCATTCGTCGAATCGGAGCGGCCGGTTGTCCATCGCTGAGGGGAGTCGGAAGCCGTGCTCGACCAGCATCGATTTGCGGCTGTGATCGCCTTCGATACTGTCCGCCGATCTGGGGAACCGTGACGTGGGATTCGTCGATGATCGTGAGGTAGTCGTCCGGGAAGTAGTCGAGCAGCGTGTACGGAGCCTCACCCGGCTGTCGACCATCGAGATAGCGCGAGTAGTTCTCGATCCCGGTGCAAAAACCAACCTCGCGGATCATCTCGAGGTCGTAGGCGGTTCGCATCCGCAGTCGTTGAGCTTCGAGCAATTTCCCCTGGCTCTCGAGCTCGGCCAGCCGTTGCGCCAGCTCCTCCTCGATCAGGGCAGTGGCACGAAGCATCCGCTCGCGCTCGGTGACGTAGTGAGAGGCAGGGAAAGATGACGATTTCGGGCATCTCCTCGATCACCTCGCCCGTGATCGGGTTCATCCGCAGGATCCGCTCCACCTCATCACCGAAATATGAGAACCGGATCACCGACTCCTCGTAGGCCGGCATCACCTCGAGCGTGTCGCCCCTCACCCGGAACTTCCCGCGGATCAGGTTGACTTCGTTGCGCTCGTAGCCGATGTCGATGAGCCGGCGAATGGCATCCCTCATCGGATACTCGACGTTCTGGAAGAGACGTAACAGCTGACCCTCGTACTGCTCGGGCGAACCCAAGCCGTAGATACAGGAGACCGAAGCGACGATGATCACGTCCCGCCTGACCAGCAGAGCCGAAGTGGCCGAGTGGCGGAGCCGGTCGATCTCGTCGTTGACCGTGGCGTCTTTCTCGATGTAGGTGTCGGTCTGGGGGATGTAGGCCTCGGGCTGGTAATAGTCGTAGTAGGAGACGAAGTATTCGACCCGGTTCTCGGGGAAGAACTGGCGGAACTCGTTGGCCAGCTGGGCGGCCAGGGCCTTGTTGGGGGCGATGACGATCGTTGGCTTTTGGACTGCCTCGATCGTCCAGGCGATCGTCGCCGACTTTCCAGAGCCGGTGATTCCGAGCAGCGTCTGGAACTGTTCGCCGGCTTTGATTCCCTCGGCCAGCAATTCGATGGCTTTGGGCTGATCGCCCGCAGGAGCAAAGTCGGATTGGACGCGGAACTCGGGCACGGAGGCCGATTCTACGGAATGGGCTGGGACAAGACCCGAAGACCGGAAGGTCCGAGGTCTTTAGTCTCCGCTTCTGAGGATTCCGAAGACTGCGCACACAAGCCATCCCTGGCGCATCAGGGCCATCGTCGAGGACTTCACCCTGGAGGATGTGTGGGCACTTCCCGTCAAAGGAGGCGCGGAGGACTTTCCGGACTTGATCGAGCTTTTTCTAGCGCTGGACCCGGGGAAGGGTGGGTCTCTCCCGGCCCGTCTGCTTTGGCGGGTACGCGACCTCCTCGGAAAATGGTTCGACCTGGGTCGAATCTCTCGGATCGGTGACCGAGCTGGGCCCGCAGAGGGTCTTCCCATCCCGGGCAGCAACGCAGTATCACTGGCCGATCGATTGCCGGAGGATCTACGTAATACTGCAGCCGATTTGGATTTCGGTTCCGGGCCGTTCGCCTCTCTCTATCGCACCGACGTCGAGTTTGGCGCGGAAATCTCAAATCGAACGGTCCATGCGGTGCTGCATCTGGCCTGGGTCGAGCTAAGCCGGGGGAACTATCAGGGGCAGATGGCGGTATACGTCAAACCCCGCGGTGCATTCGGCAAGGGATATATGGCCTTTATCAAGCCGTTCCGCTATTGGATTGTGTATCCCTCGCTGATGCGACTCATCCAACGAAAGTGGAGTGCACGGGTTCAGCAGGCTTGACCGAAACCCGAAGGCGCTTCCCGGCCTCCGGTGCACCGAATAAATGAGGGCGGCCCTCGAAGGAGCCGCTTCATTAGGGCTGAGAGTTGGTGCTTACGCGGCGACGGTCTTTGCCGTCAGGGCTGGCTTCTTGCCGTCGGCGTTGGTTACCTCGATCTTGCGTGGCTTGGCCTTCTCGGCGACCGGGATGGTTGCGGTGAGGACACCGTTCTCGTAGGTGGCGGTGATGTTCTCACGGTCGAGGCTCTCGCCGAGGAACAGGTGACGGTGGAAGTCGCCCTGGGCTCGCTCGGTCATGTGGATCTCATCGCCCTCGGCAGGGAGCCAGGTGCGAGTTGCCTTGACGGTGAGGACATCCTTTTCGACGGTCATCTCGATGGAGCCGGGATCGACGCCGGGCATGTCGAGATGAACCATCAGGTCGTCGCCTCGACGGTACGCGTCCGCAGGGATGGGGCGCACTCGGCGTTGGTTGAGCATCTCCTCGTTGATTCGGTCGTACTCGCGGAATGATTCGAATCGCATCAACATTTGTTGAATCCTTTGATTGAGTCTCAAGTGCTGGCGGTCGGCGACCGTGGAGCCTCGAGCTCTGAAACTCACCATAACCTAGTTGCAAACAACTAGCAAATTGTTTCCTGAAATACTGGACTATGATTTTGGATTGTGGCGTACTGGAGCTTCCTCACCAACCATGCCCGGGTCTTGCTTTGCATCGCCAACGACCCCGGGGTACGTCTGCGCGACATCGCGGCCAAGCTCGGAATCACCGAGCGCAGCGCCTACGGCATCGTCACCGAGCTGACCGAAGACGGCTACGTGAGTGAAGGAGAAGGAGGGCACGGATGGACGGCGGAATCGCTATCAGATCCAAGCTCATCTGCCGCTGCGAGAAACCATCAGCCGGGAACGGTCGATTGGCGAGATGTTGGACCTCTTGGTCGACACGGACACTTACAGGTCAGAACCAAGAGCGCGGCTGAGCAAGTAATCGAAATCGATTGGCAGCTGTCTTCTGATCCTTTGTCCTGGTTAGCGTTCTGAGCGTGGACCTACTGAACGGCTCTCTTACATCGCTTCCGCTCTCTCGATCGGGGGAGTGCAGCGACACATTTTTCTTTGTGCGGAGCAGAAGAATCCCAAGTGCGCTCCGTACGAGGAAACCTCTGAGGTCTGGCGGTACCTGAAGACAAGGCTCAAGGAACTTGACCTCACATCGGGTCCTCCCTCGTGGAGCGGCAAGCCGGACAGGAAGCCGTGCCGGTGGCCCCCGGCGGCGGGCGGGTGCTGCGCAACAAGGTCGATTGTCTCCGGATCTGTGAGAGCAGGGACCGATTGCCCTCGTTTATCCGGAGGGCACCTGGTATTACGGGGTCACGGTCGAGGTGATGGAGCGGATCATCACCGAGCACCTCATCGGGGGAGGCCGGTCGAAGAGCACATGTTCATGCAGTACGGCCCCGTTGCCATGAAGTGGATGCGGCGTGGCCTAGTGGTGGCCATTGGCCTGGCGGCTTTTTGGCCCCGTGCTGCCCCCTCGTTGGCGCAAACCGCAGGAACATCCTTGGAGGGTGCCGGCGCGGACGATCTTTGTTGCGGATCGCGAGCTTTGCGATTCGGGAAGCCGGTCCGCTGTCCGGGTCCACCAGTCGTTCTGGTCCATGGCCTGGCCGGGTCCTCGATGGCTGAGTGGTACAAGGTCGCACCGATCCTCGCGGAGGAGACATCGGCTGATCATGATCGACCATCGTTCGCACGGTCTCTCGGTGGCCGATCGTGGCCGTTTCGAGATCGCCGACGAAGCCGACGATCTCGCCGACATTCTGCGCCAGCTTGGACGTCCGCCCAGCGGCACTAGTCGGCTACTCGATGGGCGGCGCCATTGTCCAGGCAGCGACCTATCGCCACCCCGAGCTGGTTTCGCAGCATGGTGCTCGTGGCGACGATGTCCCATCACCCACGCTGGTGGAAACAAGCTCGCATCGCCGGGGCGATCATCGCCCGGGCCTGGGAGCGACTGACTGGCACCGGGACGCCCGAGGTGCGGACGGGTTACCTGTTGGCGGTGGGCGCGGTCGCGCCCGAACATGGCCGCTGGCTTGTGGGAAGAAACCCATCGCCGCGACCCCGATGCCGGCGCCGAAGCGAGCCTCGCGCTTTTTCGCTTCGACTCCCGGCCCTGGCTGGATCGAATCAGCGTTCCCACATCTCGTGGTTATCCCGACCCGGGATCAACTGGTGCCGGTCGAGTGGCAGTACGACCTCGCCGATCGGATCCGCGACGCCGAAATGCTTCGAGATCGAAGGCGGACACCACGAGATACCATGGACCCACGCCGACCAGCTCGGTCGACGAATCCTTGCCTTCTAAGGGATCAGGAGTCAGGGGTCAGAGATCAGAAGGATCCCTCTGACACCTGATCCCTGATGGCTGACCGCTGTTAGATCGGTTCGTTCGAGAAGTAGCGCCAGGCGACGAAAGCGATCCCGGCCACGCTCAGGATCAGGAGCAGCTTCTTCATGTAGACCTCCTGGATCGAGATTAGTTGCAGTCGATGCGTGTGAAAATGCGATCGTGCTCATGAGAATTCGCAACGCCTTGTCGGCCGCCCTGTTGTGCGATTGGCTGCTTGCGTGCCACGACCTCGTCGACCACCTCGACAACCAGTCGACGACGCAGCACGACAGCCAGTTGTGACGACGGACACGACGGTCGACGAGGTCACGACCACGACGACCGTGGCTCGCCGAGACAACCACCGCCGTGGCGCGTGCCTCTGATCCGGGTGGAGAACGGTGAAAAGATCGAGGGGCTCGACACTCTGTCGGTCCGGGTGGGAGAAGCAGGTCGGTCTTCGATGTCGAGGCCGATGTCGCCGACGAGGTACATGTGCATGGCTTCGACTTCCACTTCGATGTCGAGCCTGGCCAGCGACCGGGTGGAGTTCATCCGCCGACAGCACCGGTATCTTCGAGGTCGAGCTGGAGGCGGCTCGCTTTGCATATCGTCGACATCGAGGTCACTCCTTGACCCGAACGCCGATTGTCGCCCACGGAATCGGCGGCCGGCTCGATCTCCCAGTCCCGTGACCTACTTCGTCGCCGGGGCGGCCGTCGTCTTGGTGCGTTTCCTTCGTCGCTCTGGCAGTTCTTTGGAAAACGCCCCGGCTGCAAGTCGGATCCTACCTACGAAGCCACGAGGCAGACCGCCGGTGTCGTTGGGGTGGCTGGGCTGGTTCGGGGTGCTCGGATCTGGTCCTCGCGATCATCGCCGGGCTGGCCGCGATCGTCACGAGGCAGGAGCGAACGGGAACTCGCAACATCGCCCCCGTCCTTCTCTGGGTCTATTTCTGGCTCGTTGTTCCCTTTCTCTGGCGGATCGCCTTGGCAACCTCTACACGGGCGTCAATCCCGTGGCGGACGCTGGCGTCGTGGCTCGGGATCGGGGAGGTAGAACGAGGCCCGCTCGGCGCTCGGCCTTTGGCCAGCCGCGTCTGGGACTGCTGGCCTTCGCCTGGTTGGAACTCGTGTATCCCGGGGATCGCCGCCCGAGCAGCCATTGCAATCGCCGCCCTTCGTCTACACGGTTGTCCAGCTCGGACTCATGAGCTCGCTTCGGGCGCGAGTCGAGCCTCGCTTCCTTCGACATCTTCACGCCCTACAACCGGCTGCTTTCGTCGATCAGCCCCTGGGGTCGAACCGACGAAGGGACGACTCGCCTATCGCGGATGGTTACGCAGCCTGCCGACCTTGCCGGAGTGGCGACGGGCTGGCCCCGTTCCTGATCGTCATGATCGGGACCGTGACCTTCGACGGCATCTCCAACACGACCTGGTACGAAGTCGTTGACAGGCGAACTTCGGCATGAGTGTCCTGGGCAAGACTTTGCTTCTGCCCTGACGTGTGCCGTGATTGGCGGCCGCCTATTACCTGGCATGCGCCGCCGCCGCCCGGCTTAGGTGGCGACCCGTCGCTCACATGCCGGCAGCGTTGCCGTCCCGTTTCGCCCACACGTCTGGTGCCGATCGCCGCCGCCTACGCGTTTGCCCACTACTTCACGCTTGTGATTTTCGAGGGTCAGAGCATCATCAGTGCCGGCGCCGATCCGTTCGGGCTGGGCTGGAACCTGTTCGGCGGCCGCAACTACAAGATCGATTTCTTTCTCGGCGCGATTCCCGTCTGGTACATCCAGCTGGCCACCATCGTCGCCGGACACGTCGCCGGAGTGGTCCTCGCCCACGATCGTGCAATTCACGATTGGCAGCGGCCTCGGCGCGGTCCGCTCGCAGTACGCGATGTTGACCTTGATGGTGCTGCTGACCGGCCTCGGTCTCTTCATCCTCGCCGGCTAGCCGGCCAACTCAATTCGGTAGTGGGCGCTTTGGACCGTCGCACCCAGGGCAGCGCCCCGTTGTAGCGAAGGTTCTTGAAGTTCTTCCACAGTCGCTTCTGGTCGACGCACATCATCGTTGGTGTCGACCGGCGAGCTCGAGCCGAGATAGTCGGCCAGCGAGCGGAGGGTGTGCTGCCACATCCTGTCCTCGGCCTTGCTTCCGAACAAGCATCATGCCCGCCTCGTAGGCCGGGTCGTTCGCGCGGATCAGAAGCTGCACCTGGGCCATGGTCCCCACTGGGTCCTCGACGTGGGCGCTGAAAGTGATGAAGCCGGCGAAGGGATGACCTTCGGGGGTCATGTAGGAGAACGAGACGTCGTCGGAGTAGAGCACGAGGACGCCGGTCGACAGCGGGACGGGCCCGGACGTCGACTTGATCAGACCGATCTCGCCGGGCTTGATGCCCGTCACCGGCGCGTAGAACTTGTTGTTCGAGGGCCAGAAGCGTCCGTACTCGGCCTTCCAGGTCGAGATCACCTGTTGTGGGGTCTTGTTGGGGATCGCAACCTTGTACGTCTTCTGCCACATCTGCCCGAAACCCTGCTGGGGCCCGGTCAGGCGACGGCCCTGCACTCGCCGGCGTTCACTCCTTCGGGCGTAGCCATCCCCACATCGAGGTGGGGCTTGGGCGGTGACCAGTTCGACTTGTCGTCTTTGGCGTTCCATGCTGGTCCACCTTATCAACTCGCCTTGAGCGCGGACTGCTCGTCGTCGTAGATGCCGATGGCTTCGTCGAGACGGGTCAGCTCGAAGATCTGTCCGTAGTGCTCGGTGAGGCCGAAGGCGCCGAGCGCCTGGCTCTTTCGCTGGGCTCGGATCAGCGTCGTCACCAGGAGGCCGATGCCGCCTGAATTCATGTAGTCGAGGTCGCTGAAGTTGAGAAGGACCGTCTTGACCCCGGGCCGATCCGCATCTTCGTATGCCTCGGTGAGGATCGGCTCGCAAAAGGCGGTCAGCTCGCCGGCGATGTCGATGATGCGGACGTCCCCTTTCGGTTCTCGCACCGTCATGGCGATCTTTGATTCGGGCATCTGTCCTCCTACGTGAGCGCCAGCGCTTCTGGCTCGTTGTGGTGAATCGACATGAAGTCCGCCAGGCGGGTGATCTGGAAGATCTCCTCGTAGTGCGGGCTCAGCCCAAATGCGCGCAGCTGCCGGCCTTCTGCGCGAGCCCGCGCCAGCAAGGTGACGATGACGGCGATTCCGGTCGAGTTGATGTAGTCGACCTGGCTGAAGTTGAGGATCACGGGATCGGTTCCTCCCTGGAGAGCGTGGCTTCGTCGTAGGCCGTCGTCAGGTCAACGTCCGGCCGAGCGATCGATGTCACCTCCCAGGTCGATGATCGATCCGCTGGATTCTCTGCGGACGGCGGCGGTGAATTTGGTACCTGGCACAGTCACTCTCCTTCTCGTGACATTTCCAGCTCGACGGTGTGGTGACCGTCGTCATCGGTCGTTCGCATCGCGTCGACCATCTTTTCGATCAAGAAGAGTCCCCAGCCCCGAGGGCTCTGCTCGCCCGCCAGCTTCGCCTCGAGGTTGGGGATGAGGGTTTGGGAACCGGAGTCGAACCCTGGTCCTGAATCCGGACCACGATTCGCTTCGTGCTGGCGAGGACGTCGACTCTCGACCAGCTTGTCGGGGTCGCCTTTGTTGCCGTGCTCGATGGCGTTCATCGCGGCTTCGGAGACTGCGGTCTTCAGCCGTTCGAGTCGGTCGCCGGCGAGTCCGAGGCCTGCCGACGACCTCGGCAACTTCGTCCATGGCACTCGTCGCTCGTTGCCCGAGCTGGATGGATAGGTGAAGGTCGCGACCACACCGGGCTCGTCCCGAAAGCCGAAGCGCGATTCGACCGCCGACGAGTGTGCGACGGATTGCCACCATCGTGACGTCGTCCTCTTGCTCCAGTTCGGCACTGCGGAACTGTCGCAACTCGGCGAGGACCTGGGAGATGAGGTCGTCTTCCTCGTCCTGGCGGCCGACCAGGTCCATCAGTCGCGGGAAGCCGAACATTTCGCCGTCGGCGTCGTGGGCTTCGACGATCCCGTCACTGGTGAGAAGCACGGTCTCGCCGAGATCGAGCTTGGGCTGAGGTGACCTCGTAGTTCATGCCCGTCATCAGACCGAGGGGCATCCCGCGGGCGCGCATCTCGCGCACGCCTGTGGCGGTGCGGACGTAGGGAAGGTTGTGTCCGGCGTTGGCGAAGACGAGGTCGCCGGTTTCCGGATTGAGAATTCCGTAGAGGCAGGTGACGAACATCGCCGGGCGGGATCTCGGGAACCAGAGATTCGTTGGCCAGGGCGAGAACCTCGCCCGGGATCGTCGTGCTGGGTGGCCATGGAGCGCAGAGTCGAGCGGGTGGTGGCCATCACCAGAGCGGCCGGGACTCCTTTGTCGGTCACGTCGCCGATCACCAAACCGATCCGCCCGCCGGTGAGGGGAATGAAGTCGTAGAAGTCGCCACCGACGGCCCGCGCCGACTGGTAGTAGGCCTCGATCTCCCAGCCGTCGAGCTGGGGCAATTCCTTGGGCAGCAGGGTCTGCTGGATGAGCGCGGCCACCCGCAATTCCTGGTCGATCCGCTCTCGTTCCTTGGCTTCCGCCTCCTGCTGCCGGACGAGCTGGGCCACTCGAATCGCCGGAGCCACCTGACCGGCCAGGCCGGCCAGGAGCTTGCGGTCGTCGGTCGAGTAGGGCTGCTCGGAGAGGCGCCGACCCAGGCTCAGGGTCCCGATCAGCTCGCCCTGGGAGATGAGAGGCACGATCAGCTGAATCCCTTGTTCGCGGATCTCTTCGAGGGCCGGGGACGAGATATTGATCCGATCGACCTCGACCGGCCCGCCCGTCGCCAGCAGAAACGCAAACAGCGGGTCGTTGTCGGGGATGGCACCCCCGTCGATCACCTCGGTGGGAATGGCCGGTGCGGTATCGGCCGGAGCCGTTCGATTGCGGCGCATTAGTGCCATCGCGCCCCATTCTTACCTGACATCGTTCCGGAAGCGTTACGAAAAACGGTTACGGGTCCGTTTCGCATACAGTGCTCGCGTTGCAGTCCGTTCTCAGCTTCGAACTCCTCGGCCCGCCCCGCATCCTCGTTGGGGAAGATGCTCTCGAGGTCGACACGCGGAAAGCTATGGCCATGGCCAGCTACCTTGCCGTCGAGGCCCATCAGCCCACGCGAGAGGAATTCGTGGCGTTGCTCTGGCCCGAGCTCGACGCCGAACGTGGTCGGGCCGCCCTCCGGCGGACCCTCTCCACGCTCCGCACCGCAATCGGGTCCGTTCTCGGCAATGACGTGATCGAAGCGAATCGGGATCGAGTGGCGCTGGATCGGACCCGGGTCTGGCTCGACATCGAAGAGGTCGACCGGCATTTGCAGGACGACCACGGTCACGGTCCGGACAAGGTCTGTCCCGAATGTGTGACGCGCCCTCCAATCGGCCGCCGCTCTCTATCGGGGCCCGTTCATGCACGGCTTCTTCTTGCGCGACTCTCCCGAATTTGAGGACTGGCAGCGCAACCAGGCTGAGCTCCGACCGACGGAATTGGCGGGAGCTTGTCGACCGCTGGGCTCTGGCCCTTGCAAGCGGCGGTCGATTCGGAGAAGCAGCCGAGATCACCCAGCGACGTCTCGACCTCGATCCACTGGACGAGGCCGGGCATCGGCGGTTGATGCAATATCTCGTCTGGGATGGCGACCGGGTCGGCGCGCTCCGCCAGTACCGGGAGTGCGCGATGCTGCTCGACCGCGAGCTCGGAGTGCCGCCGCTGCCGGAGACGCGCGAGCTCTACGAGGAGATTCTCGAAGGTGTCGAGCCGCTTCCTCCCGCCGGACGGCTTGAGCTGGCCCCGGTCGGTCGGCCGCACTTGATCGCAGCAGCCATCCGAACGTCTCGCGGTCGGCCGCAAGGAAGAGCTGGCGGCATTGGCCGGGGCCGCCGGCCATGTCTTCATCGAGGGCGACGAGGGCATCGGGAAAAGCGAACTGCTCCAGCGATTTCTGATCGACGTCACCGGGCCCGTGGTTGTTTGTGCCCCTCCACCGGGTGCCGAACAGGTCGCCTACTTGGCTATGAGCGATGCCCTGACTCAGGCCGCGCGCTTCAACGTGGGCCCGGCCCCACCGATCGCATCGGAGGCTGTGCGCCTGGTTCCGGAACTGGCAGGGTCGGTATTTGCCGAGCCGGCGCCGGCCGATCCAGGACCAGGGGCGGCGGCAAGATTCCACTTTGGGGTGGCGGCCGCGCTCGAACACTTGCTGGCGGATGGGTGGCTGGTGGTGGACGACGCCCAGTGGCTCGACTCGTCGTCGATTTCGATTCTCGCCCTGCTCCTGAGCAGACCGGCTCGCGTTCGCCTCCTCATGAGCTGGCGGCGAGGAGAGCTACCGACGCCGCTATTCGACCTCGTGCGCAAGGTCGAGCGCGGCGGCACCGGCGTTCGGATCGAGGTGGGGCCCCTAAGCGACAACGAAGCCTGGGAGCTGTTGCAGTTCCGCGCCGAAGCCGGAACCACCAACCGCGAGCTGGAGACCATTGTCGAAAGGTCCGCGGGAAATCCGCTCTTCTTGATCTCTTATCTGGAGGCGTTGGGTTCGGCGAGAGCCGAACTGCCGGCCGACATCGAAGATTTGATCGGGTCGAGATTGGGTCGGCTTAGCGAGCAAGCTCTACAAGTGCTCTCCGCCGCGGCAATCGTCGGGGCCGAGTTCCAGCTCGAAGATGCTCGCGTGGTGAGCGGCCGGGCTTCCGAGGAGATGGTTCCGGCACTGGAGGAGCTACTCGCTGAGCGCTTGGTCATCGAGTCCGACGAAGGGATTGCGTTCGCGCATGATGCGGTGCGCCGGGCGGTTTGTCGGCGGCTTTCCAAGGCCCGCACCCGCATCCTGCATGGTCGTGCGGGAGAAAAGCTGCGCCTTCCTCCGTCGCTGCGGGCGAATCACCTCGAAGCGGCCGGAAAGTCGAAGGAGGCTGCGCTGGCCCATGGCGAAGCGGGCTTGGCGGCGATCGGGATCCACGCCTACGAAGCCGCACGCTCCCATCTGGCGACTGCTCTGGAGCTGGGTCATCCCGATCGTTCGCTGCTGGGGACGGTCCTCGGCGAAGCCTGCGTGCGGCTCGGCGACTATGGCGCCGCCCTGGCGGCTTATGAAACGGTTCCCGAGGATGCGGAAGTCGCGCACCGGGTCGGCGAGATCTACATGCGGTTGGGACGTCCCGAGCTAGCCGCGGCGTCCTGGGAACAGGCCGCTGCCCTCAGTCCTGAGATTGGTTTGTTGAGCCGGATCACGGCCGACCGCGCGCTAGTCGCCAGCCGCCGTGGCGATCTTCCCGGAGCGAGGCAAGCTCGTTGCCGAGGCGGCGCGGTCTTGCCGCAGCCGGCAACGATCGAGTGGCCGAAGCGAGGGTGGCGAGTATCGACGGAATGATCGGGCCGACAGACCTGGCGAGGTTGGAGGAAGCCTGCAGGCTCGCTGAAGAAAGCGGACGCGATGATCTTCACGCCGCGGCTCTCAACAATCTTTCGCTCGCGCAAAGGCGGGTCGGCCGGATCTCCGAGAGCGTCGAGAGTGGTCGACGAGCGCTCTCCATCCTTGAGCCAGTCGGTGACCGGCATCAACTCGCCGCGCTCCATAGCAATCTCGCCGACACGCTCCATCAGATGGGCGATGAAACCGGCGCGCGAACAGCATCTCGCCGCCTCAGCCGGCTTGTTTGCCTTCGTGGGCCTCGAGCCGGGGGGATGGGAACCGGGGGTCTGGATGCTCTCGGAGTGGTGAACGCTTTACTCGCCCACATGGGCGGCATCGACGAGATCGGCATCTTCCTGATCCCCGCGCTGGTGGCCATTTTCACCCTCCGCTGGGTCGAGAAGCGCGCCAAGGCGCGAGAAGCGGAGGATCCATCGGATCTGAAGTCTGACGTCTGATGTCTGACGTCTAAGAGATTGGGATTCGCTTTTCGGGATCGACGAAAGGCATCGGTGTGACCGTGGCGGTCCGTTGGCCCCACTCTGAATCGATCGTTACCTGCTGGCCCTCTCGAGAGCTTTCGATCGGTAGCCAGCAGTAGCCGACGTTCTGGCGGAGCCGGGGCGAGTAGATCGCCGAAGTCACTTTGCCGGCCTGTTGGCCGTCGACCAATGCGGGCCACTTGGTGTTGTTGAGATCGGGGAAGGGCTCGCCGTCGATCACTATTCCGTTGATCTTCTGAGTGATCCCGTTCTCTTTGATCTTTCGATAGGCAGCGATCGAGATGCAGTCTTCATCGGCCAACTCGAAGTCGATCAGCCTCTCGAGTCCCATCTCGAAGGCGTTGTTCTCGTAGGTCATGTCGGCGCCCCAATTGAAGATCGCTCCTTCAATGCGCCGGATGTCAGAAGGTCCGGTCGGGCGGATGCCATAGGGCTGGCCGGCATTCATGATCGCCTCGTAGACCTCGGTGCCTTTGGATCCGTCGGTCAGGTAGACCTCGTAACCCACTTCCGAGGTCCAACCGGTGCGGGTGATTACGACCGGCACGTCGGCAATTTCCGCGTGGGTCCAGTGGTAGTACTTGAGCGTCCCGATCTCGTCGCCTATCAGATCGGTCATGAGGTCCTTCGACTTCGGTCCCTGCACCTGCAAGGGGGAAACGTCGGCTTCTTTGATCGAGATATCGAGATGGGGATAGGCATTCTTCAATCCGCGGGCGAAGAGCAACGCATCAGAAGAGGCAAGCGCAAACCAGAAAGTGTTCTCGTCCATCCGCGTCAGCACCGGGTCGTTGACGATTCCGCCGTCGGAATCGCAAACCAGGACGTACTTCGCCTGACCAATCGCACACTTGGCCAAATTCCGCGGAGTCAGCAGTTGAGCAAAACGGAGACCGTCGGGACCTGAGATCTCGAGACAGCGCTCAACCGAGACATCCCACAGCGTGACGCCGTTGAGAAGCGTTTCGAACTCCTCCTCGAAGGTGTCGAAACGGATCGGGAAGTACATGTGGTTGTAGACCGTGAACCCTTGCGGGCCATATTTCTGCGTTGCCTCGAAGAACGGTGTGCGCCGGTTGCGGGCCCCTCGCTGGACCATTCCCATGTCGAACGGTTTTGTCATCGCCCGATCGTAATTTCTCCCCCGGAGGGGGGAGTCTCGGCCCAAGCTGATCCATCGGCGGGAGGGGGGCGTTTTATCCGCGCGGCGAAGTTGTTCCGTTTGGAGTGCGGTCGCAATGAACTACCTCTGCCGCGGCTGAGAAAACGCCCCCTTCGTCTGCCTCCTTCGTCGGCAGCCACTTCCCCCTCCGGGGGCAGAAACCAACTCTCTCTCCCGGCGGGAGAGAGAGTTATGCTCGCCGCCGATGAGCGATCTTGCCGCTGCCGCCTCTGCCCTGGGAGCTCCGGAGGCGATAGTTCGGCGGTCAGCCGAGGCGAGGGCAAAGGCGAGCGGAGCCAGCGTCGATGACATCCTGGCTGCATGGGCCGGAGGTACCTCGGCCCCCGTCGGGGCACCACCGGTCCCGGCCGCGGCAATTCCCGACTCGGCTGAAACGGCCCCTGCCACTCCCGCCACCGAGGTAGTTGCGGCACCCGGACCGGCTCCGGTCATGGTCCCGACCGCCGTCGCCGTGCTGGAGGCGGAGGAACCCGACGAGAAGCCAGAAGCCGACGATCTCCGTCAGCGAATCCGCGTGGCCGGACGGGTGGGAATGGTCAGCGGTGCGCTTCTCGGGATCGTGGGATTGTTGGCAGCTTCGCCCTGGCTGCTTCCCAATGCTTCGATCCTCGGGACCGAAGGCGATTTCAGTCCGGCGGTGATCGTTGACCGAGGTCGACTGACCTTGATCACCGCTCTCTTCTCCCTCGTCTTTGGCGCTGTGGTAGCGGCCCTCTCCCGGACCTTCACCGGCTGGATTTCACCCGGCAACGCATTGGTGAGTCGCGTCGGCCTGACGTCGGCTGCCGGGGCGCTGGTCGGCCTCGTCCTCGGTCTAGGCGCCGGAGCAACTTTGGCCTCGTTCGGCCAGCCCGTCGAGGGTGTCGACAACCTGATTCAGCTACCAGTGGTCTCCGCGATATTCGTGGTCCTGCTAGGCGGAGCCTTGATGGGATGGATCACCGCGGCCCTGGTTCAGGCGATCGGGGTCCCGGCGGGGGTGCACGATCACGAGGCCGGTGAAGTTGAAAGGGTGCAGCGCCGCCTGGCCGGCGCGATCGGAGTTCCGCTCGCCGGGCTGGTCGCGCTCGCCGTTCTGGTCCTGCCGCTTGCTGTCGTCCTGGTTCGGAGCAGCCACCTGTCGGCCGCAGGAGCTCCGATTCTGGCGATCATCGCTTCGGCCAGCATCCTGGCCGTCGCTTCACTCTCGGCTTCCAAGCCAGGAATGAAGATCAGTCGCGGCGAGTTTCTCCTCGCCCTGTCCGGAATCGGAGTTGTGCTGATGATCGTGATGGCCGTGCTTCTCGCTCGAAGTCCGGTCCATGAAGAAGAAGAGGTAGCCGAAGCCGGCGCCACGACAAGCCTTCCTGCGGAAGAAGGGATTGCCGTTACTACAACCGTCCCGGGTTAGGCATCTCCGACCGCCACCGCCAGGTTGCGGTCGCCATCTCGTTCCCATCTGACCCGAACCGGGCTTCCGTCACGGAGATGCTCGCGTAGGTGAGTCAGCGGAAAGTCGAAATCGCCGTCCGCGGCCGGGGTGAACGTCATCGAGTCGCCCTCGACGAGAAGAGTGAACGTCCGTACCTCAGACAAATCACCGTCGACTTGAGTCACCACTCCCATCACGGTTCCGCTGTCTTGGCCGCAAGCGATCAGCAGCAACAGTGCGAGCAGGGTCGCTTTCACCACTCGCTCACAGCGGTGCGCGCAGTTCCTCCTCGATCCGGTCCCAGCGCTTTTCCTCCGAGGCCCAGCGGAACCAGATGAACGCCATGACCACCCAGAAGATCATCGTCCCACCAATCTTCATGATCAGTCCGGCAGTGGTTTGGTCCTCGACGGCTGTGAGACCGAAGGCGAGGGAAGCATCGCCATATGCGGGATAGATCGGGATCTCGCTGAAGGTGAGAAAGCCAGCCGGCACGATTGGAAGGATCGAATTCAGGAACAGGTAGAGCAGCTGCAAGGGAGGGGCGATGCGGGGAATCACGGAAGCCGGCGAGGCCACCGGCATCCACATGAGCAGTCCGGAGAGGAAGAGAAAGGAGTGGATGCTGAAGTGCGCTACTTCACTGCGCAGGGATAGGGCCACCGCTTCGGGCCAGTGGGTCGCGATGAGCCCCAGGTTGAAGATGGCAAAGGCGACGACCGGTCGAGCCAGCGGTCGGAGCCAGGCCAGGATGCGGGGGCGACCAAGGAGGAAGTCGGCCATCGGCCGGTTGAAACCCAGCAGCAAAAGGGGAGGCGCCAGCAAGGTCAGAGTCATGTGGTTGACCATGTGAATCCAGTAGAGGCTCTGCTCGGCGAGATCATGCATCGGCCAAGTCGAGGTGAACACGAGCAAGCCGAGACCGGTGTAGAACAACCCCCACTCGCCGGCCCGTCGGCGCGGGAAGCGAGGCGTTCAGCTGAGGCCGAAGCCGCGCCTGTAGCCACCAATAGGCCACACCGATTGTTCCCAGGATCACCACCACGTCCCAGTGAACGTGGAAAGGCGGGAGCCCAGTCATGGACAGTTGGCCATCAGCGACTGGCGGCCAGCACCCCGAACCCGATCAGGACGACGGCATAGAGCGACAAAGCGAGCACGAAACCGAAAATGAAGAACCGGCTGATAGTCGCCTTCTCGTACCGGATGTGCATGTACCAGCCGACGACGATGAAGAACTTGAGGAAGGCGAGGATCAAGAGGGCGGCAGTGTTGAGCCAGCCGAGACTCAGCGCATTGTTGATGTAGAACAGGGCCACCTCAACCGCGGTGAGAATCGCGAGACCGACAGCAATCTTGACGTATTGCGCCGGGGTCGGATGAGCGACATGGTGTTCTTCGGTCACATGTTGATCTGTCATAGGCCCTCGGGTGGAACTGCAGTCAAGAGGTAGACCACGGTGAAGATCACGATCCAGATGATGTCGACGAAGTGCCAGTAGAGGCCGACGAGTTCCAGGTTGAGAAACCTCTTATCGGTGAGACCGCCCATCCGCTTCGAGAGTCCGAAGAGCGAGAGCAGCATGATGACCCCGATTGCAACGTGGGTTCCGTGAAAGCCCGTCAGCACGAAGAAGGCTGAGGCCGCCGGGTTGGTCTGCATGGTCATGCCCTCGATGGTGATGAACTCGGTGAACTCGAAGACCTGTCCCGCCAGGAAAACCGATCCCAGCATCGCGGTGGCGAGCAGCCAGGTGCGCGTCGCTCCCTGATCGCCCCGCGATAGGGCGTTATGCGCCAGCACCATCGTCAGCGAGCTCATCAGCAGGACGAACGAGCTCACCGAGGTGAAGGGGATGTCGTAGATCTCGGCCGGCGTCGGGCCTACTTCGAAGTCACGACTCGAATAGAGCAGGTAGTTGGTGATGAGAGCACCGAAGAACAAGAACTCGGAGCTGAGAAACGCCCACATCGCCAGCTTGCGGTTCTCGATCCCGGTCGACTCGTGCTCGTCGTGATGATCTCCCTCGGTCACCTCGTGGGCGGCGGCTGTCACGCGTGGACGGCTTCCAGGTGCGCCTCTTCGAGCGGCTCCGATCCCCATCCGATCAATGCGGCCAGCGAGATCAGCGTCCCGACGGCGATCAGCGCCTTGCCGAACAGGGAGAGGTGAAAGATGATCCCGTAGGCGATGAGGGGAAGACCGGCGGCCATGATGATCGGGAAGTAGCTCGGACTCGGCAGATGGATCGGCTCGGGGGGATTGGTGCCGATCTCGTGCAGCCGTTCGATCGTCGCCTCGGCGTCGTCCCGCCGAACCGGCCGTCCCGTCTTGTCTTCGCCGTACTTCTGGTGCCAGAACTCATCCAGACCGTGCACCACTGGAACCTCGGCGAAGTTGAAGACGGGTGTTGGGTTGGGGATAGCCCACTCGAGTGTGCGGGCGTCCCACGGGTCCATGCCGGCCACCTGGCCCCGGCGCTTGGAGTTGTAGAAGTTCACCATGAAGACGAGCAGTCCCAGAGCGATGATGAAGGCGCCGACGGAAACGATCCGGTTCCAGAACTCGAGACTCGGGTCGTAGCGCCACGTGCGGCGGATCATCCCCTGCAGGCCGAGCCAGTGCATCGGGGCGAAGGTCATGTTGAAACCGAGCATCCACAGCCAGAAATGGACCTTGCCGAGCCTCTCGTTGAGCATGCGCCCGCTGTACTTGGGGAACCAGTAGTAGAGGCCGCCAAAGAGACCGAAGATGGCGCCGCCAAACAAGACGTAGTGGAAGTGGGCGACGATGTAATAGGTGTCGTGCTGCTGCCAGTCGGAAGGCACCACGGCATGAGTGACTCCGGAAAGTCCGCCGATGGTGAACATGGTGAGGAAGCCCAGGGCGAACAGCATGGGCGTGGCTAATCGAATCCTCCCGAGCCAAAGCGTCCCCATCCAGTTGAAGATCTTCACTCCGGTCGGGATCGCGATCGTGATCGTGGTGATACCGAAGCCCACCTGCGCCACCGTGGAGATGCCCGAGGCGAACATGTGGTGAGCCCAGACCCCAAAGCCGAGAAACGCGATGCCGGCCCCGGCGAACACAACCGCGGCGTAGCCGAAGAGGGGTTTCCGGCTGAAGACCGGGATGATCTCCGAGACGATCCCCATCGCCGGCAGGATCAGGATGTAGACCTCAGGATGGCCGAACAGCCAGAAGAGATGTTGCCAGAGAATCGGATCACCGCCCGGCGGTCGCGTCGAAGAACAACGTTCCGAACTGGCGGTCGAAGGTAACCATGAAAAGAGCGATGGCGATGATCGGTAGCGAGAAGAGCAGCAGGAACGCGACGACCAGCGTCATCCAGATGAATACCGGGACGCGCAGCAGCCGCATCCCTTTGGCCCGGAGGTTGAAGAACGTGACGATGAAGTTCACCGCGGACAGCAAGGAGGCGATGCCCAGGAGCTGGAGGCCAAGCACCGCGAAGTCCATGGCCCGACCGGGGGAGAAGTCCGCTCCGGCGTTGGGCTGGTACATGAACCAGCCGCCGTCGGGGAGCGCGCCGAAAGCTGCGGGCATCGCTCGGATCGAGGTTGCCGGGCACTCCTTCGACGCCGAGCGGCGCCACGACCGAGGAGAACAGCAGGCCGGAGTAGAGAAAGAGACCGCCGAAGAGGAAGATCCAGTAGGAGAGGCCATTGAGGCGGGGGAAGGCAACATCGCGCGCCCCGATCATGAGCGGCAGCAAGTAGTTGAAGAACGCCGCTGACATCGGCATCACCACGAGGAAGATCATGGTCACCGCATGGGTCGTGAAGAGGCCGTTGTAATCGGCGGCGGTGAGGAAAGTGCTTTCGGCCGAGGCGAGATGGATGCGTAACAACAACGCTTCCACACCTCCGATCAAAAAGAAGATGAAGGCCGTGTAGCCGTACATGATCCCGATCTTCTTGTGATCGACCGTCGTGATCCACGACCAGAAACCATGCTCCGATCTGGGGCGACGGAAGATCGTGGCCCTGCCGGCTGTCGTAGTGGTCATCGCAGTGTCTCCAAGAAGGCAGTCAAGGCATCAATCTCCTGTTGGGTCAAGGCGAGATTGGGCATGAAGCTGCCGGGTTTGGTCTTGGGGGGGTTCGACAACCACCTCGTCAGGTTCTCGCGCGAATAGGGAAGATAGCCACCCGCGATCCAGCCCCGGTCCATGAAGTGGGTGAGGTTGGGCCCGTTGAAGGCGTCATCGGCGACGACATTGACCGGGTCGATCGTGTGGCACTGGGTGCACCGGTTCAGGAACACTTCCAAGCCCGCCGCTTCCGGGGATCCCTCGGCTGGCGCGGTGACTGGCTCCTTCTGGGCGGCGATCCAGGCCGTGAATTCGGCTTCGGTCACCGCTCGCACCTCCGCTCGCATCAGCGAGTGGGAAAGACCGCAGAACTCCGCGCATTGCCCCCGGTACTCGCCGGGCTCATCGGCTTGCAGACGCAGCACCGTTTCCTGGCCGGGGACGAGATAGCGCTTGCCGTTCAGCTGGGGGATCCAGTAGTTATGGAGAACATCCTCAGACGTCATCGTCGCGCAAACCTCGCGCCCTGCGGGGATCACGAGCACGGTCGCGGTTTCGATCCCTTCCTCGGGATACCGATATTCGAACCACCATTGGTGCCCGATGACTTCGACCGGATAGGCGTCGGCTCCACAGCTCGTGAGATCGACCACTCCTCTGACCGTTGGCACCGCAACTCCGGCCAGGATGATGGCGGGGATAATCGTCCACAGGATCTCGAGCTTGTTGTTGCCATGGATCTGCCGAGGCTCGGACCTACCCGGCCTATCGCGAAAGATCAACGCGGCGACAACCACTGCTCCTTCGACCAGGACGAAAATCGCGGTGGCGACCCAGAACACCGGCCAAAACAGCCCGTCGATCCGGCGCGAGAAGGGACCTTGAGGATCGAGCGAGTTGAGGGGCGAATCCGGGATACCGATAACCGAGCATCCCGCCAGGACCAACGCGAGAGTGGCCAGCGCGAAGAGGCGTGACTTGATTGTTTTATGCCGGTTCGGGGCCATGCCCGGGCATCATAGGGGAGGAGGTTCGGAGCGAACCGTGGCGTAAGTTCTGGGCGATTTCTAGGGAGCGACCTCGGAAAGAGCGGCCTCGAGCTCGCCTTCCTGCAAGGTTCCCTCGAAGCGGGCCGACACGACACCGTTTTCATCCACGACAAAAACCCACGGCTCGCTGGGCAGTCCCCAAGCCGTCACCGCGGGGTCGATCTGGAGATCGTCGGCGGTCGCAGTGTGGGCGTTCTCGTAGATCTCGACGTGGAGGAAGTTGGTATCGGGATGCTCTTGCGCGACCGCTTTGACCTGGTCGAGCATCGGTCCACAGGTTTGGCTCACGCAAAATGCCGGGGTGGCGAAGACGATGACAGATGGCTGGCCACTCGCGATGGCCTGATCCAACGAAGTCGTGTAGAAGTCCGGGTCGGGATCCGGATCAGTGGAGAGTTCTTCCAGCTCGTGGTCGGCAGTCGTCCTCGTCTCCGCCGAGATGGCAGGGTCGCCGACGCCGGGCATCGGGTCTTCGTCCTCGCCGACGATGAATGATGACTGCATGCTTTCAGTCATGCCCCTGGCTTTGATCTTCACCCACCAGGTCCCCGCTTGATCGAACGTGGCGCGGATGAGATAGATGCCGACTTCGTCGGGAACGGTCCAGACGAAGTCGGCGTCGGTGCTGAGCTCTTGGCCATCGGGGGCAACCAGGATGGCTTCGGCGGGAAGGTCGGGCGCGGCAAGAAACTCCGACGTTTCGGCTTCAACCAACGCAACCATGAGACGCTGTGGTTCGCCGGCGTCGAACGTCCCAGGAGCATTCGCGACGTACGCAAGAGGAGCTGGTCCTTGGCTGCAGGCGAAAGCGCCGATTGCCAAAAGAAGGAGGATGGTCCGGCGCGGCACCGTCCGAGGGTACCGAGTGGAGGCTCCTAAACGGCCGGTAGGCTCCCGCAGCTATGACCTCGGGCGTCATTGTTGAACGAAAGCTGCTGGGCAAAGCTCGTTTCGGGGCGTATCTCGCTCTGACCAAGCCACGCATCATTGAACTCCTCTTGATCACCACGGTGCCGTCGATGGTTGTTGCCGCGAACGGTTGGCCCGGGACCTGGCTGATCGTTGCAACCCTGATTGGCGGGACCCTTTCCGCCGCCGGCGCCAATGCGCTCAATTGCTATTTCGATCGGGACATCGATGAGGTGATGCAAAGAACCTCGCGGCGCCCGCTGCCGAGTCATGTGGTCACCCCGCACAGCGCGCTGGTGTTTGGGACGTCGCTCGGGATATTTGGTTTCCTCTGGCTGGGCGCATTCACCCATTGGCTGGCGGCGGCAGTAGCGACCGCGGCCCTGCTCTTTTACGTCTTCGTCTACACCAGGTGGCTGAAGCGATCCTCGGATCAGAACATCGTCATCGGGGGAGCGGCCGGTGCGGCTCCGGCTCTCGTGGGTTGGGCCGCGGTTACCGGCGAGGTCAACCTTGCCGCCTGGATCCTGTTCGCCGTCGTTTTTTACTGGACGCCGCCCCACTTTTGGGCCCTGGCCCTGCGCTATCGCGACGATTACGCCACGGCCGGGATTCCGATGCTGCCGGTCAAACGCGGGGTCGAAGTGACGACGAGGCAAATGGTCATCTACGCCGGTCTCACCGCCATCACTTCGCTGCTGCTCGTGCCGGTGGCAGCGATGGGCTGGATCTATCTGCTGGCCGCGATTGGACTGGGCGCATGGTTCGTTTGGGGTTCGCTGCGGGTGAGGCGAGAACCCCAGGGGGCGATGGTGCTTTTCATCAACTCCACCTATTACCTGGCGTTGCTGTTCCTCGCGGCGATGGCTGACGTCCTGATCCGCTCGTTGTTGGGTTAGAACCCGGATTCGTTAGCTTCTCTGCCGATGGCGCTCGCCTACATCTCCTATCCGCCAATTCCGATCTGGGAAGTCGGCTCGTTCCGTTTCTCATTGCATGGACTGTTCGCCGCGCTCGGCTTCATGGCCGGGGCCTGGATCGCCACTCGCGAAATTCGCAAGCGCGGGTTCGATGCGGCGAAGTATCAATCTGTGTTGACCTGGGGTCTGATCGGGTCGTTGATCGGTGCTCGTTACGTCACTACTCCGGCCGCCCTGCTGGCAGGCACGCCTCTCCTCGATGCCCTCAATCCCCTCAACGGCAACTTCTCGATCCTGGGCGGTTTCGCCGGGGGCATCATTGGTGGGGTTTGGAAAATGCGGACGCTGCGAGTGCCGGTCTGGCCGACGCTCGACATGTCGGCTTTCGGGTTGGCACTCGGCACCGTCGTCGGGCGCATTGGTGACCTTGCCATCGTCGAGCACCTCGGGCGTGCCACGACCGCGGCTTGGGGCTATGCGATCAAGCCCGGATATGACGTCGCTCCCCAGCACGATGCGCTCGAGTGCACCACTGCGCCGGACGGAATCTGTGGCATCTACCACCATGTCGCCGCTTACGACCTGATCGGAGCGGCGATTTTGCTGGGGGCGCTCTTCTTCATTTATCGCCGGATGAGATTGCGGTACGGCCAGCTGTTTTGGATCTGGGCGGCTTGGTACGGAGCGCAGCGCTTCTTGCTCGACTCGCTGCGAGTCGGCAGCGGCGATGCCATGGTGGGCACGATGACCTGGAACCAGGTGAGCGGCTTTCTCATCGCCGCCGGCGCCATCGTCATGCTGTTCCTCTTCGACCGGCGACAGCGAGTGGTCACGCCGGAAGAGGATCAAAGACTCGGCGCCCGGGCCGGGGCGCTATCCTCTAATACGTGACAGTTTCGCGTTTCTTTGCGTACTACTTCTTTACCGGCCTTCGGCCCGGGATCGAGTGACGCGCTAGAACGCTCAACCACCAACCCGGAGCCGGAGCTCCGGGTTTCTTGTTTCTGAAACTCGGTGAACCGGCTCCCTTATATAAGGAAGCCCCGTAAATGGAACGATCCGTGGAGAGAAAAGCCACTCGCACTCGAGAGCGCACCGTCGTCGAGATCGGCCGCACCCGTTTTGGCGCCGACCCGTTCCCGGTGATCGCTGGGCCTTGCGCGGTCGAATCGGCTGAACAGATCACCGAGGTGGCCAAGGCCGTGAAGGCAGCAGGAGGCTCGATGTTGCGCGGCGGCTCCTACAAGAGCAACACCACGCCCTATGGCTTTCGGGGGTTGGGTCGGGAGGGTGTCAAGTTGCTGGCCGAGGCGGGAGCGGGGGTCGGGTTGCCGGTCGCTACGCAGGTACTTCAAGCGGAGGAGGCCGAGGATGCCGCCGAGCGGGTAGATGCGATAGAGGTTGGCTCGGGCAGCATGCAGGACTTCGAACTGCTGCGCGTGCTGGGCAAACTCGGCAAGCCGGTGATGTTGCGGCGAGGAGCGTCGGCGACTCTCGACGAGTGGTTGTGGTCGGCGGAGTACGTCCTGGCCGAAGGCAACGACGACGTCATCCTGGTCGAACGCGGCGTTCGCACATTTGGCGGTCTCGAGGCGGACATGCTCGACATCACTGCCGTGCCGCAGCTCAAGGAACTAACGCACCTCCCGGTTGTCGTGGACCCTTCACACGCGGCCGGGGTCGTTCAGCGGGTACAGCCGCTGGCTCTGGCTGCCCAGGGAGTTGGCGCCGATGGAGTGATTATCGAAGTTCATCCCGATCCTATGGCGGCCAAGACCGTCGGGCCGCAGCTCGATCTGGACGCTTTCGTCGCCCTCATGACCGCGCTTGGGATTCATCGATTGCGAACCACGATCGATCAGATTGATCGTCAAATCGTGCGGTTGCTTTCGAGTCGCCAGGACCTCGCGCTCGAGATCGGCCGGGTGAAGGCCTCCCAGGGCATACCCATCTACATCCCCGAACGCGAATCGGAGCTCCTGGCGATCATCGAAGAAGAGGCGACTAGAGCAGGTCTCGACACCGGCCATGTCCGCGCTTTGTTCCAGCTGGTCCTGGCCGAGTCGCGCCGCTTGCAGCAACTCCTGCGCTCCCATTCATCTGATGTCTGATGTCTGATGTTTGATATCTGAATCAGAGCTGGTACGCGACGAAGCCGGTTTCTTGCTGTAGGCCCGAGTAGGTGTCGGCGATCTTGTCGATCAGCGATTTGGCGTTGGAGTATTCCTTGGCCCAGTCGAGGATGAGAAGATCCATCGAGGCGCTGTCGATCCAGTCGACCGACTTGGTGTATCCGGTGACGACCGCGGCCCCGGTCTTCTCCAGGAACTCGTAAAGCTGGTCGTCGTCAAGTGCGGTCCAGCAGCTTCCAAAGTGGACCAGGCAGCCGTTGAGCCGACCCCTCGCTAGATCGGTTAATCGCTCCAGCGGCATTTCGCTGCCGTCGGCGAGAAGCAGGCGACCGCGGCGGCCGTGGAACGCCAGGTAGAGCACGCCGTAGCTGCGATACCGGCGGTGCTGGCGAAGGTTGAACATCAGTTCCTCGGCGGTGTTACAGGTGAGGTGGATGAACTTGGTTCCTCGCGACGTGTGGAGGAGTTCGAGCAACGGGCGGACGCTGAGCCGGTCGCCATCGAGGCGAGGATGCCAAAACGACTCCAGGCAGAAGATGTTCCCACCCCGGTCGAGACGCGCCATGGCGGTATATCGGCCGACGCCCGGGACAAGTGAATCGCCGGTCAGTGACTAGTCCGTCGTTCTCTGGGCTGGTATCCGCGTTCTACACGGCTACGAACCCTGGGTTCGCAAAGATGGCCTAGGCGGAGACTTCGATGTTGACGGTGTGCCAGCCCTCGGCCCCGTTGGGGGCGGGGGGAACCCGGTTCTCGCCCTGGGTCACGCCATCGGCATCCGTTGCCCGGACCCGGATCTCGTGGTTACCTGCGCTGAAGTTGTGGTCGAGACGCCACTGCACCCAGGCGTCCTGGGAGAGCGGCTCGCTCAGCTCGGCATCCATCCAGGTGCCGTCGACCGAGACCTCGACCCGGGCGACACCACGATTGGGGGCCCAGGCCACGCCGGCGATAGCGCGAGGTCCGGCGGCAAACGAGTTGCGAGGGGTGTCGATCCTCGACTGCACCTTGATCGGCGCTTCCTTCGACCAGCCGCGGGGTACCCAGTAGGCGTCGAACCCATCCCAGGTGGTGAGCTCGATTTCGGAGAGCCACTTGGTCGCCGAGACGTAGCCGTACAAACCAGCAACAACCAGACGCACCGGGAAACCGTGCTCGAGCGGCAGCGCCTCGCCGTTCATCGCCACCGCTACCAGCGCCTCGCGTCCATCAAACACTGCTTCTGTCGGAAAGCCGACCGTGAAACCGTCGACGGCTCGCCCGACGAGTTGGTCGGCTCCCGCTCGTGGCTGGGCCCGTTCCACCAAAGTCGACAGAGGAACTCCGAGCCAGCGAGCGTTGCCGACGAGCCCGCCACCGACCTCGTTCGAGACGCAGGAAAGCGTCACGTACCGCTCGACCATCTCTTCTTCCATGAGCTCGTCGAAGGTGATCTCGTAGGGGTTGTCGACCATGCCGAGAAAGCTCAACTTCCAGGTGTCCACAGCCACGCGCGGAACAGCGATGGCAGTGTCAATTCGATAGAAGTCCTCGTTAGGAACCACGATCGGTGTGAGCTCGGGAATGTCGAACGAGGTCTCCGGCGGCAAGAGCGCGCGGT
Source organism: uncultured Acidimicrobiia bacterium (assembly GCA_963840175.1). Classification (GTDB taxonomy): domain Bacteria; phylum Actinomycetota; class Acidimicrobiia; order Spongiisociales; family ZC4RG35; genus JACCTH01. The sequence goes on from CAWIXU010000007.1 coordinate 228,929, forward strand.
GGTGGTGGAGGGCTCGCCGATGGCAACCGTGTCGCGGCCGGTGGCCGACTCGGTGTTGAAGGCGCCCAGGAGACGGCCTCCGCCGGCCAGCACGAGGCCCAAACCGGTGGCCGAGGTCGCTTTCAGCATTTCGCGCCGTTCCAACGAAGCCGGCTCGGCGGAAGCGTGGCGGCCCGACGCCTTCATCAACCAGCGGAACGTCGTCACTCCCGCCACCATCGCCACCAGGGCCAGCAGCCAGGGGGCGAGTTGGCCGGAAGCGGCGGAGCGAGAAGTCGCCAGGGCGGCGACAATCGCAAAAACGATGATCGCGATGACAATCGGCTGATCCCGCTTTCGGGAAAGGATGCCGAGCAGCGCGCCGAGACCCAGGGCCACAACGAAGATCCCCATGAGGAGGACGAGCTTGTCGTTGGTGCCAAAAGTCTCGATGGCGAATTCCTTGATGCCGGGCGAGACCGAATCGACCACCCGGTCCGCAATGCCCTGAATCAACGAGGGAACCCCAAGGATTGCTGCAACCAATTCGCTCAAACCAAACGACATGGCGACCGCAGCCACACCGGCGAGGGCCCCCCGGACTCCCCGCACCGGCGGGTTAGTACCGATTTCATTCATTTGGATGTGATTCGCTGCCAAGTCGCTCATGGTTGGTACAACTTCCCCATGAGCCATTTTGGTCCCGAACGGCATGAACAACCTAGAAACTCTTGAGGACGGTCTCCCTCGGTGCTGGTGGGGAACCGGCACGGAGGACTATGTCCCCTATCACGACCACGAATGGGGGCGGGCCGTGATCGACCGATCACGGCTATTCGAAAAGCTTTGTTTGGAGGGATTCCAGGCCGGGCTCTCCTGGCTGACGATCCTCCGCAAACGGCCGGCTTTTCGCGCCGCATTCGCCAATTTCGTCCCCGAAGCTGTCGCGGAGTTTCAAGAAGCCGACGTCATACGACTCCTCGCCGACAAGGGCATCGTTCGGCACGAAGGAAAGATCCGTTCGGTCATCAACAATGCCCGCCGGCTTCCCGCGTTGGAGGAATCAGTCGGCCCCCTGCCCGACTGGCTGTGGCGGGAACACGCCGACCGAGAATCAGATGCCCCGACCGAGGTGCAATCGATCACCCCCGCCTCGAAGGAGCTGTCGACGCAACTCAAGAAGGCCGGCTTCAGCTTCGTTGGACCAACCACGGTTTATGCGTTCATGCAGGCGATGGGGCTGGTCAACGACCACCTCGAAGGATGTCACGTACGAGAGGAATGTGAAGCGGAGCGGAGGTCGGTGATGAACCGGACAACAAGCTCAAGCTAGGCAAGCACTGGCGGTGGCGGCTAATAATCCGCCTCGATGCACGTAATCACGCGTCCAGCTCTCAGTCTTGGCATCGAAGAGGAATATCTCCTCGTCGATCGCGAGACACGCAACCTGGTCAGCGATCCCGACGAAGGCCTATGGGAAAGCGCGCAAGAAGCGCTCGGGGCGAAGGCCATGCCCGAGTTCCTCCGCGCCCAGCTGGAGGTGGCGACTGGGGTCCACAGCAGCGTGGCCGAGGCAGGAGAGGAACTCGTCGAGATGCGGGCTTCGCTCAACGAAGCGCTCGAGAAACATGGCGCCGCGCTAATGGCTGCTTCAACTCATCCGTTTGCGCTTTGGTGGGAACAGCAGCCCACGGACAAGGACCGATACAAGATCATGGCCGAGGACCTCGGGATGGTGGCGCGACGCATGGTGATTTGCGGGATGCATGTCCACGCCGGCATCGAAGATCCAGATCTGCGCATCGACCTGATGAACCAAATGCGGTACATGCTCCCGCATCTCCTCAGCCTTTCGACGTCGTCGCCGTTCTGGGGCTCGCGATTGACCGGTCTGAAGAGCTACCGGATCTCAACCTTCCGCACGATGCCCCGTACCGGTCTGCCGGACGAGTTTGCGAGCTGGAGCGAGTACCAGCGGCATGTCGACGTTTTGGTGAGAGCAAGGATCATCGAGGACTCATCGAAAATCTGGTGGGACATCCGCCCTTCGTCGCGCTTCCCGACCCTCGAGATGCGGATCACCGATGTCTGCACGAGGGTCGAGGATGCCCTTGCGGTTGCAGCCACCTATCTCTGCCTGCTCCACATGCTCTACCGGCTGCGATTGAACAACCAGCGATGGCGGCAATACGCCCCGATGCTCATCTCGGAGAACATCTGGCGGGCGCAAAGGTATGGGGTCGAAGGCACGCTGATGGACTATGGGAAGGGAACCCTCGTTCCGTATAGCGATCTGGTCGAAGAGCTGATCGAGTTGTGTCAGCCGGACGCCGAGGAGTTGGGCTGTGTATCCGAGATGCTGCGGGTGAGAACGATCGTCGCGGAAGGCACCTCAGCTGATCGCCAGATCGAGACGTACCGAACTGCTCTGGCCTCCGGGGCTTCAAATGAGGAAGCCCTGAAGACTGTCGTCGACCAGTTGATCGCCGACACGGCGGCGATTCCGAAGTCCTAGGCCCGGGCCTGTCCGGCTTGGGCCTCAAGATTCGTCGCGGGCGGCGAGAGCCCAGGAAAGATTCTCCGCCCGATCATGCGCGGCGAGGTTGAGAACCCAGCCGATTGCCGGGGCGAAGTCGGACCAGACAAACCAGTCCAGCGCGTCAGCGGCGGTGGTCACCGTTTCGGGGGGCGCCGGCCACTCGTAGCCGGCGAGGGTGGCGAGTGTGTGCCAGGCCTGAAATCGACCGCTGGCCCCGCCCCGGCGACGACCCTCGGCTCCCCCCGAGGCCGCCGCCCATGCCATGTGCGCCATCGCCTCGGCGATCGGCATTGGAGCCATCTCAGCCGCTGGAACGCCAAGAGCCTTGAGAGCTGCCGGTGCGGGGCCCGCGGCGCAGATTGCCTGCGCTCTTCCATTTGATTCCTCGAGCCACGGGAGCACCAGACCGAGCAGAGCTTCGGTGGAAGGATGGTCGTCGACGATCTCGGCAGAATCCGGCAACGCCACTCGCGACATTGTCGGGAGGGGCGGCGAAAGTGCTTCGACCCGATCGGAGTGATAAACCGGGACCGCGTAGACCGGTTCCCAATCGAAGAGATGGAGCGGCAACTCGAGTTGGTTGTCGGGAACCAATTCAGGGTCGATCTCTTCGCCGCCAAGCACTCGCTCATGGGCCACGAGACTGCGGCTTGGCCCGGGACCTAGGTGAGGGGCTAGCTCGGCAAACGTGTGACGGTTGGCGGCAACCTCGGTGAGCGGGCCCAGGGCAAAACGAGCGGGGCCTTCATCGACGGCTTGTGCCGCCAGAGGTGCCGGTCCTTCGAGGGCGAGCCGATAACGAACGTGTTGGTCCACCCCCCACAGTTGGCGGCCGCGGCCCAGCGCTTCCGCCATGCGGACGCGGAGGTTGAGCAAGGGGTCCCACTCTTGCGCGGCGATGGCACCATCGACGATCCGCAGTAGCTCGTCGGTGTCCGAGAACTCGATGGCGTCGCGGACCCGCTTTTCATTCATCTCTACGAGGCAGGCGGGACCTCGTCCGGGTCGCCGTCGCGCCTGTTCTTGCGAAGCTCCGAGCCGAGTTGGGAGAAGGCAGAGCCGACCGCATCAAAGAATCCGGTGGCTGCATCCTTGGCCTGCTGGCGCACGCCTTCGTCCTTCACCGCGGCCCCAACCGCATCGGCGAGTCGATCCCACGCCTTGCCGAGCGTGCGAAAGGCATCCTTCACCTCGTCTTCGGATGGGCCTTCGTCGGCGGTCTGCTGGCGGTAGGTGTCCTTCAGTTTGTCCTTGATCGATGCGAACTGGTCACCCAGGCGCTCCCAGGGGTCGGATTCGGGGCGGTCGATAGGATCGGTGTCGTGCGTCTCCACCTGCTCGATGGTACCTACGAGTTGTTTCGTTCGTTCTATGGACGGCCCGGGCGGCTTGCTCCCAGCGGGCAGGAGGTGGGGGCCACGCTCGGCATCATCGAGACGACCTTGTCACTGCTGCGTGAGCCCGGCGTGACCCACCTGGCCGCCGCCACCGACACCGTCATCGAGTCGTTTCGCAACGACATGTTCCCGGGCTACAAGACCAGCGCCGGCATGGAGCAGGTCTTGCTCGAACAGTTTCCCCTGGCGGAGAGGGCCTTCGAGGCGATCGGCGTCGTTTGCTGGGGCATGATCGAATACGAAGCCGACGACGCCATCGCCACCGCATCGTTCCGCTGGTGCGAGGACGTTGAGCAGGTTGTGATCTGCACGCCCGACAAGGATCTTTCCCAATGCGTCATCGGTGATCGAGTCGTCACCCTCAATCGTCGCGAGCAGGTCGTTTATAACGAAGACGGCATCAGGCTGAAGTTCGGCGTTGGCCCGGAGTCGATCCCCGACTACCTGGCCCTGGTTGGCGATGCCGCCGATGGTGTACCGGGCCTGCCCGGCTGGGGCTCGAAGTCGGCGGGAGCCGTGCTCGTCGCGCTGGCACAAGCTCGAGGCGATTCCGCCGAGTCCGCGCGATTGGGGCGTGACTGTACGCGGCGGTGACAAGCTCGCTCTCGTCCTTAGGGAGCGCTTCGACGATGCTCTCCTCTATCGCGACCTGACGACGTTACGCCAGAATGTCCCGCTCAAGGAGTCGCTCGAGGACCTGGAGTGGAAAGGCGTCGACGGCGACGCTTTTCTCGCGCTCTGTGACGAGCTTGGTTTCGACGACGTCCGGACTCGCCCCCACCTATGGCAGACCTAGGAAAGGTGCTGTAACGCCGTCTGCGCGGCCCAGTAGCCGCACATGCCGTGCACTCCTGCTCCGGGTGGGGTCGACGAGGAGCAAAGGAAGACGCCGGGGATAGGGGTTGTATATGGATTCATTGAGGGAAGCGGCCGGAACACAACCTGTTTGAAGGTGTGGGCACCACCGGTGATGTCTCCGCCGACGTAGTTCGGGTTGTAGGCCTCGAGATCCGCCGGAGTTGAAACACACCGGTCAATCACCTTGGTGCCAAAGCCCGGCGCGAGCTTTTCGAGTTCCGCTTCGATCGCCGGCAAGTAATCGTCGGTTGTGCCGCGGGGCACGTGGGCATAGACCCATAGCGTGTGTTGACCTATCGGGGCGCGGCTCGGATCGAAAAGGCTCGGTTGGGCGACAAGGAGGAACGGACGTTGCGGACGCCGACCCTTCCAAATCGCGGCCTCGGCGGCAACGATCGACTCGGCCGAACCGATATGAACGGTCCCGGCTTCGAGCAGGCGCTGGTTGATCCAGGGCATCGGTCCTGACAGTGCATAGTCCACCTTGAAAGCACCCGGAGCTCGCCGAAAACGTTTCATCCGCAGCCGGTAAATAGTCGGCAGCTTTTCGCCGGCCATTTGCAGGAACACGTCGGGAGTTACATCGAGCAAGGTCACCTTCGCCGGCGGCAAATCGTTGAGCCGGGAGATCCAGTGACCGGTCTCGATTTCTCCCCCGAGCGACTCCAAATAGCCGGCGAGCGCGTCGACGATCGCCTGAGATCCCCCAGCCGCGAAAGGCCAGCCCCAGCGATGGGCTGTCATGGGATAGAGCAAACCGAACGAAGCGGTCAACGGTCGCGACAACGGCAGATAGGCATGAGCGGCGGTCCCGGCGAAGATTGCCTTGGCGCCTTCGTGCCGAAACGCGCTGATCAGGCTCGTCGCGGGCAGAACACCGACCCAGCCAAAACGGGCCATTGCCAACGGGTGGCGCGGGATCCGAACAACCGGCCCCAGGATCTGCGGTTCGATGAGATCCCAATCCTTCACCAATGGCGCAATGCGATGCCGGTACTCCTCGCCATCGACACCACCTAGATCCTCCGCCGTCGCTTCGACCGATCGATGGACGTACACGGCATCACGGGCGTTGAGTGGATGGGCAAAAGGAATCGGGGGATGCACCCAGCGCAACCCGAAGTCCTCGAGGGGCAGGTCGCGAAAGAACGGTGAGCCGAGGCCCAACGGATGAACGGCCGAACAGACGTCATGGCGAAAACCGGGAGCGGTGAGCTCCATCGTGCGCGCCCCACCGCCGATCGTTGACGCGCCTTCGATCACCTTCACCGACTTCCCGGCTCGGGCCAGGGCGACGGCGGCCGCCAGACCGTTGGGTCCTGCACCCACCACCACGGCGTCGTAATTCGTCACGGTTCCATTCTTGACGGCGTTGGCCTGGCCACCACGACATTCTGAGATCGAGCCCGTTACGGTCCGCGCAACGTGGGCGGCGATCTGACTCTGTATATCGCCGGCGATCCCATCCCCGGATATCTGGCAGCTCCCGATAGCGGAGGTCCGTGGGCCGGGGTGGTGGTTCTACATCAAGGATTCGGGCTCGACGACGACATCCGGCGGATCACCGATCGTGTCGCCGAAGATGGGATATCTGGCGGTCGCACCCGATCTGGTCGCGGGCGGTGGCTGGCGTTGCATCGCCCGGCTGTTCCGCGATCTGCGCCGTGGTCAAGGCGAATCGGTCGACAAAGGTCGAGGCAGTTGTCGCCTGGTTGCGGACGCGCACCGATTGCTCGGGAATGGTCGGCTGCATCGGGTTCTGCCTCGGCGGGGGCTTCGCATTCCTGCTCGGCGCCCGCGGACAGGTCGATGTCACTGCTCCCAACTACGGACTGGTTGCCGACGAACTTGGCGCAAGCTGTCCGGTGGTCGCTTCATACGGCGCCAGGGACCGGGTCTTCGGACGCAGCGCCGAGAAGGCTGCTCGTCTGCTCTCGGCCGCTGGGATCGATCACGATGTGAAGCTCTATGCGGATGCCGGTCACGGATTCATGAATCAATCCGAAGGTCACGCGATGCGTCGAAGCGGTTGGGCGCCCGTTGCTGGCCCTCGGGTATCAGCCGGGAAGCAGCCGAGGACGCGTGGACCCGGATCGAGGCGTTCTTTGCTCGTTATCTCAGCGCCGCGCCGCCGCCTCCGCAATCGTGAGGTTGTGCTTTCCCTCGAGCCGCTCGTAGGCCCATCGAGCGGGGCCGATGAATCGGAACCTGCCGCGGGAGGAATGGCCTGACCCGACCGAGGATCCAAAGATTGGCCTCCAACCACCGACGCTTGGAGGTCGACCACTTGACGCCGTAGAGGTGTTGCAGCGACGGATGGAGCGTTCCGAATGCGGCAAAGCGAATGAATGCCCAAATCGGTCGCAACGCTCGCCGGAACCGGTCCTCTGCGGATGAGATCGGCGACATTGTCGGCAACGTCGGTCCGCCGCAGGCGACCCGAGGTAGTCACTTCTTCGACATAGTTTTCGAGGTCGGCGTAGGTGGCAGGAACTTGCTCACGCGGAATCAACATCAACTCGGCGGCAATCAGGTTCTCCTGGTGATAACGATCGCGCTCCGCCGACCGTGAGCGGCCGCACCGTGCGTTCGAAGAAATAGATCGATGACACCTCAAGAGCAGCGTGCACCCAGAGCAAGAGGTCGTGGTCGAGGGCGTCGTACCGCTCGCCGGTGATCGGATCCGTGCCATTGATGCGGGTATGGAGCCGATTGATTCGCTCGGCCGCCTCGTCGGCTTCTTGCTTTGGTGCCGAACGTCATGGTCGACTGCAGTTGCAGGGTGCGCAGCAGGCGTGCCCACGGGTCGCGCTGGTACATCGAGGTCTGCCGAGCTCCAGCCGCGATCAGGGGATGAGCCGCGTGCATCAGCAGCGCACGGGCACCACCGAAAAGAACCGTGATCTCCTGGTTGACCGTCCAGGTGATCGAATCGGGCCCGAAATAGCCGGTGTCTGCCACCCCGCCGACGCTAGCGATGTAGCTGCGTTCGTTTTTTCCCCCGGTAACCCCGACGCCGGACGACGTTTTACTCCCAGACGATGTCGAAGCGTTCGAGACAGCTGTCGCAGCGGTAGACGAGGATCTCGCCGGGCTCTATGGGGACTTCGTCCTCGATGGTGGTGAGCAGATGGAGGGTGCCGTCGCAATCCACGCACGGCATCTGGGTCGGGATCATCGCTTCAACGGCCAAATTCATCGAACCGTGTGGCCGGTCGACATCAGGTCCTCGCAGGCTTTCACCACTCGCCCGGACATTCCCACCTCGGCCTTCTTCATGTAGGAGCGAGGGTCGTAGTTGTTCTTGTCACCGACGTCACCGTCGACTTTGAGGACGCCTGCGTAGTTGGAGAACATGTGGTCGGCGATCGGGCGGGTGAAGGCGTACTGCGTGTCGGTGTCGATGTTCATCTTCACCACGCCGTATCCGAGCGTCTCGCGGATCTCTTCCAGACTCGATCCGGATCCGCCGTGGAACACCAGATAGTGGCGCCCGTCGGCGCCGAACTTCTGCTCCATCGCCTCCTGCCCGTCGCGCAGGATGCGCAGGACGCAGTTGGACCGCTCCGGGCTTGTAGACCCCGTGCACATTGCCGAAGACCGCAGCAAGCAGATAGAGGTTGTCGCCCGGGAGGCCGAGCACTTCGGCGGTCCGCACCATGTCCTCGGGGGTGGTGTAGAGCTTGTCCTTGTCGACGCCCTTCGTGGTCCATGGCGTCCTCCTTGCCGCCGACGATCCCGATCTCGAGCTCGAGAATCGAACCCACCGCCAGGCATTCGTCGAGCAGTTCGCGGGCGAGGGCGAGGTTCTCCTCGAGGGGGAGCATCGAGGCATCGAGCATGTGGCTCGAAAACAAGGGGCCGGCTCCGCTCTGCTCGACGCGCCTTGCTCAAGGCGAGCAAGTGGCCGAATGTACGAGTCGACTTTCTCGGGCTGGCAGTGGTCGGTGTGGAGGGCGAGGTTGACCGGATAGCGCTCAGCGACGACGTGGGCGAATTCGGCCAAGGCCGCAGCGCCCGTTGGCATGTCTTTGACCTTGGTGCCCGACAGGAACTCGGCTCCGCCGGTGCTGATCTGCACGATCCCGTCCGATTCCGCCTCGGCGAATCCGGCGAAGGCACCGTTGAGCGTCTCGCTGCCGGTGACGTTGATCGCCGGGTAGGCGAAGCCGCCGGCTCGCGGCGGCAGCGAGCATCTCCTGGTACTTCTCGGGGGTGGCAATTGGCATCGGGCCTCCAAAGGGATCTGATCGTTGGGTAAAGCCAAATTAGCGACCAGGTCGTCGACTCGCTGTTGGCAAAGGGGCCGATACCGTTTGGAGATGGCCGGCACCCGGAAACCCCGCAGCCGGATTCTGCGCGGGATCTACCTGGTACTCGGGCTGATTTGCCTGGGCCTCGCCTACATGTCGTGGCTGCCGGGGATTCCCACGTTCGACTTCGTCATGCTGGCCGCGTTCTTCTTCGCCCGCTCATCGGATCGTTTTCACGATTGGCTGATCTCGCATCCGATCTTTGGACGGATCATCGCCGGCTATCGAGAAGGCGGTTTCACCGATCAGAGCCAAAACCTGGATCTCGGCGGCGCTGGTGGCTTCGCTCGGACTATCGATCGTTGCGTTAACCGACTCGACGGTGTATCGCGCGCGATTCTGGCCGCGGTTGGGGCCTTCGCCCTTTGGTTTATTTGGACGCCGCCCACGCGGCCCTCCGGAAACAGCGAACCCAGGGTTACAACCCACGTTGAGCGTGGGTTGTAACCCTGGGCCGTTGTTCGACTAACTCCGGGCCGATTAATTACGGTCCCGATCGCGATAGTTGCGGTTGCCACCGCGGTCGCCTCCCCGTCCCTGACGGGGGGGACGGGGCGCCATCGGTCGTGACTCGTTGACCACTATCCGCCGGCCTGCCAGGTCGCTCCCATCCAGGGATGAGATTGCTTCCTTGGCGACGTCGTCTGGCATCTCGACGAAACCGAAGCCGCGGGAACGGCCGGTTTCACGATCGCTCAGCACTTCGGCCGAGGTCACCTCTCCGAAGCGACTGAAGGCAACCCTCAGATCTTCGGAGGTGGTCCTAAAGGGAAGATTTCCTACGTACAGCCTCAACATTCCTCCTGACCGCTCAGCTCTTTGCCAGTGTCGGTTCTCAACTAACAGCGAACCCAACGGACAGAAGGATTCGAAGCCAAATCGCGATGATTTGCGTCGAGAAATCTAGCAAACCTCGAAGCGTCATGGCTCAGGTGTTCCAGTCGAGGAGCACCTTGCCGCTCTCGCCGCTGCCGACGACCTCAAACGCTTCGGCGAATGAGTCGAGCGGGGAAACGATGGGTGATCACAGCGGAGACATCGAGGCCGCCCTGCAGCATGGCCGCCATCTTGTACCAGGTCTCGAAGATCAGCCGGCCATAGATGCCCTTGACCACCAGTCCCTTGAAGATCACCGAGTTGAGGTCGAGCGTCACCGCCTCAGGGGGGATCCCGAGCACCGCCGACTCCGTCCGCCATGGTTCATCACCTCGAGCATCTGATTGCAGAGCCGCTCCGCTGCCCGACATTTCCATGCCGATGTCGAAGCCTTCGGTCATGCCGAGCTCCTTCATCACGTCGTCGAGGTCGATCTCGTCGGCCAGCACCGCACGATCTGCCCCGAGCTTCTCGGCCATGGCGATCCGATAGGGATTGCGATCGGTGACGACCACGAACCGGGCGCCGATGTGCTGGCTGATGGCAGTTGCCATCACGCCGATCGGCCCGCACCGGTGATGAGCACGTCTTCGCCGACCAGGTCAAAGGAGAGGGCGGTGTGGGTGGCGTTGCCCAGCGGATCGAGGATCGCCCCGACCTCGTCGCTGATGTGGTCGGGGAGCGGGAACACGTTGGCGGCCGGAAGCACGACGAATTCGGCGAACGCGCCGGGCCGGGTCACGCCAAGGCCGACGTGGTTGTGGCAGAAGTGCCGGTTGCCGGCGCGGCAGTTGCGGCAGTGGCCGCAGGTGATGTGACCTTCGCCGGAAACGCGCTGACCGACTTCGAGACCTTCCACGCCCGTCGCCGAGATTCGACGATCGTCGCCCATGAACTCGTGGCCGATCGTCATCGGCACCGGAATCGTTTCCTGCGCCCATTCGTCCCAGCGAAAGATGTGAAGATCGGTGCCGCAGATCGAGGTCATCGCGACCGCGATCTTCACTTCGCTCGCGGCCGACCTCCGGCTCGTGGACCTCTTCCATCCAGAGCCCGGGGCCGGCTCGTGCCTTGACGAGGGCCTTCACACACGCGCCTTCACAATACGGCCATTGCCGTCCCGACTTTGACGAAGGCGGCGACCGCGGTGTCGATGTCGTCGCTGCCGTGTGCGCTGCCGACATCTGCGTGCGGATCCGCGCCTGCCCTGGGGCACGACCGGGAACGAGAAGCCGATCACGTAGACCCCCTCGTCGAGCAGTCGGTCGGACATCTCGGAGGCAACTTCGGCGTCGCCGAGCATCACCGGGATGATCGGATGGCCGGCGCCGGCGAGGGTGAAACCGGCGTCGGTCATCGCCTGCCGGAAGTGCTCGGAGTTGGTCGTGAGTTGTTCACGGAGCTCGTTGCTGGACTCGATCAGGTCGAGTGCCACCGAGCGACGTCGGCGGCGATGGCCGGGGCGAGGCTGTTCGAGAACAGATAAGGACGCGATCGTTGCCGCAGCCAGGCGACGACTTCTGCCGAGGCGGCGGTGTAGCCCCCACTCGCCCCGCCCAGAGCCTTGCCCAGAGTGCCGGTGAGGATGTCGACGTCGTGACCCGTCGCTTCCGGGCGTGCCGCGACCGCCGCGCGCCGACGAACCCGACCGCGTGGCTGTCGTCGACCATGACCATGCGCGTCGTAGCCGTTCGGCCAGCTCGCAGATCGCCGGAAGGTTGGCGATAACGCCGTCCATCGAGAACACTCCGTCGGTGGCGATCAGGCGATAGCGGGCGTCAGCCGACTTCCTTGAGCGCGTTCTCGAGCTCGGCCATGTCGTTGTTGGCGTAGCGGAATCGCTTGGCCTTGCAGAGCCGGACGCCATCGATGATCGAAGCATGGTTGAGCGCGTCGGAGATGACCGCGTCGTTCTCGTCGAGCAGCGTCTCGAAGAGGCCGCCGTTGGCGTCGAAGCAGGAGGAATAGAGGATCGAGTCGTCCATACCGAAGAAAGCTCGCCAGCCGTCGCTCGAGGTCCTTGTGCACGGTCTGGGTCCCACAGATGAACCGCACCGAAGCGGTTCCGTAGCCGTGATCTTCGAGCGCGGCGGCGGCCGCTCGTTGCAAGCGTCGGATCGGCGGCGAGCCCGAGATAGTTGTTGGCGCAGAAGTTGAGCACCCGGCGCTCCATCCGCAAGTTCGATGTGCGCGCCTTGCGGAGAAGCGATCGTTCGCTCCGCTTTGAAAAGACCTTGCTGTCGGAGCTCTTCGGTTCGATGGTGCAGGTCGACGCTGAGGCCGGTGTCCACGAGCTGAATCTATCTGGCGAAATCTAGATCTGGCCGGTATTGGTCACTGCGTCGATTTCGGCCAGGTAGGCGGGGTCCTCGTAGCGGTCGAGGGAGAAGGCCGAGCGCGTACCCGGGAAGTTCTCGTCCGGTGACAGGTCGCGCCATGAGCTCTCCTGCGGCCGCGGCCGCCATCACGCCGAATCCCGGAGAAGGCTCCGATCAGAAACGAACCTTCTGGACCGAGCCGGGTAACCAGCGGGCCGGTTCTCCGCGGGTCTTCGTGTAGTAGCCGCCGTCGACCACCGGTTGGGGAAGATGGTCGAGATAGGGCTGGAGGCCAGGCACCAGATGTCGTGAGTCCGCGCATCACCGCCTCCGGATAGAGCGGATCGTCCGGCAGCGGCCACACCGGCTCCTGGATGAGTCGGTGGTATTCCCAGAGACCGACGAGCCAGTCGCTACCGACGCCGCCTTCGGGTCGGTAGTGGCACATTGGCGGCATCTCTTCGAGCAGATCGTCGCGTCCCATCTCGTCGAGACCGAGCTCGTTCCTCATCCGACCACCTCAGCTTTTGTGGATCGGTCCAGATCACCATCGGTGAACTAGCGAGGGATCGACGCCGAGATGATCGCGGAAGGCGACCTTGATGTGGACCTCGGAGTAGACGGGGAGATCGACCCCGACCAAGCGCTGCGACCTTCTTCACCATCGGACCGGCCGCGTTGACGACGATCGGTGTTTCGATCGGATCGTTCCGTCGACGGACACGCGAGCGAACCCGATCGCCCTCGGAATCGATCGAGGTCACCTCAGCCTTGATCAGCTCGAGCCCGGCCGCTTTGGCCTCGGCCAGCATCCAGGCTCCTAGTTGTTGGGCCGAAAACCAACCCGCTCGGCGAGCGTGGAGTCCACCGACCGCGTTCTCGGTGAGAAAGGGAAACTGGGCTCGGAGCCTGTCGCCATCGGCATAGAAGTCGTGCGGTCCGCCTCCGAGATCGGTGATGAGGCCGGCTTCCGCTTCCATCGCCGACAAGCGGTCAGGGTCGCCGGTGACATAGAGATAACCCTGCCGCGTGAGGTGGAAGGCGTTGCCGCTGCGGAGGTCGTAGTCCTCGAGCAAGTCGATGGAGCGGTTCATCAGCCCGACCATCGGGGCGTTGGGCCACCAGTTGCGATAGCACTCGGTCGACTTATCAGAGGTGAGGGTCAACGGCGGACAAGGATCAACGATCTTGACGTCAGCGCATCCCCTGTTCGACCGCGAGCTGGAAGGCAGTCGCCACTCCGGCAATGCCGGCGCCGCAGACGACGGCGCCGGCTTTCACCCGCCGGACACCGCCTGGAGGAAATATGATCTCGTCGCCATCGCCGAGGCGGTGTCGGTCGAGCTCCGCGATTCGACTCGCCGTTGTGAAAACAGAGCACATGGGGACGCAAGGCACCCTGCTCGTTCAGGAGATGGACACGCAGCGTCGGATGTTGTCGAAAGAGGTCGTCGAGTGCCTGGCGAAACGTCTCCCCTGCGACTTCGACTCTCGAACGTCGCCGACGGCAGGCTCCAAGAGGCGCGGGAGTCGGATCGACCGCCCGAGCTCATCAGATGGTCGTGACGGCAGAGGATCCTGGGTAGCGAAATCGAGAGCTGTTCCCAACGATCGCCGTCGTCGGTGGTGACGAACACCTGATCCTGCCGGTGGTGCCGATCGGCGACTCCACCCTCGTTGTCTACCACCATCGCATTGCGAAGGGCGCCGTTGAATTGACCGCTTGCCGGCCAGCCGACTCCCGGCTTCCTCCCAGCGAGTCGCCATCATCCCTGGAGCGAAAGACGGAGAAGTGACCATTGACAGGAACCCGGTTCTCGTCGGCGGTGATCGGGGCGACAAACAACGTGCCGGTGCTCTGGTTGCGACCAATCGCAAACCCGAAAGAGGCGGGTAAGGCCCATTCTCGATCTGTTCCCAGTGGTCACCGCCATCGATGGTGCGATAAGACCCCCCGATGATCCTGGCGCCAGATTCGGTCGGGATTGCTCTGATCGGCGACGAGGCTGTGAACACACCAGGCCGGCTCGTCTTCTTCGGCTGCCGCGGGCACCCCCCAATCGGTTCTGACGAAACTCTTCCCGCCGTCCTCAGAGCGAAACACACCTACTGCCGAGATCCCAACCCATAGCCGCTCACCATCGCTGAGAATGCGGTGGGCGGCCAGTCCGCCAAAGCCGGGTGTCCATTTTTCACGTCCCGGCCAGTCGTTGATGGCCGGCACTCCCTCCCAGGTGAGCGCCCTGGTCATCGGAGTAGAAGAGACCGGCCTGATCGACTCCGGCATAGATGCGGTCGCCATCGTTGTGAAAGGTCCAGATCTGGTTGAGCTTTAGACCGGATCCTTCTTCGTAATTGAGGTCCGTTCTCGACCTGGGTCCAGTTCTCGAAGTCCGGGCTCTTGATGGACCGAGACACCAAACCAGTTCGATCCCAGCGCCGGCGAGGTAGGTGCCGTCGGGTGCCGTCGAGATCGCGGACACTTTCCAACCCGGAAAGTGGGGTCCGGAGACGGTCCAACTCACCCTTCTCCCGGTCGAGGCGGTAGGCCCCTTTTTCGGTTCCGACCCCTAGGTTCTCGATGGGCGTGCTCATCGGCCCATCTTGGCATGGCGCTATTCGGTCAGGACCCGGCGCTGTAGGAATTCGTCGATCACCGGGGCGAGGGCGCGGCTCCGTTGCGCCGGCGAGGACATCGAAAGCATGTTGGCCCCAGCGCACGGCGACGATCTCAACCGGCGCCGCCGCCGCGGCGAGCCGTGCGGCGAAGAAATTGGTTTCGGCGATGGGCACCAGCGAGTCGTAGTCGCCATGAATCAGAAGGAAGGGTGGCGCATCGGGTGGGCATGATCGACCGGTGAGGCCAGTCGATAGCGCTCAGGGTCGGCCGACGAGGTGGCTTTCATCACCCGTATCGGGATCACCGGCCAGTCGGCGCGATGGCGATGCCGATTGAAGAAGTCGTAAACCCCATAGAGGCCGATCGCCGCTTTGATCCGTTTGTCGCCGCTCAAGGCGGCGAGGCTGGCGAGGTGGGCACCGGCCGAGCCACCGGCGATCGCCACACGGTCGGGATCGATCTCGAAGTCGATCGCGTTCTCATCGAGCCAATCGAGGAAGCCGACCGGACCCTGAAGGTGGTCGGGGAAAGTTGCTTGCGGGGAGAGCGGATAGCGGATGCTGGCGACGATCCATCCCTGCCGGGCGAGATGATGGATGATGGGGCGGAACTGGCGACGAGGGTCGCCCCCACCCCAACTGCCTCCATGGAGGTAGACCAAACACGGCAGGCGACTATTGCGCAACTTTGGTCGATAGAGGTCGAACGCCAATTTCAATCCCGTATCAGTTTGGGCGAACTCGATGTCGCTCAGCCGCTCGACGTCGGCCGGGACCCGATAGGGCCAGGAGGTGAGTGCTTCCCACCAGCTCATCTGCGCCCGCCGGGTCCCGAGGAGCGAGGCCGACTTGCGCGCCCGCCAGATCAACACTGGCTGCAAGAGCAGCGAGAGTCCTACCAGCCATAGCCCGGCCCGACCCACCGGATTCCGGTCGACGCCCGCGAGCATCGCGACCGCGGCGACGGCGCTGCGAATCAGCAGGAACATCACCGGCGCTTCGGCCACCAGAACCGCAGGCAACCAGAGGGCGGGGAACCGCGACATGGGAGGAGACGGTGGGCGCAGCGCGTTCGCCGTCATGAACAGCGTCAGGAAGCCATAGACGAAAAGGGTGGCAGGAATCACGGGTCAGTTTCTATCGGCGGTGCCAGATTGCTTTCGTAGAGCTATTCGTAGGCGATGGCGTTGAGGATGTTGCGACGAGAAGCCCGCCAGGCCGGGACGACCGCTGCCAGCAGTCCCGCAACCGCCGCTCCGAGGAGAGCAAGACCGACTTGCCCCCAGGGGATCGAGAGCCGGAGGAATTCGTCTTCGATCGATTCGACCACCGCCCAGGCGAAAGTCAGTCCCAGCCCCATCCCGAGCAGGCCGCCGAGTGAGGCAATCAAAATCGACTCGAGGCTGATCGCCCGTCGCAGCTGCCGGCGATTCATCCCGACGGCGCGGAGCAGACCAATCTCCCGAGTCCGTTCGAGCACGGAAAGGCTAAGCGTGTTGGTGATGCCGATGACGGCGATGACCACCGCCACTCCAAGCAGACCGAAGACCAGGCGAACCAGACCGTCAATCTGGCTCGAGGCTTGGGTCGGCGAGTTCCGACTGGTCGAGCACCTGCGCCCCGGTATAGCTGGCCACGATCGATTCGACTGCGGTCTTGCCTGTCGGCGAGATCCACCCCATCGGCGAGGCCGACAAAGATCTGGCTGTCGAGTTGCTCGGTGAAGTTGGCGGCGAAAGTGTCCGCGTCGACGAGGATCCCCCCGCCAAGCCCTCTGGCTTCGAAGACCGCGGCGAGCTCGAAGCGTCTGTTCTCCGCTGCGGGCAAATTCGATCGTGACTTCGTCGCCGATCTGGCGGCCATCGACCAATCCCTCGCGGAGGCCGACGCGGTTGCCACTGATGTCTTCGACCCGGCCCTCGAGGAGGTTGATGTTGATGAGATCCGACGAGCACGTCGGTCGGGCCTCCGATCACGGTGCGGGTTTCGCCTTCGAATTGGACCTGACCATCGCGTACCGGAGCGAGGATTTCGATCTCGTCCAACGCCTGCAGGTCGACCGCTAGCTGAGGCGAGAGCCGGCTTGCCCCGAAACCCGCCGGAGCCACCACGAGATCGGCCTCGAAGCGATCCCCGATCAATCGATCGGCAGTCGTTTTCAGCGAATCGGCGAGGACCAGTGTCAAGCCGACCAGGGCGAGGCCGACCATGAGGGCGGAAGCAGTTGCGGCGGTGCGGCGCGGGATGCGACCGGCGTTGTCCACGGCCAGGCGTCCCGGCACACCGAGACGGCGGATGGGGCGACCAAGGAAAGCGGTGATCGGTCGCGCGACGGCGCTGAGGATCACCGCCACGCCGATGAACGTCAGCCCGGCGCCAACCCCGACCACGGCAACGTCAGGGATGGGAAGGCCAATGCCGATTTGCCCTGGGCCGATGAGCCCCGCTGCCAGCGCCCCGATTCCCAGAACGGTGAGCCCGATGCCGAGTGCAGCCCGCAATCGTTGGGTCCTGCCGCTCTCGGGAGCTTGTACGCGCCGCAGCGCGGCGATGGGTGGGATTCTTGAAGCGGCTCGGGCCGGAAGCAGCGCCGAGAGCATCGTGATCCCGAGCCCGGTCGCCACGGCGACGAGCACCGTGCGCGGTTGGAGTTCAAGTGGTGTTGCCGGGAGACTGCCGCCCAGCGAAAGCAGCTGGCGGATCAGCCGGGCAAGGATCACTCCAAAGCCGAGCCCGAGCACCGATGCGACGCCGCCTACAACGGCCGCCTCGATCAGCACCTGGCGCAGCACCTGTCGTCGACTTGCTCCTACCAAGCGCAAAGTGGCGAGCTCCTGAGTTCTCTGGGCGACGATGATCCGAAAAGTGTTCTGAATGAGGAAGGCGGCGACGAAGACCGTCACTCCGGCGAACACCAACAAGAAGGTGTTGAGAAAACCGAGCGCGTCCTTGAAGCTCGTCAGCTGTTCCTCGGCTGCGCTTTGCGCCGATACCGCCTCGACTCCCTCGGGGAGAATCTCCTGGATCCGTGCGATCATCGGTTCGACCTCTTCGTCGGACTCGATCTCGACCGTGAGGACCTGCTCGGGAAGGTCGAGCAACGACTGGGCCGTCTCGAGCGGAACGTATATCGACACCGCGCCACCGAAGGACTCAAACCCTTCGATCGCAGCAGTGCCGACGACTTCGAAGGACTGACGAGTGCTCACCCCGATCACTTCGATCTCATTTCCGACCGGAATGCCCTGGCGAGTGCTGCTGGCCGGATCGAGCGCAGCTTCACCAGATTCATCTGGGCGTTCACCACTTTGCACCTGGAACAGGTCAACGAGCTCGGGCCAGCTGACGAGGAAGACCGGAGCTGATCCGTTGCCGAGTGGTTCTCCGGCAGAGGACGCCTGGACGAAGCCGAAAACCGTTCCGGTGGCAGCGGTGACACCAGGCACATTGGCGATTTTGTCGATCAGAGTTTGGGGGAGCGGTTGCCCTTGCACGAAGGACAGCTCCTCATCGACCTCCGCCCGCACCTGCACGTCGAATCCGGAAAGGCTCGCTGAGAACAGATCCTCAAAGGCCCGCCCAAGCGAATCAGTGAACATGTAGCTGGCTGCCACCAATCCCACCCCGAGCGCAACCGAAAGGGCAGTGAGGGCGAACCGCAGCCGGTGCCCAATGAGGCCCTTCCAGGCAGCCCGCCACATCAGGACTCGAGATGCTTGAGGCGGTCGAGGATGGAGGCGGCAGTCGGTGAGGTCATCTCGTCCGTGACTTTGCCGTCGCCCAGAAACACGATTCGATCTGCAGCCGCGGCGGCATTGGCGTCATGGGTGACGAGGACGATGGTCTGCTCGAACTGATCAACGGCTTGTCGCAGAAATGCGAGCAGTTGACCGCCCGAGCGGGAATCGAGGTTTCCGGAAGGCTCGTCAGCAAAGATCAGGTCGGGGCGAGTGATCAGGGCACGCGCCGCCGCCACTCTTTGCTGCTGACCCCCCGAAAGCTGGCTTGGTCGATGGGTGAGGCGGTCGCCTAGTTGCAGGGTTGAGACCACCGCCTCCATCCACGCGGCATCTGGCTTGCGACCTGCGATGGCGATGGGGAGAGTGATGTTCTCCTCGGCGTTGAGAGTCGGCACGAGATTGAACGCCTGGAAGATGAAGCCGATTCGATCTCGACGCAGCCGGGTGAGCTCGTCGTCGTCAAGTGTGCCGATGTCGACCTCACCGATCCGGATCGTGCCGGAGGTGAGCTCGTCGAGCCCGGCGAGACAATGGAGCAGCGTCGATTTCCCCGAACCGGAAGGTCCCATGATGGCGGTGAAGCGACCGCGCTCAATGTCGAGGGAGATGCCATCGAGGGCCCGAACTGCCGCGGTGCCCTCGCCATACACCTTCGTCGCCTCAATTGCTCGGGCAGCGATTGGCCTAATTGCTTGAGCAGCAAATGGGGCGGCACGGCTCTCTGTCATCAGCGATCGAGGCTAGATCGCGCCAACCGCAATCAATTGGGGCAATCGACGCGGCGAGATACCCTCGAAGGGCCGTGCGGATCGTGATTGCCCGATGCTCAGTCGACTATCAGGGTCGTCTGAGCGCCCATCTCCCCGAGGCCGTGCGTCTGCTCATGGTCAAGGCCGATGGCTGTGTGGCGATCCACTCGGACGGGGGCGCGTACAAGCCTCTCAACTGGATGAACGCCCCCAATCAGCTGGTCGAGTTCGACGATCGCTGGGAAGTGACCAATGCCAAAGGCGAGCGACTGGTGGTCACATTGTTCGAGGTGTTTTCCGATTCCGACCACCACCTAGGTGTCGACCCCGGTCTGACCAAAGACGGGGTCGAGGCTCACCTGCAGGCGATGCTGGCAGAGAAACCGTGGGTGCTGGAGGAGGGTCTCACCCTGCTCCGGCGCGAGTATCCCACCGATCTCGGACCGATCGACCTGGTGTGTATTGATCGACATGGAGGGATGGTGGCTATCGAGGTCAAACGACGCGGCGAGCTCGACGGCGTCGAACAACTCGGCCGCTACGTCGAGCGCCTTGCTCTCGACGGTCGGATGGGCAAGGTCCGCGGAGTGCTGGTGGCCCAGGCAATCACTCCGCAAGCGCGCATACTCGCGCACTCACGAGGCTTTGAGGCGATCGAAGTCGATTACGACGGTTTGCGCGAAGCCGAATCGCGCGAGATGCGGCTCTTCTAGGGAGTCGCCGTCGCGAAGCCGTTCTGTCTCCAGGCTTCGTAAGTAGCAACGGCCGCGGCGTTGGCGAGATTGAGCGAGCGAACTTCGGGTTGCATGGGTATGCGCACCAGTGCGGTGACAAACGCCGCTTGCATGATTTCTTGCGGCAGCCCGACTGACTCAGGCCCGAAGAGCAAAGCGTCGGAGGGCCGATAGTCCACCTCCGCGTAGGTGGTCGTGCCCTGGTTGGAGAACGCGTAGACCGCGCCTTCGTGTTGTCCCAACCAGGTTTCGAGATCCGCATGGACTCGCATGACCGCCCTTTCTCGATAGTCCATCCCTGCCCGGCGAAGCTTGGCGTCGTCGAGAACAAATCCCAGCGGTTCGATCAGGTGCAAAGTGCAACCGGTGTTCGCTGCCAGCCGCATGCACGCCCCCGTATTGGGCGCGATCTCGGGTCGATACAGAACGAGGTGGAACAGCTGATCCCGATCCGGGCTATACGGCGAGTAGTCGCATCGCAATCGACTGTGCCAGAACGCACTTTTCGAGATCGGCCAGGTCCTGGCTCTCGTTGGGAGCGTGAAAGGCGGAGGTCGGATCCGCCGAGCCAATGAGAACAACGGGCGCGTCCGGCATCTTCTCGGCAAACGCCGCCACGAACGGAATCGACCCTCCCGATCCCATGGCCACCGGCTCCAATCCCCAAACCTCTGCCATCGCCTGGCGAAAAGCGCTGTAGACGGGACCGTCGGCCTCGAGGGAGAAGGCCTCGCCGTAGCCGTCGGAGCGGATCGTCACCTCAGCACCCCACGGAACGTTCGACTCCAGGTGACGGCGCAGTGCTTCTTCGGCTGCGGGGCCATCCTGCCCCGGTGCCAATCGCATCGAAATCTTGGCGCTGGCTACTGGCACGAGCTGGTTGATCGCCTCGTCGATTCGAGGGCAATCGATGGCAAGTACCGAGATCGCCGGCTTGCTCCATAACCGGCTGGTCCAGGCGCCGTCACCCAGTTGTTTGAGTCCGGGGACGGTGGCCATCTGCTCGCGCACTTCTTCCTCGGTCAGGTCCAGAGGATCGACTTCGTACGCGGTGAGGCCAGGGACCGCGACATTGCCGCCTTCGTCGTGCAGCGAGGCGATGAGCCGACAAAGCGCAGCTATGGCGTCGGGGAAAACGCCGCCGAACCCCCCGGAGTGAACAGCAGACCCGAGAGTCCGGACCTCGACCACACACGCGGTGATCCCACGCAGGGAGGTCGTCAAGGCCGGTATCCCCACCCTCCACATGCCGGCGTCGGCGATCACGATCACGTCGGAGCGCAGCAGGTCGGCATGATCCTCGAGCATTTGCGGGAGCTTTTCTGAACCTGCTTCCTCCTCACCCTCGATGAAGATCTTGAGGGTCACCGGCGGCTTCCCTGCGAACGCGGCAATCGTGCCGAGATGCATGACGACACCCGATTTGTCGTCGGAGGTGCCGCGGCCGTAAAGGCGTCCGTTGCGTTCGACGGGCTCGAAAGGTGGGCTTACCCACTCGTCGGCTGGACCTGGAGGCTGCACATCGTGATGGGCGTAGAGCAAGACAGTGGGGGCTCCAGCCGGACCCGGCACCTCTCCGAACACTGCCGGATGGGCGTCGGGGTAGTCGAAAAGCTGGACGCTGACCGCGCCGGCAGCTTTCAGCTTTTCGGCGATCCGCTCGGCTGATCGACGCACTTCCGCGGCCGGGAAAGCCTTGGCACTGACTGAGGGAATCGAAACCAGCTCGGCCAGCGTGTTCTTGAGCTCGGGGAAGGCGGCCGAGACCGCTTGGCGAAGATCGTCATGCATCTTCCGGAGGGTAACTCTCGGCGATTGAGGGTGAAGGTGCGGCGTTAGGCGCAAATACGTAAGAATGAGTTGGTGGATTTTGCTTACTCCGACAAGGTCGAGGGGCTGCGCTCGCGTCTCCAGTCGTTCATGGACGAGGAAGTCTTTCCGGCCGAGGGGGTCTACCGCCAGCAGATGGAGGAAAGCGGCGATCCCAACTTCTTTCCGCCGATCATCGATGACCTCAAGAAAGCGGCCCGGGGAAGGGGTTTGTGGAACCTCTTCCTTCCTGACGAAAGCGGGCTCAACGTTTCCGAGTACGCGCCTTTGGCCGAGATCACCGGTTGGAGCCCGTGGCTGGCGCCGGAGGCGATCAACTGCTCGGCTCCCGACACGGGCAACATGGAGATCCTCCATCTGTTCGGCACACCCGAGCAGAAGGAGCGCTGGTTGGCGCCGCTGCTCGAAGGTGAGATCCGTTCCTGCTTCTCGATGACCGAGCCCGATGTTGCCTCTTCCGACGCGACCAACATCCGTACCCGGGTCGAGCGGGATGGTGACGAGTACGTGATCACCGGGAGAAAGTGGTTCTCCTCCGGCGCGGCCTCACCTCGCTGCAAGGTGGCGATCGTCATGGGCGTCTCCAATCCCGAGGCGGATCCCCACCACCGCCAGAGCATGGTCCTGGTGCCGTTCGATGCACCCGGAGTCGTCGTCGAGCGTCAACCGACCGTCTTCGGCTACCACGACCGCGGCGCCCATCCGGTGGTCAATTACCAGAATGTGAGAGTCCCAGCGGCGAATCTCCTCGGTGAGGAGGGGGGTGGTTTCGGCATTGCGCAGGCGCGGCTGGGCCCCGGCCGGATCCATCACTGCATGCGGGCCATCGGAGCGGCCGAGCGGTGCTTCGAGATGATGTGCCGGCGGGCAAAAGGGCGGGTCGCATTTGGGAAGACGCTCGCCGAACAGGGAGTCGTCCAGGAGTGGATCGCCGATTCCCGGATCAAGATCGATCAGGCCCGGTTGCTCGTCCTCAAGACGGCCTGGCTGATCGACCAGTTCGGGGTCAAAGGAGCCCGGACCGAGATTGCGTCAATCAAGGTGGTCGCTCCCGACGTCCTCACTTTCGTCGCCGACCGCGCCATGCAGACCTTTGGCGCCGGCGGGTTTTACCGACGATTTCCCGATCGCGGAGCTGTGGTCGATGGGGCGTTGGCTCCAGATTGCCGACGGTCCTGACGAGGTCCACCGGCGATCGGTGGCAAGGGCCGAATTGGGCCGGTTTGAAGCTGGATTTTCGGGGTAAATCGGAACGAAATCGCCTTGACAGGCGTTTTAGCTTCTCCAGGAAATCCTTATATGACCATGACTGCCGGCCCCGAAATCGAAATCGAAGACCTCACATCTTGGAGGGAGGCTGCGGCTTGCGCAGAGTCGGAGATCGACTTCTTTCCGACCCCCGAGGACGTGAAGGGCATCAGCGAGGCCAAGGCAGTCTGCGCCAACTGTCCCGTTGCCGACGAGTGCCTGACTTTCGCCCTCGAAACCCGGCAGGCCGAAGGCATCTGGGGTGGTCATACTCCTAAGGAGCGCCAGAAGATCCGGCGCAAGTGGGCCGAGCAGGTTCGCCGGGCGAGTTGATCGACGGGAGCCGTTCTCGTCGCTAAACAGAGGGCGTGCTTGATGTTGAGGCGCTTCGTTCTGAGTTCCCTGCCTTAGCCGGCGACCAGATCTTCCTCGACGGTGCGGCCGGCACCCAGGTTCCCAACCGCGTCATAAACGCGATCACCGCGGCCTTGTCGGGCTCGATGTCGAACGTGGGCGGAGATTTCACGACCTCGCGTCGAACGAGCGAGACGATTGCGGCCGCTCGACGTGCCGGAGCCGATCTCGTTGGCGGCGCTCCCGAAGAGATCGTCTTTGGGCCCAACATGACCTCGATCACCTTCGCTCTCAGCCGGGCACTCGCCGAAGGTTGGAACGAAGGTGACCGAATCGTGCTCACCGGGCTCGATCACGATGCCAACGTCACTCCCTGGGTCCGTGCCGCGGCCTCGAAGGGAGTCGAGGTGGTTTATGGCGAGGTTCGCGCCGACGCCACCCTCGATCTCGACCATCTCGAATCGCTCATCGACTCTCGCACCCGGTTGGTTGCGATGACGGCTTGCTCCAACGCCTTCGGCACCCTGGTCGACGTCGCTCGTATCGGCCGAGCCGCGCACGCGGCGGGAGCGTTGCTATTCGTCGATGCGGTTCATTTCGCACCGCACCGGGCGATCGATGTCGAACGGATGGGTTGCGACTTCCTGGTTTGCTCCACCTACAAGTTCTTTGGCCCGCATCTCGGCATGCTCTGGGCTCGAAAAGCTTTGCTCGCCGATCTTCCGGTGTTCAAGGTCCGTCCCGCCCCTGACCAAGGCCCCAGCCGCTGGGAGACCGGGACCCCTACCTTCGAGCTGCTCGCCGGCTTCGAGGCCGCGGTCGATTACCTCGCCTCGATCGGCTGGGGTGGCGACCGGCGCGGCGCCCTGGAGAGCGCCTTCGGCGAGATCCGTGAGCAGGAGGAGGCGCTGGGAAACCGGTTTCTTGCGGGGCTGCCCGCCCGCGTGAAAGTCGTCGGGCCGGACTCGATGGAGCAGAGGGTGCCGACCTTTGCGGTCGAGGTTGAGGGAATGGGCGCCACCGACGTATCCCGCCGCCTCGGCGAGCGGGGCATCGCCACCTGGGCAGGTCACTTCTACGCCGTTGAGCCAATGCGCCGGTTGGGCTACGCCGACGGGCTCACCCGGATCGGCTTTCTCCACATCAACACCGAAGACGAAGTCGACGCGGTGCTGGAGTCGCTCACCGCGCTCTAGACCCTGAGCCAAATCTAAGGCTTGGCCCCGTGGAACCCGGCGTTACGTTTGGGCTGGCTTGCTAAGCGCCACTGCGCCGGGCGAGTTCGACCCGGGACCAACCTGAGCGGAGATTCCAGGTGGGGAGCGCTTTCGCGAGAGTCTTCGGCCCCGCTACCTGGATGCGCTGGGTTCGAAGTGCCTCGGCCCATTCGATCCGACCCAGGTGCCATTCGGCCAAAGCCCGGGCTTGCACCGTGGCAACCAAGTCCTCCTCGTATCCGGGATCCGATCGGCACACTTCGCTATCGGCACCGTGAAAGATCACCCAGAGCTGATTGCCCTTCTTGGTCATCTCGGGGATGTCGAAACGAACGACGACCCGGCGCTTTGGTAGCTGATCGAGCGCAAGGTACATCTTCACCCAGGAATTCAGGACCACCCCGGCATCGAGGTGTTGGGGAGCGAGCTCCATCCATTGTTCGCCCCATTTACCCATCGCGAGCAACACTTCGGCCAGGCCGCGGCCGGCCTCGCTCAGGCCGTACCTGAACTTCTTTCCGAAGGGCGATTTGGTCACGACGCCCACGCGTTCGAGGTCCGGAGGCGCGAGGCCAGGAGGGTTCGAGAGAGACCGGGTGCTCCCTCGGCCAGTTCGGTGAAAGTGGTTGACCCGTTGAGCAGGTCGCGAACGATGATCGGAGTCCAACGCTCAGCCAGCACCTCCGAAGCGCGGGCGATCGGGCAATACTGGCCGTAGGTGCGCACGCACCGAGTGTCGCGCTTGCCGATGGGCAAGGCGAGTCCATTTTTTGTCCTAGACAGGGCTCGCTCGCGTTCGCGACTATTCCGCTATGACGTACCAGAGCGCCGAGCAGCAGTTATGGCAGCAATATGGGAAGCACCCGAGCGACCGATTCATCGATCTGGCGTCGCCTCCGCTGCGCATACGAGTGGCAGAGGTGGGGCAGGAGACCCGGTGATCTTTATCGGAGGGACCGGCGGCACCGGACCCTATTGGGCGCCGTTGGTTCGCGAGTTATCAGAATTCAGGTGCTTGCTCATGGACCGTCCTGGCTGGGGATTGAGCTCGGCAGTCGACTACAGCAGGTACGAGTTCAAAGCAATGGTGACGGAAGTAGTTCTAGGGGTGCTCGACTCGCTCGGCCTCGACAAGGTCAGCGTGGTCGGCGCCTCGATCGGCAATCTGTGGGCCCTGCGACTGGCGCAGCTCGCTCCCGACCGAGTCGATCGAATTGTCCTTTTGGGTGGATCCCCCAACCGCGAGATCCCCGTCCCGAAGTTCGTCAGGCTGCTTGCCTCGCCGATTGGCAAGCTCATGGTGAGGCTCCCGATGAGGCCGAAGATGCTGCTCTCACAGCTGCGGGCGATTGGGCACGGCCCCAGCGTCGACGCCGGCAAGATGGACCACTTCCTTCCCTGGCGGGTGGCACTCTCCAACGAGACCGATTCGTTGGTGAGCGAAAGGGACATGATTCGAGCTCTTCTCGGAAATGACGGTTTTCGACCCGGCCTTACCCTCGACGATGCCGATCTTCACGCGATTAAAGCTCCAACCCTCATGATCTTTGGAAGCGCCGACCCCACCGGGGATGCCGGCATCTGGCAAAGGTTCGTCGACCAACTTCCTCAGGGAGAGCTGAAGACTATGAACGGCATCGGTCACATGCCGTGGTGGGATGATCCGCAGACGGTCGGCAACGAGGTGGCGACCTTCCTAAGACGAGCCTGAGCGGCGTTGCCGCCGATCCCACCAACCGGGCGCCGCCGACACCGCCGGCAATCAGCCCGGCCAACGGAAGCGTGAGTGCAACCCCGTTGAGCCCGTCCTCATCGGCGATCCCGTAACGGGCGAGCAATCCCAAACCGACGCACGCACAAATGACGGCGAGGATCGGACGCCAGGTGGCGGGATGCGGCCGGCTGTCGGGATTCGGTCGCTCATACCGGCCGAAGACGGCCAGGAACGGAAGCGTGGCGACGAGGAGAAATGCGAGCCACAGCGGCCGTGACCACCACCAGCCGGGAGAGTTCACCTCGATCCGGAGGCCCGGTCCTCCCAACGCCGCGAGAACACCGACCACGCCAACCATGGCAGTGAGATGCCAGAGGTAGAGCGTCATGATTCGCCCGTTGATCAGAATGGTGCCGGCCCAGCGTTTTTCGTTCTCGAGCCAGCGGCGCATCGGTCCTTCCATTGCCAGCAAGAACCCGGCCTGAAACAGACCGAGGGCAATCAACGTGACTTTTGGCGGCTGGCTGTTGGTCACGGCCGTCGTGTCGAGCCCGACCATTGCCGCCGGGTACGGACCGAATGCCACCAGGGCGGCCGTCGCCGCGAGACCGGCGAGTCCGGCGGTCAGGCGAGCGGAGGGTCGACCGATGCGGTCATCGGCCCAGGCATAGCCGAGGCTGTGCACAGTTCCCCAGACGAAGAGGTAGTTGAGGTAGCCGAGCATCCCGAGACCAAATCCAAGACTGATGAGATCGACCGCCGCCGCCATGGCCGCGGTGGCTCCGATGGCCACCCAGCCGTATCGATCCCAGGCCCGCAAGGTCAATGGGGTCAGTGCGACGATGGCGACGTAGGTGGCCAGGAACCAGACAGGTACGAGCGCAGCCTGCGAACCCAGCCGGACCAGGTCCGGATCGACGCCCCGCTTGAGCAAGACCGTCGCGCCGAACGACCAGACGATGAGCAAGGGGACTACCGGGAGTAGGAGCCGGCGGAGGCGGGCTCGCAACCACGAGCCGTAGGGCTCCTGCCGACGTTTGCGCGGCTCGCCATCCGGCGGCGTTGGCGTAACCGCCGACAAGGAAGAAGATCGGCATCACCTGGAGGACCCAGGTGAGGAAGTGGAGGGCCCGGTTCTCGCTCAAGGTGTTGAAGACGACGAGTTCGCCATCGATGAATTCCGCCCCGGTCATCAACCAATGCCCCAACACCACGACGCCGATCGAGCCGGCCCGGAGGAAGTCGACATATCGGTTGCGAGTAGGCCGGAGTTTGACGAGCCATCTCGCGGGTTCGGGTCAACATGTTCATGACGACCATCATCGGCCAGTTGGCCGCTGAGGTATATCAGGGAGAACCCTGTTTTACTTTGGCCCTGATTGTTGGCCCTGATTAAGGGCTATTCGCTCGCGCGGTGCAGGAAAGCCGCCATCTGGTCGCGGAGGACCGGACTTCCCGGGCAATACGAGAGCGGAACCGCCGAACAACCGGTCGTGACACCGCTGGCGAAGAGGGCGGCGATGTCGGCCGCATGGGTCCCGCCGACGTCGTTGAAAGGGTTGTTGGCCGAAGGGGCGAGGTCGAAAGCGCGGACCAGGAAGGACGCCATCTGCTCGCGGGTGACCGACTGCTCGGGGCAAAACGTGCCAGCGGTGCAACCAGTAGTGATCCCCGCGGCGGCGATGCGGTTGATCGAGTCCTCGTGCGAGTTGCCGGAGTCGTCGACGAAGAAGTCCTGACTCGCCGGTCCGAGGTCCAAGGTGCGGACGAGGAACGTCGCCATCTGCCCGCGGGTGACCGGGCTCTGCGGGACAGAACCAGTCGTTGAACGGGGTGTTGCAGCCGACGGTGATTCCCTGGCCGGCCGCCCATTCGATGTCGGCGACCAATGGGTTCTGGTCATCGTCGGCGAAACGGCCAGTGAAGTTGTACGAGAGTGTGCTCTCGCATTTGAAGTCTGGTGCGCGGAACCATCCGTCGATGTCGCTGTAGATCGCCTGGTTTCCCAGAGCAACGGAGATGTTGCCCGACCCGTTGAGCCGGTAGAGGTCGGCATGCCCGTCCCCGTCGTAGTCCGAGATACGCACCACCTCGCCGTCGGCGACGTCGAGGGAACCGTTGAGCGTCTCGGTCACGGTGGCGTAGCCGGAGGAGGCAGTGATCACCTGAACGGATCCGTCGGAGGCGACCCGATAAATGTCGGGCAGTCCGTCGAGATCACGGTCCGCAGTCAGCACCCGACCGCTTCCGGCAGGAAGCGTCGACCTGGTTGATCCGGGTGGCGTAGTTCGAGGCTGCGTCCCAGATCTCGAGGTTCTGCCCTGAGACTTTGTAGAGATCGCCCCGACCATCGGAGTTGAAGTCGGCGAGGAGATAGGTGGCGTTGCTGTCGGCGCTTGCACCGCTATTGAAGGAGCGGGTCTTTTGGTAGAAGCCATTGGCTTCATAGATGAGCAAACCCGCCTGCGATCCGCTCAGGTCGAGAAAAACGAGGTCCGGTCGACCACCGAAGTTGATGTTGCCGAAAAGGACACGGTGGTTCGTCGGAGCTCCAGTGAGCTGGAAACGGGAGAAGCCGCACATGCCGAAGTCAGCCCACGAACCGGTGATCTCGAGGGTCGGTCCAGCGACGGGGTGGGTGCGAACCCGCACCGTGTCGAGAGCTCCGTCGCCGGTCAGATCGGCGAGGGCGTCGGTGGCGCCGCCGACGCGCGAGCCGAGTGCAGTCGATGGCACCGCGACCGTTTCCGTGAATCCGGCGCGTGGAGCGAGTGAGGGATAGGGAGAAGGGACGGCGCCGTAGCCCGGAGTGGCCGACGGTCCCATCCAGGAGAAGTGCATCGCGTCCTTCTTGTCCGCGACCCAATCACCACCCCAACAGAACCCGGCGGCTCGCCAGGCGTCGACATACCACTCGGGGAAGTCGGTGATCAGGGTCGAAGCCAAGGGGTTGGTGCGAGAGTTGATGTCGACGGCCGCGCCAAAGGCGTGATAGCTGATCGACCGGGTCCCCGACACGGTGCGTGCGGCATAACCAAACAACTCGCTGGGTCGGGTGGAGTAAAAGCCGCCACTGGCCAAGAGGTTCGAGGCAGCCAGATTGAAGGCCTGGCAGGGCCCGGCTGTGAACCGAGATTGTGGCGCCGCCCGAGAACGGCACCGTCCAGGCGACGGTGGCGGCGCGGGCCTGGCCGATGGTTCTTCCGAACATGGCTCCGAAAGGTCCGCGCAGCGGCTCTGAGCTGGCGAGAGATCCCTGACCGCGGGCAAGAGCCGAAAAAAGCCGAGGAACTCCGCAGCCGTTCGACTCGGAATAGGTCGGCTCCACATCGCCGCCACCATCGGCCTGCGCCGTCGCCGGAAACAGGAGAAGCAAGGCAACTATGGCTCCCAAAAGTCGACCTGCGCTTCCCCCACTCTGGGGTGCCATCCGGGGCACCCTAACCCTGGGTCGGTTCAATTCCAATCTCTGCCAGGCCAAGCTGGTCGAGGATGAAAGCCAGGATGAACGCCTCGTCGCGCCAGGCGTCGTAGCGGCCCGAGCGTCCGCTGTGGCCCGCGCCGAGATCGGTCTTCAACAAGATTGGCGCTGTTCCGGTATTCACGGTCCTCAGTTTGGCGACCCATTTGGCCGGCTCCCAGTAGGCGACCCGGGGGTCGTTGAGGCTGCCGGTGGCGAGGATGGCGGGATAAGCCGTCTCGACCGTGTTGTCGTAGGGGCTGTAGGTGTTCATGTAGCGGTACTCATCGACCAATTCCGGATTGCCCCACTCCTCCCACTCAGGAACAGTGAGGGGTATGGCTGGATCGAGCATCGTGCTGATCACATCGACGAAGGGAACCTCGGCAACGATGGCCGCCCAGAGATCGGGTCGCATGACCGTCACTGCACCCATTAATAAACCACCGGCAGAAAGGCCGCGGGCGGCGATCCGGCCGGGCGCGGCAACGCCGGTGGCGACTAGGTGCTCGGTGGCGGTAATGAAGTCGGTAAAGGTGTTGATTTTCTTCGCCATCCGGCCCTCGAGATGCCACAGCCGTCCCATCTCGCCGCCGCCGCGCACATGAGCAATGGCATACACGACTCCGCGATCCAGCAACGGGAAGAGAGTCGGGTCGAACCATGGGTCGAGCACCGATTCGTACGCGCCATATCCGTAGACAAGGGTGGGAGCAGGCAGCTCGAGGCCTTTCCGATGGGCCACGGTGATCGGGATCCGAATGCCGTTTTGCTCCGCCCACAAGCGATAGGTGACGTAGTGGTCGGGGTCGTAGCCACCCGGCACTTCGGTTTTTTTGACCACGGTTTGGTCGCCGTTGCGAAGGTCGAGGTCGATTACCCGGCTCGGCGTGAGGATTGACTCGTAGACGACGCGCAGCGTCGAGGTTTCGTACTCGCGGTTTTCGCCTACGCGCGAGCCCGTAGGCGTCGTCCTCGAACGAGATTTCGAATGACGAACCTGACCGGGGGAGCACGGTCAGCACCGGGTTGGCAGCTTTGCGACCCTTGACGACGAGGTGATCGATAAAGGGAAAGACTGTGGCCACTTTCGCCAGAGGGTCGTGCGGGATGACCTCGGTCTTAGCGTCG
The DNA here is from genome assembly GCA_963840175.1 of uncultured Acidimicrobiia bacterium. GTDB lineage: Bacteria > Actinomycetota > Acidimicrobiia > Spongiisociales > ZC4RG35 > JACCTH01. The sequence goes on from CAWIXU010000007.1 coordinate 260,005, forward strand.
GGTCCCACCTCGAGCAGGCGCCCGTTAGGCGCGTCCTGGTCGGTTGCGACCATCCACCGCCCGTGATACGGCTCGGCTTCGTAACGGACGCCGTCGCTGCGGGGAATGACCGGCAAGGAAACGGTCTCCGGTTCGGTAGCCGGCACATACCTGGTTTCGCTGGTGGTATTCGAGAGGAGATCGATCAAGATCATCGATCGGTCCCGGCTGCCGCCTACATCGAGATCAAAGCGTTTGTCGGTTTCCTCGTACACGAGCACGTCGGCCGACTGCTGGGTCCCCATCCGGTGACGCCAGACCCGGTAAGGCCGGTGGGCGGGATCGAGGGTGTTGTAGAAGAAGTACTCACCGCTGGCGTCGAAGGCTCCCCCGTAATACACCCCATGCAAATGATCCTCCAGCTCGCGACGAGGTTCGAGCTCGAGAAAACGGACCTCGAAGGTTTCATTCCCGGAGAAGTCGACCGAGTAGGCGAGACAGTCCTGGTCGGGACTCAGCAAGAGGGATCCCAGTGCGCAATAACCGGCGTCCTGGGCGATTTGGTTTTGGTCAAGGAGAATGAAGGGAGGGCCGTCGGGCGAATCTTTCCAGCGCACGAAGATCGGGTACTGCTTGCCCTCCTCGGTCCGGTACCCGTACCACCAGTCCCCTTGGCGGGCGGGGGCAGAGAGGTCGTCCTCCTGCACCTTGGACTTGATTTCCTCGAAGATCTTCCCCCGCAACGCTCCTAGGTGCGCTGAGCTCGCTTCGGTGTAATCGTTCTCGGCCTGGAGGTAGTCGATGACTGCGGGATCGTCACGATGCCGCAGCCAGAAGTAGTCATCGGACCAATCAATCCCGTGAATCGACAACGAATAGGGGCGCCTCTCGGCGACAGGTGGTCGCACCACTTCAGTATGCCGCTCGTGACTTAGCCTTCCAGCGATGACCACGTCGAGAGTCGCCAAGCGGCTGCGACCATACGGCGCAACCGTCTTTGCGGGGATCACCAAGCGCGCCCAAGAGGTGGGAGCGATCAACCTTGGGCAGGGCTTTCCCAATTTCGATGGCCCCGACTTCGTAAAAGAGGCCGCGATCGAGCGCGATCCGGGCCGGTCATGGTCAATACGCCCCGACCAACGGGATTGCACAGCTGACCAGGTTGATCGCGAGTCGCTACGCCGCCCTTCCGGCCATTGAAGCCTCGACCTGGGTGACTGTGACTTCCGGATGCACCGAAGCGCTCGCGGCCACATTTCTGGGCTTGCTCGAACCCGGCGACGAGGTGATCCTGATCGAGCCGACCTATGACGCTTACCCGGCCGGGTTGGGCCTGGCTGGCGCCAGGTCCGCGCTTTCTCACTCTGCGGCCGCCGGATTTCGAGCTCGATGCAGACGAACTGAACCGACTGGTGACTCCGGCGACCAAGGCGATCGTGGTCAACACTCCTCACAATCCTTCGGGCAAGGTCTTCGATCGCGATGATCTCGATGTCATTGCCGATGTTTGTCAGTCGGCACGATCTCGTTGCCATCTGTGACGAGGTCTACGAGCACATGGTCTATGAGGGCGAGCACCTCTCGCTGGCCACCTGGCCGGAGATGTCGGACCGGACGATCACGCTTTCTTCATTCGGCAAGACTTTCTCTCTCACGGGGTGGAAGATCGGCTGGGCAGTTGCTCCTCCGCAGCTGACGAACGCGGTCCGGGCCGCACACCAATTCCTCACGTTTGCCACTGCCACTCCGCTCCAGCACGCTGCCGTGGCAGCTCTGAACGCTCCCGCGAGTCTACTTCAAGGAGCTGGTCGATTCTTATCGCCGAAAGCGGGACCTACTCAGCGCCGGGCTCACGGAAGTCGGCTTCGAGGTGTTCAAACCGGCAGGCACCTACTTCTTGCTCGCCGACCATTCCAGCTTCGGAGCCAAGGATGACGTTGCCTTCGTCGAGCGGCTTATCGACGAATTCGGAGTGGCGGCCATTCCTCCCTCCGCCTTCTATCACGACCCGACCGAAGCGCGCCATCTGGTCAGGTTCGCTTTCTGCAAGGACGAAGCGACGCTGGCAGAGGCTCTGGAGCGCTTGCGGCCCTTGGCGAGGCTGGCCTAGTACTCCTCGAGCATTTCGGCGAGGATGCGGAGGCCCTGAGCGAGCTGACCCAGCTCTCTCTCTGATCGGCCCCGCAGGCGCGTCGCCATGGACCGCACGCGATTGGAACGTGCTTTGTTGACCGCTCTTCGTCCCGCGGGGGTCAATCGCAGGACGACACTCCGTCCATCGTCGGTACTTGGCAACCGTCTCACCAGTCCCGCGGCTTCGAGGTTGTTCACCGTACGGGTGATGGCGGGACGGCTCACCCCCAGCGCCTCGGCGACCTCCCCGGCGCTCAGCTTCGTGTAGGGGTTGCGTTCGAGATAGGAGAGCAGCTCGATCCGCTCCACCGAGAGCCCGGTGTCATTCTCGATGTGATGAAACTCGCGCGCCCACCGGGTTAGCACCTGTTCGGCGCGCGCTGCGGCCAGGTTCGAGACAGTCCGCCGAGGGGAGTGGGAAGGGTGACAGGGTCCATCTCGGAAACCTAGACATCAGACGTCAGACATCAGACTCCAGATCGGATCTGACATCTGATGTCTGAGATCTGAAGTCTTCGCCCCTTGACGAATTTCCCGTTCTTGCGATAGAGTGAGCCCTCGTTCTTCGGAGCCACCGCCCCGTGTATCCATCACGGCCGGAATGATCAGATCCTCGTTTGGGCTTGACTAGCGCGTCTGCTAGCATGCCCAACTGTTGTCCCGGAAACACCCCTAAGGAGGATCCCTTTGGCTTCGCGCGTCGCCGAACGCCTCTCTTTCGCCAAGATCCCGGAGGTTCTGCCCGCTTCCCGATCTTCTGGCTGTCCAGCACGAATCCTTTCAATGGTTCATCGACGAAGGCTTGCGGGAGATCTTCGAAGAGATCTCACCGATCGAGGACTTCACCGGTTCGCTCGCGCTCGAGCTGACCGACCACCGGTTCGGCGAACCGCCCCACTCGCTCGAGGAGTGCAAGGAGCGAGATCAGAACTGGGCCAAGCCCCTCTTCGTCACCGCCCGGTTCATGAACCGGGGCACCGGCGAGATCAAGGAGCAGCAGGTCTTCCTCGGTGACTTTCCGATGATGACCGAGCACGGCGTCTTCATCATCAACGGCACCGAGCGCGTTGTCGTCTCGCAACTGGTTCGTTCACCCGGCGTCTACTTCGACGCCACGCCCGGACAAGGGTTCGGATCGTTTGATCTACTCGGGCCGCATCATCCCGGGCCGCGGGGCCTGGCTCGAGTTCGACACCGACAAGCGCGACACGATCGGTGTCCGGGTCGATCGCAAGCGACGCCAGTACGTCTCCGCCTTCCTGCGGGCGCTGGGCATCGCCGAGACCGATCAGGAGATCCTCGACCTCTTCGACGGGGCCGAGTCGATCCGCAACACGATCGAGCGCGACACCGCCCACGACCGCGACGAGGCGCTGGTCGATCTCTATCGCAAGCTGCGCCCTGGCGAGCCGACCACGGTCGAGTCCGCCAAGAACCTCATCCAGACGCTCTTCCGCAACCCCAAGCGGTACGACCTCACGCGGGTCGGCCGTTACAAGGTCACCCAGAAGTTCAACGACGACACTCGCGGTCGACACCAAGATGCTGCGCGACGAGGACATCCTCGACACGATCAAGTATCTGGTGGCGCTTCACGACAAGCAGCCGACGATGACCACTCATCGTGGGGTCGAGGTCCCGGTGTCGATCGACGACATCGATCACTTCGGGAATCGCCGCATCCGAACGGTCGGCGAGCTCATCCAGAACCAGGTGCGGGTCGGGCTCACGCGACTCGAGCGGGTCGTCAAGGAGCGGATGACCACCCAGGACCCGGATGCGATCACTCCCCAGAGCCTGATCAACATCCGCCCGGTCACGGCTTCGATCAAAGAGTTCTTCGGCACGAGCCAGCTCAGCCAGTTCATGGACCAGCCCAACCCGCTGGCCGGGCTCACCCATCGGCGCCGGCTGTCGGCGCTCGGTCCAGGTGGCCTCTCGCGCGAGCGGGCCGGGTTCGAGGTTCGTGACGTTCATCCTTCTCACTACGGCCGCATGTGTCCGATCGAGACCCCAGAAGGTCCGAACATCGGATTGATCGGCTCGCTCGCCACTTATGCCCGGGTCAACCGGTACGGGTTCATCGAGACTCCGTATCGGCGAGTCGAAGCGGGCCGGGTTACCGACAAGGTCGACTATCTGACTGCGATCGAAGAGGAGCGTCACATCATCGCCCAGGCCAACGCGCCGCTGCGTGACGATGGCCGTTTTCGCAACGATCGGGTGATGGTCCGTCGCGACGGTGGCGAGGTCGACACGGTGCCGCCCAAGGAAGTCGACTACATGGACGTCTCGCCCAAGCAGATCATCTCGGTTTCGACCGCGCTGATCCCCTTCCTGGAGCACGACGACGCCAACCGGGCCCTGATGGGCTCGAACATGCAGCGCCAGGCGGTTCCGCTGTTGAAGTCGGATGCCCCGCTGGTCGGGCACCGGGGTAGAGGCTCGAGCTGCACGCGATTCGGGCGACATGATCGTCAGCAAGGTTGCCGGCGATGTCATGGAAGTGACCGGCGAGCAGATCGTCATCAAGGACCGGGAGAACAAGAAGCACACCTTCAAGCTGGCCAAGTTCGAGCGCTCCAACCAGGGCACCTGCATCAATCAGAAGCCGCTGGTCCGCGAGGGCGACAAGGTCAAGGTCGGCGATGTCCTGGCCGACGGTCCCTCGACCGACCAGGGGGAGCTCGCCCTCGGGCGCAACCTCCTCGTCGCTTTCATGCCCTGGCAGGGCCACAACTTCGAAGACGCGATCATCATCTCCGAACGGCTGGTCAAAGAAGACATGCTCACTTCGATCCATATCGAAGAGCACGAAATCGACGCTCGCGACACCAAGCTCGGAGCCGAAGAGATCACCCGTGACATTCCGAATGTCGCCGAGGAGATCCTCGCCAACCTCGATGAGGACGGGATAATCCGCATCGGGGCCGAGGTCGGTCCCGGCGACTACCTCGTCGGCAAGGTGACCCCGAAGGGGGAGACCGAGCTGACTCCTGAGGAACGTCTTCTCCGGGCCATCTTCGGTGAGAAAGCCCGCGAGGTGCGTGACACGTCGCTCAAGGTTCCCCACGGGGAGTCGGGCAAAGTCATCGCGGTCAAGGTGTTCAAGCGGTCAGAAGGTTTCGAGCTTCCGCCCGGCGTGAACGAGCTGGTCCGCGTTTACGTCGCGCAAAGCCGCAAGATCTCAGAGGGTGACAAGCTCGCCGGACGGCACGGCAACAAGGGAGTCATCTCGAAGATCCTGCCGGAAGAGGACATGCCATTTCTCTCCGATGGGACCCCCGTCGACATCATTCTCTCGCCGCTAGGTGTGCCGGGACGAATGAACCTCGGCCAGGTGCTCGAGACCCACTTGGGTTGGGCCGCCGCCACCGGTTGGAAACCGTTCAAGTCTGACAGTCCCGCCAGTGGCGGGACCGAGCCGTGGACCAAGGTGTCCACGCCTGTGTTTGACGGCGCCAAAGAGGACGAATTGTCGGCCGTGCTCTCGAACTCGCTCCCCAATCGGGACGGGATCCAGATGGTGGGTGAGTCGGGCAAGGCTCCGATGTTCGACGGTCGCACGGGCGAGCAATTCGATACCCCGATCACCGTCGGCTACATCTACATGCTGAAGCTGGTCCACCTCGTCGACGACAAGATCCATGCTCGCTCGACCGGTCCGTACTCGATGATCACCCAGCAACCTCTGGGTGGTAAGGCCCAGTTCGGCGGGCAACGCTTTGGTGAGATGGAAGTCTGGGCGCTCGAGGCCTATGGCGCGGCCTATGCCCTGCAGGAACTGCTGACTATCAAGTCAGACGACGTTCAAGGCCGGGTGAAGGTCTACGAGGCCATCGTCAAAGGCGACAACATCCCCGAACCAGGCATTCCGGAGTCGTTCCGGGTGTTGGTCAAGGAGATGCAGAGCCTGTGTCTCAATGTCGAGATGCTGGCGGCCGGTGAAGAGGTCGAGCTGCGGGACTTCGAGGACGATTACCGGCCTTCAGAGTCGCTCAACATCGACCTGTCGCGGCCCGAACGCCCCGAAGCCGACTGATCACCAGACATCAGATATCAGATATCAGACACCAGACATCAGATTTCGGACATCAGACAGCAACCTGAAAGTAGGAGTAGGAATTGGCCAATCAGGTCTTTGACGAACTAAAGATCAGTCTCGCCTCGAGCGATCAGATTCGCGAGTGGTCCTTTGGCGAGGTCAAGAAGCCCGAGACAATCAATTACCGAACGCTTCGTCCCGAGAAGGAGGGCCTCTTCGACGAGCGGATCTTCGGGCCCCAGCGGGACTGGGAGTGCTACTGCGGCAAGTACAAGCGGATTCGCTACAAGGGAATCATCTGCGAACGCTGCGGTGTCGAAGTCACCCGGTCCAAGGTTCGCCGCGAGCGAATGGGCCATATCGAGTTGGCCGCACCGGTCACCCACATCTGGTTCTTCAAGGGTGTCCCGAGCCGGCTCGGTTATCTCCTCGACATGTCCCCCAAGGAACTCGAGAAGGTCATCTACTTCGCCGCCTACCTGATCACCGATGTCGACGTCGACAAGCGTCACAAGGATCTGGCCGAGCTCGAAGAGAACCTCCAAACCGAGAAGACAGGTCGTCCTCGATGAGTTCAACGAGTGGAAAGAGCAGCGGCTCACCCGGCTCGAGACCGAGCTCGCCCAGATGGAAGAAGGCGGGGCCAAGGGCCAGGAGATCTCAGCTCGGCGGCGCGAGGTCGAAAAGGAGATTCGCGAGCGCGAGGAGCGCTCCAAGCGAGAAGTCGAACAGATCCAGGACGCCTACGACGTCTTCCGCAACATGGCGCCGAAGACCCTGGTCGAGTCCGAGGGTCTCTGGCGGGCGATCCTCGATCGGTACGAGGGCTATTTCAAGGGCGGCATGGGCGCCGAGTCGGTCAAGAACCTGCTCGACCATCTCGACCTCGATGCCGAGTTGGCCCGCCTCGAAACCGACCTCAACGCCAAGTCTGCCCAGAAGCGTCAGCGGGCGACACAGCGGATGAAGGTCGTCCGTCCCTTCTGGGAGGGCAAGAACCGTCCCCGCGATCTGATCCTCGAGACCGTCCCGGTCATTCCCCCGGACCTGCGTCCGATGGTTCAGCTCGACGGTGGCCGTTTTGCCACCTCGGACTTGAACGATCTTTATCGCCGTGTCATCAACCGGAACAACCGTCTCAAGCGGCTGCTGGATCTCGGTGCGCCCGAGATCATCGTCAATAACGAAAAGCGGATGCTGCAGGAAGCCGTCGACGCGTTGTTTGACAACGGTCGTCGCGGTCGCGCCGTAACCGGTCCGGGCAACCGGGCGTTGAAGTCTCTGTCCGACATGCTCAAGGGCAAGCAAGGGCGGTTCCGACAGAACCTGCTCGGTAAGCGAGTCGACTATTCCGGTCGCTCGGTGATCGTCGTCGGTCCCCAGCTCCAGCTCCATCAGTGCGGTCTGCCCAAGGTGATGGCTCTCGAGTTGTTCAAGCCGTTTGTGATGAAGCGACTGGCGGAAAAGGGCCATGCCCAGAACATCAAGTCGGCCAAGCGCATGGTGGAGCGCCAGCGCCCACAGGTGTGGGACGTCCTGTCTGAAGTCATTCAGGAGCATCCGGTTCTGTTGAACCGGGCGCCGACTCTGCACCGTCTGGGCATCCAGGCTTTCGAGCCAGTGCTGGTGGAGGGCAAAGCGATCCAGATCCATCCGCTCGTGTGTGAGGCTTTCAATGCCGACTTCGACGGAGACCAGATGGCCGTGCACCTTCCGCTCTCGGCTGAAGCTCAAGCGGAGGCTCGGGTGTTGATGCTCTCGACCAACAACGTGCTTCGCCCATCCAACGGGCGGCCGGTGATCACCCCCTCCCAGGACATGGTGATCGGGATGTATTACCTCTCCGAACTGGTTCCTTCCGACGCCGAGCCCCGGAGGTTTGGAGATATCGAAGAGGCACTTATGGCCTACGACCTCCGTGAGCTCTCGGTTCACGCGCCGATCAGGTTGCGAGTGGGGGAGCTAGCGGGAACGGCCGAGAGGCACGAACAGTTCAAGCGAGCGCTGGCGGGATTGATCACTCCGGAGCCGGTCGAGGGAGCCAAGTTGTTCGAGACGACGCTCGGTCGGGCACTGATCAACCAGACTTTCCCGGCCGACTTCCCCTTCGTCAACTCCGTGTTGTCGAAGTCGGACATCGGCCGACTGATCGAAGTCGTAATCGAGCACTATCCCCGTAGCGACGTCGCTACGACGCTCGACGCGATCAAAGATCTCGGTTTCCGCTTTGCGACCAAGGCCGGCCTCACGATCGGCCTCGAGGACGTGAAGACTCCTTCCAACAAGGCCGAGATCCTCGCCGAGTACGAGGCTCGGGCCGACAAGGTCAGCCAGCAGTTCCTCAAGGGCATCATGACCGAGGACGAGAAGCGCCAGGAGCTGATCGAGATCTGGACCGAAGCCACGGACAAAGTCAAGGACGCAATGGAAGCGAACCTGAAGTCCGAGCGGTTCAATCCAATCGACATGATGGTCGGCTCGGGCGCCCGCGGGAACATGCTTCAGGTGCGTCAGATCGCCGGTATGCGTGGATTGGTGGCCAACCCGAAGGGCGACATCATCGCCCGGCCGATCGTGTCGAACTTCCGTGAAGGATTGTCGGTGCTGGAGTATTTCATCTCCACGCACGGTGTTCGCAAGGGTCTGGCCGACACTGCGCTCCGCACCGCGGACTCGGGTTATCTCACCCGCCGTCTAGTCGACGTGAGCCAGGAAGTGATCATCAAGCAGCCCGATTGCGAGACCGACAAAGCGATCCGCATCTCGACAATGGACGAGCGGGGCCGGCCGATCAGGAACCTGCGCTCGCGGATCTTCGGCCGGGTGCTAGCCGATGACGTCAAGGTCGACAAGAAGATTGTCGAGTTCGAAGACGTCAAGCTCAAGGCGGGCACCTTGGTCGGTACCAAAGAACTGCAGTTGATCAGCACGACTACTGGCATCACCGAGCTGCGAGCAAGGTCACCGCTGACATGCGATGCACCGCTCGGGATCTGTCAGCAGTGCTACGGCCTTTCCCTGGCGACGGGCAAGCCCGTCGAGCTTGGCGAGGCAGTCGGGATCATGGCCGCGCAATCGATCGGCGAGCCCGGGACGCAGCTCACCATGCGTACTTTCCATACCGGAGGCGTCGCCGGCGAGGACATCACCCATGGATTGCCGCGGGTGGTGGAACTGTTCGAGGCCCGGGCCCCCAAGGGGAAAGCGGTCCTGGCCGAGCTAGGCGGCCCGGTCAAGATCGTCGATGACGAGGAAGGGAAGCGGGTGATCGTCGACGCCAAAGAGGGCGAGGCGGTCTACGGCGTTTCCCGGCGGGCCGTGTTGCGGATTGCGGATGGCGACGTCATCGAGCCCGGAACCCAGCTCACCCAGGGGCCCCTCGATCCGAAAGAGGTGCTCGAAGTGCGAGGCGTGCGCGCCACTCAGCAGTATCTGGTCGATCAAGTGCAGGAGGTCTACCGCTCCCAGGGAGTGGAGATCCACGACAAGCACATCGAGTTGATCGTTCGCCAGATGCTGCGACGAGTGCGCGTGGTCAACGCGGGCGAGTCGACCTTCATGCCGGCAGAACTCGTTGACGAGCGCGACTTCCGGGAAGCCAATCGACGTTTGGTCGAGGAGAATCTGCAGCCGGCCGAGGGGCGGACCGAGCTGATGGGGATTACCAAGGCCTCGCTGGCCACGGACTCCTGGCTCTCCGCCGCCTCCTTCCAGGAGACGACGAGGGTGCTGACCGATGCCGCGATCTTCGCCAAGTCCGACTACATGCGGGGCTTGAAGGAGAACGTGATCATCGGACGACTGATCCCGGCGGGCACCGGGGCGAAGGATTATCAGTCATTGCAGCCCAACCTGCCTGGAGCCGCAACCGTCGAGTCGCTCGGCTGGGAGTTCCCAAGCCGGGAGCGGGAATGGACAGCCGAAGAAGCCAAGAGCTGGCTGCAGGGTGCCGGGGGCGACCTCGACTTTGGCGATGACGAACTGGTCCTCGAGGACGAAGTCGAAGAGGTGAAGTAAGCCCGCTTAGAAGGCCGATTCGAGCGAATTGGTTGCCAGCGCCCTCAGAGCCTCGCGAGAAGCACTGAGGGCGCTGGCTATTGCGAGGTAATTGTCGGCGATGTAACCACCGAAGTAGGCCGGGTCGTCGGAGTTGATCGAGACTTTCAGACCGAGATCGAGCATGCGCATGACCGGGTGGTCCTTCATGTCTGTGACACCTTGCAGCCTGAGGTTGGATAGCGGGCAGACAGTTAGCGGTACCTGCTCTTTGACGAGTCGATCCACCAAGTCTGGTCCTCGAGGGCGCGGACGCCGTGGTCGATCCGTTCGGCGCCGAGGACGTCGAGGGCCGACCAGACGTACTCGGGCGGTCCCTCCTCGCCGGCGTGAGCCACTGTTCGCAAACCCATCTCGCGTGCTCGTTGGAATACCCGAGCGAATTTCTCCGGGGGATGGCCGACCTCGGATGAGTCGAGCCCGACGGCGATGATCTGGTCCAGGTAGGGCTCCGCTTGTCGCAAGGTTTCCAGGGCATCGTCTTCGGTGAGATGCCGCAAGAAACAAAGAATGAGAGCGGAACTGATCTCGCCCACCCCTGTCTCGCTGGGCCGCGGCAAAGCCGGTCATGAAATGGTCAAAGCTGACCCCGCGGACCGTGTGGATCTGCGGGTCAAAGAAGATCTCCGCTCGCTTGACGCCGTCGGCAATCGCCCGGTCGAGATACGCGGCCATCAAGTCAAAGAAATCCTCCGACGTCCGCAGTACGGAAGCCGCCCTGTAGTAGATGTCGAGGAATGACTGCAGGTCCCGGAACTGATATGCCTGCCGGACTTGATGCGCGGTGGCAAAGGGGAGCTCGACGCCATTGCGGGCAGCAAGCTCAAACATCAGCTCGGGCTCAAGGGTCCCCTCAATGTGAACGTGAAGCTCGGCCTTTGGCAGCCCGCGCACAAAAACTTCGAGCGGCTCTTCCATGCCGGGACGGTAGCGCGGATGCTTCTGCGCGGATTTTTCCGTGCTGTGCACGGAAAAATCAACGCAGGTCAGCTACGCCCTTGGACCTGTGCGGATTCTTAGGTGCTGTGCACGGGAAAATCCGCGCAGAATCTATGCGGCGAGGAAGCGAGCGATCTCAGCTACAACCAGGTCAGGGTTCTGGCGCACCAACCGCGCCGAGAAACGCCGTAGCTGCCAGCCCACTTCGAAGACGAGGTTTTGACGAGAGAGGTCTTGCTCTAGTTGCCGTCCCGATGAATGGGTGGTCAAGCCGTCTATCTCGACTGCCTTGAGCGGAGGTGGCCACGCAAAATCGAGAACCGCGATAGTGCCATCACGGAGGACGACTACGTATTGACGTTCCGGTTCCTCGATCCCAGCGTGCCGCATCCGTCTAAGAATGAGAGTTTCCGCCGGACTGCCGAGAAGGGGTCCTGTGCGCCGCCCGTCAAGCACGGCAAGCACTTTCGACCTCCCCTTGACCCCTTTGGTTCCAAAGGTGTAGAGGCAGTCTGCCATCCGCTCGGCAGTAATGATTCGCTGGCGCATACCGCTGTCGTAGAGGCGCTCGACTGTCGCGGTTGGCACGTACCACGCCGAGTCGAGGATGGACCTTTCAGCTGAAGTCACCGGGATTGCGTCGATCAGCGTCCTTTCCATGGGCCGCCTGGTTCGATGGACTATTACGCCTTTCGGAATGGGCAGGTGTCCCACTGGCACAGTCAACTCAATCGGTGCAAAGGAGAGTCCTTCAAGACCCCACAGTTGCGCGGCAGTGCGATGAGAGACAAGTGCTTGTGGGCCCGCGGCGAGCGTCGCCGCGCGCAATCGCCCTCGCCAGGTGAGAGCGGCGGCTCCTACTAGGTAGACCCCTGGATGAATCTGGCTCCAATCGCCTCGGTCGGTACGAGCCTTTATGTGCTCGTCGCTGCCGCCCTTTGCTAGTACGGTCGATCGATCGATCAGACCGTGATTGTTTCTCGCAAACGCAAGGATCCCGTCCATCGCGTGAAAGTGCCAGAGCGCAGGAGACATTGGAAGGGGTTCGAGTGCTGGGTCGCCTTCGCCTGCCTTGGCTGCCTTCTCATCGCTTGCGGCGGCGATCCTGCGGTCGAGGCGACGACCGTTCAGCAAACGACCGCCATGGTCGTAACCACTTCCCCGGCCACTACAGGCCCAGCAACGATGCTCCTTCCGCCGTCGGGTTGTTGTAACGGTGTCGAGCTCGAGGCTGGGCGCTACGAACTCCCGAATTATTGGGGTTCGGAATTGACAGTTGATATCGGGGAGGGTTGGCGAGTGATCTTTGACAGCTCGGCCACGCTGGTGGCGCTCCTCCAGGGGACCAACGCAGTGGGTATCCCGAGTCGCTGGATGTACTTGATCCGCGCACCCACCGATCGCAGTGCCCGGGAGGTGATCGAGGACATGTCGGACATGACGGACATCACGGTCGCAGAAGGCCCAGTCGAGCTGAACGCGGCCGGCTATCCCGCCATTCGTTTGGATGCAGTCGCCAATGATGCGCCCGCTCAGGCGGAGGCTCCGGCGGGTGGGATTGAAGCCGGCGCGGCCACGCTGGGGGCGCTCAACGACACGGGATACTTCACCACCGGATTTCTCATCGTTACTGCCACCCGCCAGTCGATGCTGCGTTTCATTGCTCTCGAACCCGGCGAGCGAACGATGCTGGTCCTGATCGACGCGCGCCTCCCAACGAGTTTGAAGACTTCGCCGCTCAGGCTGAGGAGATTCTCAACTCCTTGACGCCTGCCTGACGCAGGCCGGCAAGAACGCGCGAGGGGGTCAGCGGGATCTGATGGAACCACACGCCGGTCGCGTCGTGGAGGGCGGCGACCACGGCGGCCGCATAAGGAATCAACGGCATCTCGGCCATCCCGCGTACACCCCACGGGCCCCGAGGGTCGGGGTGTTCGAGCAGCACCGATTCGACGCGGGTGGGGATGTCGTCGATGCCGGGGATGAGGTAGGCCGAAAGTCGGGGGTGGGTAAGCCGTGCGTCTTTGATCTGGAGATCTTCGGAGATCGCGTATCCGTGGGCCTGTACCACGGCACCCTCGAGCTGACCTTCGGCTAGTTGGCGATTGATGATCTTGCCGAGATCGTTCGCACAGATCACGCGATCGACCTGGATGTGGCCGGTCTCGATGTCGACCGATAGGTCGACCACTTCGGCGACGTAGCCGTAGGCGAAGTTGGGTTGTCCGACACCGGTTTCGCTGTCGAGTGCCTCGGTCGGCGGAGGGACGAAGCGGAACTCGCCGCGAGCTGGTCGGTCGCCGTCCTGCCATTTCTTGTTGGCCTCCTCGACTGCCCCCAGAATCGAGTTGCCCGACATCCAGGTGAGGCGTGAGGCCGAGGCCGAACCAGAGTCGCCCGTGGTGGCGGTGTCGGAAAAGACCGTTTCCACCTGCTCGATTTCGATGCCGATCGCCATCGCCGTCATTTGCTTCAAGGCGGTGTGCGCGCCCTGCCCGACTTCGGCCGCGCCGTGGAAGAGGATCGCCTTTTCGATCTCGTCTTCGCCGTGGAGCTCGACGTATGCCTCGCATCGCTCCGGGAAGCCAAATGAGAAACCGACGTTCTTGTAGGCGCAGGCAAAGCCGCGTCCGCGCCGGATCGCCGAAGGCTGCGAAGAGATGGTCGACATCGGCCGTAGTTCGCGCGGCTCGAAGGCGCCGATCGACGCGGTTGCAGCCGCCTCGATCACTTCGGGAAGGCTGACACCGAGCGGCAGCTCGACCTGGGTGATTCCGATCGAACCATCCCGCAGCGAATTTCGCAGCCGCAGTTCCACCGGGTCCATGCCCAGTTCGACGGCCAGCTTGTTCATCTGGGTCTCGGCCACGAAAGCGCCCTGGGGAGCGCCGAAACCTCGGAATGCTCCACTGGGAACCGCGTTGGTGTAAACGGCAAAACTGTCGATCCGGGCGTTGGGGATCTCGTACGGCCCGCCGACGCAGAGATGGAGGTTGCCCAGGACCTTGTTCGACGTGTAGTTGTATCCGCCGGCGTCGAGATAGCAGTCGGCCTCAACTGCGACGATCTTTCCTTGTCTCGTCGCGCCGAGACGGGCGGTGACCTTCCCGCGGTGGCGTTTGTGATGACCAACGATGCTTTCTTCCCGCGACCACTGGCAACGAATCGGTCGATGGATTCCGCGTGAAGCCAGTTTCTGTGCTGCGAGGGCAAGCACAATCTGCATCGACATGTCCTCGCGCCCGCCAAACGCCCCTCCAATGCTCGGATAGATGACCCTGATTCGCTCCAGCGGCAGGTCGAGGGCGTGAGCGATCTGGTCTTGATCCTCGACGGTCCATTGGCCGGCAATCTCGACCGTGAGGCGCCCTTCTTCGTCGATATAGGAAATCGCCGCCTCCGGTTGCAGATAGGCGTGCTCCTGGAGGGGCAGCTCATACGTGCCTTCGACGACGACCTCGGCCGCGGCCCATCCGGTGTCGATGTCACCTTTGCGGATCCGGAGGTGGTGATAGGCGTTGGTGTCCTTGCCGTTTTCGGGGTGCAAGAGCACGGGAGATGCAAGCGCTGAGTCGATGTCGGCGAGCAACGGCAGCTCCTCCCAAACGGCCACCACTGCCTCGGCACCGCGAGTGGCAGCTTCGACCGACTCGGCAATCACGACACACAGTTGGTCCGCCTCCCAACGAGAGACGTCGCTCGCCACAGCCGAACGGGAATTCTGGACCGGGCCGATCAGGACCGGTTGATCCCGGAACACCAGGCCGTATTCGTTGACCGGGACATCGACTGCGGTGACAACCTCGACTACGCCGGGGACAGCCATTGCCGCGGTCACGTCGAGCTTGGTGAGCCGGGCGTGAGGCTGATCGGTGAAGACGATCCGGGCATGGAGAAAGTCGTCGCGCTTGAGATCGGCCGGAAAGAGCGCTTCGCCGGTCACCTTGCCGTGGCCATCGATGCGATGAATCGAAGTCCCGGACTGATTCATTGCCAGTGCTCGCCTGCTCGACGGCGGCGATGATCTTGTAGTAGCCCGGTGCAACGACAGAGGTTGCCCGAGAAAGCAGTCCGGATGTCCTCGGGACGCTGGGCCTCGCCCTCTCGTCGAGCAGCTTCGCTCCCGACATCAAGAAGCCGGGAATGCAGAATCCGCATTGCACCGCGCCCTGGTCGAGGAAAGCCTGTTGCAACCGATGAAGCTCCTCATCGGAGGCGAGCCCTTCGATGGTGGTGATTTCGGCGCCCTGCGCCCGACCGGCTGGCACCAGACACGACATCACCGCCACCCCGTCGAGGAAGACGGTGCAGGCTCCGCACTCGCCTTCAGCGCATCCTTCCTTGCTGCCGGTGAGATCAAGGGCTCGCAACCAATCGAGGAGGGTCGTTTCAAACGGGGGTGCGTCCGCAACGGTGTGCCCGTTGACCCGTGTCGAGGTGCCGTTGTCGATCTTGCGTTTGCCGAGAGTTACCGGTGTGTGGGCCAGTATTTCCGTTCGTCGCCGCGACTCAATGCGGCGAGCGCTCTCTCGGTGGCGAAGGCAAGCTCGGCACTCCGATACTCCGCCGTCGCTCGCAGATCGCCGATCGGGCTGGCGGCCGCGGCGACGAGTTGGGCGGTTTCGGTGATGGTCTCGGCGTCGAGCTGACGGCCGCGCAAGAATTCCTCGGCGGCGCTGGCATTGATGATCGTGGGCGCAACGCTGCCCAAGGCGATCGAAGCTCTGGTGACAACGTTCTCTTCAAAGGCCAGGACAAATGCAAGGTGGACGATCGATATCGCCTGGGCCTTGCGCAGCCCCAGCTTGACGAAGACCCCCCGCTCCTGCGGACCCATCGCCCGAACCCGGAGGGCGGTGACCATTTCGTCCTCGGCCAGGTCCACTTTGCGCACACCGCGATGGAAATCGGCCAGATCGACTTCACGCTCCGAGGCAGCTGAGGCGATTGCGACCGTCGTCCCGAGAGCCCGCAGCGGAGAGATGGTGTCATTCGCGGGAGACGCCGTCACCACGTTGCCGACGATCGTGGCCCGATTGCGCAACTGCGGCGAGGCGATCTCCCAGCAAGCCTGCGCCAGGGGAAGCGCCCGTTCGACCGCTAGGGCCGAAGTGACGATCTCGTTATGCGTGACACCGGCACCAATAGAGAGATAGTCACCCGCAAGTTCAATCCCATCCAGACCGGGTGTCCGGCTGATGTCAATGAGGACTTCGACCGAGCGAATACCGCGGTCCATCTCGAGCAGTAGGTCGGTTCCACCCGCGACTATCCGTGCGCTCCCGCGGTGCTCAGCGAGCATTTCCAGCGCCTCGTCGATCGACATCGGCCGCAGATAGCGCGCGTACTCAAGCCGGTGCTGCTGCACCGCATGAAGCTTCATGTCTGCCTAGCGACCCGCTTCAGCGCGCTGCAACCAGACCCCTACTTGCTCTGGCTGCATCGTGTTCCGGACTACTCCAACGAGATCCTGGGTGAGATCGTCGAGGTTGGTGCCATGGCTCAAGCGAGATCCGAAGCGATCGATCGTGCTCTGCACATTGAAACGCCTGCGATAAAACCGTCGATCGACGAACCGTTGCACACGGCGCAACGCCGGCCTGAAGGCGGCCGCGGCCAGCAACGTCGCCAAGGCGACGATCAGATTGTTGTCGGTTTCGGCCGCAACGGTTGACGCCGCAAACACCGTTAGCGCATACACCGCCAGGACCGCCGTCGTGGCAAGGCCATAAACGATCGTCCGGTTGATGATCCGGTCGATGTCGTAGAGCCGGTAGCGGATGATGGCGATGGCAACCGCTGCCGGCACCGAGGCGAAGGCGATGGCCACCAACCAGGTCATGCCTTCGTCGACGAGCATGAGGCCCCCCTCGTTGACCAGATTGGCCAGCGCGAAGGCCACTATCAAGAGCAGTGCTGAGATCGCCAACCACTTCATCTGCTCGCGCGCGGGTCCTGATGTGCGTCGAAAGCGGAGGATCAGCGACAGCCCGGAGGCAAGCATCGTGAAAGACATGAGTATGTAGAAGGCATTGGAGGCGATATCACCAAATGGCTGCGTGAATTCCCGGAGAGGGCTCGGTGCCATCGCTTGCTTGAAGTCTCCTCCCCAACCACCATTCAGAAGCGACCCCACGCCACCGGCGATCGCCGCGAGGACGATTACCGGCGATAGCCATCTCCAACGGTTGGATGGCAGAAGACCGTCGGGGAAGCGCAACAGGGAAGCGGGGAGCAGGATGACCGCGACAGTGGCGAGGGCACTGCCGGTTGCGTCGTACCAACCGCTCACGGTTTGTGACTCGGCCCGGGAGGCTAAGGCGTACAAGAGATAGCCGCTGCTCGTCAGTAGTCCGAAGGCGGTGTACATCCAACCAATTGGATGGCTCGGGCGCCTTGTGATGATCAAGGTCCCTGCCACGGTGGCGGCGATCGTGCCCAGGCTCCAGGGTCCTGCCAGTTCCTCAAACGCTCCGATTCCTGATACGGCGATCGAAACGATGATGAGAATTCCGGTGACGACAACCGGTACCCAGGCCAGTCGTTTCATCTTGGCTTTCTCATCCCGGCCGTTTCATGCGGTGTCACCGTTATAAATCACGCCACCGGCCTTGACATAGTCGATTAGGACTTGCGCCCCCTCGTCCCGCTTGACATCGCGGACCACTTCGATCCCACGGGCGTTGAGCTTGTCACCCCAATCGGTGGGCTTGTCGCCCTCTTCGAAACCGATCGCGGACGCGTCCTCGTCACGGGCTGCGCACACCAGTCGTTTGACCCCTGACCACGGGATTGCGCCAAGGCACATCGCGCACGGCTCGGTCGAGGCGACGATCTCGGTGTGGTGGTCGGCGAAGGTGAAGTTTCGCAGAACCCGTGCCGGCGATGGCAATGGCCACGATTTCGGCGTGTGCGCCGGCGAAGCTGTTCGGTACCACCATGTTGACGCCGACTGAGATCAGCCCTCCCTTTTCGTCGAAGATCGCTGACCCAAAAGGCCCTCCGGTTTCGTGCTCGAAGTTGGAACGAGCCAGCGTCAGGGTCAAGTCGACCCGGGCTTCGAGGAGTCGGGAAGGTCTGACCGGGTTGGCACAGATCGTCGACCCAGGTGGGCAACGCAATCTCGACCGTCGGAAAGCTCACAAGGCCGACACTTCGCTATAGGCCTCCGGGCGTCGGTCACGGTAAAAGGCCCAGTGGCGGCGGACTTCTTCGATCTGTGACATGTCGAGATCGCGGATGACGACTTCGTCCTTCGTGTCGGAGGCGGTGCCGTCGATGATCTGACCTCGAGGGCTGGCGAAGTAGGACGAGCCGTAGTAGTCGGTGTCCTTCAGGTCTTCTTTGCCGACCCGGTTGATGCGCTCCGACGAAATACTCATTGGCTACCGCCGCCGCCGGCTGCTCGAGCTCCCACAGGTATTTCGAATGACCGCGAGTGGTCGCCGAGGGGTTGAAGACGAGCTTGGCGCCCTTGAGCCCCAGCACCCGCCAGCCTTCGGGGAAGTGGCGGTCGTAACAGATGTAGACGCCGATCCTTCCGACGGCGGTGTCGAAGATCGGATAGCCGAGGTTGCCGGGTCGGAAGTAGAACTTCTCCCAGAAACCCTCGACCTGGGGGATGTGGGTCTTGCGGTAGATGCCGAGGAACTAACCGTCGCCGTCGATCACCGCGGCGGTGTTGTAGAACGTCCCTTCGTCGACCTTTTCGTAGATGGGGGCGACGATCACCATTCCGGTCTCCCGGGCCAGCTCGATGATTCGCTTGATCGTGGGCCCATCGGGGATCTCCTCGGCGGTGTCGTAGAAGTGCGGGTCCTGCACCGTGCAGAAGTAGGGAGTGGTGAAGATCTCCTGGAAGCAGAGGACCTGAGCCCCTGCTCGGCGGCCTCGCGGGCGTAGCCGAGGTTCTTCTCGATCATGGATTCTTTGTCGCCGGTCCATTCGGATTGGACCAGGGCGGCTCGGACGACGGTCATTGGATGCCCATCTGGCAGTGAAGAGCACCACTACGTCTCCCACGACCCGCTCGGCCACGGCCGGATCGAGCAGAGCCGAAGCTCCGGAACTGCCCGTGGCATCAACTTCGATCCCGGTCAGCTCCCTGGCCAGCGAATTGGCATCCTTGACCATTTGCTCGCTAACGACATGCGCCTCGCCACCGCTTCGAAGCATGGCGTCGATCACCGGCAGCCAGTCGTAGGTGACGTCGTCGAGAATTCCTGATGCGACCGAGGTGCCAACGTTCTCCCATGCCCACATGTAGGTCTGCGGATGTCGGCGGGCAGATTCGATTGCGAGCTCAGGGTCACCGTCGCTTTCGGCCAGCAGGAGACGCCAGGCTCGATTGAGCGGGGCGACAGCCTCGGTCTGGACGGTGTGGATGACGGGCTCGGCGCCTAGCCATTGCTCACGGATGCCGTCGGTCAAACCCTGCCACGTGGACGCTGCCAACGCTCCACCACCAACCTGGACGAAGACCTCGATCCGCCCGGCCGCGCGGGCCAGAGCCAGTTGCTCGGCCAGCTCCCACCCGAGGGTCCGGCCTCCGTCGAGCGCCGATTCGGTCATCGATCCCTGAACCGAAAACGGAGTGGCTCCCTTGTCAATTGCCGCAATCATCGCTGCCACTGTCGGATCTCCAACGCTTTGCGCAGTTCGCTCGTTGACCTCGATCGTGGCTTCGAGGTTTTCCAGTCTCTTGACGATCGCCGGATCGGCCCATGTCGGGACGAAAACGCGCAGAGGCTTCTCGGCCGCCCGCGCGACGACGGCAGCCGCAAGTGCGGCGTTCCCGCAGGAGGCGATGACCAGCTCACCCTGGTCGTCCTCGGCAATGGCCAAATGGAGCATGGACCCGAAGAGGTGGCGCGCTTTGTGCGAGCCGCCGACGTTCTCGGTTTCGTCTTTCACCCAGAGGCGACCGCGGAGACCGAGGCGCGCCGCCAGTGATGGCTGCAGGGTGAGGGGGGTGATCGCAAAGCCGTGTCCATCAACGGCGGCTACCGATTCATCGAGCCGATTCACGAGGGCAACGAAGTCATCGTCCTTCCAACCCCGCTTGAGCGCCAGCTCGATAGGAGTCAAGCAGCCAGCGATAGCGGACGAAGGGGTTGGGGCTATCGGTTGGAGCCAGCGCTCACTCCGGTTCGGATATTGAACTCATCGATCAGGTCGTCCCAGCTATCGAGGAAGGGGCGGAGCGACTGCCACCACTTCAGATCTCGCCGCGCTTCGAACTCCGCAAACGGAACTCCTTGCTGCTCGACCCAGGTGTAGTAGCCAAGGTTGAAGATGCGTCGGCGACCGACCTCGCCGAGTTCGAGAAAGTCCCCTGTCTCACCGTCGATGAGGTATCTGCCGAAGATCGACGCCGGATCGAAGCCATCCCTCGATTCAATCTTCTCGATCTCGGAGCGGTACATCTCCGAGCCGTCGGTGGCGACCGTGACGATCACATCTTCGCGGCCCAAGCCGTGAGACTGGCGGTCTGGATCGAAGCGAGGATGTTGGCGATCGACGACAAGCCCAGATGCTCGAAGCCGTGTGGGATCGACTCCCTTCGACTGCAAATACTCCCGGCCAGCCTCCAGGTTGAAAAGGAGGAAAAGCTGATCGGTGGCGCGGTCGGTGATCGCGACTGCATCGTCGGTGTTCATCGCGTTGTGGATCAGCGGGATGTGCTTGTCGCCGATTCCCTGGATGTTGTGTTCGCCGTAGCCGTTGTAGAGCATCGTTGGACATTCGAGCGCTTCGACCGCCACGATCCGCGCAGCCGAGCCGTTCTTTGAGATAGTCGCCGGCGCCGAGAGTGCCGGCCGATCCGGAGGCGGCCACGAAGGCGGCCAGATTCTCTCCAGCCGAATTCTCGAAGACTCGTTCGAGGGCCGGACCAGTGACGCGGAAATGGCTGAGGTGGTTGCCGAATTCCGAGAACTGATTGAGGATGACATTGTTCGGGTCGCGGGCCAGTTCGTGGCAGGCGTCGTAGATCTCCTTGACGTTGGATTCGGTCCCGGAGGTCCGGATGACGTCCTCGGGCCAGGCGATCCATCGCTCGAGCCACTCGAAGCGTTCGGCTGACATTCCCTCCGGAAGGACGGCAACGCCGCGGCAGTCCATGATCCGGCTGATGGCGACTCCGCCCCGGGCGTAGTTGCCGGTCGAGGGCCAGATGGCCCGATCGCGGGTGGGATCGAAGGCGCCCGTCACGACTCGCGGTGCCAAGCAGGCGTAGGCCGCCAGCACCTTGTGGGCGCCGATCATCGGGAAGCGATTGCCGAGCACGACCAGGATTCGGGCCTCGACTCCCGTCAGCTCGCCCGGCAGCTCGAGGTAGCCGGGCACCTCCACCCGGTCCTTCCGGGAGGAGTCGTTGTACCAATGAACCCGAAAGAGGTTGGCCGGGTCGGACGCGTCCGGGGAGACACTCGGCCGACGAGGCCGGGATCGATCAGCCCGGATCGGCCAGCTGGGCAAAGGTGGGGAGGAGGATGCGCCTGCTCGCGGAATCGCTCGACGCTGCGTGCAGAGCGCGTCCCGGATCCTGATCCGTCGTCGAAGAGGCCAAGGCCGATGGCCGACGCATTCATCATGCTCACTCTACGGAGGCTCGCCCGGGGCCAATCCATATACTCGCCGCCGATGCGGATCCTGCTTGCCGATGCCTTCGAACAGTCGGGTCTGGACGCTCTCGCCGAAGGCGGATTCGAGATCGACTACCGCCCGCAACTGCAGTCAGCCGACCTGGCAGCGGCCGTTGGAGAGGCCGACGTGCTGGTGGTTCGCTCGACCCGGGTCGAGGCCGATGTCTTTGCTGAACCAGGTCCGCTGGGCCTGGTCATTCGGGCAGGCGCCGGCACCAACACGATCGACACCGACGCAGCTGCGGCCCGGGCGGTCTTCGTCGCCAACGTGCCGGGCAAGAACGCGGTGGCCGTGGCCGAACTGACGATGGGGTTGCTCCTTGCGCTCGATCGGCGGATCGCCGACAACGTCGCCGACGCCCGGGCGGGACCTGGAACAAGAAGGCCTATTCGCAGGCGGACGGCCTGCTGGGCAAGACCATCGGGATCATCGGTCTTGGCCAGATCGGCCTCGCGGTGGCCGAACGGGCGGCGGCTTTTGGACATTCGAGTGGTCGTGATCGCGAGAAGGAACGCGACCCTGACCAAGGAGCGGATGAAAGCGGCCGGGATCGACACGGTGCCCGGACCAGGCCACTCTCCTCAGCGTCTCCGACATCGTCAGCATCCACGTCCCCGGTTCGACCAGACCAAGAATCTGGTCGACGCCGAGTTTCTCGCCCAATTGGCCCCGGGGACCATTCTGATCAACACGAGCCGGGGTGATGTGCTCGACGAGGACGCGCTGCTCGCTGCGATCGACGACAAGGGTCTTCGGGTCGGCATCGATGTCTTCGCCGACGAGCCAGCCTCCGGCACCGGCGAGTTCGACTCGGCACTGGCCCGACATCCCGCGCGTTTACACCACCCATCACATCGGCGCCTCAACCGCCCAGGCGCAGGAAGCAATCGCCGCCGAAGTCGTGGCGATGATCCGTGACTACGAGCAAGGGGATCGCCCGCAACGTCGTCAATCTCACTCCTCCAGCCCAGGTCGGCTCGGTCCTCGTGATCCGCCACTTCGACCGAGTCGGGGTTCTCTCGGCGGTGCTCGGAGGCGCTGCGAGAAGCCGGGCTCAACGTCCAGGAGATGCAGAACCAGGTCTTCGCCGGGGCCGGAGCATCGGTGGCCAGCATTCACGTGCAAGGCGAGATTCCCGACTCGGTTTACGAGCAGGTCGCGGCCAATCCCGACGTGATCTTCACCACGGTCCGCGCTTCGTGACCGTCTGGCTCCTGCCGGTCATGGCCGGGTTGGTGAGGCCAGAAGATGGCGCGGAGGTCATCAGCCCGGCCTACGACCTCTTCACCCCCGCCGAACGGGTGCCCATGCCGCCGGCATCCGCGCAGCTTTCTCAACGGCACCCCGTCGGAAGGAGACGATCCCGATCTCGACTACGAGGGCCGCCGGCTGCAGGCGTCGACTATTTGGACGGGGAACTCGCGGCGGGACGTGGAGTTTCGGCCACCAGCGCTCTACGTCCTCGACCTGGAGAGCGGGGACACGTCCAGATCGGGGTGGTCGGCGATGTCCCTGCGATCGCTTTCCCGGAGGTCGATCCGTCCCCACGAGGCGACGCCGGCCCGGCCGGGTCGCCGACCTGACCGACTACCTCGAGACGGTCGGCTACGGCTCGTCACCGGTCGGGCTGACGTACCGTCGCCACCCGAGTCGACGAGCGGTCGCGCGGATCACGGCTCGCCAGCCGATCGACGTCACGCTCGAGG
This sequence comes from uncultured Acidimicrobiia bacterium, assembly GCA_963840175.1. Lineage (GTDB taxonomy): Bacteria > Actinomycetota > Acidimicrobiia > Spongiisociales > ZC4RG35 > JACCTH01. The sequence continues at coordinate 283,510 of CAWIXU010000007.1, forward strand.
ACGGAGACCGGCACCGGGTGTGGCTCGCAGACCGAGGATCCAGGAACTGATGGCGGCCTGGCCGAGGTTCCGCAGCGCCTACATCATCGATGGCCATCATCGGGTGGCTGCGACGGTCGCAGCGGGGCATGGATCCGCAAACTCCCGGCCGGGCGTTTCCTGGCGGTCGCCTTTCCGGCCGACGTCTCTGTGTCTATCCGTTTCATCGCTGGGTCGATGTCCCCATCGATGAGATCGGTGCGCAGCCCGGGCCCGCTGCAACCGGCGCCGGGTCAAGCAGTAGCCGTGACCCAGGCCGGGGAGTGGACTCATCGATCTGCAACCGGCGCCGGGCGAGACGGACGTCTCCGCTCTGGCCCGGGGCGTGCTGGCCGATCTCGGCGTCGTCGACGAACGAACCGATCCCCGCTTCAATTCGTCCCCGGGTTCCCCGACGACGGAGCGCTCCGGGCAAAGGTGACGGAGCGATGGCGGAGTCGGTTTCATCCTGCTCCCTGCTCGACCGAGGAAGCGGTGCTCGCGGTCTCCGACCGGGCGAGGCCATGCCGCCCAAGGCGACCTTCTTCTCCCCCAAGCCGCGATCGGGCCTCTTCCTGGTTCGAGAGGTGACAGAATGAACCGCCGATGAGCCGGTTTCTCACCATCGCCGCGGCACAGATGGGTCCGGTCGCCCGAGACGAAAGCCGTGAAGAGGTCGTCGATCGGCTGCTTGGCCCTGCTGCGAGACGCCCACTAACGCGGCGCCGAACTGGTGGTCTTTCCCGAGCTGGCGCTCACCACGTTCTTTCCCGCGCTGGTTCATCGAAGACGAGAGCGAGATCGACGCCTGGTTCGAGACCGAGATGCCAGGCCCTGCCACCAAACCCCTCTTCGATGAGGCCGCGCCGGCTCGGGGTCGGCTTCTGCCTCGGCTACGCCGAGAAGTCGGTCGACGATGACGGAGCCACCCATCGCTTCAACACCCAGATCCTGGTCGGAACGGACGGCATCGTGGTCGGCAAATACCGGAAGGTGCACATCCCCGGCCACGAGCACAACGAGGAGTGGCGTCCCTTCCAGCACGCCGAGCGTCATTTCTTCGAGCCCGGCACGCGAGTTTCCGGTGTGGGAGGCATTTGGCGGCATCGTCGGAATGGCGATCTGCAACGACCGCCGCTGGCCCGAGACCTATCGGGTGATGGGTCTGCAGGGAGCCGAGTTGATCTTGATCGGATACAACACCCCGCTCTACTACGCCCCCGATCCCCAGCAGAACGCTCTGCAGGCGTTCCACAACCACCTGGTGATGCAGTCGGGTGCCTATCAAAACGGCGCCTTTGTCGTCGGCGTCGCCAAAGGGGGAGTGGAGGAGGGGGTCGACTCCTCGCTCAGACGGTCATCATCGCTCCATCCGGGCAGATCGTCGCCCAGTGCATCACGACGGGCGATGAAGTGGTCGTGGCCAAGGTCGACCTCGACTATTGCGACTTCTACAAGAAGACCCTGTTCGACTTCGATCGCTACCGAGTCCCCGAGGCGTACCGGCTGACATGACGACCGTCGTTCGAGGCGTGGCGTTTCCTCTCAACGGGTCGGAGGTGTCGGTCTCCGGCGAACACCCGCACCTCCTCGCGGCGTTGCGCGAGGAGCTGGGAATGACCTCGGCCAAGGATGGCTGCGCCCCCTCCGGGCAATGCGGCTGTTGCACGGTCCTGCTCGACGGCAAAGCCACGATCTCCTGCCAGCTGTCGATGGAGAAGGTGGCCGGTCGGAAAGTCACCACCCTCGAGGGTTTCGAGCCGTCCGAACGAGACCGATTGGCCCGGGCCTTCGCTTCCACCGGCGCCCTGCAGTGCGGATTTTGCACTCCGGGGATCGTGGTCAGCACCAAGTCGCTGCTCGATCAGAAAGGGAGCGGCCTCGATCGGGCCACGATCCAGAGCCGGCTCGGCGCCCATCTCTGTCGCTGCACCGGCTACACGAAGATCGTCGACGCGATCGAGTTGCTGGCCAGCGGCGATCCCATCCCCGAGCCCGCCCTGCCCGGCGGGATCGGCAAGAACGGAGCCAAGTACGAGGGGGTCAAGCTGGCGCTGGGGGATCGGGGCTTCATCGACGACTTTCGCATCGAGGGATTGCTGCACGGCGCTGTTCGCCTGACCGATCACGCCCGGGCCGATGTCGTCAAGATCGATACGACCGAGGCGCCCGGGCGCTCCCGGGAGTCGTCGCGGTGCTCACCGCCGCCGATGTTCCGGGCGAGCTCAAAGTTGGCCTGATCCACAAGGACTGGCCGATCTTCATCCCCGAAGGTGGCCGCACTTCTTACACGGGTGACGTCTTGGCCATGGTGGTCGCCGAAGATGTGCGCACTGCCCAGCGGGCGGCCGACGCTCATCGAAGTGGAGTACAGGGTTCTGCCGGCGATTCACCGACCCGGTCGCGCGCTGGAGTCGAGCGAGGACGCGGTGTGGGGGCTCGAGGGCAACCGTCTTTCGACGTCCACGTACAAGACGAGGTGACGTCGAGGCTGCGTTTGGCCAGCTCGGCTTTCACCCTCCACGAGGTCTTCGAGACCCAGCGAGTCGAGCATGCGTTTCTCGAACCGGAGTCGACGCTGGCCATTCCCTATGGCGAGTCCGAGCTTTACGTGTATTCAGGTGGGCAAGGGGTCTGGGACGATCGCGACCAGATCGCGGCCGTCCTCGGGATCGACAAGTCGCCGCGTCACCGTCGAACTGGTCTCGAACGGCGGCGCCTTCGGCGGGAAAGAGGATCTCTCGAATCAGGCGCAGACCGCCCTCGCCGCTCTTCTGCTCGACCGGCCGGTGAAGTGCACCCTCACCCGCGAGCAATCGCTGCATCTTCACGCCAAGCGTCATCCGATCCGGATGGAGGTCTGGGCCGGCTGCGATGCCGAGGGCAAGCTCACCGCCTTCAAAGCACGGATGATCGGCGACTCCGGTCCATATGCCTCGGTGGGGATGAAGGTGCTCGAGCGGGCGGCCGGTCACGCCACCGGGCCCTATCACGTGCCGGCGGTCGATGTCGAGTCGATCGCCGTCCGCACCAACAATTCGGTCGGCGGTGCCTTCCGCGGCTTTGGCGCCAACCAGGCGCAATTCGCGATGGAAGGGGTCATCGATCGCCTGGCCGAGATGGCCGGGATCGATCGCCTGGGAGATGCGACTGCGCAACGTCGTCGTCCCCGGCGCGATCTGGGGCCCGGGTCAGATCATGGACGACGGCTGCTTGGGAGCGGGCTTGTGTCTCGACGCGATCAAACCGCATTACGACCAGGCGCTGGCCGAAGGCAAGGCAGTGGGCCTGGGTCTCGGTCTCAAGAACTCCGGGCTTGGCAACGGTTTCAAGGAATGGGCCAAGGCAGTGGTTCGTTTCGAAGCTGATGGCACCGTCGAGGTGCGGCACTGCTGGACCGAGATGGGCCAGGGCATCCACACCGTCGCCCTGCAGGTGGCGGTCGAAGAACTCGGGGTCGATCCGAACAAAGTGCAAAGTCGTCGTCGACACCACCCGGGAACTGGGCACCGGACAGACGACCGGATCGCGCGGAACCCTGATGGGGGCCGGCGCGGTCGCCGACGCCTGCCGGGCGGCGAAGGAAGATGGCTGCCAGATCGATGTCGACTATCTCGGCGAGTATCGGGTCGACTGGACCAACAGCCTGTCGGAAGGACTCGAGAATCCGGTGATTCACTCCACTTTCTCGTACGCCGCCCAACTGGTCGATCGCCGACCGCGAGACCGGCGCGATCGAGAAGGTGGTGGCTGCCCACGACGTCGGCCGCGCCGTCAATCCCGATGCTCTGCGAGGGACAGATCGAGGGCTCGGTCCACATGGGTCTCGGCTACGCGCTTTCCGAGGATTTCCCTTGCGACGAGAACGGCCGACCGACCAACCTCACCCTGCGGTCGCTCGAGATCATCCGGCCCAAGGACATGCCACCGGTCGAAGTGATCCTGATCGAGTCGCCTCAGCCCAATGCTCCCTACGGGATCAAAGGGGTGGGGGAGATCGGCCTCGTCCCGACCGCCGGGGCGGTGGCTTCGGCCTATCACGCTCTCGATGGCGTCTGGCGCAACCGGCTCCCGATCAACAAGCACGGGCCTCTAGCTCTCTAAGCGAGTTTCGACGTCAGCTCTCGTGCGGGTATGCGCGGCGAATAGTCCCAAGGAGGGTTAGTGGATAGTTTTCGTCAAGGCCTGGAAGACGCGTGGGCTCGGATTGCGGTGTTTGTACCGAAGTTCATCGGCTTCCTGCTGATCCTGGTCATCGGCTACTTCGTGGCCAAGTGGATCGGCACGGCATTCGACAAAGTGTTGGAGCGGGTCGGATTCGACCGCGCGGTTGAACGGGGCGGAGTCAAGAGAGCTTTGGCTCGCACGAAGTACGACGCCAGTGACCTGGTCGGGAAGCTCGTCTTCTACGTGCTGTTCTTGTTCGTGTTGCAGCTTGCGTTCGGGATCTTCGGGCCCAACCCGATCAGCGATCTCATCGAAGGCGTGATCTCTTATCTGCCCAACGTCGTCGTCGCCATCCTGATCATCGTCATCGCCTCGGCGATCGCGGCCGCGGTGAGGGAGCTCACCGATGCCGCGCTCGGCAACCTCAGCTATGGACGGCTCCTGGCGAACATCGCGGGAGGCGCAATTCTGACGGTCGGCATCTTTGCCGCCATCTCTCAGCTTGAGATCGCCCCGGACATCGTCAATGCCCTCTTCTACGCAATCCTCGTCCTGGTGGTGGGGATCCTGGTCGTAGCGGTGGGCGGTGGTGGCATCCAGGCGATGCGCGAGCGCTGGGCGCGGGCGCTCGATCGGCTCGACGAGGAAATTCCCAAAGCGCAAGCCGAACTCCAGGGCTCAGAGGAGCGGGTCGAAGTCACGAGCCAATGCAATGAAGAACCAAGATTCGAGACTCCCAGAGCGCAAACGCCTTAGAAACAAGGACCCTGGGTTGTAACCCACGCTTGGATGTGGTTACAACCCGGGGTTGGCTCATCAGGCGCTGATTCGGGCCAGGAGTTCGTCAAAGCGGTCGTGGCTCTCGTTGAGACCGCCTTCCATACCGGACATCAACATGCCGTCCCGGTCTTCGACGGTGTCGAATCGGGAGATCCCGCGCATGCGAGTGGTGTTCTCGTCGATCACTTCGAAGTAAGCCGTTTCCACGATGACGTGGCCCGGCATCCCGTCCCATTCGAAGGTCTGGACGACCGAGTCGGGCGGGTTGATCTCGCGGAACTCGCCCGAGAAGCCGTTCTCGTTGCCGTCGCCATCGATCTGGACATAGCGCCAGGCCCCGCCCGGGCGCACGTCCATGGCGTCGACCCGGGTCGTGTTCGAGCGCAGGCCCCACCATTCGGGGATGAGCGTCGGGTCGAGGAACGTATCCCAAACCAGCTGCCGTGGAGCGTTGAATACACGCTCGGTGACGATTTCCTTGTCGCCAACCGGGGTGACTGTCGTCGAGGTCATTTGCTTTCTCCTTTTCTTCGTTCGATCAGCTCGCCCAGTCGATCCAGGCGCTGATCGAGATGCTGTCGGTAGTTCTCGAGCCAGGCGATTTCGTCCTCGAGCCGCCGGGGGCCAAGCCGGCAGTAGCGAGTCCGTCCCACCTTGTCAGTTGTCACCAGACCGGCCGCCTCGAGGACCTGCACGTGCTTTTTGGTCCCGGTGAGGGTGATGTCCAACAGCTCTGCCAGCTCGCTGATAGTCGCTGCTCCCCTTCCCAGTCGTTCGACGATGGCCCGACGACTGGCGTCGGCCAAGGCTCCGAAGGTTGAGTCGAGGATCGGTGAATACTGAACCATTTGGTTCACTATATGCCAAACAGTATCTTCGTGTCAAGTGGCCGTCACCCCGGGTCTCGTCTGCGCTCATCACCACCTCTACTCGACCTTGGCCCGGGGCATGCCTGCGCCGCCACACGTGCCCAAGAGCTTTCGGCGAAATCCTTGAGCAGGTCTGGTGGCGCCTCGACGCAGCCCTCGATCTGGAGATGTTGGAGTGGTCCGCGAAGCTCGGGGCACTCGAAGCGCTCGAGGCCGGCACGACCACGATCATCGATCACAACGAAACGCCCAATGCGATCGAAGGATCGCTTTCGGTGATAGCCGATGCCTGCGCGGAAGTGGGTGTGCGGGTAATCCCGGCCTATGGGGTCAGTGACCGACACGGAGTCGACGGCGCCAAACGCGGTCTGGAGGAGAATCGACGCTTCTTGCCGAAGGCGGGCGGGGCCTGGTCGGGATCCATGCCGCCTTCACGTGCAGCGACGAGACCTTGGAGGCTGCGGCAAGCTTGGCTGAAGAGTTCTCGGTTGGGGTACACGTCCATGTTTGCGAAGGGCCCGAGGACATCGAGGCACCGAGCGCGGCTAGGGCACCTGACGCGACCCGACTGGCTCCTCGCCCACTGCGTGCATCTCGCCACCGACCATCATCTGGCAGGAACCGTCGTTCACAACCCGGCTTCCAACCTCAACAACGGGGTTGGGTACGCGGCGCCATCTCGGTTCGAGAACCCCGTGGCTTTGGGCACCGATGGCATCGGCGCCGACATGCTCGAGAGTTTTCGCTTGGCGTTTTATCAGCACCGAGCGAACGATCTGGCTGCGGAGCCGGTCACAGCTTGGTCGTGGCTCGAAACGGGTTGGGACCTCGTACCCGAAGCGCGCCAGGACCGCGTCAGCTGGTCGTACGAGCCAATGGACCCCTGGCACCTCGCTTACACAACTTCGATCCGACCGCTGGAAGTCGAAGTGGGGGGTGAAGTGTTGATGCGCGACGGGAGATCGACCCGGGTTGAGGGGGCCGAGATCCGGGCCAAGGCGGCCGAGCAGGCCGCCAGACTGCACCGCAAGTTATGAGCGAACGACTCGCGCTGTACCTGCAGGATGCGCACACGATCCGCGAGGGGATCGATATTGCCCGTTATGCCGAAGATCGCGGCTTCGAAGCCGTATGGCAAGCCGACTCCCGCCTGGTCCGCGATGCCATGATCGCCATGGCCGCATTCGCGACCTCAACCGAGACGTCTGCGAGTCGGCGCGGGGGTGGTCGATGTGTGGTCACGCAACCCGGCCCGGCTCGCATCGACCTTCTCGACGTTGGATGATCTTGCCCCGGGACGGATCATCGCGGGACTTGGGGCATGGTGGGATCCGTTGGCGGCCAAGGTCGGGATCGACCGGCGCCATCCATTGGCTGTGATGAGAGAGGTCGTCACTGTTTTGCGGGCTCTGTTCAACGACGAGAACGTCACCTTCGACGGCGACTACGTCCATCTGAACGGGGTCGAGCTCGACTACGTCTATCAGGACCGCCGTCCCAAGGAGATTCCGATCTACATCGGGGCGACCGGGATGAAGATGATGGAGCTCACCGGAGAGATCGCCGATGGGGTGGTTCTCAACTACCTGGTCTCCCCGAGTTACAACCTCCGGGCGATGGAAGCGTTGGAGGTCGGGGCCAAGCGCTCGGGAAAGTCCGTCGACGATCTCGATCGACCACAACTCATCGTTTGTTCGATGGATGCCGATCGCGCCACGGCAATCGACGCCGCTCGAATGCTGGTGACTCAATACCTCGGTCAGCAACCGCACATCATGAAGGCCTCGGGGGTACCGCAAGCTCTCCTTGACGAAATCGGTCGGGTCCTCACCTGGCCCGCCACCCACGAGCAGCTCGAGGTAGCGGCAAAGCTTGTGCCCGACGACATCGTCCAAATGATTTGCGCCGCCGGGACGCCGGAGGAGTGTGTCGAGAAGGTAGGGGAGTATCGGGCGAACGGATGCACCAGCCCGATCCTCTACCCGCTCGGTCCCGACGTTCGCCTGATGATCGATACCTTCGCCCCCAATTTGAGGCGACTTGGCTAGAGGCTGTCGGCGAGTTCGGCCACTGAGCTCGAGGCTCCGCTCATCACCGGGTCGCCATGACCGAAGTAGAGAATCTCGTAGGCGAACCCGGCCATCTTGCCGACGGTGGCCAGCGCTTGATCGTGATCCTCGCTGAACTGCGGATTGGGCCCTTCCACTTCGCCCGCAGCGCCGTTGAGAGCGTCGCCGGCGACCAGCACCGAAGCGGCGGGGTCTAGCAGGCTGATGTGGCCCGCGGTATGGCCCGGAGTCTCGATCACCTCCAGCCCGAAGACTTCGTCGCCCTCCACTACCGCAGTCAGTTCGCGGGGTCCGCTGACGTTGCCAAAGTCGCCTGCACCCACGTAACCGGTCGCCTGGGCAGCGGCTTCCATGATCGGCAACAAGCTCCCGACGTGGTCGGGATGGTGATGAGTGAGAATGACGTGGCCGACCGCATCCCAACCGAGGTCGGCGGCTCCGAGCGCGGCTTCGATTGACTCCTCGCTTCCCGCCACGCCGGTATCGATCACGGCGGCTTCCGTTCCTCTGACAACCACATACGCCGAAACGAAGCCAAGCTCGACCCGCACGAATTGGCCGGCTGCACTCGCCCCCGAAGTTGACGTTGCCGGAGCGCTGGTCGAAGCCGCAGAGGTGGTAGTGGCGGTCGTGCCCGCATTGCTGCCCGGGTCTTGTCGTGGCACTCGCGGTTGTCGAGGCAAGAACGTCGTCGGAACAGGCGCCCAAGACCGCCATAGACAGCACTCCTTTGCCCAGCCGGGCAAGAAAGACCCTGCGATCGACGCGGATGAATTCGGCCATTCCACCTCTCAGGTCGCCCGTTCGAAAAGTACATGGCGAACAGTACGTATTGACCCGAATAACCGGTTCCTCCGAGCTGCCCCATCCATGCCCTTGAGCGCGCCCTACCCCTCGGTTAGCGCCTCGCCCAGCGATTCGGGTTCGCCTTTCTGGCGACCGAGCTCTCTCACAAAATTGGAGAAGATTCCTGCGGGGGAAAGCCACTCCAAGACAAAGCCGAGCTGGAGGAGCCCGAAGTTGGCCAGAAAGATGTTCACGAGATGAAAAGCGGCGTAAAGCGCGCTGAACGCCATGTTGAAAGTCCAACTGCTCCTTGGTTTCCAGATCTCCGGATCCGGACGCCGGTTGTAGAAGACATCGATTCCGACACCAAGGAGGAGGCCGGCGGAGCCAAACCGGGTCGTCATCCGGATGTCGTCGGTTAGCGAGAAGATCGGGATCAAGATCAACGCAAGAAAGACAAGGGTGAAAGCCTGGCGCACGATGGTCTTCACCCGCCAGAGGTTGACGGGATCCCAGGTGCTGTCATCGTCCCGAAGCCAGGCGATCAGGGCGGCAAATCCCGCCAGGCTCAAGGACAGCCCGGCGATAGTGGTGAAGAAGAACTGGCCTTCCATGGGGCCGAGATCGTACCGACGGATCACGGGCGACGCAGATCAGTCCGCTACCGATCCAGAGGGTTTTTGACCTTGTTGGCCGCTTTCCCGTATACTTTCGTCTGTGGTCTTTGACCTCAATTCCCTCTCCTGAGGGGCTTTCGGCGTGATGATCGCCGCCGGAGCTAACCGGAGGAGCGGGTCACCCAACTCAAACGGGTCGGTGTTCGGGACGCGTCGTGTCCGGACGCCGATCATGCGCGTAGGAGCAGCATGCCCACTATCGAGCAGCTTGTCCGCGAGGGCCGGCAGCCAAAGATCAAGAAGGTGAAGACCGCCGCTCTGGCCGGGGCGCCGCAGCGTCGCGGTGTCTGTACCCGCGTCTACACCGTTACCCCGAAGAAGCCGAACTCGGCGTTGCGCAAGGTTTGCCGTGTCCGCCTCAACAACGGCATCGAGGTCACGGCCTACATCCCCGGCGAGGGCCACAACCTCCAGGAGCACTCGATCGTGCTCGTCCGCGGCGGCCGGGTCCGCGACCTCCCCGGCGTCCGCTACAAGGTGATCCGAGGCACGCTCGACGCTTCCGGGGTCAAGAACCGCAAGCAGGCTCGCTCCCGTTACGGCGCCAAGAAGGCCAAGTAATGAGACGCGCTCCCGCCCAGAAGCGAAAGATCGATCCCGATCCGGTATTCCGCTCGGTCCTGGTCAGCCAGATCATCAACAAGGTGCTTTGGAAGGGGAAGAAGGACATCGCCCGGGGGATCGTTTACGACGCCCTCGAAGTCGTCGAGTCACGCGCCAAGCAAGACCCGGTGACCGTCTTAAAGAAGGCGGTCGACAACATCCGCCCGCATCTCGAGGTGCGCTCCCGCCGCGTCGGTGGCGCCGCCTATCAGGTACCGGTCGAAGTGCCACCCCGACGGGCTCTCTCGCTCGCCATCCGCTGGCTGGTCGCATTTCGCCCGCCGGCGTCGGGAGCACACCATGTCCGAGCGCCTCGCCTTTGAGATTCTCGACGCCGCCAACAACACGGGGGCGGCGGTCAAGCGCAAAGAAGACATTCACAAGATGGCGGAGTCCAACAAGGCCTTCGCCCACTACCGCTTCTAAGCAGCGGCTGTTCACAACGAAATAGCGACCCCGAACACAAGTAGACGGAACCAAGCAATGAGCAATGACAAGAACGCGCTATCGCACCTGCGGCAGGTGCCTTTGGCGCGCACCCGCAACATCGGGATCATGGCTCATATCGACGCGGGCAAGACGACGTTGACCGAGCGCATCCTCTACTACACGGGTCGCAACTACAAGATCGGTGAGGTCCACGAAGGCGCCGCCACGATGGACTGGATGGAGCAGGAGCAGGAGCGGGGGATCACGATCACCTCGGCCGCCACCACCTGTATCTGGCACGACCACCACATCAACATCATCGACACTCCCGGCCATGTCGACTTCACCGTCGAAGTCGAGCGCAGCCTGCGGGTCCTCGATGGGGCCGTCGCCGTCTTCGACGGCGTCGCCGGGGTCGAGCCCCAGTCCGAGACTGTGTGGCGTCAGGCCGACCGGTACAAGGTGCCTCGCATCTGTTTCATCAACAAACTCGACCGCACTGGCGCCGACTTCTACGCCGACGTCCAGTCGATCATCGATCGCCTCGGCGCCAATCCCCTCGTCCTCCAGATCCCGATCGGGCGTGAAGGCGACTTCACCGGCGTCATCGACCTGATCGAGATGAAGGCGCACATCTGGAAGGGCGACGACGGCAAGGTCTGGGACACCACCGAAATCCCCGACAACATGGCTCGCCCAGGCCGAGGAGTGGCGGGGCAAGATGCTCGAAGTCGCGGCCGAAGCCGACGAGAAGCTGCTCGAGAAGTACCTCGAGGAACTCGAGATCACTCCCGACGAGATCCGCATCGCTGTGCGCGCCGGGACTATCGAACAGCTCTTCGTTCCGGTCCTTTGTGGAAGCGCCTTCAAGAACAAGGGCGTGCAACCGCTGCTCGATGCGATCATCGCCTACCTCCCCAGCCCGGCCGATCTTCCCCCGACAACGGGGTTCAAGCCGGGCGATGAAGACTTTGAGCTGAAGCGCGAGGTCGCTGACACCGAACCCTTCGCGGCGCTGGCCTTCAAGATCATGTCCGACACCCACGTCGGCAAGCTCACCTACTTCCGCGTGTACTCCGGGAATGCCTCGAAGGGGGACACAGTCCTCAATGCGACCACCGGCAAGCGCGAGCGGCTGGGCCGCATCCTGCGCATGCACGCCAACCATCGGGAAGACATCGACCAGGTCTTCACGGGCGACATCGTCGCGGTCGTCGGTCTCAAGAACACGACCACCGGCGACACCCTTTCCGCCGAGAACAATCCGATCCAGCTCGAGTCGATGCAATTCCCGGCGCCCGTGATCCAGGTCGCCATCGAGCCCAAGACCAAGACCGACGACGAGAGGCTCTCGGAGTCGCTTCACCGTCTAATGGAAGAGGACCCGACCTTCCTGGTGCGGAGCGACGAGGAAACCGGCCAAACGATCATTGCCGGTATGGGCGAGCTCCACCTCGAGATCCTCGTCGATCGCCTGCTGCGTGAGTTCCAGGTCTCGGCCAACGTCGGGCGACCGCAGGTTGCCTACCGCGAGACCATCAAAGGCCCGGTTTCGAAGATCGAGGGCAAGTACGTTCGCCAGTCGGGAGGCAAGGGTCAGTACGGCCACGTCATCATCAATCTCGAACCGACCGGCCCTGGCGGAGGCTACGAGTTCGTCGATGAGATCAAGGGCGGCCGGATCCCCCGCGAGTACATCCCGGCGGTCGACGAAGGCATCGAGCAGGCGCTCGAAAACGGCATCCTCGCCAGCTACCCGCTGGTCGATGTGCGGGCGATCCTGATCGACGGTTCCTATCACGACGTCGACTCCTCGGAGATGGCCTTCAAGATCGCCGGTTCGATGGCGGTGCAAGAGGCTGCGAAGAAGGCCGGCATCAAGCTGCTCGAACCGATCATGGAGGTGGAGGTCACCACTCCCGAGGACTACATGGGCACAGTCGTTGGCGATCTCTCTGCCCGTCGCGGTCGAGGTGGGCGAGATGGGAACGAGGGGCAACGCCCGCACGGTTCGATCTCAGGTCCCCCTGTCGGAGATGTTCGGCTACGCCACCGATCTGCGGTCGCTGACCCAGGGCCGGGCGAGCTACAGCATGCAATTTCATTCATACCAGGACATGCCCCAAAGCCTCGCCGAGGAAGTCGTCGCCGCGGCCCGTCGTGGCACACCGAAGTAAGTCGGAATAGATCGGAGGAATACATCAATGGGTAAGGCGAAGTTTGAGCGTTCGAAGCCGCATGTGAATGTGGGGACGATGGGTCATATTGATCATGGGAAGACGACGTTGACGGCGGCGATTACGAAGGTGTTGGCGGAGCGGGTGTCGGGGAATACGTTTACGTCGTTTGATCAGATTGATAAGGCGCCGGAGGAGCGGGAGCGGGGGATCACGATTCAGATTGCCCATGTGGAGTATGAGACGGAGAATCGGCATTACGCCCATGTCGATATGCCGGGTCATGCCGATTACATCAAGAACATGATTACCGGGGCGGCGCAGGTGGATGGGGCGATTCTGGTGGTGTCGGCGGCGGATGGGCCGGCTCCGCAGACTCGGGAGCATGTGCTTGTTGGCCCGCCAGGTGGGGGTGCCGGCGATTGTGGTGTTTTTGAACAAGGTGGACATGGTCGACGACCCGGAGCTGTTGGAGCTGGTCGAGCTCGAGGTGCGGGATCTGTTGACCGAGTATGAGTTTCCGGGTGATGAGGTGCCGGTGGTGATGGGTTCGGCGTTGAAGGCGTTGAATGGGGATGCCGAGTCGGCTGATCAGATCGTGGCGTCTGATGGCGGCGGTGGATGACTATGTGAAGGAGCCGGAGCGGGCGACGGATAAGCCGTTTCAGATGCCGATCGAGGATGTCTTTTCGATTACCGGGCGGGGGACGGTGGTGACTGGGCGGGTGGAGCAGGGGATCCTGAAGGTGAACGAGGAGGTGGAGATTGTGGGGATCCGTCCTACGCAGAAGTCGGTGGCGACGGGGATCGAGACGTTCCGCAAACTGTTGGATGAGGGTCGGGCGGGGGACAACGTCGGGGTGTTGTTGCGGGGGATCGGGAAGGACGATGTGGAGCGGGGCCAGGTGTTGGCCAAGCCGGGGTCGATCACTCCGCATACCAATTTTGAGGCGACGGTGTACGTGTTGACCAAGGAGGAGGGGGGTCGCCATTCCCCGTTCTTTGAGGGGTATCGGCCCCAGTTCTATTTCCGGACGACCGATGTGACCGGGGTGGTCACTTTGGCCGAGGGGACCCAGATGGTGATGCCGGGCGATAACACCACTATGACGGTCGAGCTGATCAACCCGATCGCCATGGAAGAAGGCCTCCGCTTCGCCATCCGCGAAGGCGGCCGCACCGTCGGCGCCGGCCGCGTCACCAAGATCGTGAAGTAATGGCTGAGCAGAAAGATTCGTATCCGTTTGAAGGCTTACGACCACCAGGTGGTCGACGAGTCGTCGCGCAAAATCGCCGAAACGGTGGTTCGCACGCAGGCCAAGATCAGGGGTCCGATTCCGCTTCCGACCGAGATCCACCGTTACTGCGTGATCCGCGGACCGCACGTTGACAAGGACTCGCGCGAGCACTTCGAGATGCGCATCCACAAGCGGCTGATCGACATCCTCGATCCCACTCCAAAAACGGTCGACTCGCTGATGCGTCTCGACCTTCCCGCAGGCGTTGAGGTGGAGATAAAGCTGTGACGAAGTCACATCTCCCCCCTCGCCGGCTACTGCCGGCTCTCCCCCAACACTCGCTGTGCTCGCTGGGGGAAAGAAACTATGAACGCGATCCTGGGCGAGAAGCTGGGCATGACCCAGATCTTCGATGCTCAGTCGCGCGCGATTCCCGTGACCGTCATCAAGGCCGGGCCTTGCCAGGTCGTGCAGGTCAAACAGCCCGATAGCGACGGTTACTCGGCGATTCAGCTCGCCTTCGGCGACATCAAGGCCAAGCAGGTCAACAAGCCGATGAACGGTCACTACGCCAAAGCCGGTGTCGAGCCCGCCCGCTATCTGGTCGAAATTCGCGTCGACGACCCATCGGCTTACAAGGTCGGCCAGAAGATCCTCCTCGGTGATGTTCTGGCTAAGGGCGGGATGGCCGACGTCAGCGGTTTGTCAAAAGGCAAAGGCACCCAGGGCGTGATGCGGCGCCACAATTTTCAGGGTCAGGGCGCCGCTCACGGCAACCACAAGAAGCACCGGGCTCCGGGTTCGATTGGAGCCTGTTCGACGCCCGCGCGGGTTTTCAAAGGCATGAGGATGGGCTGGTCGGATGGGTGGCGATCAGGTCACCATCCTCAACCTGCAGATCGTCGAGGTCGACATCGATCACAATCTCTTGCTGCTTCGAGGCGCCGTCCCGGGTGCCAACGGCAGCATGGTGCTGATCCGCGAGGCGGTGAAGTCCTGATGGCCCCAATCTCAAGAACATTGGGGCCAAGAAAACTTCTGGTGAAACGAGCGCGGCTCTGAAGGTTCCGGTGTTCGACGTCGCGGGCAAGTCAACCGGCGAAGTCGAGCTCAACAGCGACGTCTTCGGAATCGAACCCAACCTCGGGGTGATGCACCAGGTCGTCACCGCCCAACTTGGCCGGAGCCCGCGCCGGAACCCACAAGACCAAGAACCGGGGCGAAGTGCGTGGCGGTGGAGCCAAGCCGTGGCGCCAAAAAGGCACCGGTCGAGCCCGGGCCGGTTCGCTCCGTTCTCCCATCTTCCGGGGCGGTGGTGTCGCCCATGGGCCCGAGCCGCGGGACTACAGCCAGCGCACTCCCCGCAAAATGAAGCGACTCGCTCTTTACTCAGCCCTCTCGACCCGGGCCGCCGAGTCGGCGATCAAGGTCATCGACTCCTTTGATTGGGAGCAAGCCGCGCACCAAGGATGCCGTTGAGCTCTTGAACACGGTTGGAGCGGAAGGAAAGACCCTCCTGGTGCTTCGTCGGCTCGACGAAATCGCCGGGATCGCCTTTCGCAACCTCCCTCACGTTTGGATCACGGAACCCGGCCAACTCACGACCTACGACGTCTTGTGGGCAAGCCAGCTGGTGTTCACCACCGAGAGCTTGAAGAGTGTCAACGGTGCTGGCGCCTACGACGTTTCCAAGTCGGACTTCGTGAAGGAAGGGGAAGCCTCGTGAAAGATCCCACGCGACATCATCCTTTCGCCGGTCGTGTCGGAGAAGTCCTACGACTTGATCGACAAGGCCAACACCTACACGTTCGTGGTCGACCGCCGCTCAAACAAGAGCGAGATCAAGGACGCAGTGCAGGAAATCTTCTCGGTCACCGTTCGCTCGGTCAACACCCAGAACCGTCGGCCGGAAAGCTGAAGCGGACCGGCCGCACCCTGGGCCGCCGCAACCAAGCCAAGAGAGCGCTGGTCACGCTCGCCGACGGCGAGTCGATCGATTTGTTCGGAGTCTGAGAAATGGCAATTAGAAGCAGAAAACCAACCTCGCCCGGTCGCCGGTTTCAAACCGTTTCCGACTTCGTCGAGATAACCAAGATGAACCGGAGAAGTCACTCGTCGAGTCGAAGAAGTCGACCGGCGGTCGCAACGTGCACGGCCGGGTTACTTCGAGACATCGCGGCGGGGGCAATAAGAATCGTTATCGCGTCATCGACTTCCGTCGTCGCAAGGACGGGATCCCGGCGAACGTGGCCGGAGTTGAATACGACCCCAATCGCAACGCCCGCATTGTCTTGCTGCACTACGCCGACGGCGAGAAGGCCTACATCCTGGCGCCGCTCGGGGTCAAGGTAGGCGACAAGGTGACCTCAGGGCCGGGCTCGGACATCAAGCCGGGCAACGCATTACCGCTTCGCAACATCCCGTCGGGAACGACGGTCCACGCGATCGAAATGCGATCCGGGCGGTGGAGCCAAGATTGCACGCTCGGCAGGGGCCGGTGTGCAGCTGATGTCGAAGGAGAACGAGATGGCCCTGCTCCGCTTGCCCTCTGGGGAGATGCGGATGGTTCCCCTCGACTGCCGCGCCACCGTCGGTCAGGTTGGCAATCAAGAAGCCGAGCTGGTCAAGCTCGGCAAGGCAGGCCGGAAGCGCTGGAAAGGCGTCCGCCCCCAGAGTCGTGGTGTCGTCATGAACCCGGTCGACCACCCCCTCGGTGGAGGAGAGGGCAGAACCTCCGGTGGCCGCCATCCGGTTAGCCCTTGGGGGAAGCCCGAGGGCCGCACCCGCAAGAAGAAGAAGTCCAGCAACTCAATGATCGTTCGCCGCCGGTCGATCGGAGGTCAGAGGTAACCCATGGCACGAAGTCTTTCCAAAGGACCCTTCGTCGACGACCATCTGATGGACAAGGTCGACGACCTCAACCGTCGGGACGACAAAGAGGGTGATACGGACCTGGAGCCGCCGTTCCACCGTCGTGCCCGAAATGCTCGGCCACACCATCGCGGTCCACGACGGGCGCAAGCACGTCCCGGTGTTCATCACTGAGTCGATGGTTGGCCACAAGCTCGGCGAATTCGCTCCGACTCGAACCTTCCGCGGCCACTCGGGCAAGAAGGAGAAGGCGGTTCGCAAGCTATGAACGCCGATCATGAAGGTCAGGGCCCAGGCCAAGTTCGTGCGTCATCCTCCACTCAAGGTCCGACGAATGCTCGATTTGGTCAGGGGGATGCCGGTCGAAGACGCCAAAGCGATCCTGGCGTTGTCTCCCCGCGGCGCCGCCGCCCACATCACCAAGGTCTTGAACTCTGCCATCTCCAATGCCGAGCACAACTTCTCTCTCGACGCCGAGGACCTGAAAGTGGCCGAAGCGTTTGCCGACGAGGGCCCGACTCTGCGCCGCTTCCAACCTCGCGCTCGCGGTCGCGCCAGCCGAATTCGCAAACGAACCAGCCATATAACGATTGTCGTCTCTGACGGCCAGGAAGAAGAAGTTTGATGTTCTTTTCGCAAACGAACCAGCCACATAACACTGATTGTTTTGCTTCTGACGATCGGGAAGAGAGCTGATGGGTCAGAAGACGCATCCCTATTTGTTCCGGATCGGAACCACCAACGACTGGAAGTCCAAGTGGTACTCCGACAAGGACTACGTCGCGCTCGTCAACGAAGATTGGAAGATTCGCGACTACCTGCGCGGTGAATTGAAGCGCGGCGCGGTCTCGCGTATCGACATCGAGCGGACGCGTGACCGCGTCGTCGTCGAGATCCAGACCGCCCGGCCGGGCGTGGTGATTGGTCGCAAAGGGTCCGAGGCCGAGCGGTTGCGAGGTGGCCTGGAGAAGATCGCGAGCAAGCCGGTCAAGCTCAATATCAACGAGATCAAGGATCCCGACCTCGACTCCCAACTGCTCGCCCAGGGAGTGGCCGATCAACTCGAGAACCGCGTTGCCTTCCGGCGGGCCATGAAGCGGGCGGTTGCGTCGGCGCTGAAGGCGGGCGCCCAGGGCGTTCGGGTCGAATGCAATGGCCGCCTTGGTGGATCCGACATGGGACGGCGGGAGTGGTACCGGGAAGGACGGGTGCCATTGCACACGCTCCGGGCGGACATCGACTTCGGTCAAGCCACCGCACACACCACCGGTGGCACCATCGGAGTCAAGGTTTGGGTTTACCGAGGAGACGTGATCGGGGGTGTTTCGGCCAGCCGCGAGAAGATCGCGGCCGAGGCTGCACTGGCCACAGGAGGCCCGGCGCGACGCACGGCGCCGGTCAAAGCCCGAGCCGAGCAGGCAGTGGGTCGTGATAAAATGCCCCGTCTCATCGAAGCCGGAGGCGGCAAGCGTCTCATCGAGGCCGGAGGGGGCAAGCGCGAACCGGGACGTCGCCTGATTGAAGCGGGTGGCGGTCGCCGGATTACCGCGGAACAAGCCGAAGTCGAGTATGCGACTGCGCGCGAGGAAACCGAGATCGAGCCGGTCGTTCCCTCGCCCGCCGACGCCCTCGATGAGCAAGCAGTCGATCCAACCGAAGAAACGGCCGGCACGACCGAGGAGACCGCTGACATCGATTTCGAAGACGCGATCGAGAGCGGTGTCGCTGATCAGAACATAGAAGAGACGCAGGAAGAGGAATAAGTCGTGTTGATGCCCAAGCGCACCAAGCACCGCAAGGTGCATCGTGGTCGGCGCTCCGGCATGGCCAAAGGTGGTACCGAGGTCAATTTCGGCGAGTTCGGGCTCCAGGCGACCGAGTCGGCCTGGATCACCGCTCGTCAGATCGAAGCCGCCCGCATCACGATCAACCGCACCATCAAGCGCGGCGGAAAGGTCTGGATCACCATATTTCCCGATAAGCCCGTGACGCAGAAGCCGGCGGAGACCCGGATGGGTTCGGGCAAGGGCAACCCCGAGTTCTGGGTTGCTGTGGTCAAGCCGGGACGCGTGATGTTCGAACTCGCCGGCGTAACCGAGGAACTCGCCCGCGAAGCGCTTGGCAAGGCCGGACACAAACTTCCGATCAAGACCCGCATCATCGCCCGGGATCAGATATGAACGCCACCGAGCTTCGTGATCTCACCTTCGACGAGCTGACAGAAAAGCTCGCTGAAGCCAAAGCGGAGTTCTTCAACCTGCGCTTTCAGTTGGCGACCAACCAGCTCGAGAACACCGCCCAGCTGCGGGGGACCCGGAGAGAGATTGCGCGGATCAACACGATTTTGCGTGAGCAGGAAATCGAGGAGTGGCGTCAGCCCGAGGGATCAGGGGTCAGAGATCAGGGGTCAGAGGGAAGCAGATCATGACGGAACCAGCAGACCGAGGACGAAGGAAGACCCGAGTGGGCGTCGTGGTGTCTGACGCGCGGGACAAGACCGTGACCGTCGAGATCCCGAGTTCGTTCACTCATCCCCGTTACCACAAGGTCGTCCGCCGCACCACCAAGTTTCATGTCCACGACGAGACCAACGACGCCAAGCTTGGCGACACGGTTCGGATCATGGAAACACGACCCATCTCGAGCCAGAAGCGCTGGCGCGTGGTGGAGATCGTCGAGCGTGCTCGATGAGAGGCAACCAGTGATCCAGCAGGAGTCGCGTCTCAAAGTGGCCGACAACACCGGCGCCCGCGAGGTGCTTTGTATCAGGGTGCTCGGCGGATCTACCCGCCGTTACGCCGGCATCGGCGACGTGATCGTCGCCGCAGTGAAAGATGCCATTCCCGGGGGCACGGTGAAAAAGGGCGAAGTGGTCAAGGCCGTTGTGGTGCGAACCCGTAAGGCGTCGCGCCGCCAGGATGGCACCTACGTCCGTTTCGACGACAACGCCTGCGTGATCATCGACAACAATCGCCAGCCGCGCGGCACCCGCATCTTTGGCCCGGTCGCTCGCGAGTTGCGTGACCACCGGTTCATGCGGATCGTTTCGCTGGCTCCCGAGGTGTTGTGATGAGCCGGAGGGATCCAATGAGGTTGAAGGCAGGAGACAAAGTCGTCGTCATCTCCGGGAAGGACACCGGCAAGGAGTCGCGGTATCGATCGCGTCATTCCTCGGAAGAACCAGGTGATTGTCGAAGGGGTCAATACTGCCCGCAAGCATCAGAAGCAGCGCGGACAGACGATGCAGGGAGGCGTCATCGACAAAGACATGCCGATCGACGCATCCAATGTGATGATCGTTTGCGAAGACTGCGGGGAGCCGACCCGGATCGGCTATCGCATCGACGACCACGGCAAGCAGCGGGTCTGCAAACGTTGCGGAGGTGACCTGTGACCGTCCCCCGCCTCAAAGAGACTTATAACGAAAAGGTCGCCCCGGCCCTCAAGGAGCAGCTCGGCGTCGCCAACGTGATGCAGATTCCCCGGCTCGAGAAGATCGTCGTCAACATGGGAGTCGGCGAAGCGGTGACCGATCGTCGCCAGATCGAGTCGGCCATGGATGAGCTTTCGCTGATCACCGGTCAGAAAGCCCCGGCTCAACAAGTCGCGGCGCTCGGTCGCCGGCTTCAAGGTCCGCGAAGGCATGCCAGTTGGGGCTTCGGTGACTTTGCGTGGCAGCCGCATGTGGGAGTTCTTCGATCGTTTGCTGGCGGTCTCGATCCCCCGGATTCGTGACTTTCGGGGACTCAACCCGCGTTCCTTCGATGGACGGGGCAACTACACCTTCGGAGTGACGGAGCAGCTGATCTTTCCCGAGATCGATTTCGACCGGGTCTCGTCGGTGCGAGGAATGGACATCACCATCTGCACGTCCGCCAATGACGATGCCCAGCCAAGGCATTGCTCGAGGCGTTTGGATTCCCGTTCCGGAAACAGCAAGAAGCCCAAGTAGCAAAAAGCCCAAATAGCAGCAGCTTGGGACAAACGGCCCAAGAATCAGCGAAAGTCGGGGCCTAGGAGTATCGATGGCTAAGAAATCAATGGTCCTCAAGGCCAACCGCAAACCCAAATTCGTGGTTCGGGGATACACCCGCTGCCAGCGGTGCGGACGGGCGCGGGCCTATATGCGCGACTTCGGTATGTGTCGCATCTGCGTGCGCCAGCTTGCGTCCCGCGGCGAGCTTCCCGGTATCAGAAAGGCTTCGTGGTAGCCATGATGACCGACCCCATCGCCGACATGCTCACCCGGATTCGCAACTCCGTTGCGGTCGGGCACGAGAAAGTGGAGATGCCGCTCTCGAAACAGCGAGAGGGGATTGCTCGCATCCTGGCCAGAGGAAGGCTTCATCGATCGCTACGAGACCGGGGGAGAAGGCGTCCAGCAGAACCTGACTCTCGTTCTCCGCTATGGCCCCAAGCGAACTCCGGCTATTGCCGGCCTGCGACGCATCTCTCGACCCGGGCACCGCGTCTACCGGCAATCGGTCACGGAAATCCAAGCGCGTGCAGGGTGGCCTCGGGGTGGCAGTGGTTTCCACCTCCCAGGGCCTGATGGCCGACCGCGACGCTCGTCGGCGCAGCCTCGGCGGCGAGATCCTGTGCGAGGTTTGGTGAGATGAGCCGGGTTGGCAAGAAGCCGATTCCGGTTCCTCCGGGCGTTGACGTCAAAATCGACGGCTCGCGGGTGGCAGTGAAAGGCTCACGCGGAACGCCTGGAGCGGACGTTTCCCGATCGGGTCTCGATCGCCCACGAGGAGGGCCAGCTCAGCATCGCCCGCGCAGACGACCAGCGCCAAAGCCGGGCCTTGCACGGTCTCTCCCGCGCGCTGCTCAACAACATGGTCGTTGGGGTGTCCGAGGGTTTCCGGCGAGAGCTCAACATCGTCGGGGTCGGATACCGGGCCATGCTCAAGGGCTGACGATCTCGAGCTGCAGCTCGGCTTCAGCCATCCCGTCAAGTTCGCCGCCCCGGCCGGGAATCACCTTCGAAGTGCCGGAACCGACGAAGGTGATCGTTTCCGGCATCGACAAGGAAACTGTCGGACAGGTGGCCGCCGATATCCGCAAGCTGCGTCCGCCGGAGCCATACAAGGGCAAAGGCATCCGCTACAGCGACGAGCAGGTTCGTCGCAAGGCCGGAAAGGCGGGCAAGCGATGAGCCGCGGGACTCGTCTCGAGGCCCGCCGACGCCGCCACGTCCGCGTTCGGAAGGGCGTTG
Source organism: uncultured Acidimicrobiia bacterium (assembly GCA_963840175.1). Taxonomy (GTDB): domain Bacteria; phylum Actinomycetota; class Acidimicrobiia; order Spongiisociales; family ZC4RG35; genus JACCTH01. The sequence goes on from CAWIXU010000007.1 coordinate 305,412, forward strand.
TGGGAAGAAGCGAACGTCCCCGCCTCGCAGTCTTTCGAAGCAACCGCTACATCTACGCCCAGGTCATCGACGACGAGACTGGTCGTACTTTGGCCTCCGCTTCTTCGCAAGAAGCCGACCTGCGCGGACGAACCCTCACCGTGGAAACCGCAACCGAAGTCGGCAAGCTTCTGGCTTCCCGGGCCAAGATCGGCCGGCGTGGCCGCAGTGATATTCGATCGTGGTGGCTTCGCCTACCACGGGCGGCTCAAGGCATTGGCCGACGCTGCCCGTGAGGCTGGCCTGGATTTCTAGGAGCAGCATGGCAGAGTCGCAATTCGAAGAACGAGTCATCAACATCAACCGCGTCGCCAAGGTCACGAAGGGTGCGAAGCGGTTCAGCTTCACCGCGCTCGTGGTGGTCGGTGACGGCGAAGGCAAGGTCGGCGTCGGCTACGGGAAGGCCCGCGAAGTCCCGACCGCCATCCAAAAGGGCATGGAGGCTGCCCGCAAGGCCATGGTGCGTCATCCCGATGGCAGGACAGACGATCGTCCATGAGGCGGTCGGCATCCACGGTGCCTCCCGGGTGATGATCAAGCCCGCTGCACCGGGAACCGGGGTCATCGCGGGTGGTGCGGTTCGCCAGATCCTCGAAGCCGCCGGGATCAAGGATGCGCTGGCGAAGTCGCTGGGCTCGCCGACCCACATCAATGTCGCGCAGGCGGCGATGAACGCACTAACCGGACAGCGTCGCCCCGATCAGGTTGCAGCCCTGCGGGGGAAGAAGCCCGAGGACATTGTCCCGCCGGCCCTGCTCGCGGCGTACCGGAGTACTGAGGCACTGCGAGCGAGGAACTAGGCATGGCCGGCAACCTCACCGTCACCTTGCGCCGGTCCCCGATCGGCGAGAAGCCGAAGACGCGCCTAGTGATTGCCGGGTTGGGCCTCGGCAAGATGAACTCGTCGCGGGTGCTGCCCGACAACCCGTCAACGCGAGGTGCGATTCATAAGGTGCGGCATCTGGTCGAGGTCACCGAGGACGAAGCGCCCAGGAAACCGCAAGCTGTCAAGAAGACCGCCAAGAAAGCTCCCGCCAAGAAGACCGCCAAGAAGGCTCCAGCCAAGAAAACATCAGTGAAATGACCGATCGATTGCAACTACACGATTTGAAGCCGGACCCCGGGTCGCGCCGGGCGCGCCGGCGTTACGGACGCGGGCCGGGTGGCAAAGGCAACAAGACCGCCGGCCGCGGGACCAAGGGGCTCAAGGCGCGCAACACGTTGCGCCCTGGCTTCGAGGGCGGACAGACGCCGATGTCGATGCGAATCCCCAAGCTCAAGGGCTTTCGCAATCCAAACAAGGTGCCCTTCGCCATTATCAATCTCAGCACTCTCAACCAGTTTGCGGCGGGTTCGGTCGTCGAGCCTGAGGAGTTGCGCAAGCGCGGCCTGGTCAAGCATCGCGGGCCGGTCAAAGTTTTGGGCATGGGAGAAATCGATCGGGCCCTGACCGTGAAGGCTGATGCGTTCTCGGAAAGCGCCAAGGAAAAGATCGAGGCAGCTGGCGGCAGCGTCGAGGTCATTGCTTAGCCATGTTTGCGATGTTCCGGCACATGTTCACGATCCCCGATCTGCGCGGGAAGATCCTTTTTACGATCGCGATGTTCGCGGTTTATCGATTTGGCACCGCGATCCCCGTTCCGGGAGTCGATCTGAACGCGCTCCGGATTTGGCAGTCGCAGCAGGAGGCCGGCGGTATCTACGGACTCCTGAACTTGTTCTCGGGCGGCGCCCTCGAACAGTTCTCGGTCTTGAGTCTCGGGATTCTTCCCTACATCACCGCGACCATCATCATGCAACTTCTCACCGTGGTGATCCCCCGATTGCAAGCGCTGCAAGAAGAGGGCGAGAGCGGACGCAAGACGATCACTCAGTGGACCCGGTATCTGACCGTGTTTCTCGCCGCCGTGCAGTCGGCCGGTTACACCTATCTCTTCCACACGGGGCGGTTCACCGGTGGAATTGACCTCGTCCCGAACTACACGCCGGGTCGTGTCTCGTTGATCATCCTCTCGATGACCGCCGGCACGGCCTTTGTGATGTGGCTCGGTGAATTGATCACCCAGCGGGGAATCGGCAACGGGATGTCGCTCCTGATCTTTGCCTCGATCCTCAGCCAGTTCCCCTTCATCTTCGGCCAGATCTGGGGTACTACCGGAGCCGTCGGGCGATTCGGGCTCTTCGGTCTCATCATCGTGGCGTTCCTTCTGATGATCGTGGCGATCATCTACATCGATCAGGCGCAGCGGCGAATCCCGATCTCCTTTGCCAAGCGAGTCAGGGGACGGCGGGTCATGGGTGGGCAGTCGACCTACATCCCGCTCAAAGTGAACACCGCCGGGGTGATCCCGGTGATCTTCGCGTCGTCCGTGATGCTTGTTCCCGTCGCTCTTGGTCACCGCCATCCCCCTCAACAACGCCTTCATGCAGGGGATCTACCGCTGGATCAACACCAATTTGGGTGGCGGCGGGACCGGTCAGGTGAGCATCTGGTACGTGCTGATCCTCTTCTTCCTCATCATCGGTTTCACCTACTTCTATACGGCGATCCAGTTCGACCCGACCCGGCAAGGGGAGATGCTGCAGCGCCAAGGAGGGTTCATCCCCGGCGTCCGGCCAGGATCGGCCAGACGCAGCGTTACCTGAGTCACACACTCAATCGCATCACCCTTCCCGGGTTCGATCTTTCTGGGATTGATCGCAGTCGTGCCGACCCTGGCCTCGCTGATTTGGGGAATCCCGATCGGGTTCTCGGGGGTTTCGATTCTGATCGTGGTGGGAGTGGCGATCGAGACGATGAAGCAGATCGAGAGCCAGCTGACCATGCGCAACTACGAAGGATTCTTGACTTGATGGCCCCCGATCGATGAGGCTCCTCTTCATCGGGCCTCCCGGGGCAGGCAAGGGCACACAGGCCGCGTTGGTGGCCGCTCGGCTGGGGATTCCGCACATCTCGACGGGGGAGATGTTTCGTTTCCACGTCAGCAACGGAACCGACCTCGGACGCCAGGTCGAAGCCATTTTGGAAGCCGGCGCCTATGTCCCCGACGAACTAACGGTGGCGATGCTCGCCGAACGGATGCGTGATGCCGACACCACGACCGGGTTCATCCTCGACGGTTTCCCGCGCACGGCGCAACAGGTCGCCGCCCTCGACCAGTTGCTCGGTGACCAAGGTCTCGACCGGGTGGTGCTTTTCGAGGTCAAGGAAGACGCCCTCGTGGATCGCATGCTGGCTCGAGGCCGGGTCGATGACACCGAGGAGACGATCCGCCGAACGGTTCCGAATCTACGAAGAGGAGACAGCGCCGCTGCTCGACCTTTACAAGGCACGTGGCCTGGTGATCGAGGTGGATGGACTCGGCGAAGTCGACGAAGTCACCGAGCGGGTGCTGGAAGCCATCGCGCGGGAAGGGTCAACCAGTGATCAACCTCAAGTCGGAACGCGAGTTCGCCAAGATGGCCGAAGCCGGTCGGTGCGTCGGAGCGATCCATGAAGCCGTCAAGGCAGCCGCGCGACCAGGGACCACACTGCTCGAGCTTAGATCGCATTGCCGCCGAGGTGACGGTCAACCGGGGCTGTGTGCCTTCGTTCCTCAAGTACCAACCTTCTCCTCATCAGCCGCCCTATCCGGGCCACCTTTGTCTCTCAGTCAACGACGCCATCGTTCACGGCATCCCCGACGAATACGCACTCCGCGAGGGCGACATCCTCTCCGTCGACGCCGGGGCAATCTTTGAAGGCTTCCATGGCGACGCCGCCTTCACAGTGGGTATCGGGAACATTTCTCCTCAGGCGGCGATGCTGATCGACGTCACGGAAAAGAGCATGTGGGCGGGGATCCGGGAGGTGCGAGCCGGCAACCGGGTGGGCGACGTCGGTGCCGCTATCCAGGCCGTGGGAGACGAACATGGTCTCGGGATCATCAGGGAGTACGGCGGTCACGGCATCGGCCGGCGGATGCACGAAGAGCCCCATATCTCCAATCTGGGCCAGGCCGGCCGGGGTCTCAAGCTAAAGACCGGGATGGGGATCTGTATCGAACCTATGTTCACCAGCGGAAGTTGGGAGGCCGTGATCGACGATGATCTTTGGACGGTGCGCACCGCTGATGGCTCGCTGGCGGCGCACTTCGAGCACACGGTGATCCTTACCAAAGAAGGGCCCAAGGTGACCACGGTTCCGAACGGCCCGATAGCCGTGGATCAACTGCTCGCGAAACAGCCAAATTTGTCCCAAAATGCCAGCATCCGCTACAATTCTCGACCGGTCTCTGGGACCCTGCTGACGTGACGACTGAAGAAGAAGACGATGTCATCAGGGTTTCTGGCACTGTTTTGCAAAACCTCCCAAACGCCACATTCCGTGTGGAAATCGACGGCGGCCTGGAAGTTCTCGCGCATGTGTCCGGAAAAATGAGGATGAGATACATCCGCATTCTGCCCGGCGACCGGGTGGACGTAGAACTGTCGGCGTACGACCCCACCAGAGGTCGCATCGTTTGGAGATACCGATGAAGGTCAGGCCCTCAACCAAGAAGATGTGCGAAAAGTGCCGGATCATCCGGCGGCACGGTCGCGTCTGGGTCATCTGCTCTAACCCCCGTCACAAGCAGAGGCAGGGCTAGTGGCTCGCATCGCCGGCGTTGATTTGCCTCGTGACAAGCGGCTCGAGATCGCCCTCACTTACATATTCGGCGTTGGTCTTACGCGTTCGCATCAGATCTGTGCCGAGTTGTCGCTAGACGCAGACACCAAAGTGAAAGACCTGACCGAAGATGAAGCCGCCAAGATTCGGCGATTCATCGAGGCGACCTATCAGGTCGAAGGCGATCTCCGGCGCGAGATTCAGCAGAACATCAAGCGCAAAATCGAGATCGGTTCGTATCAGGGCGTGCGGCACCGTCGTGGCTTACCGGTTCGCGGCCAGCGCACCCATACCAACGCTCGTACCCGCAAAGGTCCCAAGACCGCGATCGCCGGCAAGAAGAAACTGAAGAAATAGCACATGGCACAAAAACAAGCGGCGGCCGGAGCGGCCCCAGGACAAAAGCGGGTACGTCGGCGCGAGCGCAAGAACATCGCTCACGGCCAGGCCCATATCAAGGCCACTTTCAACAACACGATCATCAATATCACCGATCAGGGCGGCAACACGGTTGTCTGGACCTCCGGCGGCTCGGTTGGCTTCAAGGGATCGCGTAAGTCGACTCCGTATGCCGCTCAGGTTGCGGCCGAGGAAGCTGCCCGTCGGGCCGGCGAGCACGGCATCCGCAAGCTCGACGTCGTCGTATCAGGCACAGGTTCGGGCCGGGACACAGCCGTTCGCACTTTGCAGAACATGGGGATGGAAGTCACCGGCATTCGTGACGTCACCCCGATGCCGCACAACGGCTGCCGCCCGAAGAAGCGGAGAGCTTGATGGCGAGGAACACCGGTCCCCGTCACCGCGCCTGTCGGCGCGCTCGCACCCAGCTTTGCCAGTCCAAGCGCTGTCCGGTCGAGAAGCGACCGTATCCCCCCGGTCAGCACGGACGCGGCCGGATCAAGGAGAGCGACTACCAGCTCCAGCTACGCGAGAAGCAAAAGCTGAAGGCGATGTACGGAGTCCTCGAGCGCCAATTCCGCCGTTACTACGAGATGGCCACGCGACAACCGGGGATCACCGGTGAGAGCCTGCTGCGGCTGCTCGAGTCTCGCGTCGACAACGTGGTGTGGAGAGCGGGCATGGCTGCCACTCGCCCTCAGGCCCGCCAGCTTGTCAACCATGGCCACTTCCGGGTCAATGGGAAACGGGTCGACATTCCTTCTTTTCAGCTCAAGGCGGGCGACGTTGTCTCTGCCAAAGAGCGCAGTCGTGAGCTATTGATCATCCAGCACTCATTGGACACCATCAATCACCCGGTCCCCGAGTGGTTGTCGGTGAACAGTGAAGGTCGCTCGGTGACGGTGTTGTCGTTGCCCATGCGGGCGCAGATCGACACCGGCATCAAGGAGCAGATGATCGTCGAGCTCTACTCCAAGTAGTTGCCAAGAATTTGTTAAGCAGTGTTCGTATTTAAGGAGACAGAGCCGTGTTGATCGTTCAGCGTCCTCACATCGAGGAAAGAGAAGTCGGAGAGAATCGTTCCAATTTTGTGGCCGAGCCGCTCGAGCCGGGCTTCGGTTATACCCTTGGCAACACCATGCGGCGGACGCTCCTGTCGCGCATTCCCGGCGCAGCCGTCACCAATATCCGTGTCGAGGGGATTCAGCATGAGTTCTCGACGATCAGTGGCGTGGTCGAAGATGTGGTTGACATCATCCTCAACATCAAGCAAGTGGTGGTACGTCTCGAGGAAACCGACGAGCACACGATCTATCTGTCGGCTCGCGGGGCCGGTGAAGTGACGGCCAGTCAGCTAAAGGTGCCTACCGGTGTGGAGATCGTCAATCCGGACCAGGTCATCGCCACGCTCTCTGCCGATGGCAAGCTGGAGATGGAACTCACCGTCGGCCCGGGAGTGGGCTATCGCTCGGCTGAGAGCAACAAGCTTGGTACTGGCACGATCGGCGTCATTCCCATCGACTCGATGTTCTCGCCGGTGCGCAAGGTTGCCTACCGGGTGGAAAACACTCAGGTGGGGCAGATGACCAACTTCGATCGCCTGGTCCTCGATGTCGAGACCAACGGAGCGATCACTCCCGGGGAAGCAGTCTCGTCGGCTGGCAAGACCCTGCGCGAACTGATGAATCTCTTCGCCGACATGGGCGAAGGGGTTGGCCTCGAGCTCGGCGAACGCCAGAGCGAAAGCTCGGGATCACCCGATCTCGACCTTCCCATCGAAGCCCTCGATTTGACCGAGCGTCCCCGCAACTGCCTCCGCCGCGCCCAGATCAAGACCGTTGGCGAGCTCGTTCAGCGAACCGCGGATGATTTGCTCAACATCACCAACTTCGGGCAGAAGAGCCTCGAAGAAGTCATTGCCAAGCTCGATGAGCTCGGCCTGTCCCTGGCGGACCAAGGGAACTAATGCCCCGGCCACGGAAAGGTGCTCGCTTCGGCAACTCCGGAGCTCATGAGAAGGTGATCCTGGCCAACCTGGCCCGATCGCTCTTCAACGAGGGCTCGGTCATCACAACTTTGGGCAAGGCCAAGGCTGTGCGCCCGTTGGCCGAGAAGATGATCACCAAGGCGCGCAAAGGCGATCTGCACTCGCGCCGGATTGTGCTGCGGACGATCCGCGACAACGCGGTGGTGACCAAGCTCTTCGACGAGGTCGCTCCTCGCTACGTCGAGCGTCCGGGTGGCTACACCCGCATCACCAAGCTCGGCCCGCGTCGTGGCGACGGCGCCGAAGTCGCAGTCATCGAACTCGTTTAAGTAGCGCGCCGGTAGTGTCGCCGGACGTGGAAGTTGACCAAAGTCCCTACCTGGTCTTCTCACGCGCCGAATGGGCGCTGTTGCGCGCCTCGACACCGCTGACTCTCACCGCCGAAGACGTCACGCAGTTGCGGGGCATCAATACCGCGCTTTCGTTGCAAGAAGTCGAAGAAGTGTTTCTGCCACTCTCTCGTCTGCTCAATCTCTATGTCCGCGCGAGCCAAACCCTTTTCAGCGTCACCGACACGTTCCTCGGCAAACCGAACACTCCGGTCCCATATGTGATCGGGGTCGCGGGCTCGGTCGCAGTAGGGAAGTCGACCACAGCCCGGGTCCTTCAACGGTTGCTAAGCCGCTGGCCTGATCATCCGCGGGTCGACCTCGTCACCACCGACGGCTTTCTTCTGCCCAACGCGGTCCTGGAAGCGCGCCAGTTGATGCACCGCAAGGGCTTTCCGGAGAGTTTCGATCGCCGCCGCTTGCTCCAGTTTGTGGCCGACCTGAAATCGGGCGCCGACGAGGTGAGTGCCCCGGTGTATAGCCATCAGGCCTATGACATCGTCCCCGGCGAAGAGCGGGTCGTCACCCGACCGGACATTCTCATTGTCGAAGGACTCAATGTTCTCCAGGGAGGCGGCACCAACACTTTCGTTTCCGACTACTTCGATTTTTCGATATACGTCGATGCGACTCCCGAGGACATCGAGGGCTGGTACGTCGATCGTTTCTTGAGACTGCGCGCCACTTCGTTCCAGGATCCGCGTGCCTACTTCCACCGGTTCGCTCAGCTAACCGAAGCCGAAGCCGAGGAGGAAGGGCGACGAATCTGGAAGGAGATCAACCTGCTCAATCTGTCCGAGAACATCCTTCCCACCCGAGAGCGAGCGACACTGATTCTGCACAAAGGTCAGGATCACTCCGTGCGCGAAGTTTGGCTGCGAAGAAGGTGACATGAACCAGACGCTCCAGCGCGCCATGCGAATTGCCACCTTCGACAAACCGGCCGCCCGGCAAATTCTCTTCGACAGCTCTGCGACTGGCGATGCAGTCCTCCTGGCGGCCGCGATCGAAGCTGTCGTTGCCATCGCGACGATGATCGCCTTGGGGACATTCGGCCTCGGGTTTTTTGTCGAATCGGTGATCCTCGGGGTGGCAGGCTGGCTGTTTCTCTCCGCCGCAATCTGGTTGATGGGCACCAAACTCCTGAAAGGGACCGGGCCGATCGAATCGGTGTTCCGGGTCACCGGATTTGCGCGCTTACCCCTCCTGCTTGGAGCCGCCGATGGTTTCGTCGGCAACAACCTTGTGGGGCAGATCGGCTTGCTCTGGTATCTCGCGCTAGTCGTAGTCGTGACCGGCATCGCGCTCAATCTCCACTGGAAAGAGGCGTTGGGAGCGGTCGTCCTTGGCGCCGCCGCGGTGTTGTTGATCCAACTCATCTTCCGGGCTCCGTTCTTCCGCATCTGATGCCCATTTACCGGTTGGACCTTGCCTACGACGGCACTGGGTTTCGGGGCCTGGCGCGCCAACCAGGCTTACGCACAGTGCAAGGAGAGCTCGAAGCGGCTCTTGCTCGCAGCTTGAAAGTCCCCGTGACGACGGTTGCGGCCGGGCGAACCGACGCTGGGGTCCATGCCCGTCAACAGGTGCTGAGTTTCCGGCTCGACGAAGACGCTGATCGAGTTCGACTCCTGAAGTCGCTCGCGGGCCAGCTTCACCCCGAGATAGTCCCGCACGCGCTCGAGCAGGTCGACGAGTCCTTCGATGCCCGGCATTCGGCAAGCTCGCGCTCGTATCGCTATCAGATCCTCAACGAGCCGTTCGCCGATCCGCTCAGGCGACACACCGCGTGGCACGTCCCCGAACCCCTGGATATCGAAGCCATGAATCTGGCAACCAAGACGCTGATCGGCCAGCACGACTTTGCCGCATTCTGCCGGGCGAGCTCGGCCGGCGGGACGATTCGCAGGGTCCTCGAAGCGGGATGGTCAAAAGACGATCTGGTGTCGCTGCTGATCAAGGCGAACGCCTTCTGCCACCAGATGATTCGCTCGATAGTCGGTCTCTCCGTGGAGGTCGGCCAAAATCTCCGTCCCCCGGAGTCCATGGCGGAGGTCCTGGCCGGTCGCGATCGCAGCCGGGCGGGCCAGATGGCGCCGGCTCATGGCTTGATCCTCTGGGAGGTCGAGTACCCCACTACTCAAACTGAAGGCAATCGTGGTGGCTAGACGACCACGCAAACCTAAGCGTTTCGTGTGGTCGCAATGAGACCTGAGGCGATTCTTTTCGATGCCGGCGGGACGCTGGTGCTGCAAGACCACGTGCGATTGGCGGAGGTGCTGAGCCACGAGCTGACTTACGACGACTCGTTCGAGGCTCACTATCGCGCCATGGACGCCTTTGCGCGCCGTCGTATGGCCGGCGAGACAGTCGACTGGAAGATCTGGCAGGACGACTTCTTCGGGCGACTGCGATTGCCCGATCCCTCGCAAGGAGCGATCCTGACCAACAGCGGCTACGGCCTTTGGAGCTTCGCCATTCCCGGCACTATCGAGGCGATCAAGAATCTCGGGATCAGGGTGGGGGTCATCTCGAACTCAGACGGGTCGGTCACCGAATCGCTCCGGCAGGCGGGGTTCGATGGAACGTTCGAGTTCGTCATCGATAGCTTTGACGTGGGTGCCTCGAAGCCCGATCCAGCGATCTTCCAGGCCGGATTGGACCTCCTTGGTCTTACCGCGGACCAGGTCTGGTATGTCGGAGATTCGCTGTTCCACGACATCGCCGGTGCCCTAGGCGCCGGGTACGCCCAGGCAGTTCTGATCGATCCTTTTGACCTTGCGCCCGAGCACGAGCCGAGGTTGCGATCAGTGGCGGAATTGCCCGGTCTCCTGGCCAGTTGGTAGCAGTCAGGTTTCCCTTTCGGCCCCCGGCAGGTAACATTGTGGGGCTTCGACTCGAAGCAGAATCCATGGCCGCAGGCGCCGATTCGCCCTGGTCTGATTGACACGGTCCTGTGGACAAGCTCCTATGAATAACAAGACATACTCGCCCAAGGCCTCGGATGTGACCCGCAAATGGTGGGTAGTTGATGCTGGCTCGGCGCCGCTGGGTCGGGTGGCTACGGAAGTGGCTCAGCTGTTGCGGGGCAAGCACAAGCCGATGTATGCGCCCCATGTCGACACAGGCGACTTCGTGATTGTGATCAACGCTGGCGCGGTCGAAGTCACCTCGAAGAAGAGCCAGCAGAAGATTTACTACCGCCATTCGGGGTATCCCGGCGGGCTCCGGGAAGAGTCGTTTGAGAGTCTCAAGGAAAGGCGGCCCGAGGCCGTAGTCGAGAGAGCTGTCCGGGGCATGCTTCCCAAGAATCGGCTGGGCCGGCAAATGATTCGCAAACTCAAGGTGTACGCGGGCTCGAACCACGAGCACGCTGCGCAGGTTCCGGAGAACTACCCGCTCAAAGTCAGGAAGGTGGAGGCCACATGACCAAGCCGCTCGCACAAACGGTTGGCCGGCGCAAGGAGTCCGTTGCTCGCGTCCGCCTGCGGGAGGGAACAGGGCGGGTTGTTCTCAACAATCGTCAACTCGAGGACTATTTCCCCACGATGGCGACTCGCATGCGAATCATGGAACCGCTGCAGTTGACCTCTACTCAAGGCCGCTTCGACATCGATGCCAGACTCGAAGGCGGCGGGGTCAACGGTCAGGCCGACGCGTCTGCGTCTGGGGATCGCTCGCGCTCTCGTTGAATACGACGGCGAGATGCGCACGTCGCTCAAAAAGGCGGGGCTCTTGACACGCGACGCGAGGGCTGTCGAGAGCAAGAAGTACGGGCTGCGAAAGGCACGGCGGGCGGTTCAGTACACCAAGCGCTGATTTGGCCAGCGCCTCTCAACAACGTTCGCTCCTCACTGAAGGGGAACGCCTCTTTGGTACCGACGGTGTGCGCGGGGTCGCCAATCTCGAGTTGACGCCGGAGCTTGCACTCGCCCTCGGGCGCGCAGCCGGTTCCCGGCTAACGGTGGGACCCGCATTGGTCGGCTGTGATCCGCGGCGCTCAGGCGCGATGCTGTCGCTGGCGCTGCAGGCTGGCTTTCAATCTTCAGGCATTGATACGGTCGATGTCGGGGTCCTACCCGCCGGCGGCATTTCCTATCTCACGGCGACCACCGGCGCCACGATGGGTGCAGTCGTCTCTGCCTCGCACAATCCGGCGGCCGACAACGGCATCAAATTCCTCGGCGCCACGGGCGCCAAGTTGAGCGACGATGAAGAGGACGAGGTCGAAAAGGCGTTGCGGAGCCAAAGTGCTCGGATACCCATCGGATCGGGAGTTGGGACCCGATTCCAGGACTCGAAAGCCTTCCAGCGATACGTCGACTTCCTCGCCTCGGTTGCGCGCTACAGCCACCGCGACCTCAACCTGGCGATCGATGCTGCCAATGGAGCGGCCTTCAAGGCCGCACCTGCGGTGTTCGGCAAGTTGCGCGCCAACGTCCAGGCATGGTCGGTTGAACCGGACGGCAACAACATCAATCTCGACTGCGGGTCAACGCACCCCGAGTTCTTGGCGTCCAGGGCCGGAGGGCGGATCGGGCTGGCCTTCGATGGGGACGCCGACCGATTGGTGGCGATCGACGAGGACGGTCAGGTCGTCAACGGCGACGCAATCATGGCCATCGTTGCCCTCGCCTGGAAAGAGCAGGGCAAGCTCAAGAACAACACAGTGGTGGCGACCGTCATGTCCAACCTCGGATTTCGCCAGGCGATGGAGCGAGCGGGGATCGCGCTGGTGACGACGAAGGTCGGGGATCGTTATGTCCTTGAGGCAATGCAAGAACACAAGGCAATCCTCGGCGGAGAGCAGTCAGGGCACGTGATCTTCCTCGACAAGGCGCGGACTGGAGATGGAATTCTTACCGCGATCAGACTTCTCGACGTCGTCGCGGGCACGGGCAAGGAATTGCGGGTCCTGCGGGCGGAGGCCATGGTCGAGTTCCCCCAAGTCCTGAAAAATGTTCGGGTGGGGAGGGGCGCGAAGCTCGACAACGCCACCGAGCTCTGGCAGGCGGTCCGGCAAGCCGAGGCCGAGCTGGGCGACGAAGGTCGCGTCCTGATCCGGTCTTCCGGGACTGAGCCTTTGGTACGAGTGATGGTGGAAGCCGCTAGCGAATCGGTCGCCAACGGGTACGCTGATCGTCTGGCGGCGTTAGTCGACAAAGAACTGGCCGACGCCTAACGAAAGGAGATGTGAACCCCGCAGGAAACTTGAGGGCAAGAACAACCCAGCGCCTGGCCTCCCCATAGCTATCGATATTTTGGCCGTAAATAGCTTGGGGGAGGTGACGAGGAGGAAGGTCATCGAAAAATTCGGCGGATACCTTCCCGGCTCACAGCCGTTAGAGACTTTGCGAAAAACCCGGGAGCAATCCCGAAACAGAGGCGGTCTCAAGTGACAACCAGTGATATCGACCCGCCACGCTACCTGTGTGGCGATCGCATCCTTGCCCTCGCAGACGAAAGGAACCCTTAGTCATGTGTGGCATTGTTGGATATGTCGGACCGCGTTCGGCGGTCGACCTCTTGATCCCGGGATTAGCCCGACTCGAATATCGGGGATACGACTCGGCTGGCGTCGCCCTTCTCGACGACAACGGCATCGCTGTGGTCAAACAAGCCGGGCGCATCGCCGACCTGGAGCGGAGTTTGGGGAAAAGCGAGGTGCCGGAATCGAACACTGGCATCGGCCATACGCGTTGGGCAACCCACGGCGTCCCCAACACGATCAACGCCCATCCTCATCGCGACTGCACCGGGACGGTGATCGTCGTCCACAACGGAATCATCGAGAACTGGTCCGAGCTCAAATCCGAGCTCGAAGGGCGCGGTCACGAGTTCGTTTCGGAGACCGACACCGAAGTGGTCGCCCATCTGATCGAGGAGATGGCCGATCTGCCGCTCGACGAAGCCGTCCGCCAGGTGATGAATCGGCCGAAGGCGCCCTGGCACTAGGCATCATGCGGACCTCGGACCCCGACCTCCTGGTCGGGGCACGGCGGGGGAGTCCGCTCGTCGTCGGCCTCGGTGACGGCGAGAACTTTCTCGGCTCCGACATTCCTGCGTTTCTGGAACACACCCGGAAGATGGCTGTGATCGACGACGACCGGGTCGTGGCGATTCGGCCGGATTCAGTGGTGATCACGGACCTCGACGGCAACGTCGTCGAGACCTCGGAGCGATTGATCGAGTGGGATCTCGAGGCAGCCGAAAAGGGCGGATTCGCCACGTTCATGGAGAAGGAGATCTACGAGCAGCCCAAGGCCATCAGCGACACCCTGCGCGGACGGATCGACAAAACGGTCTCGTGAGTCTCGAGGAGATCGGCCACCTCGATCCTCGTCTGCGGGAGATCGACAAGGTCTTCGTGGTCGCCTGTGGCACCTCGTTCCACGCCGCGATGATGGCCAAGTACGCCATCGAACGCTGGACCCGCCTGCCCGGTCGAGATCGACATTGCCTCCGAGTTTCGCTATCGCGACCCGGTGCTTGACCGGAAGTCTCTGGTGATCGGCATCTCCCAATCCGGCGAGACGCTCGACACGTTGGCTGCAGTTCGTTATGCCCGGGCTCAGAGCTCCCTGCTGCTGGCGATCACCAATGTGGTCGACTCGGCGCTGGCCCGCGAAGCCGATGCAGTCCTTTACACCAGGGCTGGTCCCGAGATCGGGGTCGCCGCTACCAAGACCTTCACCACTCAGTTGGTGGCCCTGCAACTCGTTGGGTTGCATCTGGCCAGGGTGCGCGGCTCGATCGATGAAGGCACCGTGGTCAATCTGGTTAAGGGAGTGAAACAGCTCCCGATCCTGGTCGAGCAGACCCTGCAGAAGGCTGCTGAGGTGCAGAAGGTCGCCGCCGAATTTGCCGACACCCGCGATGTGTTCTTTCTGGGACGCAGCGGTGATTTTCCGGTGGCGATGGAAGGCGCGCTCAAGCTCAAGGAGATCGCCTATGTCCGGGCCGAGGGTTACGCCGCGGGTGAGATGAAGCACGGGCCGATCGCCCTCATCGACGCCGAGGTGCTGGTGGTCGGCGTCGCAACCGACTCAAGAGTTCAGAGCGAAGACGCTTTCCAACATGCAGGAGATGAAGGCTCGGGGCGGCAAGATCGTGATCGTGGCGGAGGAAGGCACGAAGCCGAGATGCCGGAGGTGGCCGACCACATCCTCAGTGTCCCCGCCAGCCCGGACCTGATCTGGACGGTGACCGCGGTGGTGCCTCTGCAGTTGCTGGCCTATCACATCGCCACCGCCAGGGGCCTTGACGTCGACAAGCCCCGGAACCTCGCCAAGACGGTGACGGTCGAGTAGGCCGCGCCGGTAAGTTGACCTCATGCGCATCGTCGGCCTGGGGGTCGATCTCGCCGACATCGATCGAGTGGCATTCGGTCCTCGAGCGGTACCCCCGCTTTGCCCAGCGTTGCTTCACCGAACACGAACAGAGATACGCCGGGCGGTTCGCCCAGCCGGCTCGGAGGTTTGCCGCCCGCTTCGCCGGCAAAGAAGCGGTGATGAAGTCGCTCGGAACCGGGTTCCGCCAGCTTCGTTGGACCGACATCGAGATCACCGGCGGCGGAAGGCCGACTGTCAACCTGTTTGGCACAGCTTTACAACGAGCTAAGCGACTTGGCGTCAGTGAGGTGATGGTGACCATCACCCACACCGGAACCTCGGCGCTAGTGATGGCCATCGCGGTGGGCGAGCACTGATGCAGGAAATCATCAGCCCGGCCGAAGCATCGCGGCTCGATCGAGAGAGCTTGATCCCGACGGCCGACCTCATGGAACGCGCCGGAGCCGCGGTTGCATCCGAAGCGGTTCGGATGGGGATGGGCTACGGATCGCGCGTAGTGGTGCTGGCCGGGGTCGGCAACAACGGGGGCGACGCCTACGTAGCTGCGCGTTACCTCCGGCGGCGAGGCATCTTTGTGTTGGTGCAAACGCTGGGCCCGCCGCGTACCGAGGAGGCGAAGGCGGCTATGGCGAGCGCAAAGGGAGCAGGGATTCGGATCGAACCTCTCTCGGAACCTACCTCGGCGGATCTGATCATCGACGGCCTCTTTGGCGGCGGGTTCCGGTCAGGCTTGCCCGCGGAAGTCGTGCAGTGGATTCGGATGCCCTCCCGGCGCCTTTCGATCGACATCCCGAGCGGAGTCGACCCGAGCAACGGAAATGTGGAAGGCGACGCATTCATCGCCGAGCGGACTGTCACCTTCGACTATCTCAAATCCGGACATGTCCTCGGCGCAGGACCGGACCATTGCGGAGAAGTCAGTGTCGTGCCAATCGGGCTGGGTACCGCCCGTCCCGAGCTTTTTCTCACCGAACAAGTAGACGCGCCCCTTCCAACGCGGAATCGCACCGCTCACAAATGGAACGTTGGCGCCGTGCTGATCGTCGGAGGCGCGGTGGGCATGACCGGCGCGGCGACCATGGCGGGGAAGGCGGCACTGGGGTTCGGAGCCGGAGCGGTCGGGGTGGCCGTACCGGAAGATGCGTCGACGACGGCCGCCGCCCAAGCGCCCGAACTCCTCCATTATCCGCTCGATTCGATTCCCGATCGATTCGGGACTCTGGTCATCGGGCCTGGTTTGGGAACCGATCACGACGAATTCGCCCGCAAGCTCATCGAGAGTTGGGAAGGGCCCTTGGTGGTCGACGCCGATGGGTTGCGACTCGTTTCCGAGAGTCATCAGGGCGCTCTGGTGGTGACCCCGCATGCTGGCGAGTTTGCGCGGATGGCCGGCGCCGAGCCGTCCCCAGCCGAGGCCGTTGGGTTGGCCAAAAGGATCAACGGCGTGGCGTTGATGAAAGGAAACCCGACGATCGTCACCGACGGTGGGGTTCCGTGGGTTGTGAACCAAGGCGGTCCCGAGCTGGCCACCATTGGCACCGGCGACGTCCTGGCCGGCATGATCGGAGCCCTGCTTGCGAACGGTCTCGACTCGTTGACGGCCGCCCGGTCGGCCAGCTACTGGCATGGAGTGGCCGGGTCCAACCTCTCGGCGCGGACCACCGTCACGTCTATGGGGCTTGTTGATGAAATCGGACGCCTGCGTTGAGACCATCGTGGGTGGAGATCGACCTGGCGGCGATCCGTCGCAATGTCGGAGCCATTGGCCTTCTAGTCGCTCCGGCCGAACTGTGCGCGGTCGTGAAGGCCGACGGGTATAGCCACGGCGACGTCCCTGTGGCCGAAGCCGCCCTGGAAGCGGGAGCCAGCTGGCTGGCGGTGGCGTTGCTCGAAGAAGGGATCCGTCTCCGCGAGGCCGGCATCGATGCGCCGATCCTCGTGCTCTCAGAACCGGCCGTGGGTGACACCGGCCTATTGCTCGAGTGGCGCTTGACTCCGACCGTCTACCGGGCCGAGACCATTGCTGCTCTTGGCGATCAAGCCCAGACCCTTGATATTTCGGGCCCGGTCGGGGTTCACTTGAAGATTGACACCGGGATGCATCGGGTTGGCGCTGCCCCGACGTCGGTGCCTGACCTGGTCGATCAGATCGAAGCCCACTCGCAGCTTCGTTTGGCTGGAATGTGGACACATTTTGCGGTTTCCGAGGAGGAGAGCAGCTTCACGGATGAACAGATCGAGCTATTTGATCGGACTGCGGCACCTTTTCGCCCTCCGCTCGTGCACTTGGCGAACACGGCCGGAGCAGTGCTCTATCCGGAGGCCAGGCGGGACCTGGTTCGCATTGGGATCGGCATGTATGGCATCCACCCCGGTAAGTCGACCCAGGGACTGATTGAGCTCGAGCCGGCAATGCGGATCGTCTCCCACGTCGCGTTCGTCCAGCGCTTAGCGAGGGGCGAGCGCCCTTCCTACGGGAGACGGCGTCCACTGGAGGACGACCATTTTGTGGCCACCGTCCCTATCGGCTACGCCGATGGTGTTCCGCGTTTGCTTTCGGACGAGGGCCGGGTGCTGATCGATGGAAAGAGCAAGCCGCTGGCCGGAACAGTGACGATGGATCAGATCGTGGTCGACGTCGGATCTGATGCTGTGGCGGTCGGCGACGAGGTGGTCCTGTTGGGCAGCCAGGGGACTGAGCAAATCAGCGCCGACGAATGGGCTTCGATCACCGGCACCATTCCTTACGAAATTGTCGCCCGCGTCGGACCTCGCCTGCCGAGGCGTTACACCCATTGACTAAGACGCTCACCTCGATTGCCGGAGTGAAGGTCGGTCACTGGACCCATCCCGAGGTGCCCACCGGATGCACGGTTGTCGTTTTGCCCGAGCCCAATGTCACGACGGTCGAGGTGCGCGGGGGTGCACCCGGCACCCGGGAAACAGCCCTTCTCGCGGTCGGGATGCGAGTCGAGCAAGTGCAAGCAATTCTTCTCACTGGCGGAAGCGCCTTCGGGCTCGCCGCCGCCGATGGAGTCGTCACCGAGCTCGCCCGGCAGGGAAGGGGGCATCCGACCCCCGCCGGCCCGGTACCGATCGTCCCCGGCGCAGTGGTCTTCGACCTGTCGATGGAGGGCGAGCGACCAAAACCCGATGCATTTTCGGGAGCGGCCGCCTACATGGCGGCGACGGCCGATCCGGTTGAGATGGGGAGGATTGGAGCCGGCGCCGGAACCTCGGCTGCGAAATGGCGCGGTTTCGAGTACCTGGTGTTCACCGGGATCGGATCGGCTGCAACCGAGACCCCCGACGGGCATTCCGTCGGCGCGCTGGTCGTGTTGAACCCGGTGGGCGACGTGTTCACGTTGGAGGGCGAGCCCCTGACCGGTGGGGATCTGGTTCCGGGGCCACCCGGGATCAGGCCACACCCGATTGTCAACACCGTCCTCGCAGCCCTCGTCACCGATGCTGCGATGACTCGGGCGGAGTTGACCCGCCTCGCAGTGAGAGCTCATGACGCGGTCGGCGCTTGTGTCCGCCCTGCCCATACTCGCTTCGACGGCGACGTCGTCTTCGTCTCAGCGGTGGGCGATGAAAAAGGAGATGTCGACCTCGCCGCAGAGGCGGCCTTTGTCGCGACCGGCCGGGCGATCGAATCGGCGGTGCGCGCCTCCAGCTAGCCCACCTTTTCGCGCATCAAACGCAGGGCGCGTTTGATGCGAACGAAAATCACACGGCGAGAAACGACTGCGGGTTGGCGTCGAAGGCTTTTTGGCAGCCAGGGGCACAGAAGTAGAAGGTCTGGCCCTCGAACAGAACTCGACGTCATTTGCACACGGGATCAATCGCTTCATCCACCTGATCGCTCCTCTCGCCGTTGGGTTGGCTCCTGATCGTATCGGTAACCTCCCGCGGCAATGGAGGCGCTGCGAGAACTTGAGGCGGTCGCGGTCGTTTGCACTATTTGTCGCCTGGCGGAAACCCGCACCCAGGTGGTATTTGGCGTGGGCGATCCCCACGCTGACCTCATGTTTGTGGGAGAGGCTCCCGGGATGAACGAGGACCTGCAAGGGGAGCCCTTCGTCGGCGCCGCCGGCCAGCTCCTCAATCGTCTCCTGGTTGAGATCGGACTGAGCCGTGAGGACGTCTACATCGCCAATGTCATCAAGTGCCGGCCGCCCGGTAATCGCGACCCGCTCGGCGATGAGATCGACAGTTGCAAGGGATACTTGCGCAGCCAGATCTCTCTGATCGACCCGAATGTCGTGGTCACGCTCGGGAACTTCGCCACCAAGCTCTTGCTCCGCACCGAGACTGGAATAACCCGCCTGCGTGGGAACACATACGACTGGTGGCAGGGCAGGAAATTAGTCCCGACGTTCCACCCGGCGGCAGCTTTGCGGTCGCAGCAAAAGCTGATCCCAGAGATGCAGAAGGATTTTCAGGTGATCCGCGAGGCGTTGGCCTTGCCTCGCTCGAGACCAGCACCTGCTCCGACAGAGCGTCAAGTGGTTGCACCGGCGCAAATGGATCTGTTTTCGTGACAGTGGTTTGCGCGGAACCAGCCGATACGGCCCGTCTGGGCGGACGGCTCGCGTCGCGTCTCAAGCCGGGTGACGTGCTGGTTTTGAGCGGGGAGCTCGGCTCCGGCAAGACCCTGTTTGCCGGTGGCGTGGCCATGGGGTTGGGAGTTGAGGAGCCGGTCGCCAGCCCGACGTTTGTACTTGTCCGCCGCTACTTCTCGGGCTTCATGCCATTCACGCACGCAGATGTCTACCGCCTCTCCTCCAAGAACGAGTTCGAGGATCTGGATCTTTGGGGGGAGCCCGGGGTGCTGGTGGTGGAGTGGGGCGATGTCGTGGAGGATTTCCTCCCGGCGGACCACCTTCGGGTTGACTTTGAGATCACTGACGAAAGCAGCCGCCTGGTCAGTTTCACCCCTTTCGGCAGTTGGGTGGATCGTTTAGGGGAGGAAGCAATTTGAGGCTGCTGGCGATCGAGACCGCGACGGCACAATCTGCAGTGGCGCTCGCCGAGGATCGCCACGTGGTGGCGACGGCGACCCGGGTCGACCGGACCGGCCATGCCAGCTTTGTCGTTTCGGCCACTGACTTTGTGCTGGATCAGGTCGGCTGGTTTCCCGACAACCTGGATGCGATAGTGGTAGATGTCGGGCCAGGTCTTTACACCGGGATCAGGGTCGGGATTGCCGTCGCTCAAGGTATGGCCTCTGCCCTTGGCATCCCGATCATCACCGCTGTTTCGCTGGATGCCCAGGCACTCGCTGCTTCGACCGGCCATCGGCACATCTACTCGGTAGTCGACGTCCGTCGGGGTGAGCTTGCCGTCGCGACCTATCGCCCGGTCCCGGGCGGAGTGGTCAAGAGCAGCGCCCCCGAACTTATGACGCCCGATCGTCTGCAGCAACAGCTCATGTCTGACCCGAGCGATCCTCTGGTCGTAGGAGATGTAGCCGGCATTCCCGATTGGGTGCTGCGGGGCCAGCATCGGGTCAAGACCGGACGGCCGCGTTTCCCGTCGGTTAGGGCGCTGCTCGAGATCGGTATGTCCAAGCTCGAGAGGGACAACTTTCGCTCAGACAATCCAGTTCCGCTGTATCTCCGTGACCCGGATGTGAGCCTTAACTGGGAAAAGCTCAGTCCGGAGAGCCCATGGGCCAGCTAGTTCGCCCGATGACCCTTACGGACGTTGACGATTGCCTTCGAATCGAGAGCGAGACCTATCCGCTGCCCTGGACCGAAGGCATCTTCCTCGATGAACTGGCGGCCCCCGGACGCGTTTATCTTGTGATTGAAGACGAGAATGCCGTGGTCGGTTACGGGGGAGTGATGCTCGTACTGCCCGAGGCGCACATCACCTCGGTGACCGTCGACCCCTCCCGGCGCGGTCGGGAGATGGGAACCCGGCTCATGCTCGCTCTCGCCGATGCCGCCCGCGCCGCTGGAGCGCGCAGCCTCACCCTCGAGGTGCGAGCCTCGAACAAGAGTGCCCAGTCGCTTTACACGAAATTCGGCATGGCGCCGGTGGGCATCCGCAAGCGCTATTACCGGGACGAGGACGCCCTCATCATGTGGGTACACGACATCGAGACCGCCGAGTACCGGCAACGGCTGGATGAGATTCGGACGGGCATCGAGGTTCGCCAGATAGGTCAAAAAAAGTGAATCCTCTGATTCTGGCTTTCGAGACGAGTTGCGATGAAACCGCGGTCGCGGTGGTGCGCGGAACTGAGGTCCTTTCGTCAGTTCTCTCCTCGCAAACCGATCTGCATTCTCGCTTCGGAGGAGTCGTGCCTGAGGTGGCGGCACGCGCCCACGTTGAAGCTATTCGCCCGCTCACTCACAAGGCACTTGTCGAGTCTGGAGTCCATCCCGCCGACCTCGATGCTGTGGCGGCAACCAACGGTCCTGGCCTGGTCGGCGCCCTGTTGATCGGCCACTCGTTTGCCAAGGCCACGGCCTGGGCACGTCAGCTGCCCTTCGTCAGCATCGACCATATGGAGGGTCACCTCATGGCTCCTCGCCTGGAGTTCGAGGAGTTCCAGCCGCCCGCCGTGGTGTTGCTTGCCTCCGGAGGGCATTCCCAAATCGTTCACGTGAGTCAATGGGGCGAGTATCGAGTGATGGGGGAAACCATCGACGATGCCGCCGGGGAGGCTTTCGACAAGCTCGCCCGTCTCCTTGGATTTGGCTTTCCGGGAGGACCGGCGATCGATCTCGCCGCGGAGAACGGAGATCCAGCCGCAGTGAAGTTTCCCCGAGCTCTGGCCGACCGACCCTATCAAGTCTCGTTTTCCGGGCTGAAGACGTCGGTGGCGACCTTTGTCCGCAAGGCCAAGGCGGCCGGGGAATTGCCCTCCCGGCCGGACGTGGCCGCTTCGATCCAGGAGGCGATCGTCGACGTGCTGGTGCAAAAGACCATGCGAGCGCTGGACGACACCGGGGCGAAGGTGCTTGGGGCGGGAGGCGGCGTGATCGCCAACCGCAGGCTGCGGGCAAGGCTGACCGAGGAAGCCTCCGCCCGGGGGGTGACGATCTGCCTCCCCTCACCCGAACTTTGCACTGACAACGCCGCCATGATCGGAGTTGCGGCCTTGTTCCACCTCGAGAGGGGGGCGCTGAGTGACTGGACGGCCAGCGTCGACCCAGGCCGCCGTCTGGCCTGACTCTTCTGGGCGTGATTAGCACTCTCTGCAAACGAGTGCTAAATTTGACTTAGCACTCCCAAGAGGCGAGTGCTAATCCATTACCACAGGAGGGAATAGATGAAGCTTCGCCCCCTCGGCGATCGCGTCGTCGTGGAATCAGAGGACGACCTCGAGCAGAAGACTGCGTCGGGGCTTGTAATTCCCGATACGGCCAAAGAAAAGCCAATGATCGGTGGGGTCCTCGCAGTCGGTCCCGGCGCGCTGAATGACGAAGGCAAGCGTCTGCCGATGGACGTCAAAGAAGGCGATCGAGTGCTCTATTCGAAGTATGCCGGCACCGAAGTCAAGTTGGAGGGCAAGGAGTACCTGGTGCTCTCTGCTCGTGACGTTTTGGCCGTAGTCGGTTGATCAGGAGGACCCAAATAAATGCCAGCTAAGGATTTACGTTTTGACGAGGACGCACGTCGCGGCCTCGAGGCGGGCGTCAACAAGCTCGCCGATGTAGTCAAGGTGACGCTCGGCCCCAAGGGCCGCAACGTTGTCTTGGAGAAGAAGTGGGGAGCCCCCACCATCACCAATGACGGCGTCACCATCGCCAAGGAAATCGAGCTCGACGACGCGTGGGAAAACCTCGGCGCCCAGCTCGCCAAAGAAGTTGCCACCAAGACCAACGATGTGGCGGGTGACGGAACCACCACCGCCACCGTGCTCGCTCAAGCGATGGTGCGCGAAGGTCTGCGCAACGTCGCCGCCGGGGCCAACCCGATGGATTTGAAGCGGGGCATCGAGCAGGCGGTCGAAGCCGTGGTCAAGGCCATCGGTGAACTTTCGATCCCGATCGAGACCAAGAAGGTCGCAGCTGTCGCTTCCATTTCGGCCAACAACGACTCCACGATCGGCAAGACCATCGCCGAGGCGTTCGAGAAGGTCGGCAAGGACGGCGTAATCACGGTGGAAGAGGGACAGACCTTCGGGATGGAGCTCGAGTTCACCGAGGGAATGCAGTTCGACAAGGGACTGACATCGGCCTACTTCATCACCGATCCCGATCGGCAAGAAGCCGTTCTCGACAATCCCTACATCCTGATTGCCAACCAGAAGATCACCTCGGTCAACGATCTGCTTCCGGTTCTCGAACGGGTTATGCAGGCCGGTCGCAGTGTCTTGGTTTTGGCCGAGGATGTTGAGGGTGAAGCCCTTGCCACGCTGGTGGTCAACAAGATTCGCGGCACGTTCAGCTCGGCTGCGGTCAAGGCGCCCGGCTTCGGTGAGCGTCGCAAGGCGATGCTCCAGGACATTGCCATCCTCACGGGTGGAACCGTCATCTCAGAAGAAGTCGGATTGAAGCTCGAGAACGTCAACCTCGACATGCTGGGCAACGCTCGCAAGGTCGTCATCTCGAAGGACAACACCACGATCGTCGATGGAGCCGGCAAGGACTCCGACGTGAAGGGCCGCATCAAGCAAATTGAGCGCGAGATCGACAACACCGACTCTGACTGGGATCGCGAGAAGCTGCAGGAGCGACTCGCCAAGCTCTCCGGAGGCGTGGTGGTCGTGAAGGTCGGAGCAGCCACCGAGGTAGAGCTCAAGGAGAAGAAGCATCGCATCGAAGATGCCGTTTCTGCCACCAGAGCCGCGGTCGAAGAAGGCATCGTGCCCGGAGGAGGCGTCGCCTTGCTCCGTGCGCAGACCTCGATCGACAAGCTGCCGCGGTGGCTCCGACGATGAGAAGACCGGTCGGGCAATTGTTCGCCGGGCACTCGAGGAGCCTTTGCGTCAAATTGCCATCAACGCCGGCGCCGAAGGCGGGGTCGTCGTCGAACGGGTTCGCTCCGAGTCGGGTGCGATTGGGTTCAACGCCCAGACCGGTAACTACGAAGATTTGGTGGCGGCGGGGGTAATCGACCCGGCCAAGGTCACTCGATCAACGTTGCAGAACGCGGCATCGATCGCAGCGCTGCTGCTCACGACCGAGGCCTTGGTCGTTGAGCGCAAAGAAGACAAGCCGGCTGGTGGCCATGGTCATCCGGGTGGCGGCGGGGACATGGACTTCTAAGTCGACGAAGTTAGCGAGAAAACCCGGTCTTTCGACCGGGTTTTCTTCGTTCTACAGACCGTTATCCGCGTCCAACGCGGCTGCCAACCCTGGGTTCGGGAATTAGCGGCTTTGCAACGCGTCGAGAGCGACGGCCATCGAAGCGGCGACCGCGAAGTCGAGGCGGGGGTCGGGAACGTGGACGACGTAGCGGTCTCTGACTGCGGCCTTGCGTTCGCTGCTCATCACTTGTTCACCGGTCGCCTGATCGACGAAATCGAAATGGAACAGGAACGGGATCCAGACATCGCCTATGTATGGGATCCAGTCCCAAACCCGGCGGAGGATGGCGATGAACTGGTTGCGCTCCTGGCCCCGGGTCATCACGCCGCCGTACGACATTTGCCAGGTGGACCTGAGCAAGCTCGTGGCGAACTCCTTCTTGAAATAGCCGATCGCATTCCCGTTCTCGTCGAAGACGTCATGCTCGGCTCTCACATCGAGTCCCTGGCGAGCCTTGAACGAGAAAAGCTTGTGCGTCCGTGATTCGTCGGCGAAGAAACTGACCTCTTCTTTGAACTTCATCCGCTTCTGCTCGGCAAAGGCCATGAGCGCCCCGTCGCTGCCGTCGGGATTCGCCTCCCTCACCTCGTACCGGTTCACCATCACGGTGATGCGCTGTTTGACAAGAAACTTCGAAACATGGGCCATGCCAATAGTCTGGCAGGCGTGCTCACCACCGAGGACTATCTCGAATCGATTGCGCGTGATTCCGAAGCTTTCGCTGACGCCGTTGACGGGAACTGGGGGACGGCGGTCGAGAAATGCCCCGGATGGGACGTCTCCGATTTGCTGTGGCACCTCAGGGGAGTGCAGTACTTCTGGGCGACGATCGTCGCGGAACGACTCAAATCACCCGAGACGGTGGAGGCATTGGAACGCCCGACCGACAATGACCAGCTCCTGGCGGGCTTTCGCCAGGGTGCCAAGGAACTGGTCGAAGCGTTGGGCTCGGCGGAGCAGAGTGAGCCGGTGTGGACTTGGGCCAGCCAGAAGGATGTCGCCTTCATTACACGGCACCAGGCCGGCGAGGCCGCCATCCATCGTTGGGATGCCGAGCACGCGGCCGGGCGCTCGTTTGAAATCCCGGCCCCGATCGCGAGCGACGCTATCGACGAGTTCCTCCAATTCTCGGCCGCTATCCGAATCGAAGATGCTCCGGCGATCGAGACGCCCTTGTGTGTGGTCGCCAGCGACACTCACGAGAGCTGGCTAATCGGAGAGGACGACCACCTGGCCCTATGGGCGGTCCGGAACCCCGATGACATCACCGGGCATGCGGCGACCTGGAAGGCGCCCGCCTCAGAGTTGCTGCTGGCGCTATTTCGGCGAGTCGAGCCCTCTGGAGAAATCGAAGGCAATCCGCTACTCGTCGAGCGGCTGATCGCTCACACTGATCTCAGTTAACGCCTCGTCGCGCTCGTCTTGATAGAGGCGCTGTTCGAGTTTGGCCGCAGCATCAGCCCAATCCTCATCGGTCATTGCAAACCAGGCGGTGTCCCGATTCCGCCCTTTGACGATCATGTGTTGGGCGAAGATGCCCTCAAAATGGAAGCCAAGCCGCAATGCCGCGGCGCGGGAACGTTCGTTGAGCGCGTCGCATTTCCACTCCACGCGTCGCGCCCGGTAATCCAGAAACGCATGACGCAACAAGAGATAGGTCGCCTCCGTGTTCGCCGAGGTCCCTTGGGCCGGGACCACATACCAGATATGACCAAGTTCGACTCGCCGGTGCACCGCGTCGTAGTTCAGCATCGTCGCCATACCCACCGGGAGACCGCTCTGATTGTCGATCACCGTGAACCACAGGGGGTCTCGAGACTCGCCGCGTTCAGCCACCCAATCCGCGAAGGAGTCGAGATTGGGCCAGGGCCCATACGCCAGATACTTCCAAACACGTTCGGGTTCGAAATGGGAATCGGTGTACAGCGCTGCGGCATCCTCGGGCTGCGTCGGACGTAGCGTGACGCCGCTCCCGGCGAGAGTGATCGGCATCAGCGTCGCGGGACCTGGATTCTGATCGGCAACGACGGTGAATTCCTTCATTTTGTGGGCACCACCCAGGCCAATCCCTCGGCGAGCCGGTCGCGCCATGCTTCCCAGGTGTGCCCGTCGCGGCTCTCCGAGTATTTGACCGCAAGCCCGGCCCGCTCCAGACGATGAGACATAAAGCGGTTCTCGCCAATCATCCTCTCATAGGTACCACAGGAGATAAAGACCCGACGGGGGAGCAACGACGGCTGCAGGCGGTGGAGAAGGTCTGCAATCGGGCCGAGCAAGTGCTGCGCCGATCCCCATCCTCGAGTCTGGGCGAAGGTGCCCGATTGGAGGAGAAGTCCGTCGAACACGTCTGGATGTCGCCAAGCGGTGTGGAGCGCGGCGACTGCGCCCAGGCTCGCCCCCATGACCACCTTGGAGCTCGTTTGAAAGTCCTTCTCGATGTGGGGCAAGGCTTCCTCGACGACGAAACGTGCCTGACCGTCGTTGGCGGAATACTCGTGGAGCCGATCGCCCGGCCAGGAGAAAGCGGCGAGCACCGGAGGGATCACCTGGCGGTGGATGAGGTTATCGAGCACCAGGGCCATCGATCCGTAGGTGAGGTAGTCGCCTCCGTCATGTACAAATAGCAGCGGATACTTCGTAGAGGATTCGTGGTTCGCCGGGACATACATCGTGACCTTGCGCTCGCCGCCAAGCCGGGACCCCACCCAGAGATCGGAGAAGGAGCCGGTCGGCGTTCCGGCGTGAACCTCCGCGAAGTCGGGCACCTTGTATCCGTAGCCGCGACATACCGAGTTTGTACCAAATGGATTAGTGCTTGTGATCGGGTTGAGAGGATCATTCACCCAATTCGAGTGATGAGCCCGCAGCACCTCGAGCTTGTACTCGAGTCGGGCGCCGTCCGGCAGCGGGAGGTCGAGAAACCAGAGGTCGTTGCCGTTTAGACGATCGAAGCTATGGCGGCCCGGAAACCCGGCGATCATCGGCTTCAGCTGAACAGCGTCCGCGTCACCGCGGAAAAGGAAGATCGCCCGGCCCGGCTCGACCAGCGGAAACTTATGGTCTTCGACGAACCGGTCGATCGCCGACGGGTCCGCGCTATGCAGTGGGGCGAGTACCGCCGGTGATTCCATCGTTCAACTTGCTCGTACCTGGGCGATGCCACCCACATGGTTGAGAATGTTGCGCAGCTCGTCGTAGTCCTCGTGCTTCATCCTGATCCAGGCGTTTGCCATGTAGCCGGCCTCCACCGGCTGGGTGGGCGTGCCCGGAGACGGAAGGTGATAGTCGATGATGAACCGTCCGTACCGCTGTTGCACTTCGCCGATGCCGTCATAGCCGGTGATGGTTCCATCCCGGTCGGGGCGGAGGGCGATGATCCCGGCCGCGAACCGGCGCGACGCCTGGCGCGAGGTCGTACCTCGACAGATCGCCATGGCCCACTCCTGATACACATCAAGCTCGTTGGCCGCGCAGTAGAGATCCCAGGCCCCCACGCCAGGCGGCCGGCAACCGATCTCAGAAAACTTCAGGCCTTTGGGACCGTAGAACCACTCCATGTGAGTCGCCGAGGTACCGATTCCCAACGCCGGGATCACCTCGCGGCCGAGAGCTTTTACTTCGTCGTATCCAGGTGCATCGATCCGGTTGGTGGTAATGAACACAGGAGAGATCCAGCGAGTTCGCATCGCCTCGAGGACGTTCGGGTAGTAATGCGAGATGAACTCATGGGCGGCCTGACCGTCGATGGAGATCGTGTCGTAGAACCCCTCGTGACCCTCGATGTACTCCTCGATCGCAACCGATTTTCCCCACTGAAACCCGAGGCCCGGTATCGCCGCGGCAAGCTCTTCGTCATTCGAGACCATGACCGTGCCAGAGGCCCCGGCTGCATCGCGTGGCTTGATGATGAGGGGATATCCAACTGCACGAGAAAACTCCACCAAGGCCTCAGCGCTGTCGGCGCCGGCGGAGCGCGCGGTGGGCACGCCGATCTGGCGAAGGGCTTCCTTCATGGCCGGTTTGTCCCGGCACAGGAATGCCGTCCGCACCGAGGTGCCGGGGATTCCACAGCGTTCCCGGACCTGGGCCGCGGCTTCGACATGAGCCTCGACTGTGGCTTCCATCCGTTCTACTTCGACCGCTGCCTGAATACGCCGGACTGCCGACTCGAGACCATCGACGTCGACGACCGACTGCACCTGTTCGTAGTGAGTCAGCCAGCCTGAGACTTCGGAATCCAGCCAGTCTTTGGGACGCTCACCGATACCGATCACGTTGGCACCGACGGCGCTCAAAGCTCGAGCAAACTCTCGCTGGTAGCTCGGAAAACTCGGTTCGACGAAGATGACGTTCACTGCTGTTCTTCACCTCTTACTTGGCGATAGATCCGGTCGTACTCCACGGCCCGCCGCTCCCAGGAGTTGTCCTCGGCCATACCGTTCCGTTGCAGGAGTTGCCACTGGGCTTTGTCTTGAAACACGTTCAGGGCCTGATTCAACGCCCAATCGACCCCTTCTTCTGAGTAATGCTCGAAAACGAACCCGGTGCCCTCGCCGCGGGTTCGATCGTAGTGAGTGACCGAATCGGCCAGTCCTCCGGTCTTGCGCACGATTGGCGGCGTCCCATAGGCGAGGCTGTACATCTGGTTGAGACCACTTGGCTCATACAAGGACGGCATCAAGAAGACATCGGCTCCAGCTTCGATTAGATGAGCCAAGCCCTCGTCATAGCCGTTGTGAAAGTAGGCCCGGCCGGGAAAAGCGGAGGCGAGCCAGCTGAACGCTTCTTCGTAACGGCTCTCACCTGAACCGAGGACCACAAGCTGCAGCTGGCCGGCTTGGAGGCGCCGAGCCAAAGGTCGAAGCGCAATTTCAATCCCTTTCTGAGCCGTGAGCCGGCTGACGATTCCCACGGTGAGGACGTTCTGGTCGGGTTGGATTCGGGCTCTGGCGAGCAGGGCTGCCCTGTTGGTCTGTTTGCCGGCGAGATCCGTCGCCGAGTAGTGAACCCCGAGGTGGGGGTCGGTGCTGGGATTCCAGACCTCGGTGTCGATGCCGTTTAGCACGCCGAAGAGATCTCGGGCACGGTGCCGCAAGATGGGATCGAGGCCGAATCCGTGCTCAGGGGTTTGGATCTCGTAGGCATAGGTCGGTGACACCGTTGTGATCGCGTCGGCGTACATGAGAGCGTGCTCCATGAAGCTGACCCTGCCCGCCCGTAGGTGGTCCTGATGCAACAAGTAGCGGCCGGCCCCAAGCGCGAGATCATCGGCGATTTGGGCGCCAAAGACACCCTGATAGCCGAGGTTGTGGATCGTGAAAACTGAGCGTGCTCGGGAAAGGAGGGGATCAGTGGAATAGAGGCTGCGCAGGTAAAGCGGCATGAAGCCGGTGTGCCAATCGTTGACGTGCACGATGTCGGGTGCCCAACCACGGCGTCGGCAAAGTTCCACGGCGGCGTGGGTCAAGAGCAGGAAACGCCGGTGCTCATCTCCATCGTTTCGATAAATCCCCTCGCGGGCGAAATACGCAGGAAAGTCGACAAACCAATTCCGCCCGTCTTCGGCCAATACCGCGTCGACGGGGACACCACCGAATGCCGGGAGCGAAACCTCCGGGTACACGTCGTGCAAGCGATGGGCCCCGTCTCGAACCCGGCTATAGAGAGGGCTCACGACTGTCAGCTCGTGACCGACCGTTTCGAGCGCGGCGGGGAGGGCCGAAGCGACATCACCGAGTCCGCCCGTCTTCGAGTAAGGGGCAACCTCAGCCGAGACGAAGAGAACTTTCATCCGGTGATTCTGTCACGGCAAGGGTGCGCTGTCGGTCCTGAACATGCCCAACCTGAACAAGTATTGGGGGCTCTGACTACCGTGCCGCTGTGCCGGCAGTCGTGTTCGTTGCTCCCTACTTCTTGCCCACTACCTCCCGATTCATTGCCGCTGCCGCGACTACCCCGGGGGTCCGACTTGGTCTGGTTAGCAACGACCCGGCGGACAAGATTCCCAGCGAGATCGGGCCCCACCTGAGTGCGCATTACCAGGTAGAAAACGCGCTCGATCCGGACCAGCTGCTGGAAGCCGTGAGATCGCTCGGAGGTCGACTGGGCGGCGTCGATCGAATCCTGGGACCGCTCGAGGAGTTGCAGGTACCGATGGCTCAAGTGCGCGCCGAGCTGGGTGTCGATGGCGTCAATGTCGAGACCGCGCGCAATTTCCGGGACAAGAATCGGATGAAAAGCGTGATGTCTGCTCACGGCTTGCCCTGCGCCCGCTATCAGCTGGTCGGCACCGCCGAAGCCGCGTGGGAATTCATCAACTCGACCGGGCTCCCCGTCGTTGCCAAACCTCCGTCCGGTTCGGGAACACGCAACACGTTTCGCCTGAATGAACCGGCTCAGGTCGAATCGTGGTTGCGTTGGTCGCCGCCCTCTCTGAACGACCCGACCCTGCTCGAGGAGTTCGTGACTGGGGATGAGCATGCCTTCGATTGCGTGTTCATCAACGGCAAGGCGGTGTGGTGGAACATCTCGAATTACTACCCGACTCCGCTCCAGGTGATGGAGAACGCTTGGATCCAGTGGTCGGTCGTCCTGCCCCGCGAGATTGAAGGACCGGAGTACGACGCCATCAGCAAGGCTGGCCCGGCGGCGATCGCCGCTTTGGGTTTGCAGACCGGGTTGGTGCATATGGAATGGTTCCGCCGGCCGGACGGATCTATCGCGATCTCCGAAGCGGCGGTGAGACCGCCCGGTGCCCAGTTCTCTACGTTGATCTCGTATGCCTATGCCTTTGATCTATATCGAGCCTGGGCCGAGCTGATGATCTATCAGTCCTTCAATCCGCCCATCCGTCAGTTCGCAGTGGGCGCGGCCTATTTGCGCGGGCAGGGGAAAGGTCGCGTGGTCGGGGTCAGCGGTTTGGAGAAAGCCCAGGAATACGCGGCGGGAATGGTGATGGAGGTCAAACTGCCGCAAGAGGGCCAGTCGCCGACCGGGCACTACGAAGGGGAGGGGTATGTCATCGTTCGCCATCCGGAGACGGCCCGGGTGGAGGAAGCCATTAGAGCGATCGTCGGCAACGTCAAAGTCGAGTTGGGATCGTCGTGAACATTCTTTTCCTGTCGCCCGGCTTTCCGACCGAGATGACCGATTTCGTGCGGGGCCTGGCCGAGGTGGGGGCCAACGTGATCGGATTAGGGGATCAGGCGGAGGGCGCCGTGCCGGAGAAGGCCCGCATGGCGTTGTCTGCCTATTACCAGGTGAGTTTCTCGCGGCCAGAGTCGGTGATCGAGGCGGCAGGCGCGATCAGTCGCCAGGTGCGGATCGACAAAGTGGAATCGCTCTGGGAACCGTTGATGATTCTGGCGGCCCAGGTGCGGGAGATGCTCGGAATCAGAGGCATGACCCAGCTCGAAACTATTCCGTTTCGGGACAAGGAAGCGATGAAGCAAGTTCTCGATGGAGCCGGCATCCGTACCCCCCACCACTATTCGTCGAAAGATGTGACGGGGGTTTGGAAGGCGCTCGAGAAGGTCGGATACCCCGCGATCATCAAGCCGATCTCCGGCGCGGGCTCGGCCGACACCTACCGAGTCAACTCTGCCTCCGAGGTTGACGCCATCCTTCCCGCGCTGCGCCATGTCGAAGAGGTGAGCGTCGAAGAGTTCGTTGACGGTGAGGAATTCACCTTCGACACCATCTGCGCGAATGGCAACGTCCTCTTTTACAACATGTGCTGGTATCGCCCCCGACCGCTTCTGGGCAAGACCTATGAGTGGATAAGCCAGCAGACCTTGGCCTTGCGCAACCCCGACGTTACGGAGTTAGCGAGCGGCAAGCAGATGGGCTTTCAGGTGCTCAAGGCGATGAACTTCACCGACGGCTTCACGCATATGGAGTGGTATCTCAAGGGGGACGGCGAAGCCGTATTTGGCGAGATCGGAGCAAGGCCTCCTGGTGGGAGGACGGTCGACGCGATGAACTTCGCCTCGGACGTCGATCTCTTTCGTTCCTGGGCCGAGGCAACTGTGCACGGGCAGCTCAGCCGACCGTTGGAGCGGAAGTACAACGCAACCACAGTTTTCAAACGAGCGATCGGCACGGGCCGGATCCAGCGCTACGAGGGCCTCGATCGCTTGCTGGCGGAGCTCGAACCCTGGATCGTCGCCACCGAGTTGAATCCGATTGGATCGCCTCGGCGCAACTGGAAGCAGCAGCTCATCGGGGACGGGATGGTGGTCGTCCGCCATCCCGACCTGCGGGTGTGCACCGAGATGGCCGACCGGGTCGGGACCGACCTCCAGATCTACGCCGGCTAGGAACGAAACCGCGGGCCCAAATTGACTGACTTGGGCCGTGAATTCCACGGCCGGAAGCCTTAGGTGTGGCTTGGGTAGCCTCGGCCCCAAAGACAGATGAAATGGTGACCTCTCCCGTGGCGGGCACCCGCTTGACCGGAATCGATGCCGCCCGCGGGCTGGCGCTGATCGGGATGATGTCGACTCATATCTTGCCTGCCCGCGATGCAGATAACTCACCCTCGCTCGCCTACCTCCTTGCTTCCGGGCGAGCCTCGGCGTTGTTTGCGGTCGTGGCCGGAATCGGTCTCGCGCTAGCAAATGGGCGCCAGAACCCTCCCCACGGCCCTGATCTACGTGCCGCCCGCTGGGGAGTGCTCGCCCGGGTTCCGTATCTTTTGCTCTTCGGGTTGATTCTTGGAGAGCTCGATTCCGGTGTGGCTGTGATCCTCGTCAACTATTCCCTGTTGTTCTTGTTCGCCACTGTTGGCCTCGGGTGGACCAGCCGGCGACTGTTCTGGGTAGCGGCGATATGGGTCGTCGCAGTGCCGATTTTGAGCCACTTTCTGCGCGTGCGCCTGCCGGCGAGCAGCTTTCTCCAGCCGAACTTCAGCGCCCTCGCCCAACCGATCGCGCTGTCGCGGGAACTCTTGCTAACCGGCTACTACCCCGTGCTGCCTTGGCTGGGCTATGTCTGGGCGGGCATGGCGGTGGGCCGTCTCGACCTGCGATCCAAAACCGTTGCCGTGTCATTGGCGGTGGTCGGCTTCGCTCTGGCGGTCATTAGCCCAGTGTCATCGTCTTTGCTTATCGCCGACCGCCTCGACCTGCCATTTCAATACCCCGGAGTGACTCCGACCGATTCTCCCCTGTACCTGGTGGCGGCGACACCTCATTCAGCCACTCCCTTCGACCTCGCTCATACGATCGGCACTGCCCTACTGGTGGTCGGGCTCACATTGCTCGCTGCTCGTGCCCTCGGTTGGTTGGCCGCCGCGGGGGCGATGACTTTGAGCCTCTACACGATCCATGTGTTGGCGTTGGCGACTAAGGCCGGGCTCGAGGATCGACCGATTCTGTTCGTGATTCATGCGATCCTGGCCATCGGCTTTGGCTGGATCTGGAGCGTGATGGTGGGCCGGGGACCTCTCGAGGGGTTGCTGGCGAGGTCTTCTGCAATTGCTCGAGCCGCTGGGAAAACTACGACTGCAGTAGTGGAGCGATCGCCTCGGTGAGCAGCTGGGAGATGTCACCCAGGTAGTGCTCTCCGTTGGTGACGATGGGGCGGCCACCAACGATGACATTCTCGACATCGGCGGCTGAGGCCGCCATGACGACGGCCGCCAACGGAACCCCAGCTGTTCGGGGCGAGTTGGTCTTGATGGAGGTGAGGTCACAGAGCGAGTTCACGGCGATCGCACCGCCGGTGTCCCACCCGAGGGATCGATAGCCGTTGCTAGTCAGCGCGTTGACCAGATTCTCGAAGGAAAAGACCGAGCGTTGTCCGGTTGACAAACGTTGATCCAGTTCCAACCGCTGCACCTCCAGGAAAGGGTCGATGTAGACGTGCTGGTCGGTGCCGAGGGCTAACGCCACACCGTGTTGCGCAAGTTTCGAGAACGGGCCGATGCCATCGCCGAGGTCAGCTTCGGTTGAGGGGCAGGCACAAGCTCTAACACCGTGGTTTGCCAGGGTTTCGATATCGACCGGATCGAGATGGATTGCATGCACTGCGGTGACGTCGCGGTTCAACACACCTTCCTCGGCGAAGACTGCGGTGGGGCTCATGGCGTATGCCGCGAAGGACTGCTCGTTCTCGGCGACCTGCTCTGAAAGGTGGACATGGAGAGGTTGTCCCTGGGCGGCACGGGCGATGAACGACAACGCATTGCGCGGAACAGCCCGGATGGAGTGGATCGCCGCGCCGACGCGCACTCCGGACGTTTCTTTGAGGAGAGAGTGCCGCTCGGCCCACGCCTCGGAGCCGTCGTCGGCGAACCGGCGCTGGCGCGGCTCGAGCTCTTGGCCAATCCCCCCTTGGAAATAGCAGCTGTCAAGCAAGGTGAGTCTCAATCCCGCGACGCGAGCCGCTTCGACGACCGCATCACTCATCGCGTTGGGCTCGGCGTAGGGATGTCCGCCCGGCTGGTGATGCAGGTAGTGGAACTCGCCGGCGACCGTGAAACCGGACAAAGCCATCTCGGCGAACACGGCGGTGGCAAGGCGAAGGTACGAATCCGGGTCGAGGCGATTCGCGAGCTCATACATCGAATCTCGCCATGTCCAGAAGGAATCGCCGTGCGTGCGTCCGCGCAGGGCGCGATGGAAGGAGTGCGAATGAGCATTGGCCAACCCCGGAAACGTCAGCCCACCGAGTCTCGTGGCGGTGGGCGGGCAACTTGTACCCCGGACGACTTTGGCGATGGTTCCCGCTTCGTCGCTGTCGATTAGCACGCCCTCAGCAAAATCGCCGCCGATCCACGCCACCTCGCACCAGAACTGATTCACAGGTCGGCGAAGACCCTGGCGAGTGCCGCGACCCCCGCCTCACAGTCTTCGGGACTTACGTACTCGGCGGGAGAGTGCGAGACGCCGGAGGGGTTGCGGACAAAGATCATCGCGGTCGGTATGCCGCTAGCGGCCAGGATCCCGGCGTCGTGGCCGGCCGCCGTCGGGACTGCCGGTGGCCCGCCCAGCACTTTGCTTACGCGGGCGCGCAGGTCCGGATCGAACGTGACAGCTGACGAAACCGATTCAGCCGTAACTTCCAGGGAAGGCATGGTTGGAATCGAATCGACGAGCGAGGACAACTCTTGGTCGGAGGGGGCTCGGGCGTCGAGCCAGGCAGTTACTCGCGATGGAATGGCATTGGTGGCGTTCGGTTCCACGTGCAGGCGGCCGAAAGTCGCGCGAGCGTCGTGGGCTGCGGCGTGCTCGCTGACCGCAAGGGCTGTTCGGGCGAAGGAGAGCATGGGGTCGTCCCTGTCTTCCATTCGCGTCGTTCCCGCGTGGTCCGCCCGGCCGGAGAAGTCAAGCCGCCAGCGGCCATGCGGCCAGATTGCCTCCCCGAGTCCGAGCGCCGATTCGAGGTCGACCAGAGCCCGGCCCTGCTCGATGTGCAGTTCGAGAAACGTCTCGATTTGTTCGAGCCGCCGGGAATCAGCTCCAAGGCCTGACGGCGCGAGGCCAGCCCTTCTCATCGCGTCTTCCAGCGAAATCCCTGCGCGGTCGCTTAGTTGTCTCGCCCGATCGGCGTCGATGGCTCCTGTCATCAATCGGGAGCCCAGACACGCAACCCCAAACCTGGCTCCCTCTTCCTCCGCAAACGCCACCACCGCCACGTCGCGCTCGAGAGTCGGCCCGATCGAGGGCGGCGAATGCGGTGGCAATTCCGAGCGGGCCATCGAAGGCGCCGCCGTTAGGAACGGAATCGAGGTGACTTCCAGTGACAAGAAAAGGCCCGGTCCCGCGCATCGCCCACAAATTTCCGTTGCGATCGGTCTCGGTCTGAAAGCCAAGCTCGTGCGCCAAAGTGGTGAACCAGTGCCGCAAACGCTCGTCTGTTTCGGAAAAGGAATAGCGGTAGTAGCCCCCGGTTCCCGGGTCGCGCCCGATCTCGGCAATCTCGTCGAGAAGCGAGCTAGAACTCACTGTCAGCCGACACCGCCCTCGGACGTTCGCCGTCCGACGAAGTCGGCAAGCTCGGCACGTCTGGATTCGTCGAACTCGGGCTCAACATATTCGGCCAGAGCTTCCTTCCACCGTCGATGCGCATGGTCAGCGGCCGTAGGCGCACCGGCTTGCTGCCAGGTTTCGAAGTTGCGCCAGTCCGAGATCAAGGGCGCGTAGAAAGCGGTTTCGTATCGCTCGAGGGTATGGGGAGAGCCAAAGAAGTGTCCCCCTGGTCCGACTCCGGCAATCGCCTCGATGGCACCGTCATCGATTTCGAGCGGTTGCAGGAACTCCGACATCATCTGGCAGATCTCGATGTCGATCATGAATTTCTCAAACGAAGCGACGAGGCCGCCCTCCATCCATCCGGCGGCATGCATGACCAGGTTGGCATGGCCCATCACCGCACCCCAGGTCGACATCTCTGCCTCGTACGCTGCTTGGGAGTCAACCGCGTTGGCCGCGCAGGCGTTGGACGACCGATAGGGGATTTGGTAACGACGAGCGAGCTGCCCGCTGGCCATCGCGGCCTTGGTGTACTCCGGGGTGCCAAAAGCCGGCGCTCCTGACTTCATATCGACGTTCGAGGTGAATCCGCCGTACATCACTGGAGCTCCTGCTCTGACCGTTTGGACCAGTGCGATCGTCGCCAATGCTTCGGCGTTCTGCTCGACCAGGGCTCCGGCAATGGTCGCCGGTGCCATCGCCCCGGCCAGGGTGAATGGCGTGGCCACGACCACCTGACCCATCCGCGCCATTTCCACCAGCCCCTCGATCATCGGCCCGTCGAGGCGAAGAGGTGACGAGGTGTTGATGACGGTATAGAGCGAAGGCTCTTCGGCCAATTGCGCTTCGCTGATGCCGCGACCGATTCGAACAATCTCGAGGGCATCGATGATTCGCCCGCGGCCTAGCGAGTAGGCATGGAAGACCTTGTCGGAAAGGGTCACGTAACCCGCCAGACAGTCGAGGTGCCGGGTGGCGGGGCTGAGATCGATCGGCTCGACCGGGTATCCACCAAAAAGGTGAATGATGTTGAAGTGTTGACCAAGCCGGACAAAGTTGGTGAAGTCCGCAAAGTTCCCGGTGCGCCGGCCGCCGTCGAAATCCGAGCTGTTCGGCGCCGAGGCAACAGTGGCGAAGGAGATGGACCTGTCTCCTATCGGCAGGTTGTGCTCGGGGTTACGCGAATGCAACGTGAATCGGGAAGGAGCCTTGCCGACCATGTCGAGCACCCAATCAGGATCAAAGCGAACTCGCTGGTCCTCGATCGCGCACCCGGCCTCACCGAGGATGGAGAGCGCTTCCGGATGGAGAAAGTCCATGCCGATCTCGGCGAGGAGACGCAGAGAGGCCTGGTGGATTGACTCGATCTGATCCTCGGTGATGACTCTGACGGGTTCGTAGGGGTTGGTGAGGATCCGCCAGGGCAGCTGGCGCATGCCGCCACGAGCCCGTCGATCGGCTCGTGTCGAGCCAGGTCTGCTCATAGGCAAAGTCTGTTCATTGGGCCACGGCTGCGATGGCGGCAAGGTGATCCTCGTCGAGGGGAAGCCACCTGCCGCCCCGGTCGCTCGCAAACCCGTCGACCAGCTCGTCGATAACTTCGACCGGGAGATGGCGGGCGGCCATCACCGGAGGTGAGGGCCACGGGCCCCAGGTCGTGACGACTTCGAGGCCTTCGAGAAGATCAGGCTCGAGGTCGAGGATCATCGAATCGATGCCGGCGCGATCGGCTTGACCGCTCTTCACCGCTTCCAGAGACGCCAGATGCGAACCGGTTTCCAACCAAACAACGTCTTCGGGGGATCTCCGTTCGAGTTGAAAGCCGTGGTGAACGGCAACCCAACCTGAGAACGATGACTTCTGGTTGAAGGCCCAGGTCTCATCGGCGGTCTCTCCCGGCCGACCGATGACATCAACGAAATACCAGGGCTGTCCGCGGTAACGCTCCTCGGGCAAGAGTGGCGCGGCCAGCGGGCGGTAACGATCCAGCAGATGGGATGCCGGCAGGCCGCAAAGATAGACGACATCAGGCCCAGTGCCGTCTTCCCAGTCTGGGTTACTACCCCAGATTGCATCGACCTCGATCGCAGCGAGCTTCTTATGAAAGAGCTCGTTTTGGGGAGGCGAAAGGCGGGCGGAAATAGCCAATTCCATTATCTAGTCCGCAGGCTATCGCCTAGTAGATTCGCACTTGATGGAACCGATTCCTTTAGCACCAGGAGAATCGGTCCCGAGACGCCCTTTCACCTCGATCGCGCTGTACGCGCACGACCTCAAAGTGCTCGCAACGATGCTCGAGGAGCTGCGGTATGGCATGGAAAAGTTGGAAGCGGCCGACCTGATTAGGTTCGTTCCCCAGGAGTGGGAAGTCGAGGGGCTCCGGCACCGAATCATCGTGGCGCGACCCGAAGTCCTGAAAGCCTCAACTCATACTTGCGTGGTGGGTTTCTTCGGGCAGCGGCACCTCCATCTCGATGGGGGACCGCTCGAGGAGGCCAACACCGAAATAATCCTGGAGTTCCGTCAGCACCTCGGAATTCTGAGCTACTCGTCAATGGAACTGCCGGACGGCAACTGGGCAAACCTCGTTCTCCACGATGTTCCGGGGACTCGCGAGAATTGGCGCTCGAGCGAATCACACGCCCGGGCGGCGAGAGAACTTTCGCCGATCTTCTATCGGACGGTCCGGATCCATAACGGAGTTCTTCCGGGTGGCCTTGTGGGTGGATCAGACTTGGAAGTCGAACGGACCAAGTACTGGGACTATCGGCGAAAGTCGCGGGTCTGGCACGCTGTCCGCGAGTTGTCCACGGCGGAAACGGCTCTCGCGCACTGACCCCGGCTCGGCAGTATTTGGCACAGCAATATTTGGGTCGACAGCACTACAAAAGCCGATTGAGACGCCTCCAATGAAGATCACTTCATTGGAGGCGCGCTCATACCGGGTCCCCCTTGAACCCCCGTTTGGCGCTTCGTGGGACCCAATACCCCGCAAATCCTTCTCCGAAACGATCGTCTCCATTGAAACCGATGAAGGAATCAGGGGTTTTTGCGGCGGGGCAGAAGTGCCGGATCTGTCTCTCATCAGCCGCTTTCTGGTCGGAGTTGATCCAGCTGACACAGAGCATGTGTGGAAAGTTTGCGCCTCGATCGATTTCCACTCCGGCCGGAACTGGACTGTCGAGGTCGCGCTATGGGACCTACTCGCGAGAATTCGTCGCCAGCCCCTTTGGGAGTTGCTTGGCGGCACCCAAGACAGATTCCGGATTTACCAATCCACAGGGGAGCGCGTCGAGTCCCGAAGCGCGCGTCGAGCGTTTGCTCGCCAGCCAGGCGGAGGGGATCACGGCCGCCAAGATCAGGTTCGGCTCAACGGATTGGCGCTCCGACTTGAGGGTGGTGACCGAAAGCGCGAGAAGCTGTCGGAGCGGACTTCGATTTAATGGTCGACGCCAACCAGGGGTGGCGCATGCCCGGCGACACCAGGCCACCCTGGGGAATCGACACCGCCATTGAGTGTGCTCAAGCCTTGTCCGAGCTCGATGTCTTCTGGCTGGAGGAGCCCCTCGATACCAACGATGTCGGCGGTTACCGCCGCTTGCAAGAGCTCGGATTGCTCCCGATCGCGGCCGGGGAAATGGTTCGGGACCTGACGGCCAGCAGGCGGTTGCTTGAGGTGGTGGACGTCATTCAAAATGACGTCGTGTTGGCTGGAGGCGTTCACGGCTGTCAACTCGTCGCGAGCTGGGCGAAAGACCAAGGTCGCATTTGGTCGCCTCATACCTGGTCAACCGGATACGGTCTACTCGCCAACCTCCACGTCGCCCTGGCCTGGTCGAATGGGCCCTATCTGGAGTTTCCGTTCGATCCGCCGGGCTGGACCTACGAACGGCGAGATTTCATGCTTCCGCATCAGTTACAGATAGAAGAGGGAGTCCTCAAGGCTCCTCCCGGTCCCGGACTCGGGATGGAGCCTGATTTCAAAGACCTTGAGCGATGGCGGATCGGATGAGAGCGGCGGTATGGCTGAGCGCCGGGGAGCGAGCTCGTGAAGAAGAGGTGGAGCTGAAGCCTCCGCAGGCTGAGGAAGTCGAAGTTGAGTTGGCCGCAGCCGGGGTGTGCCACTCCGACCTGCATCTCGCCCTGGGTCACTTCGGACTGCACCGCTTCCCGACCGTTCTCGGACACGAAGGAGCCGGCAGGGTCACTGCCGTCGGACAAGGCGTCGGACACATCGCGCCGGGTGACAAGGTCTCCTTCTGTTTCCTTCCTTCCTGCGGTGAATGCCGGCAATGCCTTCGCGGACACCCGAATCTCTGCGAGCCAGGCTCAGCGGCGGCATTCTCAGGGACGATGCTCGATCGCACCCATCGTATGGAACGCAACGACGGAACTCCGCTCCAGCAGTTTCTGGCGATCGGCGCTTTTGCGGAGCGAACCGTGGTTCCCGCCAGATCCGTGGTCAAGATTCCCGACAGCTTGTCATTCGATGAAGCCGCCCTGGTTGGCTGCGCGGTGGTGACCGGGTTCGGTGCGGTCCGCAACGCGGGGCGAGTGAAGCCCGGTGATCGCGTGGCAGTCATTGGCTGCGGGGGCGTGGGGCTGCAGGTGATAGCAGCAGCGGCGCTGGCGGGCGCCGAGGAGATTGTCGCGGTAGATCCGATGCCCGAGAAAGAAGCCCTGGCGCTGGCCCAAGGAGCGACGTAAGTTCGTCAGCCCGGAGAACGTCGAGTCTGGATTTGATCAGGTCTTTGAGGTGGTAGGCCGACCTGAGACCATCGAAGCTGCCTGGAAGATGACTGCGCCCGGCGGCGTCGTGATTGTGGTCGGAATTGCCCCGGCGGGGACATCGGCCAAAATCTCGGCCATCGATTTCTCATCCGAGAAGAGCTTGATCGGTTCGTTCTACGGCTCCGGCAATCCGGCCGCGGAGATCGCTGCGCTCGCCGATCTCGTCGCACGTGGCGAACTGGATCTAAGCCGAACGGTTTCGCACCGCACTGATCTGGGCGGAATCAACGAAGCCTTCGACCGAATGCAACGAGGCGAAGGTGCGCGCACGGTGGTGGAATTCTGACCTTCCTCTTCGATGGCGAATCGATTCCTTTCGAGGAGGGCGACTCCGTCGCGATTGCACTCCTGCGGCAAGGCATTCATCCTCGCCGCGGCGGCTGTATCTGTCTCGGAGGCGATTGCCCGAACTGCCTGGTCGAGGCCGATGGCGTTTCCTACGTGCGGAGCTGTCAACTCAAGGCCGGGCCCGGTCTCGAGATAAAGAGCCAGATCGAAACCCCCCCACTCGGGGTCGAGAATGACCCGATCCACGTTTCCCACCAGACGGCATTTGCCGACGTAGTGGTGATCGGCCAGGGCGAGAGCGGGATAGCGGCAGCCGCCCGGGCGCAAGGAAGGGTTGTGACGATCGATGCCCGCAACGGGGAGGAGGTGTTGGGTCTGTATGCCGGTCCCACTGTCGTCGCTCGGACGCCCGACGGCATGGTGAGCGTGCAATGCGACCGCATAGTGATCGCCACCGGCGCCGCCGAGGAGCAGCCGGTTTGCCCCGGTTCTGAGCTGGCCGGGATCTTCACGGCGCGCGCTGCCACCCTGATGCGTGACGCCGGGATAGCACTCGACGACGTCACGCTCCTCACCGAGCATCCGCAACGATTCGAAGGAACCGAACGGGTCGAGGCAGTCGTCACCGCCGAGGGAAAGCGGATCCCCGCCAAGACCGTGGTCGTAGATTTCGGGCTTCACC
Organism: uncultured Acidimicrobiia bacterium; assembly: GCA_963840175.1. Taxonomy (GTDB): domain Bacteria; phylum Actinomycetota; class Acidimicrobiia; order Spongiisociales; family ZC4RG35; genus JACCTH01. Next base: position 347,231 of record CAWIXU010000007.1, read on the forward strand.
CCCGAACCGGTCTTCTCCGTATGGGTCATGGGTTGGACATCGAGGTGGTGGGTGACGCGGCCGGGGACGACACGCTGCCCCCGCTCCCGACCGAAGGAACCGTTTGTCCCTGCTCGGCTGTCACCGTGGCCGACCTCGAGGCCGTGTGGGAACGGGGGTTTCAAGAAATGGAGTTGCTCAAGCGAGCAACTCTGGCCGGAACCGGCACCTGTCAGGGAGGAGTCTGCCTCCCGCATCTCCGTTCGTTTTTGGCGGCCAAAGGATCGGCTCCTCCGGCACCCTTTACCGCCCGGCCTTTGAGCCGCCAGGCGACTATGCGCGAGGTCGCCGCCGGCTTCGACTTGCCGGCCTTCAGGCAGACAGCGCTTCATCGGGAGCATCTCCGCCTCGGGGCCACCATGGACCGTTTCGGCGCGTGGTGGCGGCCGTGGCGTTATCCGGATCCGGAGGCCGAGTACTGGGCGGTGCGCCAGAGAGTCTCCCTCGGCGACGTATCCACCCTCGGCAAAATGGAGGTGTCCGGTCCAGATGCCGTCGAGTTCCTGGAACGGATTTATCCGTGTCGGGTGGGCGATCTCAAGGCGGGTCAGGTCCGATACGCCCTGTTGCTCGACGAACGGGGGTACGTCCTCGATGACGGATTGATTTGTCGGCTGAGCGAGAGTCGCTTCTTCCTCACCTTCACGTCGGGAGGGGCTTCCTTCGCCGAAATGTGGGTGAGGGATTGGGCCGAAACCTTCGGCCTCGACGTCCGCATTCTCGACCGCACGATGTCGCTCGGGGCTATCAATGTCACCGGTCCGCTCGCGCGGGAATTGCTAGCTCGCGGCGGCGTCGAGAACCCTCCTCCTTATCTCGCGCACGAGGACCACGAGGTCTTCGGCATTGATTGCAAGATCGTCCGGCTGTCGTTCACCGGAGAAGTCTCCTTCGAATTGCACCACTCCTTTGCTGATTCGGTGCGGTTGTGGCGCAGTCTCGAAAAAGCCGGAGCCGACCTCGGCTTGTATCCGCACGGCCTCGACGCCCTGTTCACGTTGCGTCTAGAGAAAGGTCACTTCATTGTCGGCATGGACTCCGAATACGACTCGACTCCGCGCCGGCTCGGACTGGAATGGGCGGCGCGCCTGAGCAAGCCCGATTTTGTCGGCAAGCAGGCGTTGGTGCGAACAAATCGTCTCCCTCTCAACAAGCGCCTGCTCGGCTGGGAAATGGACGGACCGGCACCGGTCGAGGGGGCGATCCTCTGGCAAGACGGAACTCCCGTTGGCCAGATCACATCGTCGCGGTTCAGCCGCATCCTCGAGAAGAGCGTCATGCTCGGTTGGCTCCGGACGGGATCGGGCGAACCCGAGGACCTCTTGTGCGAGGGCCGACCGATTCGGCACGCCTCGCATCCTTTCTATGACCCTGAGGGAATCCGCGCTCGTGCTTGAGCGTCTGGACGCTTTCCGAGTCGTCGCTGCGCCCGACGCCATCGACGCGGCACGCTTGACCGAACATGCGCTGCTCATGCGGCTGGCGCCCGACGATGCCCTGGTGGTTGGTGGGGACGTGGCAGTAGACGACCCCCATGCGATTGTGGTTCGGGACACGGGCTGGGCGGCCATGCCCATCGAGGAGGGGCCTTTGCGCGAGGCGCTTCGACGACTCAGCGCATTCGAGCCGCAGCCAGGGCTAAATCAGGGAATGGTGGCGGGGCTCCCCGTCAAGGTCTGGATCGACGGGGCGGACTCGATGGTGATCGTGGCCGCAGCACTCTCGGGCGAACTGGAAGAACGCTTCTCGTGAATGAGTTCATCGAGCAGCGGGTCAGCCTCAGCTGGCCGGATCGAATGAAATCCGGCTACGACGTCGTCATTCTCGGGGGCGGCGGCCACGGATTGGCGACCGCGTACTACCTGGCCACTCGACACGGCATCAACAATGTCGCGGTCTTGGAGCGCGGTTATATCGGCTCGGGCAACTCGGGGCGCAACACCACGGTGATCCGGGCCAACTACGGAGTCCCCGAAGCTATTCGCTTCTATCAGCGTTCGTTGGAGCTCTATCAGGGACTCGAGGACGAGACCGATCGTTGGATCATGCACAAGACCAAAGGGCTCCTGTGGATCGCGCACACCGAGATGGGTTTGCGCGCGGAGCGCGCCCGGGCTGCTCTCAACCAGGCGTACGGCGCTGAAACTGTGTTCATCGGACCGGAGGAGATCAAACAGATCTGCCCGCAGATCGACCTGGAGGGTGGTGGGCGCTATCCGGTGATGGGGGCTTCGTATCACCCCGGTGGAGCCACTGCCCGTCACGACCGCGTCGTTTGGGCGCTGGCTGAAGGTGCGATGCGACGAGGGGTGGATGTTCATCAGAACACCACGGTCACCGGCTTGATCCAGAGCGACGATCGCGTTGTTGGGGTCAAGACCGATCGCGGCGACGTCTCGGCGGGGATCGTGTTGATGGCCCTGGGTGGCCAGGTCACCACCGTCGCATCGATGGCTGGGGTCAGGCTCCCCATCCGCACCCATCCGCTGCAGGCTTTCGTCACCAATCACTATCAGCCCGGCTTGGAGACGATTGCGGCTTCGACCGAGTTGCTCTTCTACGCCAGCCAGACCGCGCGCGGCGAGATCCTCATCGGAGCAGAGATCGACCGCCAGCCCTCGTACTCGCAGCGATCGAGCTACGCCTTCCTTTCCTCCTGTGCTGGACGAGCGTTGATGCTTCTGCCGTTCCTGGCCGACCTCCGGATTCTCCGGCAATGGGCGGGGATCTGTGACATGACCCCTGACTATTCACCGGTTATGGGTGGCACCGGCCGCGAGGGTCTCCTGGTCACGACCGGATGGGGCACCTGGGGGTTCAAAGCCATACCGGCGGGAGGCGAGGCGATGGCACAGCTCATCGCCACGGGTGAGGCGCCTCCTCTCATTGCCCCTTTCGGGCTCGATCGATTCGCACAGGATCTTCCCCTCTCTGATCGAAGCTCGGCCGGCACCCAATAGTGCTCTACCTGACCTGCCCCAATTGCGGTCGTCGAGCCGTTGAGGAGTTTCGTTACGGCGAGATACCGACAGTTCCCGAATCGATCGAAGACCTTGACGTTCGTGACGTGGACCGGGGGTTCATGCGCACCAACCCTTTCGGTCCCACCGTCGAACGCTGGTTTCATGACTTTGGCTGCCGGCGGTGGTTCACCGTGACCCGCGACACTTCAACAGACGAAGTCGTCTAGGGAAGCGGGCGACTGCCTATGCGGCCGCGGATTCTCCGTTTCGAGACAGGTTCTTCGGGTTCCTTTCGGACCATGTCCATGCGGTCGCGGACGTAGAACTCAGTTATCAAGACCTTTATCAACGCGGCGACCGGTAGCGCAAGAAGGGCGCCGACCAATCCGGCCAGGCTCCCACCGATGAGCAGAGAGATGATCACCAGGGCAGGGTTCAGGTTGACCGCCTTTCTCATCACCCGCGGAGCAATCACGTAGTTCTCGAACTGCTGATAAAGCAGCCAGAAGATGATGGAAAAGACCAGTGGCCGGCCGCCGAGCTGTGACGCCACTGCGATCGCGGGGATCATCCCGATCAGGGCTCCGATAGCCGGGATCAAGCCCATGATGCCCACCCAGGCAGCGAGAGCGAGTGGATAGGGGAGCCCAATCAGGACAAACGCAACGAACGAAGTCACCGCCGCCACCAGGCTGATGACAAGACTGCCCACGATATAGCTCGACGTCAGGTCGACGGCCCGGTTGACGAAGAAAACGAAGTCCTCCCGATTGGCGCGTTTGGTGAGTCGGAAGAGGGCTGACTTCAACCCGGGAAAGCCGACGGCGAAGTATGGCGTGAGGAGGAGCAGGGTGATGATGTTGAAGAGCGTCACCACTATCGAGCCGATGAATGCGACTGGATCGATGTTCACGCCGGCGCCACCTCCGCCGAGGTCGAAGCGATTGGCGAGCTCGCCGATGACGCCCGGACGCTCCTGGAGCGATTCGATAAATGGAGGAATGCTTTCGAGAGCCTCGGCCGCCTGTTCGATGATCACCGGTACCACGGCAAGGGCGGCGCCGGTCATCACGGCAAGAGCCACCAACAGGAGGACGGCCATCGCTGCTCCTCGTTTGAGTCCTCTATCTTCCATCCATTTGATTGCGGGCTGGAGGCCGACAGAAATCACAAACGCTGCGACCACGATTAGCAGGATGTTCTGTAGCGCCGCGAGAATCCGTACCGCGATAACGACGCCAAGAATTGCGAGCGCCGTCTTTGACCAATAGGAGATTGGCGGCCAGAACTGTTGCCACCGGGGAGGTTGCTCAGTGTGATCTTGATCGGGGGAATCAGTTTCGGACTGCGGCGCTTCGGGTATCCGATCCTGGCTCATAGCGCGCGACAGGTCAGAGGTAGGTACAGGACATGGGTGAAACGCACGGACGGCTGGTTCCCAACGAGGAGGATTCTGAAACAGACCCTCCGGTCGTCGTTGATCACGCCCAACCTCGAGAACCGAATCCTCGGGCCGAACCAATTGAACCCTTGGGGATGGAGCCGATGGACGAAGGCCGGGCCATTCCGGCCGACGAAGCCGAGCTGGCCGTCGATAGCGACGTTGTAGTCACGGAAGAGACACCCAGGGCTAGGCAAGCTTCAGGTGATTCGGCAGTTTGGGCGCAGGGGTTGAGTCGAGAGTTCGAGCCGGGGGTAGGCGTATTCGATCTTGATCTCGATATACCAAAGGGCTCGATCTTCGGATTCATCGGCCCGAGCGGCTCCGGCAAGACCACGACCATCCGTTTGCTAACCGGAATCATCGCCCCCGACTCGGGCAAACTCCATGTCCTTGGGAAGTCGCCGCTCGAGTTCGATCGAATCGCCCGCTCGTATTTGGGCTACATGCCCCAACTGTCGGTGCTCTATCCAGAACTGAGCCTCACACAGAACCTCAACTTCGCGGCATCCCTGTTCAGCGTCCGCTGGCGAGGACGCCGCAAGCGAATACGAGAGATGCTGGACTTTGTCGGTCTCCTCGATGCCGCGGAATCGATTGCTGCGCAATTGCTCGGGCGGAATGCAACGACGGCTGGCGCTGGCCGCGACTCTGATCCACGATCCCGAGCTGCTCTTCCTCGATGAACCGACAGCCGGGGTCGATCCGGTGCTGCGGCGGAAGTTCTGGGATCGCTTCGTCGAGTTGAAGGAGCAGGGTCGCACCATTTTCGTCACGACCCAGTATGTGGGCGAGGCCGCCTACTGCGACAAGGTCGGTGTCCTATCCAAGGGTCGACTGTTGATGATCGAGACGCCCGAAGGTTTGCGCCGTCAGGCGATGGGCGGCGAAGCGCTCGATGTGCGTTTTGAGAAATCGCTCACGGGCGATCAGGTCAGCCGACTGGTCGAGGTAGCCAAGGCCACGCGGTGGGAGCCGCACGGTGGCCAGGGGAGTATCGGTTGATCGTCGAGGACGCCGGTGACGTCGTTGCCGACATCACCGACTGGGCGAACGCAAACGAGATCGGAGTCGAGTCGGTCGAGCCCTTCTTGCCACCCTTTGACGACGTCTTCGTCGAGCTGGTGACCAGGCTGGATCCCGAAGAGGAGGCCAGTCGATGCCTGAGCGGGTGCAACGGGTCAAGGGCCGGTTCATGCGGGCAATGGCCTTCTTCAAGAAGGACACCCTTGAGGTCTTCCGCCAGCCGCGACTTCTCGTAACCTTGGTGCTCGGACCTTTCCTCATCCTGTTTCTGTTTGGAGTCGGGTTCAACCCGGATCCCCCGGTTTTGCGGACCGTGGTCGTGGCACCCGCCGACTCGGGGATCGCCGAACGCAGCGAGCAGCTGGCGGCTGCCCTCGGCCCGCAGGCCGAATTGGTCGGGACTTTGACCGACGTCGAAGAAGCGCGTGAGATGATGGCTCGCGGTGAGGCGAATGTGGCGGTCGTCATCCCGCCTGATGTCGTCGAGACCGTCCGAGGTGGCGAGCAGGCAGTCATCACGATCCTGCACGATCAGATCGATCCCTTCGAGTCATCGGTGGTCGAGCTCTTCGCCCAGGGGGCAGTGGACCAGGTCAACCGGGAAGTGCTGCAGGAGCTGGTCACGGAGGGACAGAGCCGGGCGGGAGAGATCGAAGAGCCGTTGCCATCTGCCCGGCAGGCAGTCGACGCCATGGCTGATGCGCTCACCGCAAACGACGAGGCCGCGTTCGAGGAGAGCCGGGCGAACCTGACGGCCAGTCTCGACCAACTTGCTCGTCAGGTCAGCACATCGCAAGCGGTCGTCGATGCGGTCGGAGAGCAGGGCGGCGTCTCTGCCTCAGAGTCTTCGCTCGAGGCGACACTCGCCAACAGGGATCGCCTGGGCGAGGCGGGCGACAACGCCGAGCGGGCTGAGGTCCTGCGCGCCTTGGAAGCCGACCTCGACCGCCTCGAGGCGGACATCGAGACGTTTCAAGCGATCGAGCCCGCAGTTCTGGTGAGCCCCTTCCGGGGCGAGTCGGCGAGCTACCAGGGGACAGAAGTCGACTTCACCCACTACTACATCCCGGGAGTCGTCTCGCTGCTCGTGCAGCATCTTGCTCTCACCTTTGCCGCTCTGTCGCTGGTCCGCGAGCGCACCCTGGGTTCGGTGGAACTCTTCCGGGTGTCACCCCTGTCGGGAGCAGAAGCCCTGGTCGGCAAGTATCTGGCCAACGTGGTCATCGGCATGTTGGTTGGCGCGGCCCTGACCGCTTCCGCAGTCTTTGCATTCGGCTTCCAACCTCTGGGACCCTGGTGGGCCTATGGCCGTGGCAGTGCTATTGGTGGTGCTCGCCTCCCAGGGTCTTGGCTTTATCCTCTCGGCGCTTGCCCAAACGGAGAGCCAGGCGGTGCAATACGCGATGATCACTCTTCTGGTGTCGATTTTCTTCAGCGGCTTCTTCATCTCCACAGCCCGGCTGTTGCCGTCGGTGCAGGTGGTCTCGTACCTGATCCCGGCGACGTATGGCATCAAGGCTCTGCAAGACATTGCCTTCTGGGGACGGCTGCCGAGCATCGAAATCGTCGGCGGGGCGGTGCTCTACTCACTGATTCTCGGGGCCCTGGCACTGTTATTCATGCGACGGCGGGTGACGGCAGCGCAAATGTCTCGCAAGCAACGGCGGGCTTCTCAGGCAGCGCTTGGCGCCTAATTCGTACGACGTTGTCGTCGTGGGGGGAGCGGCGATGGGGGCGGCTACCGCCTATTACCTGCTGCAACTCGAGCCCGGGCTCGAGGTTGCGGTCGTGGAGCGGGACCCGACCTATCGACAGTCGTCGACGTTGCTCTCCGATGGCAATGTCCGCATTCAGTTCAACCTCGAAGAGAACATCCGGATGTCGCAGTACGCTTTCGAAGCGATCGAGGACTTCTCCCAACGGATGACTGTCGGGGATTGGAGCCCCGACCCCTCCCCGCGCCATCAGGGCAACCTTTTTCTGACCGACGAGGCGGGGGAGGACGCGGCCAAAGACGGAATGCAACGTCAAAACAAGCCTGGGTTGCAATGTCGAATGGTTGGACACCAGTGAAATCTCCTCGCGCTTTCCCGGGTATGCGGGTTCGGGCTACGTCGGCGGGACTCTCGGACCGCTCGACGGATCCGTGGACCCATCAGCGGTGCTCCAGGGTTATGTGCGACGGTCGGCGGCCGACGGTGCTGATTTCATCCACGCCGAGGCAGCGGCCATCCGACGGGATGGATCCGCCGTGACCGGAGTCGATCTCGCTAGCGAGGGGTTCCTTTCTGCTCCGGTCGTGGTCAACGCCGCCGGAGCCTGGTGCGCCGCCCTGATGGACCCGATCGGAGTCGAGCTACCGGTCCAGCCGGTGATGCGCTACGTCTACTCCCTCGACACGCACGTCGAGACAGCCAATCTTCCCAGCGTCTTCTTGCCCGCCGGTCTATACGTGATCCCCGAACACGGTCGACGGTTCCTCTGTGGATGGTCACAACCCGACGACCCCGTGGGCTTTGACTTCACCTTTCGGCGTGAGAAGTTCTTCGAGGTGATCTGGCCGGAACTGGCCACTCGAACTCCCTGCCTTCGAAGCAGTTCACCTCGCAGGCGGCTGGGCCGGGCCCTACGAGGTCAACACCCTCGACGAGAACGGCATCATCGGCGAGTGGCCGGAACTCGCGGGGCTTTATCTCGCCAACGGGTTTTCCGGCCACGGCTACCAACAGTGCCACGCCGTCGGCCGGCATTTGGCGGAGCTGATCGTTGGTCGCACGCCGAGCATCGATCTCTCTCGTCTTTCACCTGCGCGGATTCTCACCGGCGAGCCCGTTTACGAGAACGCTGGTCGAATCATCTAAAGGACCAGTGTGTGCCGTCGGGCTCGTCCCGTAGCTCGATGCCGGATGCGGCAAGCCTTTCTCGGATCCTGTCTGCGAAGAGAAAATCGCCACGTTCCCGGGCCTCGGTCCGCATATCAACGAGGAGTTCGATCACAGGCTCCCACGCATTGGCGGGCTCCGGCTGAGGTGCAGCTTTTGGAAGCGCACGACGGGTGACGAAGCCGGGTGCCGGGATCGTGTCACCGAAGTCTGTTTCGTTGAAATGGGCTTCGCCGGCGCCAAGAACGCGCATGGTTCCGGTGTTCGCATGGATGGAGAGCGACGTATGCTCGTCGATCCCGAGCACAGAGACTGTCGTTGGAAGTTGCTCGATCAGGTCACGAAATCGATGGTTGCCGATGAAGCAGTGAGTGGTGTCATGGAACCCGCCTTCGCGGTTGTTCCAGTGAGGCACGACAGTGACCGATAGCCCGAATGCAGAGAGGAAGTCGAGCCCGTCGAGCCACACGGGGTCTCCGCCGACTTTGTAAATCTCGTAGACAGGAATCGCCTTGGCTCCGAGCGTCACGGCTGCGGCACTGGCCATGACAACTGCCCCACCGCGGTCGACGACGTTCGTCAGGGCACTCGATAGGTCGATGTCACTCCAGACCCGGAGGGCGTAGCTCGGCGAACCAGGACCTGCGAAGACGACTTCTGACTCTGCGACGTCTCCCAGAAAGCGCTTTTGGTCTGCAACGCTGAATCCCGTCCGGCGCAGGCTGGCAACTCGGGGCTTGATTCCAAGACCGTCCTGAAAGTGTCGCCCGATTCGGGCGGTCAGATCGTCGGCATTCTCCTGAAAGCCGAAAGGGGTATCGAGGATCGTGATGGAGGCTGCGTCGACATGGTCGAAGAGATGGCGATAGGTGGTCCTCATCGAAGGGCCCAACTCCCCGGAACCGATCACCACGATCAGCCCGTCGCTCATAGAAAGAATCCGTCCTTGATTGCCATATCGATCACCTTGACCACTTCGTCGGGCTGCTCCGCATGAAGATCGTGATGACCCGGGAGGTGCTCGACGCGGCTGCGAGCGAGCGCCAGGGCAAACTCTTCTACTTGAGCCTGGTGCTGGGGCGGTCCATTCCCGGCCACTAGCACCAACACGGGCACTCCGACCTTGGCAGCGACTTCCTTTGGAGATTGCTCCCACATCGAGCGAAGGATTTGCAGGTGGCTGGCGAGAGCCAGGCGCCGCGCCACCCGGCCATCGGGGCCCACCTCCAGGTTTTCGAGTTGGGCCGCGATGCCGGCCTCAGGCCAGCCCGGGTACATCTCGGCCGCGCTGCTCGCCAGCGACTCGGCTCGGAGGTGATCCAGCGAAGGAGGGGTAAGCGACTTGAGCGCCTCCTCCCACCTGGGCCAGCCGTCTCGCAGATCGACGAACCCTCCGTCCACACAGACCACTCCGCTCACCAGGTGTGGATAGTGGACAGCCAATTCGAGGACCAGGTTGCCGCCAAAGGATTGACCGCAGGCGATGACCGGCGGTCTCATGCTCGCCTCGATGAGACCGGCCAGGTCGGAGGAAAGGGTGGCAAAGTCGAAGCCACCGCTGGGCTTTGCCGACCGGCCGTGGCCGCGCTGGTCGAGGCTGACTACCCGATGGCCTCGATCGTTCAACCGAGTGGCAACTCCGTCCCACATCCGGGCGTTGGATGCCAAGCCATGGACGAGGAGGAAATCCGGTTTGGCGGTTCCGGGAAGAGTCCAGATCGCAAGCTCGACGCCGTCCGCGGTGCGGTGCGCCGATCTTTCCATCACCAACGCCGCAGCAATTCCTCTGCCAGAGCAAACTCACCGACCACGTCGGCCACAGTTCGCGTCGTATCGACGAGCGAAATTGCCTGTCCCGCCCAGAGGGGCGCAATGTCGTAGTTTTGACTCGCCGCTGCCTCTGCCATCTGAACGATGGCTTCTTGGGGAACTGGCTCGCGCTCGTGCCACTCATGGCTGAAAGCGTTTTGCAGGGCCCGACCACCGAACTCTGGGGGCCACGCGAGCTGCAGCCCCGAGTCGAAGGAGCGGGTGTAGATCGTGTCGCCGTCGGCGGCCGCGACGACTCGTCGTCGCGCTTCGTCGGTCCAGGCGGTTTCGGTGCAGCCAAGAAAGGCGGTGCCCACCCATCCGCCTGACGCTCCCGCGGCGAGGACCGCCGCCAACCCTCGGCGGTTCGCGATGCCACCGGCTGCGACGACCGGCAATTCGACACGCTCAAGCACTTCTTGGAGGAGGGGAAGCGTCGCCATCACATCGCGGCCGTGTCCGCCTCCCTCTCCACCACGAACAACGAGGAAGTCGACTCCAGCTTGCTCCGCTTCGAGAGCCTCGGCGAGGGTGCCGACCTGAGTGGTGACGACGCAGCCCGCGCCTTGAATCGTGTCGACGAGATGGGTGTAGGGGCCGTAGCTAATCGAAAGGAGGGGCGGCTGGGCGGCCAGGGCCGCCTCGAGGATTTCCGGCTTCTTCTCGACTATCCAGGCGAGGGTGCCAAGGCCCCAACGCTCGGTTCCTGACGGAAGGCTAAGAACCTGCTCCTCGGCCCATTCCGGGGTGGCCCTGCTCCCGATCGCGATCATGCCCAACGCACCTGCTCGGGCAACTTCGCCGACGAAGCGAGCGTGCGCAGTCCCGCCCATGGGGGCTGCGATCAAGGGAACGGAAAGATTGAACCGATCGGTCAGCCAGGTTTTGATCACGAGCCCATTCTGCCGTGGCCCATTCTGGCGTGGTTAGCGGCGGCGGCGCTCCCGGCGAGCTCCGGAGCGGGCGGAGGTCGCATCGAGACGGAGCTGGACCTCTTCGAAGTCGGGAATTGGTCCGCCGGCAAAGGCGTCCACCGCTTCCCGAATCGCCGCGATGTGATCGGGAGTCGAGCCACAGCAGGCACCGATGATGCGAGTGCCCGACGCGGAGCGACAGATCGACATAGTCCACCATTTGCTCGGGACCGATGGGGTAGGTCAGGCCACCTTCGCTCTTGTAAAGGGGAATTCCGCAGTTGGCCTTGGTGATGGTCACGGCTTCGCGGGCGACGGCGGCGATGCCAAGCGAGGCGGCCACGGCGTCGCCGGGTCCGATCCCACAGTTGGCACCGACAGCCGATATGTCGGAGTTGCGACTCCACCACTCACCCAGAGCAGTTGGACTGATACCCATCATGGTGTGACCGGCAGTGTCAAAACTGAGGGTGGCGGCGATGGGCAAACCCGTCGAACGAGCGGCTTCGCATGCAGCGTCGAGTTCCTCGAACGACGAAATCGTTTCGATCCAGAGGACGTCTGCTCCCCCTTTTGCCAGTGCGGCGGCTTGCTCGCTGAAAACTTGCACGCCCTCTTCGTGTGTAAGCGGTCCGAGCGGGGCGAATAGATCACCGGTCGGGCCGATGCTCCCGGCCACCGCGACCGGCCGATCGGCGAGCTCGGCCGCCCGGCGGGCGACCTTCACAGCGGCAACGTTCAGCTCCTCAACCCGACTTTCCAGTTTGTGGAGGGCCAGGCGGCGCCGATTGCCGCCAAACGTGTTGGTGAGGATGATGTCGGCGCCGGCATCGACGAAACCGCGATGCACCTTTTCGACCAGATCCTGCTGCTCGACGTTGAGCAACTCCGGACAACCGCCACCCTCGAGGCCGAGCGAGAACAGAGTGGTTCCCATGGCGCCATCGGCCACCAAAGGACGCGCATGTTCAAGAAGCTGGCGGAAAACATTCGCTGAGGCCATCGCAACCTTCCCTGTTGGGCGGGCCTCTCCGGTGAGAAGACCGCTTTAGCTGTATTTGTTACGCGCCCGCAAGCTGATCGAATCAAATCGGCGCTGCCCACAGATTAAACGAGGACGGTGGCTTTTCCAACCACCGTCCTCGCCGATGTCTTTTGTCTTTTGTCTCTTATGGGAGCCAGGCCTGCCAGACGTCCTGGTGGGTGTCGATCCATTCCTTGGCGACTACTTCGATGTCCTCACCGTCGATTTCGGCGGCCGGTAGCATCGAAAGCTGGTCCTCGGTCGTGATCGTGAAGTTGTTGAGGAAGGCCCAAACATCGGGAGCCTTTTCCTCCAACTGCGCCGAGGCCAGCTTGATCAGCACATCCTCGGGATAGTCGCAGTCGATGGCCGCTGGGTCGGCGTAGCACTCTGCCGAGTACTCGGGAAGCGTCACGTTGACCAGGTCGTACTTGGCGACGGCCGCGGTCGGGGTCCACCAGTACATGACGATTGGCTCATTGGCTGCGACGCGAGCGTCGAGCTCGGCCACGGTGGCGGGCTCAGAACCTGAGAACACCACCTGGAAGGGCAGCTCGAGATTGTTGATGATCGCCTCGTCGTACTGTGAGTAGGACGGGTCGGTCCCCAGGAATCGGCCCTGATCGCCGGTCTCGGCCGTCGCGAACAGCTCCGCATTGGCCGGATCCTGGAACCCTTCCCAGGTGGCGAGCTCGGGATGCTCGTCGATCACGTAGCTCGGCACGAACCAGCCGATCTTCCCGACCACACCAAGCTCGCCAATGTTCACGACCGTGCCATCGTCGAGGAAGGCTTGTTCATCTGCAGTGATGCCAGAGGGCCAGTTCTCCAGAGCGGCGTCAACCGTTCCGTCAGCCATGCCGGTGTACATGGCCGCGTTCTCGTCGATCGCCACCGCTTCGACCGGATAGCCGAGATGACCTTCGATCAACTGCTTGGCAATTTCTACATTGAGAGCCGCCGCGGTCCAGGGGTTGACCGCGAGATTGATCGTCGGCTTGCTCGAGTCGATGCCCATCGTCGTCACGGAGCCGGTCCCGGCATCTGTGCCGGTAGTGGCATCGGTTCCCCCGGCAGTGGTTGCCGAGGTGCCGCCTCCGCAGGCCGCGGCCAAAAGGGCCAGGGCCGCAAGGACGGCGGATAGTCGATACTTCATTGATTCTCCTCGCTTGGGGTCGCCCACACTGCTGTGGGCGACCCTTGGTACATTACCGAGGTGACATCCCCAATGGTCCCGGATACCTCGCTGTGTCTCGAGGTGGACCACGTCTGGAAGGTGTTTGGGAGCCGTCCCGAGCGAGCGATCGACCTTGCCGCCAAAGGAGCTTCGCGGTCGGAGATTCTCAGCGCTACCGGCTGCACCGTGGGCGTGCGCGACGTCACCTTCGACGTTCGGAGAGGTGAAACGTTTGTGGTCATGGGCCTCTCCGGCTCGGGCAAATCGACTCTGATCCGCTGCGCTTCCCGGCTGAACGAGGTGACCAAGGGCCGCGTTCTCCTCGACGGGGAAGACCTGACCGCGATGCCCGAAGACGAGTTGCGCGAGGTACGCCGGCACAAGATGTCGATGGTCTTTCAGCACTTCGGCCTCTTTCCGCATCGGCGGGTGATCGACAACGCGGCCTACGGCCTCGAGGTTCGAGGCGTCGACAAGAACGAACGCATCGAAAGGGCGATGAAAGTCCTGGACGTGGTCGGACTCAAGGGTTGGGAGAACCACTACCCCCAGCAGCTCTCTGGCGGCATGCAGCAAAGGGTTGGCCTGGCCCGAGCCTTGACAGTTGATCCCGAGATCCTTTTCTTCGACGAGCCTTTCTCGGCGCTCGATCCCTTGATTCGGCGGGACATGCAAGACGAGCTGATCCGTCTGCAGGAATCGCTTCAGCGAACGATCGTCTTCATCACTCACGACTTCGCCGAAGCGATCAAGCTCGGGGATCGCATCGCCATCATGAAGGATGGCGTGTTCGATCAGGTGGGCACAGCCGCCGAGCTCATCACGAACCCGCAAACCGACTACGTGCGCGAATTCACGAAGGACATCCCCAAGACCAAGGTGCTAACGGCGGCGTCGGTGCTCGCCGCAGGAGACGGTGCCGGTGCCAACCATCGTGTTCACCTCGAGGACACGATCGAAAGCGTTCTTCCCCATTTGCTAAACGATCTTTCTCCGGTAGGGGTTGACGACGCCGAGGGAAAGTCGGTCGGAGTGGTCGACCGCGGAGCGGTAGCTCACGTACTCGAGGATGAGGGATGACCGAGGCGGTAAAGGCTCCGGTTGGTCTCGGTGTTCGCCGCCTCGACAAAACTGCAGCTTCCTGGCTCGTTCTCGGCGTGGGCGCGATCGGCTTGCAGTTGCTTTTCGCCGGCCGCGACCTTCCCCGCAATTTGGGACACCTTGATCTCGTCGCCGATCGACGCCTTCGAGGGCTGGGCGCGATCCAACCGGCTCGACCATCCATTGTTCACCGGGTTCTTTCAGCCCATCACCGATGCCGTCAATTGGGGCCTGACGGCGATTGAAAATGTTTTGCTGTGGACCCCTTGGTTTGTGTTGCCGATCGCAGTCTTTGCGATTGTCGCCCGCAACGGCAATTGGCGCTCAGGTCTCGTGGCCGGCTTGGCGATGGTCTACCCGGGCCTGGTCGGACTCTGGGAGCCAACGATCGAAACTCTGGCCCTCATGGGAGTGTCGGTTCTCATCGCGGTCGCCATCGGGGTTCCCTTGGGTGTGCTGGCGGCATTCCGCTTCCGATTCGAGCGGGCCCTGCGTCCGGTCCTCGATGCGATGCAGACCATCCCGGCCCCGGTGTATTTCATTCCGATGCTGCTCTTTTTCGGCATCGGCAAGGTCCCGGCGGCGATCGCCACCGTCATCTACTCCCTCCCTCCCGTCGTCCGGCTAACCGCCCTAGGCATCAACAAGGTGCCCGTGGCGGCCGTCGAGGCGTCGCGGGTTTTTGGCTCGACGAATCGCCAGACGCTGATCAAGGTTCAGGCTCCGATGGCCCTACCCACGATCATGACGGGGGTCAACCAGACGATCATGATGGCGCTTGGGATCGTGGTCCTCGCCACGCTGCTCGCGGCCGGCGGTCTGGGCCAGGAGGTCATGGACACCCTTCGCCTACGCCGCCCCGGCCGCGGGGTCGCCGCCGGCCTGGCCATCGTGGCGGTGGCCATCGTCCTTGATCGTGTGAGCCGTTCTCTGGCCGAACGAGACCGGACAAAGCAGATAGACAAGCGATGGGTTTTCGGAGGCCTGGCTGTGCTCGCGGGGCTGATATTGCTGGGTCGAGCGACCGGCTCAATCGAGTTTCCCACGGTGTGGGGGGTCAGAATCCTCGATCCGCTCGATGCCATCGTCGTCTGGGCACGTGACAATCTTTCGTTCATCACCCGCCCCCTCAACGACTTCATCGTCGCCGATATCCTGATCCCCATCCGCGACTTCATGCTCACCACGGTGGCGTGGCCGGTTCTGATCTTTGTCACCGCCTGGTTCGCCTGGAAATGGAAGGGCTTGGGGCTGGCAATTTTCAGCGCCGTGGCGCTTCTGATCGTGGGCTTCATCGGGATGTGGGATCTATCGATCATCACGCTGATTCAGGTCGTCGCCGCGGTGCTGGTCTCAGTAGCCGTGGCGGTCCCTCTCGGCATTTGGGCGGGACGCCGCCCCAAGGTGGAGAGAGTGCTCGGCCCAATCCTCGACTTCCTGCAAACGGTGCCGTCCTTCGTCTACATCATCCCGGTGGTGATGCTGTTCACAGTCGGTCAGGTGCCGGGGATCATCGCCTCCGTGCTTTATGCGATCGTGCCGGGTGTCCGTATCACCGCTCTCGGAATTCGTCAGGTACCAAGCGAATCGATCGAGGCGTCACAAACCTTCGGGGCCACCCGTCGCCAGACGATGCTCGGCGTCCGCATCCCTCTGGCCGCGCCAACAATCATGCTCGGGGTGAACCAGGTAATCATGATGGTGCTGGCCATGGTGATCATTGCGGGGCTGGTCGGCGGTGGTGGTCTCGGTTTCGAGACTGTCAATGCAGTCACCCGCAACGAGACGGGCCTCGGCTTTGAAGTCGGTCTCGCCATCGTGGCGATGGCCATGATCCTGGATCGGCTCACGCAGGCCTGGGCCGACCGGCTTCAACCCCCCGCCGCCAACTAATCCCGATCAGCGCCAGGTCGGTGGTGGTGAGACCTATTCGCTGCATGAGCCCGGGGGCGAGGTCGGTCGCGGACAGCGCAAGGGCTGTTCCCGTCACAAGTCCGATGACAAGCCAGGTTCTCGCTGGCCGGCCCTGGCGACGTCGCCAGGCCGAGCCCAGAATCCCGAAAGCGGCGAGAGACGCATAGGCGAGGCCGGCAAGGATCCCGTGCGCGAGGTCGCTCGCAGGCGAGAGTCCCAGCGGTATGGCCAACACCCCGACCGTCATCAATGCGTTTAAACCGAGAGCGGCCGCGGCCCAGGGTCCCAAAATTGTCCGCATCGGCCACGAGGCCAAGCCCACGCCGAGGGCGAAAGCAGCCAGGCCCACATTCATCAAAGGTCGGGTGTCGGCTCCGATCGCGGCCAGCCGGCTGATCGGGTCGATGATCGTTGAGTAGCCGGGGAGCAGAAACCCGCCTAGGAGCCAGCACGTGATAAAGACCAGTGGCCCCCAGGCCGCGCCCGTTAGGAGTGCTCGTTCCATCTGGGTGCAATGAAACAGGTTTTGACGCTCTAGTAGCGTTTCGGCCTATGCACTTGCCGGAGCAGAGTCTTTTCATCGTGGGTCGGCGGCTGGACTCGCTGAGCGGGGAAACCTTTGAAACGATCAACCCGGCGACGGGCGAAGTCATCTGTACGGTCCAGCACGCCGGACTAGAGGATGTCAACCGCGCGGTGAGATCGGCCCAGGAAGGGTTCCTGGTTTGGAAAGAAATGAGCGGCGCGCGAACGAGGCCGCATCCTGAACCGGGCCGTGGGGTTGCTGCGTAAGTACAACGAGGACCTGGCTCGCCTCGAGGTAATGGACACCGGCAAGCCGTGGCAGGAAGCGGTGGCCGTGGATGTCCTGTCCGGCGCCGACGCGATCGAGTACTACGCCGGCCTTGCTGCATCCGTGCACGGCGAGACCTTTCAACTGGCCAATTCGTGGATTTATACCCGCCGGGAACCGTTGGGCGTGTGCGTTGGCATCGGCGCCTGGAACTATCCGATCCAGATCGCCTGCTGGAAGTCCGGCCCTGCTCTGGCCTGTGGCAACTCGATGGTTTTCAAGCCAGCCTCTCTTACCCCGTTGACCGCGCTTCGCTTGGCGGAGATCTACTCCGAGGCGGGCCTTCCCGACGGCGTCTTCAATGTCGTGACGGGTGATCGCCGCACTGGCGAAGCCCTGGTCGCCCATCCGGGGGTCGCCAAGGTTTCCCTCACCGGATCAGTCGAGACCGGCAAAGTAATCATGGCGGAGGCGGCGGCAACGCTAAAGAACGTGACTCTCGAGCTTGGCGGGAAGAGCCCGCTGATCATCTTCGAGGATGCGCAGCTCGACAACGCGGTGTCGGCCGCCCTCATGGCCAACTTCTACACCCAGGGCGAAATCTGTTCCAACGGCACCCGGGTGTTCGTCCATGAGGACGTGCACGACGAGTTCGTCGAACGGCTGGTGACTCGCACGGCAAAGATGAAGATCGGCGATCCGATGGATCCTGACACACACGTCGGCGCCTTGATTTCGGCCGAACACATGGAGAAGGTTCTCGGTTATATCGAGGCTGGCCGTGAGGCCGGAGCCAAGATCCTGATTGGTGGCGGGCGTCCGAGCGATCCGGCCCTGCAGTCGGGCTACTTCGTCGAGCCAACCGTTTTCGATGGCTGCACCGACGACATGCAGATCGTACGCGAGGAGATCTTTGGCCCGGTGATGTCAGTGCTCACCTTTCGCGGCGAGGAGGAAGTGATCGAGCGGGCCAACGACACGGACTACGGACTGGCCGCAGGAGTGTTCACCAACGACATCCAGCGGGCTCATCGGGTGGTGGCCAGGCTCGAAGCCGGCACCACCTGGATCAACAACTACAACGTCACCCCGATCGAGATGCCCTTCGGCGGCTACAAGCAGTCGGGGATCGGACGCGAGAACAGCCTCACCACCATCAATCACTACACCCAGGTGAAGAGCGTGTACGTCGAGATGGGCGACGTCGAGGCGCCTTACTAAGAAAGCGAGAGTCAATGGCGGACGGGTTCCTGGCGGGAAGGACCGCCATGGTCACTGGTGGCGCATCCGGAATGGGCCTGGCGATGGCAGTTGCGCTCGCCTCAGCGGGAGCCAACGTTTCCCTCGGCTCCCTTCTGGCCGGAGGACAAAAGGCCGAAGGTGAGGTCGCCCACTTCCCGGGCCAGGCAGAGATGGATCGCGCCATCTCGCAGGTGGCCGAGCACGGAGTCGAGGTCCTCGGGCTGCATCTCGACGTGACCTCCGACGATTCGGTCGACGAGTTTCATCAGACGAACCGTTGATCTATTGGGACCTGTCGACATTCTCGCCAACGCGGCCGGCATCACGGCCGAGCAAACCATCGTCGGCCATTCCGACGCGTTGTGGAACAAGGTGATCGAAGTAAATCTCACCGGCACCTACCGGGCGATCAAGCGTGTGCTCCCCGGGATGATCGAACGCAGATGGGGCCGGATCATCAATATTGCCTCCACCGCGGCTTCGGTCGGTGCCGTCACCTCCGGTGCCTACTGCGCCTCAAAAGCAGGAGTGGTGGGCCTCACGCGCGCGGTGGCTCTCGAGGGCGCGCCTCATGGGGTGACCTGCAACGCGATCAGCCCCACCTGGGTCGACACCAGCTTTGCGAGGGAATGGATGACCGACATCGCCGAGAAGCAGGAACACCGCAGCGGTTCTGAGTATGTAGCCGATGTCGAGAAGTCGAATCCTCAGGGCCGGTTGATTGCCCCGTCCGAGATCGGCGCGCTGGCCCTCTTCTTGTGCAGCGAGGAGCGCCGCGGCATCACGATGGAGGACCTCCGCGTTTCCGCGGGGAGTATCTGGTAAGTCAGCTGCTGTAGATCTTGGTTGGGGTAATCCGGATGGGGAGGTCATATCTGCCGTCGAACCAGTCCCAGGTGGAGTTGAAACTGTCGATCAGCGGCTGATAACGACGCACGAAGTCGGGGTTGGCGCTGCCGGGCCCGCGTTCGGGCTCGAAGGAGGCGACTCCTTCGATCGTGAGGACATCCCCTCCTCGGCCATTGTCGTTGACGTTG
Source organism: uncultured Acidimicrobiia bacterium (assembly GCA_963840175.1). GTDB lineage: Bacteria > Actinomycetota > Acidimicrobiia > Spongiisociales > ZC4RG35 > JACCTH01. The sequence continues at coordinate 366,593 of CAWIXU010000007.1, forward strand.
GCGGACACCCGTTTGTTGTCCTCGAGATTCCTGCTTCTCTCGCCTGGGACCGACCACATCAACAAGTCATCGCCTTCGACCACAAACCAGACCGGATGAGATTGCGGCTGGCCGTCGGGTTTGACGGTGGTCAGCCAGAGGATCAGCTCACGCCCGAGGCGGGCTCGGTGGGCGTCAGTCAATGTGGTCACTTTCTCTTCTTCTCCTTCGGTGGAAGAGAGCCGACGTAGAGGAGCGATCGCTCCACCCATTCGACCGCCAGTACTTCGTCTTGGTGCCACGACTTGGGCAGTACGACGTACCCCTTCATCGCTCGTCCCTCCATCGGCACGAACGGTCCGGCTCCATCCACGGCGAGCAGCTCTTCTGCCTGCGCTTCGGGCAGCTTCAGCGCGATCCGGTCACCGAACAGGCAGAGGAACATATTGCCGTTGACGAACCCGGCCAGTTGGCCGAACATCGGACGCCTGGTGACACCCGGCGCGTCGGGCAACAGGCGGTCGAAGAGCTCTTTGTCGGGCACACCCGGCTTTGGCATCTTCATGCCATCCCCTTCCTTCGTTTCACCTCGGCCACGACAGCGGGGAGTATCTCGTGAAGGTCGCCGATCACCGCGTAGTCGGACTTGGTCACCATCGGCGCGTCCGGATCGGTGTTAATGGCCAGGATCTTCTTGGCGGCCATCATCCCCACCCAGTGCTGGATCGCTCCTGAGATCCCACACGCCACGTAGAGGCTCGGGGCGATCCGTGTGCCGGTCTGACCGACCTGGTCCCGATGTGATCGCCAACCGTTGTTGGTAACGACCCGAGAGCACCCAACCGCTCCACCCAGACAGTCCCGCCAGCTCTTCCAGGATCGCGAAACCATCGGCAGATCCCACACCGCGACCCCCGCTGATGACGACGGGCGCCGTTGTCAACGTGATCCCGGCATCGACGGTTACTCGCTCGGCAACCCTGGTTCTCGCCAGTGATTCGTTCGAGCTCGGGATTGAAGACGGTCACGGTGGGATTGCCAGATCCCACGTGGGCGGGGTGGGAATGTGGCGCCACCGTCAGCAGTTTGACGAAAGCGGACAAGGTCGCTTCTTCAATCAAGCTTCCTCCCCAGCGAACCCGGCTCACCTCCCAATCATCAGTTGTGGCATCAAAGCTGCGCGTCGACCGTGAGCACGTTGCTCGCCAACGGAAGATCGAGCAGGGCCGCGAGATGTGCCATGACCTCGTTGCCTCGCTCGGTTCCTGCCGCCACCACTGCGGTTGGCATTTCCGCACCGACGAGCTGGGCCAGCGATTCGGCGATGGCTTCAGGGGCGTAGTCCGAGAGCATGGGGTGCTGGATCGACCACACCGGTTGCACACCACTAACGGTGGTCTCGCCAAGCACCACGGTTTCGACCGAGCCGAGTGAAAGGCCGAGCGTTATCGCCTGACTCTCGATCTCACCTGGCTGGTCACCGAGATAGACCAGGATCCGGCTCATCGCAGCAGACCCAGCTCTTCAAACAGGTCCACAACTGCTGGAGCGGCCTCGGCACCCTTACCCAAGAGTTTGGTCGCCGTCTGCTGCTCGGGTGGAGTCCGCAACGAGCGCATCTGCAAGCCCGCCTCCGATCGCGACGGCCGGACCGGCGTTGCGCAACTTCGGCTTTCTTCGCCTTGAGCCTCCCGGGCAGTGTCGGATAACGCGGAAGGTTGATGCCTTCCTTGACCGCCAGAATGGCCGGAAGCGGCAGCCGGTAGACCTCGAAGCCGCGAATCGACTTCACGACGAGCGACTGCGACTCCATCGTCGATCTCTAATCCTTTGATGCCGGTGACGATCGGCCGGTCGAGCAGATGGGCGATCCGGATGCCGACCTGATATCCGCCGGAGTCGGCGGACTCGTTTCCAAAAAGAATGAGATCGAAAATTTCGCCTTGGGACTCGAGCTCCCTGATCCGGCTCGCAATGGCGTTGGCGGTCGACTGGGGGTCCCACTCCTCGCCATCGGTCGAGATCAATTCGGCCTGGTCGGCGCCGACCGAAACCGCATACCGAAGCTGTTCTTCCGCCTCAACCGGTCCCAGGGTGAGAACAGCGACAGTTCCGCCGTGCGCTTCTCGGAGCCGAATTGCTTCTTCGACTGCGCATTCCTCATGGGGACTGACGGTGAAGGAGAGATGGCGAGCTTCGATTGCGCGTCGATCCTCGGTGAGGTTGATGCGAGCTCCGGGCGCGGGAACTCGTTTTACACAAACCAGGATTCGCACTTGAAGAACTCCATCGCGTTTGGGCTTCTCAGAGGGTCGCCAGGCTAGGGGGCTCTCCTGGCCACGACGATGTCGTCAGCATCGAGCACGATTTCCCAGTCTTCATTGGCTAACACCTGCTCAAAGTCATCGGTCGATTCGCCCAGGACTAGCCGGTCGACGACAAGCCAATCAATGATCGCCGGATTAGGTGGCGCTTCCACACCGGTCCCCCAGTTGACGACCGTCCACGGATTCGGAAAAGTGAAGATCTGATGGCGGTGGGTGAGATGCGGGACCAAGTTCCACGTCGCTGCTACCCCGTCCCCGGGTTGGGGGTACGACGATCGCCGCCAGCATGGTTGGGGCCCGGGGGTTGGGTTGCAAGGCCCAATGGCCGAGGTCGTAGGGTGTCGAATAAGGCAGCAACCCCCAAAGCGCCGATGTGGTCACAGTCGCAACGGCCACGGCCCCGAGAGCGAATCGTCGCCACTCGATCCGTTTCAATTTCGCCAGTCCCTCGACCAGGGCAAGCGACGACGCGGCCAGAGGCAGGATCACATAGTGAGCCTGAACGTTGGCCGAGAGGCCATGGATCGAGAGCATGTTGATGAGAAACTGGGGCAATCCGATCAGTAGGGCAGTGGGGGCCGCAAGCGGGACGAAGGCAAACGGCAGCAGCAAGTCGCGCAAATAGCCGAAAGCATCGTGCGCGGTGAGGGCATCAACCACAAGCGAAGGATGACGGACCGCATTGAACAGGACTTCAAGCGCTCCACTGCCGAGTTCGCCGAAGAATCCGTCGTAGAACGCCGCCCCATTGGAGAGGAGCGGGATCACCACCTGGGTTACCAGAAGGAAATAGAGGAGCGCCGCGCCCGATGTAATGAGCCCGACCCGGCGGTTTCCTCTGATCCAGACGATGATCCCGATCATGAAAATGGCGAGGGAGATGTCCTCCTTCCAGATTCCGGCCAGGACCAGCCAGATCGTGTAACTGCGCCACTCCTGACGAGTCGAGGCGACGTAGGCAAGGAGGAGGGGGGCGATGGCGAGAACCTCGGGATGGAAGGTCTCGTTGATGACCCAGCTCGTCGTGAAATGGGCGAGATAGGCCAGCGCGGGTACGAGCGCATGCCACTGATTGCCGAGCAACTGCACGCCGTAGCGATAGATCGGCACCACACCCAGGGAGACCGCGGCCACCATCAGGAGGTCGAGGAAGTTCGGGCCCGCTCCGATCCAATAGAGGGGGACCAGGAGCAAGAAACCAAAGTTGGCGTGATGGCCGAAGACCTCGAGTCCTCGCACCGTGATGAACGAGGCCCCTCGCGACAAGAGCCAGATCGCCTGATCGAAGATGCCGAGGTCGTAGTCGAAGGTGAAGAAGTTGTTGTGCCGGGCGAGCACCAGCCGGGCCAGCGTCACGAAGAAGGCGCTCGTGACTAGGGCGATAATGACTAACGGCCAGTTCACCGAGCGTTGCCACCGCGCCAACGGGTTCACTAGGGAGAGGCGGTTCACAAGGATGAAACTAGATAGCAAAGCCCTGGATGAAGGCCAGCGAGTGCCGGTCGACTACGCGCTTTGTGGCGCCGATCCGAAGACTCACGTGCATATGGCGGGCAATCGCAATCCGGATCTCACCTGGAGCGAATACCCAACGGGGACCAAATCGTTCGCGCTGATATGCGTCGATCCCGACGCTCCCAGTGACCGCACCGACGTCAACCAGGAAGGGCGGACAGTCCCATTCGCCCTGCATCGGATTCCCTTCTACCACTGGGTGCTGGTGGACATCCCGGTCTCCGTGAAGCACATTGAGGAGGGGTCGCACTCAGACTCGGTGACTGCTCACGGCAAGGGCCCTGAGGCATTCCTCGGTCGTCACGGGCTCAACGACTACACCGGCTGGTTCGCCGGGGACGCTGACATGGAAGGTGAGTTCTACGGTTACGACGGTCCCTGTCCACCCTGGAACGACGAACTAGTTCACCGTTACCGGTTCACCGTCTACGCCCTGGACCTCGAGCGTTGCCCCGTCGAAGGGCCATTCACCGGCGCCGACGTCCTCACCGCAATCGAAGGCCACGTCATTGACGAAGCCACGAGGACCACGAGCTACACGCTTAACCCCGAGCTCGCCGGCCTCTAAAGAGCACCAAACCTAAGGCTCTATGCCGTGGTTTTCACGGCATATTGCATTAGGTTTCGTCGCGACGCGGGTTCGAAAGAGCCCTAGGCCTTCATCCGCGAATCGTCGGGATCGAAGAGCGGCGTCGACCCGGCGACTGCGACCTTGACCGGATAGAGCTCGTCCATGTACATGACCGCCAGGTCGTTGCCGACCACTGCCTGCTCGGGCGGCAGGTAAGCCAGCAGCAGATACTTGCCGACGGATGGCCCGGCGCCGGCCGACGTTACGTACGAGGGCCGTCCCTTTCTCGTCGACCAGGCGACCGCCGGAGGGAGTCGTGATCGGTTCGCGTCCGGTCATGTACCGCTTCATCCCGTCTCGCTTCGACATGTGATCCTCGACCGTCAGGGTGCAGAGAACTGCGACGGGTTCGTTCTCGCGCGCCTTGAGGTAGGCCTCGCGGCCAATGAAGTCGACTGGCTTGACGGTTGCTCGGGCGAGACCGGCCTCAACCGGGTTGTACTCGCTCTCGAGCTCGGCTCCCATCAGCCGGTAGCCCTTCTCGAGGCGCCCGGTGGTGCCGTAGACGCCGGCGCCAACTGGCACGACGCCGAAATCCTGGCCGGCTTCCCACAATCGGTCCCACATCGGCTGGCCCTGTTCGGTGGGCACATAGATCTCCCAGCCGAAATCGCCCACGTAGGAGATCCGAAACAGCCGGGCATTGATCGACCCGAAGTCAATGGCGCGGGTGTGACCGTAGGGGAAAGAAGTGTTGGACAGGTCGTAATCGGTGAGCGACTGGACGAGGTCGCGCGCCTTCGGACCCCACACCCCGATCGTGACCATGGCAGAGGTGAGATCGTTCATTTGCACCGACCCATCGTCCGGCAGGTGACGTGAGAACCAATGTTTGTCACGTGGCCCGTCGAAGGCGCCGGTCATGACCCGGAAATGCTCCTCACCAAGCCGGAGCATGGTCAGATCCGACTTGAAGCCACCCGCTTCGGTGAGGAGCGGCGTGTAGACCGACCTCCCAACCTTGACCTCGACGTTGTTGGCGGCCATGTTCTGCAGGAAGGGGAGGACTCCCGGGCCCTTGAAGTCGAAGATGACGAACGGCGACAGGTCGACCATCCCCACGCGCTCGCGCATCGCCAGATGCTCGGCGTTCTGGATCGGCGACCACCAGCGCCGGTCCCACTCGTGGGGGCGATCCTCGATCTCGTAATGCGTCAACCAGGGCGGCATTGGACTCGTACCAGTGCGGCCGCTCCCACCCACCGGCCTCGAAGTAATGCGCGCCGAGTGCCTCGGTCCGCGAGTGGAACGGTGACATGCGCTTGTTGCGCTCGGACGCCCATTGCTCGCGGGGATGGACGATGCCGTAGGTCTTGTTGAAATGCTCCGAGCAGCGAGCGCGGATGTGGTGCTCGGTGCGGGCATATGGGTAGAAGCGGGCGATATCGGAGGCATGGGGGTCGAGCTCGGGATAACCATGGGTCATCCATTCGGCGACTGCCCGACCCGTCCCGGGCCCTTCCTTGATCCAGATCGCCGCGGCCGACCAGAGGTTCTTCACCTCGACGGTTTCTCCGATCAGCGGCATCGCATCCGGCGTCAATGAGAGCAAGCCGTTGATGGCGTATTTGATCTCAGCGGTGGAGAGGATCTCGGGCATGATCTCGAGGGCATCTTCCATCTGCTCGTCGAAGTCCTCGTCGGTGAAGGGAAGCTCGGTCGGCGAGAAGCGAGCCTCGGCGATCGAAGGGATCTCGTCGGGATGGTGAAAAATCGGACGATGGGCATAGGAGCCGACTTCCATCGACCCGCCGGTCTGACGCTCATACATGAACGTGTCCATGTCGCGCACGATGGGGAAGGCAAGTTCCTTCCCGGTTTCCTGCAGGACCGGAATCGGCCCGACGTCGATCATCTGATGTACCGCAGGAGTGAGGGGGATAGTGGCGCCGGCCATCTTGGCGATCCGAGGGCTCCACACCCCGCAGGCGATCACGACGTATTCGGACTCGATCCGGCCTTTGTCGGTCACCACCGCTTTGATCCGCCCTCGTTGTGTTTCCATCGCCAGCACCTCGACACTGGCGAACGTCTGCAGCGCACCTTTCGACTGCGCGCTTCTCGCGAAAGATCGTTCCGGCACGAAGCGAGTCGACTGCTGACACGGTTGGGAAGTACGCGCCGCCGAGGAGAATCTCCTCGTTGATGAAAGGAACCAGTCTCTTTGATTTCGGCCGGGCTGACCAGGTGCGCTTCGATGTCCCAGTTCTTGGCCGATCCCATCCGTCGGCGCAACTCCTCCATGCGCTCAGGAGTGCGAGCGACCTCGATCCCGCCACAGGTGACGTTGACCCCCATGTCCTCGTATTGGCGCTGGCTGTCGAGCGTCAGCATCGCCATCTCTTTGTTGTGATCGACCGGAAAGATGAAGTTGGAGGCGTGTCCCGTCGAGCCGCCGGGATTCGGAAGGGGGCCTTTGTCGATTTGGACGATGTTCTGCCAGCCGAGCTCGGCCAGATGCCCCACTACGGAATTGCCGACGATGCCGGCTCCGATCACGACTACTCGAGCGCTGACCGGGAGTTCACTCACCTCACGACTCCTACGTTTCTTGGCGGAGTTGGGAATGTACTGATAGAAAGTCGGGTGTGGATCGACGTCGTCTCCCCGCAGTTGACCAACTCCTGACCGATTTGGGGGAGTGGGACCTCCCCCGAACGGTGGTGGTCGGGGTGGTGCGCGAAGCGTCTCGACCAAGCTCGCAACTCAGACCAGGATCTCGACCCGAAAGAGCTCGCCGAATCCCGCCTGAGCTAACATCGTGCTGACCCGGATCGGACCGGTGATCAACGCCACGGGGGTCCTGTTGCATACCAATCTCGGACGGGCTCCGCTGGCTCTCGAGGCCGCCGAGGCCGCACGATCCATGGTCAACTGCGGCTATGCCAGTCTCGAATTGGACCTGGCGAGTGGAGCGCAGAGGCCGCCGGGGTGGTTTTGTCCTCGACTTGCTCGCCGAACTCTGTGGAGCCGAGGCGGCGGTGGTGGTGAACAACAACGCCGCCGCGCTGGTACTGGCCGTGGCCGCCCTTGCCTCGGGACAGGGAAGTAGTCGTTTCCCGCGGAGAGCTGATCGAGATCGGGGGCAGTTATCGCCTGCCGACCATCATCGCCGCAGGCGGGGCGCAGCTGCGGGAGGTGGGAACGACCAATCGCACCCGGGTGAGTGACTACGCCGATGCAGTCACCGAGAGCGACGGGCGCTTTGCTCAAGGTGCACACGTCGAATTATCGAATCGTTGGTTTTGCAAGCGACGTGGCTCCCGCCGAGCTGGTCGGCCTTGGCGCGGGAGTCGAGGGTTCCATTCGTGTTCGATGCCGGTTCGGGCCTGCTCGACGATCAGGTGCCGTGGCTGGACGGTCCGCCGCCCAGCTGGATCGGGAGCGAGCCGGGAATCAGGCAGTCGATCCGAGTCGGTGCCGACCTTGCACTCTTTTCCGGCGACAAGCTCTTCGGTGGTCCGCAAGCGGGCGTGATGGTCGGACGCAAGGATCTGATCAACGCGCTGACACGGCATCCCTTAGCTCGGGCTTTTCGCATCGATGGGCCTTCTCTCGCCGCGTTGGGAGCGACGGCCGAGTTGTACTGCCGATGGGCGCGGGCGCGGAAATCCCGTTGTGGGAAATGGCGAGTCGAACCTATGTCGAACTCGAACGGCGCTGCGGGGGGGTGGTTGAACAGGCCGGGATCGGTGCCCGCATCGAGGAGTCAAGCTCGGTGCTCGGCGGAGGGTCGATTCCAGGAGCCGGGAATTCCCTCGCCGGTGATCACAATCGACGAGCGAGTCGATCAGGCGTTTCACGCCTTGCTGCGAAATCAGCCGCCGATACTTGCCAGGCGCGAAGGAGGAACTTTGCTTCTGGACCTCCGAGCAGTGGACCAGCGTGAGGACGCAGCGGTGGCGGCCGCCCTCTCCGTCGCATGCCGGTAGTCGCCACCGCTGGTCACGTCGACCACGGCAAGTCCGCTCTCATCCAAGCTCTCACGGGCCGTGACCCCGATCGTCTGGGAAGAGGAGAAACGCCGGGGTTTGACGATCGATCTCGGCTTTGCGTGGATGACTCTGCCGAGCGGTCGAACCGTTTCTTTTGTCGACGTCCCTGGTCATCGTCGCTTCATTGGCAACATGCTGGCCGGGGTCGGGCCGGTGGCATCGGCGCTCTTCGTGGTGGCGCCGACGAGGGTTGGAAGCCGCAGACCGAGGAACACCTGGCGATACTTGATCTACTCGATACCGAGCGGATCGTCGTCGCCTTGACCAAGAGCGATTTGGTCACAGATCTGGCTCCGGTCGAAAGACAAGTGCGAGAGCGGCTCCAGGGCACATTCGCCGAGAAGGCTCCAATCGTTCCGGTCTCCGCTCGCACCGGGGCCGGCCTCGACACGCTCCGCGCCGCCATCGATGACATCGTTGTAGTGGGTGAGGATCGGGGACGGCCATCTCTCTGGGTAGACCGGGCGTTCGTCATTTCTGGGGCCGGGCTCGTGGTCACCGGGACATTGCTCGATGGCAGCCTCGGAGCCGGCGACGAGGTGGCCATTTGGCCGGGAGCAAAACGAGCGCGAATCCGTGCGGTCCAGAGCCACGAAACAAAGCTCGACCGGGTACCCGCCAGCACCAGGGTCGGGGCCAATCTCGCGGGTCTGACGAAGTCAGCCGTCGGCCGAGGTTCGCGTCTCGGCGTCCCGGGCGATCTGTTCTCGACATCGAGGATCCAAACCACCGTCCGGATTCCGCGCTACGTAGACGAACTGACAGAGCGCGGCGCCTACCAATTGCACATCGGGACCGCAATGGTGGCGATCGACCTTCACCTGCTGGGCGACGACAGACGCGCTTATCGAACTAGCGACCCCGCTCTGGCTGCACGCTGGCGATCGCTTCGTGATCCGAGACTCGGGGCGGCAGCTGGTCGTTGGTGGTGGCGTCGTTCTTGATCCGGCTGCGACTGGACGGAGGCGCGAGCTCAGCCGGCGATCCCAGGCGCTGTTCGAGGCGCTCCAAGCCGGTCCCGATGCAGTCGCAACCGCATTGCTTGAAATACGAGGCATCGCTCGTCGCTCGGAGCTGGTTGCGTGGTCGGGGGGTGGGAACCCGAACGGACTCGGGAATGGCGAGAAAGTGTTGTCGCACACCAAGGCGGCGCAGCTAACCGAGCAAGCTCGCAATGCCGTTCAAAAGCATCGGTCGGCTCATCCCCTCGAAGAGGGCATCAGCGTGGGTCAGCTCGCCGACGAGCTTGGCGTCCCCGAGGCATTGACAAGAGAAGTCGTCGCTCAAGCCGATACCTTGGAGTTCCGGGGATCTTCGGTCGCACCAAAAGGGTCGTCTGCGGACACCATTGACGAGCGATGGACCACGGTGGCGGCACAGCTGCAGACTTCCGCGCCGCCAACGCTGGACGATCTCAAACTCGATCGTGATCTACTCCGTCGTCTGGTCCGCGATGGCCACCTGATTCGGGTGACTGACAGCCTTGTCTATCTGCCTTCGGTCCTCGATGACATGATCTCGTCTGTACGAGCCATCGAAGATCCGTTCACCGTGAGCGAATTTCGCCAACTGCTTGGCATCACCCGCAAACACGCGGTTCCGCTGCTCGAGTATTTCGACCGGGAGGGAATCACCCTGCGCTCAGGAGACCTGAGGCAATCACGTCCCAGCTAAGCGCTCTGCGAGTTGCTGATGTCCTGCTGCCGCCGCTAGGTCGACCGAAGAGCGCCCCTGGTCATCTTTGGCGGAAGCGTCGGCGTCGTGTGACAGCAGGAAATCCGCCAACTCCTCGTCACCGTTTTGCGCGGCAGCCATCAGCGGAGTGAACCCGCCTGCTTGCCGAGCGTTCACTGCCGCTCCTGCGTCGACCAAAAGTCGGGCGATGGCGAGGCGGGTGTCGACCGGTCCGGCGACGGCAGCGTGTAGAGGCTGATTGACGAGTGCATTTGTTGTCCAGGCAGAAACATCAGCGCCTGCGTCGATGAGTACTCGGACCGTCTCCGGCTGTCCAAAGAACGCGGCCAGGTGGAGGGCTGAGAATCCGTCGGGGGAGAAGGCTTGTAGTTGTTTGGGCTCGTCGCGAATGAGTTCTTGCACACGGTCCCGACGTCCGGTCGTCGCCGCCTCCCAAAAAGCAAGACTCGGAGCGACACTCAGAAGCCAGTCGCGAATCTCTGGCTGCCCCCAATAGGCCGCATACACGATTGGAGTGATGCCTTCGGAGTTGGTGGCTTGAAGCGCATCAGGGTTGGTCTCAACAATCGACTGAACTGCCTTGAGGTCCCCAGTTTCGATGGCTTTGAACAGCTCTTCGTGTGGCATCGCTCAGCTCTCCTGACGCTAGATTAGTAAGCATAGCTAAACGTATTCTCCAACGCGCCGGTGAGAACGGCGACCTAGCCGAGGTTGTGGTCAGGACCGTGATTCGACTTCATCGACGCATGCGGCAGGAGACCTCTGTGCATGGCCTTACCGGAGCGCGCTTGGCCGTCCTTGCCCGCCTTGACTCCGGGGCGTCGCTATCTCTCAGCGATTTGGCAACGGCCGAAGGCGTGACTGTGCCGACGATGGCCCGAATCGTGAACAGTCTCGAGGAAGGCCGGTTGGTCACACGCGTACCTTCGACCGATGACCGCAGAAAGGTCCAGGTGGTGCCTACCACGTTGGGCAGGTCACTCGCTCGGGGATCGCAACGCCGTCGATCCGTGTGGTTGGCGTCATACCTGAATCGGTTGAGCGATGCTGACCGGGCGACGATTGCGCGCGCAACCGCGCTTTTGTCGGGTGCATTCGAACGGCCCGTGTCCAGACTTACGACTCGTCTGTAGCCTGACCACGGAGGTGTCCGAGCGCCTGGTGGGCTTCCCGGTCTTCAAAACCGGTGAGGGGCCGCATGGTCCCTGGCGGGTTCGATTCCCGTCCACCTCCGCTACCGCTCCGGTGGACCCGCCAAGCCCGATGCCATCTCCCCGCCGGCGGCTTGCAGCTGGCAGGTTCGATTCCCCCGGTGGACGAAGCCCGAGATTCGATCGCTCTCCCGTCCCGTCACCTCCGCTACCGCTCCGGGTGGACCCGCCAAGCCCGATGCCATCTCCCCGCCAGGCGGCTGCGCCGCTTCCCTGGCGGGTTCGATTCCCGTCCACCTCCGCTACCGCTCCGGTGGACCCGCCAAGCCCGATGCCATCTCCCCGCCAGGCGGCTGCGCCGCTTCCCTGGCGGGTTCGATTCCCGTCCACCTCGGCCATCTCCATGTTTTCGCGCATCAAACGACTGGACATCCGTGGCATCTGATGCGCGAGAAGACCTGTCTGACCGCTCCGAGCTACGTTGGTCACAGTGATTGACGAGTACGCCCTTCCAGGTGGCGACGCCCGCTTGTTTGCGTTCGCAACCTTCGGCGAGTGGCGCCGCCTGAGGATCCTCCGATGAAGATCGGATTGATGCTTCCGATCGGCGACAGGGATTTGCTTATCGGCCCAGATCGCTGGTCGCTCTTTCGAGATCAGGCAACTGCCGCGGAGGAGAGCGGGCTCGATTCGGTGTGGTGCCCCGATCACGTCCTCTTTCGGTTTCCCGATCAGCCCGAGGTTCATCCGATTCATGAGGCATGGACTGTGCTCTCGGCGGTGGGGGCAATCACCCGACGGGTGGAGGTTGGCCCACTCGTCCTTTGTGTTCCGTTTCGGAATCCTGCTCTGACCGCCAAGATGGCGACAACCCTCGACGAGGTCACTGGCAAGCGACTGATTCTCGGCCTCGGTTGCGGCTGGCACCAGCCCGAGTTCGACGCATTTGGATACGAGTTCGACCATCGAGTTAGCCAGGTCGCCGAAGCACTCGAGATCATGTTGCCGATGCTGCGCGGAGGCTCGGCGTCCTTCGAGGGTCGCTGGCATCGGGCGCGCGAAGCGGAGCTTGCGCCTCCGGGCCCGCGCCCGGAGGGCCTGCCGGTGATGATCGCCGGCAAAGGTCCACGCATGCTCGACCTCGTGGCTCGGCATGCTGACCAGTGGAATAGCGCCTGGTACGGCTACCCCGCCCGGGCCGATCATCTCCGTGAAAACATCAGTCGTCTCCACGCGGCCCTCGGTGCCATCGATCGCGACCCGGCGACGCTGGCTCTAACGGCGGGGGTCTTCGTTGCGTCACTTCCTGCTGACGACGAGCGGCCAAAGGAGGCGATCAGCGGTTCAGCCGAGGAGGTTGCTGAAGCCGTGCTCGGCTATGAGGCGATGGGCATCAGTCATCTGATCGTTCATCTCTGGCCCCGCACGGTGGAAGCAGTTCAACAGCTAGGGGCCGCTGCAGCGCTGGTCCACCGCGAATCCTCAGACTGATCGCACCAAGGGGCATCGAGGATGCCCGTAATTGCTGATCATTGTGTGCCAGAAAGAACTGGCGGACGAGGGATCTGTCCGGAGCGGCTTCCTGGCCTCAACCCTTGAGGCGGGTCATCTTGGGGTCGAAGAGTGGGTCAGGAGCGACGGTCGCTCCGAAAGACGCTCTCCGAAGTAGATGATCTCAAGCTGGGTTCCCTCGACCGCGTAGTCCGCCGGCAAGTACCCGTAGGCGATGTGCTTGCCGACCGAGTAACCGAAGTTGGAGCTGGTGACATGAACCCGAGGCAACGATCACCATCCATGATCGGCTCATAGCCGAATGACCACTCCGTCGCGGTCGTCGAAGGTCAGACAGGCGAGCTTCTTCTCGAGAGGGCTATCGCTCAGCTTTCGTGCCGCCTCCAATCCCCGGAATGATGGCCTTGTCGAGCTTGACCGTCCAGCCCAGGCCCGCCTCGATACGGGTCGTACTCCGTATACACGTCGGTGCCCCAGCCTCGATATCCCTTTTCGAGACGAAGCGAATCGAAGGCTCCCATCCCGGCGGGAACGATTCCCTTCTCCGCGCCCGCCTCCGAGCAGACAGATCCCAGAGAGGCAGGGCGAATTCGTTGGGGATATGGAACTCCCAACCGAGCTCGCCGACATAGGAAATTCGCAGCGCCATCGCCCGGGCGAACCCGGCATCGATCCAGCGCGCGGTGAAGTAGGGAAAGGCCTCGTTGGAAACGTCGGCGCGAGCTGACCTTCGACAGAACCTCGGCGGGCAGCTCGGTCCCCAGAGCCCAATCGCGGTATAAGCGTCCGAGAGGTCGATCACCGCCACCCCGTGCCCGACCGAAGCTCGACGCACCCAGTCGAAGTCGCGAGGCCTGGTCCCTTCGCCGACGAACATCCAAAAGCGATCGAGCCCGAGGCGGGCAACCGCCAGGTCACGCCGGACACCTCCGTTTTCCGTCAGCCAGGTCGTGTAGACGATCCGACCAAGCGCGACATCCATCTTGTTCGAGCAGATCGAGTCGACGAGGGTGAGCGCATCGGGTCCGGCGACCTCGATGATCGATAATCCCGTTAGATCAAATAGCCCGACGCTTTCCCGGGTCGCCAAGATGCTCGGCGCCTTGGATCGCTGACCAGTGCACGGCTGCCCAGCCCTCGCGCTCGGGGATCTCGGTCCGGTACCGATCCAGCACCGAACTGTTGGATTCGAACCAGTTCGGCAGTTCCAAGCCCGGCGAAAGTGGTGAACACCGCTCCCATCTCCTGGTGGCGGCGGTGCAAGGGAGAAAGACGCACATCGCGGGGCTCGGAGATCGGCTCGCGGGGATGGATGATGTCGTAGATCTCGGCGTAGTTCTTGTTGCACACCTTTTCGATGAAGCGCGGCGTGGCCTGAAAAGCATGAAAGCGGTTGACATCTATCTGACGCACGTCCCATTCGGTGTCGTCCTCGGTCATCCACTCGGCGAGGGTCTTGCCGACACCGCCGGCGTGAGTGAGCCAGGATCCTGCCGCCACCCACACCCCCTCGATCGGCGTCGGGCCGACAATCGGCATTCCGTCCACCGGGAACGCGAAGATCCCGTTGATGGCGCAGGGATAGGTGCGGAAGTCGGTGTTGGCGAGCAGCGGGAAGAGCCGTTTGGCTTTTTCCCAGGCCTCGCCCTCGAAGTCCGTCGGCGTGAAGGGATGGATGGCGTTGTCACCTACCTGGCGGGCGGGGACCGGTCGGGGGGCGTGCCGGTAGCTGCCGACTCCAAACCGATTCCAGTGCTGTCGGAAGTAGATGTAGGTGTCCAGTTCGCGCGCCGAGGGGTACACCATCTCTTCTTCGGGGATGTTCGGGTCGAATCGATCAAGCTCGGGCACCGGCCCCGTCTGGAGGTACTGGTGCTCGTAACCCATCAGCGGAATCGGTACGCCCAATCTGTCGCCGAGGATTGGAGCCCAGATGTTGGTGGCGATAACGGCGTGATCGCATTCGATCCGCGGGTGTTCGGGGTTGGCCGTGAGCACCGCCCTCACCCTGCCGCCGACGATGTCGAGGTCGGTGACTTCGGTGTTGCCGATGACCTGGGCCTGGGCATCCCGTTGCAGGGCACCGCTGACATGGGCAGGCGCAACGGTCTGGCCTTCGGCGATGAAGATCGCTCCCACCATCGCCGCGGGATTGATCAGCGGGTTGATCTCGACTGTCTCGTCGGGGCTGAGCAGTCTTGGCTTCGGTGCTCGAAGCTGAGCGACTCGCCGTGCAGCCGGACGAGGTCGGCCATCCGATCCGAGGAGATCGCGACGTCCAGCAGACCGAGGCGGTTCACCATGCGTCGCTCGGGAGTCAGCGGTTCGAGCGAGGCATATAGCCGGCTCGAGTACACGGCCAGATCAGTGAGAAGCTTGTTGTGCGAGAGGGCCACGACTCCGCCGGGGGCGTGCGAAGTCGACCCGGGGTTTTCGACTGGGTCGCCCTCGATCGACCAGGACGATGTCGTTCCAGCCGAGTCGTGCAAGGTGATAGGCAGCCGACGAGCCAACGATGCCCGACCCGATGACGACAACAGATGCAGTGTGAGGAGGCACCGCACGGGAGGCTAACCGGCTGGCTGGGTTTCCATCCGTGGGCTGGAGACGGCGTACACCCCCGTCACCAACCCTGGGTTAGCTACCGGCACCGTCAACTCGAAGACGCTGCCACCCTGCTCCCCTCGATAGACCAGGTCCCCACCCATCAGACGGGCGAGTTGCCGGGAGACGGTCAACCCAAGTCCGATCGATGCAGTCTGCGTCGGGCGGTCGTGGGCTCGCTGGTAAGGCTCAAAGATGCGCTCCCACTCGTTCTCGAGCAGGGCCGGCCCGCTATCTCGCATGCGCAACACGGCGAAGCGGGAGGTGGCGTCGACCTCGATCACGATCTCGTTTCCGCCATACCGGATCGCGTTCGTCAGCAAGTTCCGAAGGATCTGCCTGATACGGCTTCCGTCCGCCCAGGACTTCCCAGGAGCGCCGGTCACTGTTACCTGCTTCTCGTGCAGGGACCGAAGCGCAACTACCGCGGCTTCGGCTTGCGATCGCAAATACACGGTGCTGGGCTGAACCAAAATTGTGCCGTCGTCGGCGCGGGCGCCGACGAGCAGATCTTCGATCAGGTCGGCCATGTCCTGGCTTTCGGTCGCAATCATTTCGAGCATTTCGGTCAGCTCGGCCTGGGTTTGTGAGCCATTCGAACTTTTCAGCACCTCGGCGAATCCCAGCACGGCCGCCAGGGGCGTCCGGATCTCGTGAGACACGCTGGCCAGGAAACGATCTTTGGACCGAACCAGGTCCTCGAGGTGAAGTCTGGCGTTCTCGCGTTCCCAATACGTGGCAAGGAGAGGTGCCGCCGCGAAGAGAAGTTTGGGGGCGTCGACAGACCAGCCGTCGGTGTCCTTTCCTTGCACCCCCAGAGCACCAAGCCAGCTACTTCCTCGGAATATCGGCACGCCGATGCGCACGAGGTCCGAGCCGTCGCGATAGTGATAAGCCTCGCCCTGTGTCAGTCGAGCGAACGCCTCCGGCCAGTCGCTCCATGGAATCAGATCAGAAGGATCTTGACCGACTGTTGAATGGATCGCGGCGGAATCGACAACCCGAAACGACTGGCCGTGCTCCTGGTCGTCAACGTTGAGGCAGAGGTATACCCCGTCGGCACCTATGGCAGCGCGGCAGTGCCTCGAGCGCCGACGGCATCGGGTTCTCGGAACTGCCTAGCAGCGCTTGGGAACACGAGGCAATGGCCTGTTCGAAGGCGAGCAACCGTACCTTCGACTCCAAAGCCGAAGCCAGAGCTCGTTCCTCTGCAACGAGCACGTCGTCGGCACGGGCGATTAGCCAAAACCCGGCGATGAAAGTGGTCGAGAGTGATCCAACGACCGTGACCAGCTCGATCGGGGTGGGGGTGGGAAGAAGCTGGTAGCCCACCACAATGGCGAGTACGCCGCACCAGATTGCGAGCCGCACCGAGGTCGGTCGCGGCAGAGAGAAGATTCCGATAAGAGGAAGCAGCGAAAGGACCGGCACAGCACCCACCGCTGCCGTGCGTTCGCCCAATAGTGCCGCAGCCGCTATCCCGATCGAGGCCACGACCAACACTGCTAGTGGCCGGGGACGGTCATGGCGGCGCTGCCACTCGATCCAGGCCCCTAACCCAAAAGCAGTCGCGCCCGTCGGTAGATTCGCTGGCCGGCCGTAGACGAGGCCAATCGACATGATGATGACCCCGGCAGTCATCGCCACGGGCGCTCCCAGGCGGACTAGAGCGCGGGTGACGACGGCTCGCGATTGAAGGCTATTGGTGGAGTCGAACTGTGAGCCATTAGGCAATTCGACATCTATTTCGGCAGCGGCCGACCGTGGCTAAACGACGGGAAGTGACGTGGATTGACCGAGCCTCAGTTGGATTCGACGACTTCCTTGAGCGCCGACAGCATTTTTTGCCAGTTGGCCTTCGAGTGCTCTGCCTCTTCCTCGTTGGAGTTGTTGTCCTGGCTGAGCGAGAGCCGGGTCCCTTCAGCGTCGCCATCGAGCTGGTAGGTGAGGGTGTGGTAATTGGAGGGGATGTCCTCGGCGCCGCTCAGAGGACTGAAATGGGTCACCTTCAGCAGCCGTTCCGGGTCGATCTCGACGATCTCGCCCTTGTCCTCGTACTTCTTGCCTTCGTACTCACCCTTCCAAACAATCGAGCTTCCCGGTTTCCAGTCGGTGATCACGTCGGATCCGAACATGAACTTCTTGATCTGCTTGGGATCGGTGAGCGCGTCCCACACGTCAGCCGGCGATGCGTCAATCCGCGTTTCCGCCTTGGCCACGAAGTCAGACATGTCGGTACCTCCCTGTAGATCGACTTAGAAAGCGGCTACGCCATCCTTGAAAACGGTAGTGATCAGACCCGGATCCAGGAGAAGGCTCAGGTCCTCGTCGGGGTTCCCTTCCACGACGACGATGTCGGCGAGAGACCCTCCGTTGATCGACCCCAGTTCGCTGCGGCCGAGGGCTGCGGCGCCGCCAGAAGTCGCGGCAGCTATAACTTCGTTCGTGCTGAGGCCGGCATCGTGCAGTCGAATCATTTCCTGAGCGGAAGTTCCCGGCGGTCCGCTGTCAAAACCGACCGCGATCGTCACGCCCGCTGCTTTCGCGGCCGACACCGTGTGATACGCCTCTTCGAGTTGGCGCTTCGCCTGCTCGACCAGCACCTCGGGAAAGTCGTCGACAAAGCGCTCAGCGAGATCGTGGAACGTCGTGAGCGTGGGTACCAGGACCGTTCCGTCGTTCAGCCATTTGGTCGAGCAGGCTGGGATCGCGATGCAAGGCGAGACCGTGCTCGATCGTGTCAGCACCCGCTTCGAGCGCCCAGCGAGTTCCGGCCAGACCCTCGGCGTGCGCGGCGACACGAACACCCATGCGGTGAGCCTCATCGACAATCGCTTCCATCTCGACCAAAGTCATCTGCGGAGGCTCGGGATCCTCGGCGACAACGGAGCGAGCCCCGGTAGCCATGAACTTGATGAAGTGGGCACCACGGCGGATTTGCTCGCGGACTGCTTTGCGCATATCCCAAGGACCGTCCGCTTCACGATACATCGGTGCCGAAGATCGTCCCCCC
This sequence comes from uncultured Acidimicrobiia bacterium, assembly GCA_963840175.1. Lineage (GTDB taxonomy): Bacteria > Actinomycetota > Acidimicrobiia > Spongiisociales > ZC4RG35 > JACCTH01. The sequence continues at coordinate 385,015 of CAWIXU010000007.1, forward strand.
CGGAGCCGTGGCCGAAATGATGCGGCCGCAGGAGAAGATACGAGGTCCGGGGACGACCCCGAGGCTCGATCGCCCGACCGGCGACAAGGGACTCGTCGTCGTAACACCCGACGTCGCGAATCGAGGTGAAGCCGCTGCGCAGGATTGCCCGGGCCGAGGCGGCCAAGACGTAGTGACCGAGTGCACGTGGGCGTGGGAGGTCACCGTGCTTAGGCGGGCGACGGACCGAAGCCGGGGCTCCGATCGAGATCGGACATGAAGTGGTTGTGCACGTCGATCAACCCGGGAAGCACGACTCTTTCCCGCGAGATCAATTGCTCCGGAGGGAACGTCGCCCGCGGCTACCCGTTCCACGGCTGCGATGTCGGTCCCTTGGATCGCGATCGAGGCCATGCTGTCTCGTGCACCGCTCGCCGTCGACGATGCTCGCGTTCCAGAGAAGAGTGTTCCGCTTGGGTCATCGGGTTCGGTTTTGCAGGGTATAGACGCCTAAGGCTCGGATTCATGAACCTAAACAGCATTCTCATCGGCTCGGATGACCCCAAGCGATTGGCGGACTACTACAGCAAGATCTTCGGCCAGCCAGGCTGGGACCAGGACGGGTACACCGGCTGGCCAATCGGGAGCGGCTGGGTGACGGTCGGGCCCCACGACCAGGTGACGGGCAAGAACTCCCATCCGGGCAGGATCATCTGGAACATCGAGAGCTCCGATGTCAAGGGCGATTTCGATCGCTTCAAGGCCGCGGGAGCGATCGTGGTCCGCGACCCTTACAACCCGGGTGAATCCGAAGACGATGGGACTTGATCGCCACGTTCGCCGATCCGGACGACAACTACTTCCAGTTGATGAGCCCGATGGACATGGAGGGCGGCTCCTAGGCCTTGAGCCGCGTATTGCCCGGGTCCCAGAGCGGACCCTTGACGACCTCACCGTCGAAGAAACGACCGGTGTAGCGGACCCGCAATCGCGTCCTGGGCTCGGTCAGATGTCCCGGCACGAAAGCGTGAGCGATGAAGGCACCGACCGAGTAGCCGAACTCGCCGCTCGCCACCCAACCCACGGCGTCCTCTCCGTGATAGACCGGTGTCCAGGAGTGCATGAGCGCGGCAGGGTCATCGAAGCGGAGCGTGACCAGTAGGCGATCGGTTCCGGTTCGGCACCGGCGCCCTCCCGACCCAGGAAGTCCTGCTTCCTTCGAGCAGCCAGGACATGCCTGCCTGCCGAGGAGTGATCTCCGGGGTGAGGTCGGCTGCCGATCAGTCGGTAGCCCTTCTCGATCCGCGAGCGAGAACAGCGACGGCCATACCCACCGGCCGTGACTCCATGTTCCTGACCGGCCTCCCACAGCGTGTCCCAGAGATGGCGGCCGAAACTTGGCGGGACATAGATCTCCCAACCCAGCTCACCGACATAGGAGACTCGCAGCGCGACCGCCGGGCGCCATGCCCACTCCGATCTCGCTCGGATCCGAGTACCAGGGAAAGGCGTCGTTGGAAAGGTCGGCATCGGACACCGATCCCAAGACCTCGCGGGCCCTGCGGTCCCCAGAGACCCACCGCGGCGAACTGCTCGGAACGATCGACGATGGAGACCGATCCATCAGTGGGGCGTAGCGAGCGGAAGTAGGCGAGCTCGGCGGGGAGGTTCGACTTGCCGGTCAGCAGCCAGAATCGCTCGGGCTCGAGCCGGGCGATGGTCACATCTCGTTTCACCGTCCCCCGCGGGGTGAGGATCAAGGTGTAGGTGGCGGTTCCGACCGGGATGTCGATGTCGTTCGTGCACAGATACTGGAGATAGTCAAGGCTGCCGGGACCAGATATCTCGACCGGGCCGATCGACGCCGACCAGTCGATCAGACCACCTCGTTCCCGCAGTGCCAGGTGCTCGGCGCCGATGATCGGCGACCAGGCGGTGGCGTCGTAGCCGTGACGGCGGGGAATCTGGTCGGAGAACTCGTCGACCAGTGCCTGCGTTGGAGTCGTAGAAATAGGGGGTTTCGTAGCCGGCCAGAGGAACGTATTGGGCGCCAAGAGCCTCGGTTCGGTCGTGGTAGGGAGCGAGGCGGAGGTTGCGGACCGACGAGGCGACCTCGTTGGGATGGAGGATGTCAAAGCCGATCTCGTAGTAGTACTTGCTCTGGCGCGAGAGGAACGCGCCGGTTGGATTGGTGGTCATGAAAGCGATTGATGTCGGCCACGGTCACGTCCATCCCCGGGTCGCCTTCGGTCATCCACCGGGCGATCACCCGCCCTACCTCCGAGCCGTACGACAAGCCACGCTCCGACCGCCGACCAGAGTCCTTTGACCGGGGACTCGCCCAGGATCGGGTAGTGGTCGGCGGTGAAGGCGAACATGCCGTTGAAGCCGCGGATCGACTTCGACCTGGTCGAGGCTCGGGCAGGTGCTTTTGCATCAGACCCCAGGCCTCTTCGAAATCCTCCTGCGGTGAACGGGAGTTGGGCCCGCTGCGGAAGCGTCCAAGGGTCGACCAGGCGGGCTTCGTGGTGATAGCTGCCGATGCCGAGCCGGTCGAAGTGCTGGCGGAAGTAGATCGAAATGTCATCGACGGTGCAGAGCGGCATCGTCACCTCGCGGCTGACCGGTCGGCGAGGGCGGGCACCGGGGTCGTGAAGATGTATTGGTGCTCGCCGGGGAAGAGCGGCATGTTGATTCCGGCTTTCCGGGCGAGAACTGGGGCCCAGATGTTGTTGCACAGGACGACTTGAGGGCAGTCGATCTGGCCGACCTCGGGATTGTCGGTGAGAACACCGGTGACCCGACCGTCCTTGACCAGGACTTCGGTGACCTCGGTGTTCTCATGGAAGACGGCGCGACCAGTGGCTTCGGCGACGCTCTGCATCGACGTTGCGCACCAGGCTGGTCTTGATCACCCCCGAGGTCGGCGACATCATCGCCGCCGACGATATCGCCGGATCGATCAGAAGTGGAAGGAGTTCTGCCGTCTCCTCGGGTGAGAGCAGCTGGGAAGGGACTCCGAGGCTGGCGCCGATCTCTTGGATGCGTTTGTAGCTGTCGAAGCGCTCGGAGCTCGAAGCCACCTGGACGAAGCCGGTGCGAAAGAACTGCTCCTTACCGGGATCGGCGAGCGGCAGCTGGTCATAGACCTGGCGGGAAGCAATCCCCAGTTTGGTGAAGAACTTCGACACTGTGAGGGTGCGGAGCCCGCCCGGAGCATGCGACGTCGATCCGTCGTTGTCGGCGAGGCTTCCCTTGTCGAGCGACGACGACTCCCTCACTCCCATGTCGGCGAGGTGGTAGGCGACGCTCGAGCCGATGATCCCGCCGCCGATCACGACGACGTTCGCCTTGTGGGCCACGGCGAGATCGTAGAGTCCGGCCATGGAGCAGGACAGCCGATCCGGTGCACCGGCGGCGACCCCGACGGGAGCGCCGAGCCACGGCAGCGTCCGCTCCCAGCCCCGCTATCGACGTCTGGTCAACCCGTTTCGCCCCTCGGGTGCTGAGCGACGATGAGGTCGTCGGAATTCACGAGGCCGCCCTTCGACGTTCTCGCCGACGACGGGATCAAGGTGCTGCTCGAGGACGGCCGGAGTCGGTTCGAACGCGGCCGGTGCCTCGGTCGACGAGCAACTTCATGGTCCGGATCGGTCCCGATCTGGTCAGCTCGGCTCTCGCGTCGGCGCCCGCTCAGTTCGAGATGGCGGCTCGCAACCCGGAACGAAACGTCACCGTCGGCGGGCGGCAACGTGATCTTTGCCCCGGTGGGCGGACCTCCGCATGCCATCGACCTCGATCGGGGCCGCCGAGCCGGAACTCTCGAGGACTTCGACGACCTGCTCCGGCTCTCCCAGGCCTATGACGTGATCCACGTCACCAGTCAGCAGGTCGAACCCCAGGATGTGCTCGATCGAATCTGCGCCATCTCGAGACGACCCTGGCCTACCTGACTCTGTCCGACAAGGTTCCCTTCATCTATTCCCGGGGCAGAGGCCAGGTCACCGATTGCTTCGAGATGCTGCGGCTAGGTCTGGGTCTGACCGAGGAAGAGTTCGTCGCCAGCCACCACTGCTACACGGTGATCAACACCAACTCGCCCCGCCAGCTCGACATCCCGATGGCCCTCGGTCTGATCCAGTTTGCGGAGATGAAATCAGGTGGCGGTGATGACCCCTTTCACCCTGGCCGGGGCGATGGCACCAGTGACCCTGGCCGGGGCACTGGTTCTCCAACATGCCGAGGCCCTCGCTGGGATCACCTTGAGCTCAGATCACCCGGCCCGGAGCCCCCGTCGTCTACGGCGCCTTTACCTCCAACGTCGACATGCGCTCGGGGGCACCGGCCTTTGGGACTCCTGAGGCCGCCAAAGCGGCCTTCGCCAGCGGACAGCTCGCCCGCCATATCGGTTTGCCCTGGCGCTCGTCCGGCGGTCTGCACCTCCAACACCCCCGACGCCCAGGCGGGCTACGAGTCGATGATGAACATGATGGGAGCGGCCCTCGGTGGAGCGAACTTCATCCTCCACACCGCCGGCTGGCTCGAATCGGGACTGTCGGCTTCCTTCGAGAAGTTCATCCTCGATGTCGAGATGGCGCAGATGTTTGCGGAGATGTTCATGCCGCTCGATTCGTCGCGACAAGGAGATGGGGCTCGACGCCATCAAGAAGTTCAGCCCGGCGGCCACTTCTTCGGCATCGAGCACACCCTGGAACGGTACGAAACCGCGTTCTACGAGCCGGTGGTCTTCAGCCGATCCAACTTTGGCCAGTGGGACGGAGGCTGGGTCATTGACCGCCGCTCAACGAGCCAACACGGATCTGGAAGCGAAGTTCTGGCCGACTTCGAGCCACCGCCCCTCGACGACGGAATTCGACATGAGCTGGACGACTTCGTCGCCCGCCGGACGGCCGAGGGCGGAGCCCCTCCGGAGTCCTGAGACGTCAGACATCAGACATCAGCATCAGACCAGACACAGATTGGGGTCTGACAGCTCGGCGTAGCCGAGCGATCTGATGTCTGAATCGTCAGCTCGGCGGAGCCGAGCGTGCTCGGTTTGGGTATGGTGGAGCTGCGGCGCGGAACATCGATAGTCGATGACCATGTCCGCCTGAGCGAGGAGCACAAAAGATGAGAGCCAAGAAGAGCCCGTTCGTTCGAATGCGGCTTGATACCATCCGACGACAAGCGAGCCCGATCGAGAACCACATCATCGACGAGTACGCAGCCGGCAAGATCACCCGCCGCGACTTCATCCGGCGGGGAACGATCATCGGCATGTCGCTTTCGACCCTGGGATTCCTGGCGACCGCCTGCGCGACGGACGACGCCGTCACCACCACGGCCGGCGGAACACCGGGCACGACCGGAGCTACCGCCACCACAGGAGCCACCGGCACCACGGGCGCAACGGGCACGACCGGCGCCACTGCGGGAGGAACCGTCCGGGCAGCAATTATCACTCCGGCCGGAGCAATCGATCCGGTTCTGACCAACGACGAGGGTCGGCTGTCGCTCCTCGGGCAGACTGGGTCAGTACCTGGCCTTCTCCGACGCCGAGCTGAATCTGATCCCGGTCCTGGCCGAAAGTTGGGAGCCAAACGACACCCTCGACGTATGGACGTTCAATCTTCGTCAAGGAGTGACCTATCACGATGGCACGCCGATGACGGCCGAAGATGTCGTGGCAACGTTCACCAACATCGCCCCCGGCAACGCGGCGTCGGCCTTCGAGACCTTCGGCGTAACGCCCGAGAACATCGTCGCCCTTGACGATGCCACCGTGGAGTTCACGCTGGCGCAGCCCAACGGCAGCTTCCCGTTCTTTGTCAGTTCCGACAACTACAACGGGATCATCCTCCCGGTGTCCTTCTGGGAGAGCTACGCCGAGGGCAGCTACGAGGCCGACTTCCCCGGCACCGGTATCTGGCAGGTCGAGAACTTCGAGCAGGGCGTCTCTGCCTCGTTCGTCAAGAACGCGAATTACTGGGGCGACAATGCCGCCCAGCCGGAACGGCTTGAGCTGATCTTCTTCGACGACGAAGCCGTGGCGGTGACGGCTTTCCAGGAAGGTCGGATCGATGCCATCCCGCATATCTCGTCGTCGGGCGGTCAGGCGCTGCTCGAGAGCCCCGACGCCACGGTGTCGAGCATCTCGACGGCTCAGCACCGGCAGGTGTACTTCGACACCGCCGCGCCCCGTTCAACGACAAGCGAGTGCGTCAGGCGGTCGCTCTCACGCTCAACCGGCAGGTCCTCATCGACGGTCTGTTGGCTGGCTACGGCACGGTAGGCAATGACCATCCGATCTGGTCGTTGTTCCCGATGTTCAACCCCGATACCCCTGCGCAGCGCGACGAGGATCTGGCCACGGCCCAGGCAGCTGTTGGATGCGTCCGGGGTCGGTCCCTTCTCGGCTCCGTTCGACACTTTGCTGTTCGCCGAACTTGAGGATCTGGCCCAGCTCATCCAGGCGTCGGCCACCCAGATCGGTATCGATCTGCAGGTTGGGGTCTACGACTCCGGGACCTACTACAACGATTACTGGCTGGCAGCGGCCGGTTCGATGGGGATCGTCAACTACGGACATCGCGGAGTTCCCAACGTCTACATGGCGGCTCCGCTCTTGAGCGATGGGACCTGGAATGCTTCGCATTGGGTCAACGAGACTTACGACGATCTCTATGCCCAGTTCGCCAGCGCTCCTGATCTCGACACCCAGCGTCAGCTCGCTGGAGAGATCCAGACGCTGCTCAACGACGAGGTTCCGTTCATCGTGCCCTACTTCGTCGATCACATCTCGATCACCCAGCCGAACTTCAGCGGCATGGCTGTGACTGGGATGGGCCACGTCGACCTGAGCACCGCCACCATCGGCTAAGACCAATGAACACAGGTTCGGGCGGCGCTTGATGGCTAGGTTCATCTTGCGCCGCATCGGCCTGGCGTTGATCACGCTCGCCCTCCTGAGCGTGCTGGTCTTTGTCGGAACCCAACTGCTCCCGGGCGACGTTGGGCGCCGTGTCCTGGGTCCGTTTGCTACCCAGGAATCGGTCGACACCCTCAACGCCCGTCTGGGAACCGATCGACCGGTGCTCGTTCAGTACACCGACTGGATCGGAGGAGCGGTCACGGGCGACCTCGGCGAGTCGATCACCTTCGCCGATCCGGTGAGCACACTGGTCAAAACCGCGCTGGTCAACTCGGCCAAGCTGGCGGCGCTCGCCTTCGTGATCGTGGTGCCGCTGTCGGTGTTAGGAGGGATCGTCGCCGCCTTGCGACGGGGCAAACTCACCGACCGCCTGATCACCGTCGGGGGTCTCTCGGCCACCGTTATCCCCGAGTTTGTCTCCGGGCTCATCCTTATTCTGGTTTTCGCGATCACCTTGCGCTGGCTACCGGGAACCGCCACCGCTCCGCGCGGTTCGGGATTTCTCACCCAGCTCGAAGCATCTGCTCCTGCCGGCCTTCTGCCTGGTCCTGGTGCTTTTCGGGTATATCGCCCGCATCACCAGAGCCGGCGTGATCGAAGCACTCGAGGCCGACTACACGCGCACCGCCATCTTGAAAGGGCCTGCCACGAGGTCGCGTGATTCGGCAGGAGGTACTGCGCAATGCGTTGCTCCCGACGATCGCGGTGGTCGCCACCCAGGTCGGCTACCTGATCGGTGGGCTGGTGATCGTCGAGACGGTCTTCTCCTACCAAGGGATCGGCCAGCTTCTTGTCAACGCCGCCCAGAACGCCGACTTCCCCCTGCTCGCCGGAGCGGTGCTCGTCGTCGGGGTGGTTTTCCAAGTGTCGATGCTCGTGGCTGACCTCGCCTACTCCTGGCTCAACCCGCGGATCCGGTTGGCCGGATGACGATCGCCACCGCATCCCGATCTCAACGTTGGCGCGTATTGCGGCGGTCAGCCACCTTTTGGGTTGGCGCCGTCATCGTGTTGATTTGGATCATCTTTGCCATCTTCGGCGACTTCGTCACGTCCGTTCGATCCCCTCGGCACGCCCGGCAGACATCCTCAACCGGCTCGAAGCGCCCTCAGGCGAACATCTCCTTGGCACCGACGAACAGGGCCGCGACGTTCTGTCCCGCGTGCTGGCCGGCGCTCGTCAGGTCATGACGGTGGCTCTGGCGGCGACGGTGCTCGGGACGATCCTCGGAACTGCCCTCGGGCTTCTGGTCGGTTACGCCGGCGGGATCCTCGACGACATCCTCAGCCGGGTTCTCGACGCGTTCCTTTCGATTCCGCTGGTGATCACCGGCATGCTGGCGCTGACTGCCCTCGGGGCGAACACGTTTGGGATAATCGTCGTGATCGGCCTGGTCTTCACGCCGATCATCGCCAAGACGGTGCGGGCCGCGGTGCTGTCGGAACGCCAGCTCGACTACGTGACCGCCGCTCAGCTCCGTCGCGACAACGCTTTCTACGTTTTGTTCATCGAGATCTTGCCCAACGTGGCGAACGTGATCATCGTCGAGTTCACGGTGCGGCTTGGATACGCGATCTTCACCGTCTTGGCCCTGTCGTTTCTCGGCTTCGGCGGCGAGCCCTCGATTCCGGATTGGGGGCAGATGATCTCCGCCCATCGCGGGTACCTGACCGGAGACGTGTGGTGGCCGGTCCTTTTCCCTGCTCTGGCCATCGCCTCGCTGGTGGTCGCGGTGAACCTGGTCGCCGACTCGGTCAGTCAGGCCTTTGAATGAGACTATGAGCGAATGACAACGACAACCAAGACCGCCGCCCTCGAAGTCAAAGACCTCGCCCTGCAGTACCGGGTCGGCCCGGACTGGAAAACCGCTATCCGCGACATCAACTTCACGGTGGAACGGGGCCAGTCCTTTGGCCTCGTCGGGGAGTCGGGCTGCGGCAAGTCGACGATCGCGATGGCGATCATGCATTACCTGCCCCGAAATGGCAGGATCAGCGCAGGCTCGATCCGGGTCGGGGGCCGGGACGCCACCGAGCTGAGCTCTCGGGAGCTGCGGAACTTGAGGGTCAACGAGCTCTCAATGGTCTATCAGAACCCGGCCACCTCGCTCAATCCGTCGATCAGGATCGGCCGCCAGGTCGAGGATGTCTTCGAGCTGATGGGGGTTTCTGCCACCGAGCGTCCGAAGAAGGTGCTCGAGGTTCTCAACAAGGTGCAGATCGCCGACCCGTCACGGGTGGTGCGCCGCTATCCGCACCAACTTTCGGGCGGCATGCTGCAGAGAGTCGTGATCGCGATGGCGATTGCATCCCGACCGGCCCTGCTCATCCTCGACGAGCCCACCACGGGCTTGGATGCCACGGTCGAAGCCGAGGTTCTCGATCTGGTCTCGGATCTGCGAGACGAGATCGGTACCTCCGTGCTTTTCATCAGCCACAACCTGGCGGTGATCCGCAAGATGTGCGACCGGGTCGGTGTGCTCTATGCCGGCCGGCTCATGGCCGAAGGCCCGACCGAGGAGACGTTTACCAATCCCCGACATCCTTACACGGTCGGGTTGCTTCGCGCCATTCCCTCACCCGAAACCGGGCCCCGGGACGAAACCACCCTCGACACGATCCCCGGTTTTCTGCCGCCGCTGGGCGCCGACATCCAAGGCTGCATCTATGCCGATCGCTGCGGAAACGTCGAGGACATCTGCCGGCAGGTCGAGCCGGAGCTGATTCCGGTTCCGGGGGATGCCGTCAGCCGATGCCACTTCCCCGACCGCGCTCAAGACCTGCCGCGAACCGTTCCGGAAGCTGCGCCTAAGCGAGAGCGAAGCAAGGAAACGCTTCTGGCGATCAGCCACGCTTCGAAGACATTCGTTCAGGACGGAGCTCCGGTCTACGCCCTGCACGACATCGACCTCGAGATCAGAGTTGGCGAAACCGTCGCCCTCGTGGGGGAGTCAGGCTCGGGCAAGTCCACCCTCGCCAAAGTTTTGCTCGGTATCCACGCTCCCGACGACGGCGCAGTGATCGCGCTCAGCGGGAAGGTCCTGGCGGCCAATGTCGAGAGGCGGACGCAGGAGCAAATCGGGGCCATTCAGATGGTCTTCCAGAACCCCGACAGCGCGCTCAACCGCCGCCACTCGGTGCGTCGCATCATCGGACGGGCAGTCCGGCTTCTCCGAAGTGAAGGACGCCAGCAAAACGAAGACCGGACCAAGAACCTCCTCACCGAGGTTCGAATGGGCGCGCAGCATTTTCTGTCCAAGCCGCGCCAGCTCTCAGGCGGTCTCAAGCAGAGGGTGGCGATCGCGCGCGCTTTTGCCGGCACACCCGCCCTCGTGATCTGCGACGAGCCCACCTCGGCGCTCGATGTTTCGGTGCAGGCGGCGATCATCAATCTCCTCGCCGAGCTCCAGGCCGAGGAGAACGTCTCCTATCTGTTCATTTCCCATGATCTCAAAGTGGTGCGATACATCGCCGACCGGGTGGCGGTGCTCTACCTGGGCCGGCTGATGGAAGTGGGAGCGTCCGAGCGGGTCTTCGCCGGGCCTCATCACCCATACACCGAGGCGCTCTTGTCTGCCTCCCCGGATCTCGAAGAGGACTCCCGGATCCGGCTCGAGGGCGAGATCCCGGCTGCCTCCAACCCCCCGCCGGGGTGCGTGTTTCAGACTCGTTGTCCGCGCAAGATCGGCGAGATTTGCGAGACGGTCGAGCCACCGCTGGAGGAAGCAGAACCAGGGTGGTTCAAACGCTGTCACATTCCCATTGAGGAGCTGACGCGCTCTGCAGGTGGCGGTCGTTTCTCCCCCCGGAGGGGGGAGTGGCCCGTAGGGCCGAGGGGGGCGTTTTAGAAACGCGCTCGGGGGCGTTTCATTTTGAGTCCACCCCGAAAAGAAACAACTTCTCGCGCGTCAATCGACCGCCCCCCACCCCTTCGCTGCGCTCAGGTACTCCCCCCTCCGGGGGGAGAACAGAAACGAGAAGGGACCGGGAGGAAAATCCCCCCGGTCCACTCCTCTGTCAGGGTTCCGCCTAACTCTCTCGTGGGCCCAAAAGCCCGCGATTTGCCCCACTTATGAGGGAGACCCTCTCAAGATTCGGTGTCACCGCGATTCGGATTGGGAAAAGTTCAGTGAAAAGTGATCGAGGGCGGACCCGCTGCGATCTCGCCGATGACCACTCCCGGATATCGCGAACGCTCGGCGAGAGCCGCAAGCAACTGGCTCCGTTCGTTCGGCCGCCACGGAGATCAGCAATCCGCCCGAGGTCTGCGCATCGGCGAGGATCTTCGAGCGTTGACTCGTCGGGCAAAGGAGAGGCCGAGCATGGGATCGAACGCTGGCCAGGTTGCGCTGACTTCCGCCTGAGAAGTGGCCAGCGGCGAGAAGGTCGGACGAGCCGGCCAAGGTGGGGACATGCACGCGACATTCGACGTTCGCGCTCGACACCCGAGGCGACCAGCATTTCCCGCAAGTGGCCGAGGAGGCCGAAGCCGGTGACGTCGGTGGCGGCATTCACCCCTACTTCAAGCATCGGTTGCACGGCGGCTGGCGTTGAGCTCGATCATTACTTCGACGGCCCTCTGCCGCGAGTTCAGGCGGGCAACCGCCGCGTTTGATGGCGGTGGTGATGATCCCGGTGCCGAGCGGCTTGGTGAGCACGAGCCGATCGCCGGGTCGAGCTCCGGCATTGGTGATCGGCTTTGCGACCAAACCGGTGACCGCAAACCCATATTTGGGCTCGGGGTCATCGATCGAGTGTCCGCCCACGATCGTGGTGCCACTTGACTGCATCACGTCTGCGCCGCCGCGGAGGACGTCGCGCAGGATGCTCGAAGGACAAGCCCGGTTCGCGGCCAGGCCACCACTTGCAGAGCGAGTGATCGGTCTGCCCCCCATGGCGTATACGTCCGAAAGGGCATTGGCGGCGGCGATCCGTCCCCAATCGAAGGGATCGTCGACAATCGGAGTGAAGAAATCGACGGTTTGCACGAGATGTCGGCCCGTTGTCGAGTTTCCAGACGCCGGCGTCGTCCGAGGTTCCTACCCCGACGAGGAGTCGAGGAGACGCAGTAGGCCGGATGGCCGGCGAGGGGTCCGACGATCTCGGCCAATTCATCGGGACTCAACTTGCAGGCGCATCCGGCGCCGTGCGAGAACGATGTCAGCCTGGCCGCGGAGGTCATCGGGCAGAGGGTAAAGATCTCAATGCGCTGCGAAGGGGGGTCTAGTAATGTTCCGTTATACAGAACCGTCCCATATCGTGGAACGGAGCGAAAGCATGGCTGAAGACGAACTCGACCTCAATTCGCTGGCAGACGCAGATCTTGTCACCCAGATGCACGACGACCTTTACGACGGTCTCGCTCCTGAGATCGTGGAAGGAACCAACATTCTCCTCTCCCGCGGCTGGGACCCCCAGGCGGTTCTGAACGATGCCCTCGTGGAAGGGATGCGGATCGTCGGCATCGACTTTCGCGACGGGATCCTCTTCGTTCCTGAGGTCTTGCTAGCGGCCAACGCGATGAAGGCCGGGATGGAAATCCTCCGCCCGCTGCTGGCCGAAACGGGTGCGCAGACCATCGGCAAGGTCGTGATTGGAACGGTCAAGGGCGACATTCACGACATCGGGAAGAACCTCGTGGCGATGATGCTCGAAGGTGCCGGCTTCGAGGTCATCAACCTCGGGATCAACACCGACGCCGAAAAGTTCATCGCCGCCCTCGAGGAGCACCAGCCTGAGATCTTGGGTATGTCGGCACTGCTCACGACAACCATGCCCTACATGAAGGTCGTGATCGATGCCCTCAAGGAACGGGGCATGCGCGACAAATACATCGTGCTGGTCGGGGGAGCTCCGCTCAACGAGGAGTTCGGCAAGGCGGTCGGGGCAGATGCTTACTGCCGTGATGCCGCGGTGGCCGCTGAAACCGCTTCCGCTTTGGTGTCTGGCCCGACGACTGACCGCGGGCGAAGACCCGTGAGCGAGCGGGTGCTGGTCATCGCCTGTGGGGCGCTGGCCAGGGAAATGATGGACGTGATCAAAGGCAGCGGCCTGCACTGGGTCGATGTCGAATGCCTGCCGGCCTCGCTCCACAACACGCCGAAGAAGATCACCGCGGCTGTCGCCGAACGCCTCGACCGTGCCGCCGGGCGCTATCGAAATATCTTTGTCGGCTACGCCGACTGCGGGACGGGCGGTGAACTCGATCGACTGCTGGAAGAACGTGGTATCGATCGGCTGCCGGGAGCCCATTGCTACGAGTTCTTCGCTGGTGCCACCAACTTCGCCGCGCTCCACGATGCCGACCCTGCGACTTTCTATCTCACCGACTTCCTCGCCAAGCATTTCGATCGACTGGTGTGGGGCGGACTCGGGCTCGACCGGTGGCCCCAACTCCGCGACGACTACTTCGGCAACTACCGCCGCCTGATCTATCTATCTCAGATCGACTCTCCCGCCCTGGTCGAAAAGGCTCGGGCCGCCGCCGAACGTCTCGGTCTCGACTTCGAACATCAGCATGTGGGCTACGGCGACTTTCAACCGGCTCTACTGGTGGCCTCGGATCAAACTCGGTGAGCGCAGAGCTGACCGTCATTCGCTGGCGCGATATCCCGGCCCAGGTCGTGGCGAAGCGTGGTCGCGAGGCGGCCCGTCGCGAGCTTTCCCCTCGTTTCCAGGTGGCGATCGATCGAGCCGCGATGTATGCCGGCCTCTTTGGCACTGACGAGTACCTGAACGAATGGACTCGGGACGCCCGACCCTGCGGGGACGACCTTGAATCCGAAGCCGACCTCGAAGCGACTCGGCTCGAGGCTGAATTCACGTCCGAGGTTCTCAACGATCTGGCAAGCCGGGGGGGCACGAAATGACCGACACGGTTGTCTCCTCGGCGACCCGCGAGGTCGTGATCGGTTTCGAGCGTCCGTTTGTGATCATCGGCGAACGCATCAATCCCACCGGTCGAAAACTGCTCGCCGCCGAGATGCGCGAAGGCAACTTTTCGCGCGTCGAGTCCGACACCATCGCACAGGTTGAGGCCGGGCGCACCGATGCTCGATGTCAATGCCGGGATTCCGCTGGCTGACGAACCGGCACTTCTGGCGAAGGCGATCGAATTGGTGCAGTCGCTCACCGACGTTCCCCTTTCGATCGACTCTTCCATCGTCGAGGCGCTCGAAGCCGGGCTCGCGGTTTACAAGGGCAAACCACTCCTCAACTCGGTGACCGGAGAAGAGGACCGGCTCGAACGGGTGCTTCCTCTCGTCGCCAAATATGGGGCGGCAGTGGTGGCGATTTCCAACGATGAAACCGGCATATCGGAGGATCCCGACGTCCGCTTCGAGGTGGCGCGCAAGATCGTGAACCGCGCCGCCGACTACGGGATTGGGAAAGAAGACATCGTTGTCGACCCCTTGGTGATGCCGATCGGCGCGATGGGTACCGCGGGCCGGCAGGTGTTTCATCTGGTCGGCCGGTTGCGCAACGAACTCGGGGTCAACACGACGTGCGGAGCCTCCAACATCAGCTTCGGTTTGCCGAATCGCGCCGGGATCAACGCGGCGTTCCTCTCGATGGCGATCGGCGCCGGCATGACTTCGGCCATCACCAATCCACTCGAGGCCGAGGTGCGCCAGGCGGTCCTGGCGGCTGACGTCCTCGCCGGCCGGGATCCTCACTGTGCGACCTGGATCCGGAATTACCGAGTTCCCACCGAAAACGAGCGGAGACCAGGCCGGCGGCGGGCCTGAAATAGCCGTTCCCGACATGGCCGAAACGCACCAAGTCGTTTTCACTCCTTCCGGGAGGCGTGGGAAGGTTGCGGAAGGTTCGACAGTGCTTGACGCGGCACGGGTGTTGGGCGTGGACCTCGACTCGGTGTGCGGAGGGCGCGGGATCTGCGGTCGCTGCCAGGTGACCATTGGAAGCAGACCCGGTATCGAGGCAAAGCCCGACCGGCTCTCACCACCCGGTGCGACTGAGGCCGACTATCACGGCCGTCGCCCGTTGCTGCCTGGTTATCCGACTCGGCTGCGCCGCCCACATCATCGACGACGTCGTCATCGATGTGCCGTCCGAAAGCCAGGTGCATCGACAAGTCATCCGCAAGCGGGCAGGAGTCGACAACCTGCCGGTCGACCCGGTCATCCGGCTTTATTACGTCGAGGTGGCCGAACCCGATCTCGCCTCGCCCACCGGCGATGCCGAGCGCGTGCTGCTCGCGCTAGCCGGACAGTGGAATCTGGAAGACCTCGAAATTTGCGTCCCAGGTGCTCAGAGAAATGCAAACCACGCTTCGGCGAGGGAGCTGGAAGGTCACGGTGGCGGTCAGGCCAACGCGGTGGTCGCCATCTGGCCGGACTTCCGGGATCGCGCGCTCGGGGTGGCTTTCGACATCGGGTCGACCACGATCGCCGGTCATCTCTGCGATCTCTTCACCGGCGCGATCCTCAGCAGCAGCGGCCGGATGAATCCCCAGATCGGGTTCGGGGAGGACCTGATGAGCCGGGTGTCCTACGTCATGATGAATGAAGGAGGCGAAAAGCGCCTCACCGAGACGGTCCGCCAGGCCCTCAACGACGTGATCGGCGAGCTCGTGGCCGAGGCCGAAGTGGAGCGCGGGACGTCCTCGAACTTGCAGTGGTCGGCAACCCGATCATGCATCATTTGTTCCTGGGCTTTGACCCCCGCGAGCTCGGCACCGCGCCCTTCGCCCTCGTCACGACTTCTGCCCTAGAGACACCCGCCTCAACGCTGGGCCTTCAAGTCCATCCCGGGAGCCTCCGTCTACACGCTGCCCTGCATCGCGGGACATGTCGGCGCAGATGCCGCCGGGGCCGTTCTCTCCGAAGGACCGCACCGCAATGCACCGGTGCAACTCCTGGTCGACGTCGGTACCAACGCCGAGATCGTGCTCGGCAACAAGGAGCGGCTCCTAGCCGCGTCGTCGCCGACCGGCCCTGCCTTCGAAGGCGCCCAGATCTCATCGGGGCAAAGGGCTGCGCCCGGAGCGATCGAACGGGTACGGGTTGACCGCGAGACCCTCAAACCGCGAATCAAGGTGATCGGTCAGGAGATGTGGTCCGACGAGGAGGGCTTTGACGACACCGGGGTAACCGGGATCTGTGGCTCAGGGATCATCGAGGTAATCGTCGAATTGTTCCTGGCAGGCGTGATCACAACCGACGGTGTCCTCGTTGACCCGGGCTTGGATCGAGTTGTCGCGAGCGGGCGCACTTTTTCGTATCGTCTCCACGACGCGCCCGAGGTCCTGATCACCCAAAACGATGTGCGGGCGATCCAATTGGCCAAGGCCGCGCTGAGGGCAGGTTGCGACCTATTGATGGACGAGCTCGGGGTCGAGCAGGTCGACCAGATTCGCTTGGCCGGCGCGTTTGGAAGTCACATCGATCCGATCTACGCGATGGCCCTGGGACTCGTACCCGATTGCGAGCCGGCCAAGGTGTCGGCGGCCGGCAACGCCGCCGGGGTCGGGGCGATGATGGCCCTCCTTTCCGGCGAGTCCCGGCGCGAGATCGAAGAGGTCGCGCTTTCGGTCGAGAAGGTCGAGACCGCAGTCGAACCCCGATTTCAGGAGCACTTCGTCGCGGCGATGGCGATCCCTCATAAGTCCGATCGCTATCCACGCCTATCTGAGGTCCTGCCCCTTCCGCCCGACATCTCCCCCGGAGGCGGGAGAGCCGGCGTAGCCGGGAGGAGCGCGGTCTGAGCTGAGACGTGGCTTCGTTGAGCCCGCTCCAGCACGCGGTAGGAGCCCACCCCTTCGCTTCGCTCAGGTACTCCCCCTCCGTTCCATGATGTAGTCTCTTTCCACATCATGGAACAGGGACGACGGAGCGGTGGCCGAGCGGCCCGGCAGGCGGCACGAACCGCCCGGGCGCTCGACTCGGTTCCCTTCTTCACCCGAACGCTGAAGCCGGTTGAAGTCCTCGAAGAAGAAGGACTGAGCCTCATCGAGCACAACGCCGACCGGCTGCTCGCCGAGGTCGGCGTGGAGATCCACGGCTTTCCTGAGGCGCTCGAGATCTTCAAGAGCGCCGGAGCGACCGTAGTCGACAGCAGGGTTCGCTTTCCCGACGGCCTCGCTCGCACCCTTATCCAGTCCTCGGCGCCGAAGAGTTTTGTCCAGCATGCACGCAATCCGGAGCGGACCGTCACCATCGGCGACCCCCACCTGGTCTTTGCCCCGGCCTATGGGTCGCCCTTCGTGCGCGACCTCGAAGGCGGGCGTCGCTACGCCACGATCGAGGACTTCCGCAACTTCGCCAAGCTCACCCACCTGAGCTCTTCTCTCCATCACGGTGGGGGCACGTTGTGCGAGCCGGTCGACCTGCCGGTCAACAAGCGCCACTTCGACATGGTGTTCTCTCACATCAAGTATCACGACCGCCCCTTCATGGGCTCGGTCACCGCTCCTCAGCGCGCCCAGGACACGGTGGACATGGTCCGGATCGTGTTTGGGGCAGAGTTCATGGACCAGAACACGGTCCTGTTGTCGTTGTGCAACGCCAACTCGCCGATGAGTTGGGATCTCGCCATGCTCGGCTCGGCCAAGGTTTACGCGGAGAACAACCAGGCCTGTCTCATCACACCCTTCATCCTCGCGGGCGCCATGGCTCCGGTGACCGTCGCCGGCACTGCCACCCAGACGCTCGCCGAGGCGATGGCCGGGATGGCCTTTTGTCAGATCGTGCGGCCGGGAGCTCCGGTTGTTTTTGGATCGTTTGCTTCCTCAATCTCGATGCAATCCGGCGCACCAACCTTCGGCACCCCGGAGCCGGCTCTGGTGTTGTTCGTCATCGCCGCTCTCGCTCGCCGGCTGGGAGTTCCCTTTCGCAGCGGAGGAAACCTGACTTCGTCAAAAGTGGCCGACTATCAGTCCGCCTTCGAAAGCGCCGCCACCTTCTTTCCGACGATCCAGGCCGGGACCAACTTCGTGCTCCACACGGCCGGATGGCTCGAAGGAGGACTGACCATGGGCTACGAGAAGTTCATCCTCGACGCCGATGAGGCGTCGATGGCTGCGGCGTACGTCAACGGGGTCGACCTGAGCGACAACGGTCAAGCGATCGAAGCGTTGATCGACAACCCTCCGGGCCAGCACTTTCTCGGCAACCCCCATACGTTGGCCAACTTCGAGAACGCCTTCTGGCGAAGCCGGATCGCCGACAACAACAGCTTCGAGCAATGGCTCGAAGCAGGCTCGCAAGAAGCGGCCACACGGGCCCACGCCCAATGGCAGCAAATGCTGGCCGAGTACGAGCTGCCGCCACTCGACGAATCAGTCGAAGCTGAGCTGCTCGACTGGATCGGGCAACGCAAGGCTTCGTTCCCGGACTCAGATGTCTGAGCGGGCTGACGGACGAGACCTTCTTCGAGGTGATTCCGCTGCGGGGAATCGAGGAAAAGGTGGGGTCAATCCCGGGCGGGGCGAACGTGACCGTCACCGCCTCCCCGGGCAAGGGAATGAAGGCCACCCTCGACCTCGCGGTCGAGCTTCACCGGCGAGGCTTCAAGGCGACCCCACATCTCTCCGCTCGCATGATCCGGGATCACGGAGAGTTGAACGAGATCATCGACCGGCTCGCCGGTGAGGGAATCGACCAGGTCTTTGTCGTCGGTGGAGACGCTGACGAACCGGCCAAGTTCAAGGATGCCCTCGAGCTGCTCCGGGCGATGGACGATCTCGGTCATCACTTTCAGGCCGTCGGTATCGCCGGCTACCCCGAAGGTCACCCTTTCATTTCCGGTGACTTGCTGCGGCAGGCGTTGATCGACAAACAACGATACGCGACCTATATCGCCACCCAAATGTGTTTCGACCCCCAGGCGATCTTCTCCTGGGCGCGAGCAACCCGCCTCGACGACGTGCGGCTTCCCATCCGCGTCGGCATACCCGGGGTGGTGGATCCGCTCAAATTGGCTTCGATCGCCACCCGCATCGGGGTGGGGACCTCCGCTCGGTATGTGTTGAAGAACCGTCGGGCGGTGTGGCGGTTGCTACGCCCTGGCGCATACCGGCCCACCAAGCTCGTTCGGGCGCTTGAGCCTCGCCGGGTTGAGCTGGGCCTGACCGGGCTGCACATCTTCACCTTCAATCAAATCGACGCGACGGTGAAGTGGCTACTCGAGCAACGGAAGCGCTGAGATGGTCCAGTCGATCGACCGGGCATTCGCCGTGATGGAAGCACTGGCCGTGCGTCCTGCTGGGATCACCGAGCTCGCCGGAAGGGTCGATCTGCCCAAGTCCACGGTCGCCCGCCTCATCGCGACTCTCGAGCATCTCGGTGCGGTCGCCCGGACCGATGGTGGGCGCTATCGAATTGGCCAGGGATTGGTCGAGCTGGCAGGGGCGGCCGATGCCAATACTTCATTGAGTTCGGCAGTTGTCCCTCACCTGACCAATCTCGTGAACCTCGTGGGCGAGGCCGCCGGATTCAGTGTTCCCACGGGTTACTTGGTTCACTATCTCGCCCAGGTCGAGTCGCCCGGGGCGATCCAGGTGCGCGACTACACCGGTCTCCAGGTACCGATGCATGTCGGCCCCTCGGGTCTGTGCATGATGTCGCACTGGCCGGCAGACGACGTCGAGCGATACCTCTCTCGCAAGTTGGAGGCGTTCACCTCTCACACGATGATCGAGCCAAAGTTGATCAAGCAACGCCTTCGCCAGGTCCACAACGAAGGACATTGTTGGATCTATGAGGAGTTCGTCGAGGGCATCAACTCGGTCGCGGCTGCGGTCCTCAATGCGGAGGGCAAGGTCATGGGGGCAATCCATGTCCACGGGCCTGCGTACCGCTTCCCCGGAACCGGGGCCGCGAGCATCGCCCAGATCGTTATGGAAACCGCCCAACAGTTCTCGCAACGGCCACCCGATCAGACCAGGAGACAACGATGAGTCAGTTCCCCAGTGACATCGAGATCGCCCGCGGGGCGAAGGTGAGCGCCATCGGCGACGTGGCCGCCAAGATCGGCCTAACCGATGATGACTTGATCCCTTACGGCAAGACGAAAGCCAAGGTTCATCTCGATGTTCTGAAACGAATCGGTTCCAACCCGCGCGGGAAGTACATCGACGTGACCGCGATCACACCGACGCCACTGGGCGAAGGCAAGACCACTACCACTGTCGGACTGGTCCAGGGTTTGGGGGCGATCGGCAAGAACGCAGTTGCCTGCATACGACAGCCATCGATGGGGCCGACGTTTGGCATCAAGGGCGGTGCGGCTGGCGGGGGTTACAGCCAGGTGGTGCCCATGGACGAGTTCAACCTTCATCTCACTGGTGACATTCATGCCATCACCGCCGCGCACAATCTCGTGGCTGCCGCGATCGACGCTCGCTGGTACCACGAAACTCGCATGTCGGACGAAGGGCTGAAGAAGATCGGGCTCGATCGGCTGGGGATCGACGTTTTCAATTTGCAGTGGAACCGGGTTCTCGACATCAACGATCGGGCGCTGCGAAACGTGATCGTCGGATTGGGAGGACGCGACGAAGGGCGGCCCCGGGAGACGGGTTTCGACATCAGCGTTGCTTCCGAGCTGATGGCGATTCTTGCTCTGGCCGACGGTTCGGACTTTGCCAGTTCGCTTCGCAACCTTCGCGAGCGCGTGAGCCGAGTTGTGTTCGGCAGTTCCAAGGAGGGCAAGCCCCTCACGCTCGAGGACCTGGGAGTTGCCGGAGCGGTGACAGTCCTGATGAAGGACAGTCTCCATCCCAATCTCATGCAGACCCTGGAAGGCCAGCCGGCGTTCGTCCACGCCGGGCCTTTCGCCAACATCGCCCACGGGAACTCGTCAATTCTCGCCGACCGCGTTGCGCTTCATTCGAGCGAGTTCGTCGTCACCGAGTCGGGTTTCGGTGCCGACATGGGAATGGAGAAGTTTCTCGACATCAAGTGCCGCACTTCCGGACTGCGGCCCGATTGCGTGGTGCTGGTGGCCACGGTGCGAGCGCTCAAGACGCACGGAGGCGGGCCCCGGGTAGTACTCGGTCGACCCCTGGACAAGGTCTACACCGAGGAGAACCTTTCGCTCCTCCAGGCCGGAATCCCCAACTTGATTGCGCACCTGCGCACCGTGAAGAGATTCGGGCTGCCGGTGGTAGTGGCCATCAACTCGTTCCCGACGGACACCGGTGCCGAGATCAATGCGATCCGGGAGGCGGCCCTCGAGGCCGGGGCCGAAGCTGCAGTTCAGGCGGACCACTGGGCGCAAGGTGGATCGGGAGCGGCTGAGCTGGCCGAGGCTGTCGTCGAGGCGTCGAGCAAGCCCAACGAGTTCTCCTATCTATATCCGCTCAACATGGGGATTCGTCAGAAGATCGAAGTCATCGCTCGCGATGTGTATGGCGCGGCGGATGTTGATTACTCACCTCTCGCAGCTACGCAGATCGAGGCCTTCGAGAAGGCCGGCTTCGGCTATTTGCCGATCTGCATGGCCAAGACCCATCTCTCGATCTCTCACGACCCCGCCCTCAAGGGCGCTCCGACCGGCTACACGATCCCTGTGCGCGAGGTGCGCGCCTCGGTGGGCGCCGGGTTTATCTACCCGATTCTCGGCGAGATGCGGACGATGCCGGGGCTTGGCTCCAACCCGGCCTACCTGCGGGTGGACATCGACGAGAACGGCAACGTCGTCGGCCTCTTCTAGCTTTCCTGTTTCTCCCCCCGGAGGGGGGAGTGGCCCGTTAGGGCCGAGGGGGGCGTTGTTTGGAAACGCGCGAGAAGGCGTTCCATTCTGAACCACTTAGAAAATTGACAACTTCTCGCGTGTCAATCGACCGCCCCCCTCCCGGCTTCGCCGGACTCCCCCCGCCGGGGGGAGAAACCGCTCATGTCTCCCCCTACGGGTGAGAAATGAGCGACCAACTAGCTAGCTAGCTGGTGGCCGGGAAGGCGGAGCTCGAACGTGCTCCAGCCGCTCGCCACTTCGTAGTCGAGGGAGCCACCCATGAGACCGGGCCAGCTGGCGGCTCACCGTCAATCCCAACCCGACCGACGCCGGTTGCCCCTGGCGTTCATGGGCCCTCTCGTAGGGCCGGAAGATTCGCTCCCGATCCTCGGTGGGGATTCCGCTTCCGTTGTCCATGATGCGCAACCGGGCCCACCCGTCTGATTCGCTCAGGGCGACGCGAATCGACTTGCCTCCGTAGCGCATGGCATTGGTCAGCAGATTGCGAATGATCTGGCGAACCCGGAGGGGATCAGCAAGTGCAGTTGCCGTGCCAGAGATCTCGGGAGCCTCTCGCCCGTCCCATCGGATGCCGCGATTGGCGGTCTGGGTCTCGGCCAACAGGTCAATTCTTTCCGGCCGAATTGTCACCCGCCCGATGTCGGTCCTTGCCACGACCAGCAAGTCCTGCACGATGGCGGCCATCTCTCCCGACTGCTCGGCGATGATCTGGATGAACTCGCGTGTTTCCGCCGGCAGATCTTTGGAGTCATTCTCGACCAGCGACTCGGCCAGGCCCACGACGGCAGTCAACGGTGTCCGCAGCTCGTGGCTGATCGATGCGATGAACTCATCTTTCGACTGGGCCAGCTCCTCTAGGCGGCGAGCGGATTCGATCCGTCCCCAGAACGCCGCGATCATCTCGGCCGCGGTGTGGAGCATCTGGATCTCGTCCCTCCAGTCGCGAGCGCTGTTCTCATCGGCAAGTCCGATCAGTCCGGTCCACGCTCCGTCGATGAGGATCGGCACGTCCACCTCCGACTTCACCGGGGTTACCGAGTAGGTGTCGGCCTCAGCCCCCTCCATCGTGTCGGGAACGAGGATCGCGATCTCGCCCTTGTGACAGGAGCGCGTAGGTGTCGGGCATCTTCGACCAGGGCATCATGTCCCAGTAGAAGGGGTCATAGACGGAGCTGGGCGATTGGGCGACGCCGACCACACGTGAGCAGAGTTCCCCCTCCTGGTTTTCGACGTTGCGCTCGACGAACACGCTGGTGGTTTCGGCGCCCTCGAGGAGACAGGCGCAGGGCCCGGTCGAGGTCGCCTGGTTGGTTCGACTTGCTAAGCAGTTGCGCAGCTGCGGCTACCGACTGTTCGAGCTTGATCTGGCGGTTTCGAGACTCAACGGCCTCTTCCAGGCGCAACGCGTAGTCGCGCTTCTCCCACCAGCTCGAGAAGAGTGACGCCGCATGCTCGATCGCCGTCGACTCCTCGTGATCCCATATGCGGTTGGGCTCACGATCACCCAGACCGATAGTTCCGGTCCAGCTTCCGTTGATCATGATCGGGACATCGAGCTCGGTCATCACCACCTCGGGGGAGAGGAGAAAAATCGCAGCCTCATCTGATGAAAGTTCCCCGCACCCGGATAATGGTGCTCTCACCGAGCTTGAGGCGACGGCGAAGGGTCGGCAGCTCGTCCCACGAAACACTTTCCCAATGGCGATCCAACAGCTCGGATCGTCCTTCGCGAGTCAGGCGGACGCTGGGCACCGCTCGATTGTTGAGTCCTTGCCAGTCGACATAGCCAAACGTGGAATTCGTTGCTTCCATCAGTGCTCGCAGGCTGATCTCGACCGCGGCCGGGTCGTAGTCACCG
The DNA here is from genome assembly GCA_963840175.1 of uncultured Acidimicrobiia bacterium. GTDB lineage: Bacteria > Actinomycetota > Acidimicrobiia > Spongiisociales > ZC4RG35 > JACCTH01. Next base: position 408,500 of record CAWIXU010000007.1, read on the forward strand.
AGCAGCGCCTGCGCACATCGGGAGAGCGCCGTTTCCAAGCGGAGTCCACGATCCTTTTCTCGCACGGCCTCGGCCAGGCGGGCCTCGACTTCGTTGCGGGAGATCACCCAACCCACCAGGCAGGCGATGACCTCGGCGAATTGCGCATCCTCGCGGGTGAACTTGCGCGATTTCTTGGTCCAGAGCCCCAGGGTTCCCCAGGCTCCGCGTCGGGAGGGAATGGTGACGCTGACGCCACTGACCAATCCGAGTTCGAGCAGTCGAAGCTGGCGCCGGAACCTCACGTCGGAGGGAAGGTCTTCGACGAGCGTGGCTGCCTCGCGACCGATCGTGTAGCCGGCAGGCGAGTCGGTCTGGAGGTCAACTCTGGTAACGCCATTGACCGCGGCCGGGTCTCCGATGTTGGCCCGGATCAGCCCTTGACCATCGTCGGTCCGCTCGAGAATGGTCACGACCTCGACCCCGGAGACGGCTGCGACGCGCTCGACCGCCATCTGTAATAGCGAGGGGACGTCGATGCTCTCGAGGGCAGCTTGGCTGAGCGCGACGAGTGCTTCCTGCTCCGTCTGGCGCCGAATCAACGTCCGTTCGACCCGGTTCGGACGCAGCAAAGGCAGCGGTGTGGACACAGCCTGTTTTCTTCGGCACTCTCGGCCCCTGGCTTGACGAAACAGGGCCCGCGGACGGGTCTGGTGCCGACCTCGTTCGCCAGGCCTGGCATGATGTCCTTGGCCCAAAAAGGAGGTGATATATGGCCCCCAATGTTCGTTTGACGACTCCCTTGGTTCGACGGGACGGGATCCTGCAACCCACGTCCTGGGACGACGCGGTAACGACTGCGGTCGCCGGCCTGCGAACCGTGCAAGAAGAGCACGGAGGCGAAGCGCTCGGCATCTTTTCCTGCTCGAAGGCGACCAATGAGACCAACTACCTGGCTCAAAAATTCGCCCGGACGGTGCTCGCCACCAACAACATCGACAGCTGTAACCGCACCTGACACGCTCCTTCCGTCGCCGGTCTGGCGGCAGTTTTCGGAGCGGGCGGAGGAACTAGCTCCTACGAAGAGATCGAGCATGCAGATGTGGTGCTGCTGTGGGGGTCGAAACGCGCGCGCTGCCCACCCCATCTTCTTCCATCATTTGTTGAAAGGCGTGCACAACGGGGCGCGCCTCTATTCCATCGATCCCCGTCGGAGCGAGTCGGCCAAATGGGCCGACGTCTGGCTCGGGATCGATGTCGGGTCAGATATTGCCCTCGCCAATGCCATGGCCAAAGTGATCATTGACCGCGATCTTCACCATCAGGATTTCATCGCGAACGCCACGAATGACTTTGACGACTATGCGGCGAAGGTCGCCGAGTATCCATTGGATCGGGCCGAGGAGATCACCGGGGTGCCGGGCGACGTGATCGAGGAGATGGCCGTGGCCTTCGCCACAGCCGACAAAGCGCAGATTGTTTGGACTCTGGGAATCACCGAGCATCACAACGCCACCGACAACGTCCTCGCCCTGATCAATCTTGCGTTGCTCACCGGTCATGTCGGCCGGTACGGATCCGGTCTCGTTCCCCTCCGTGGACAAAACAACGTCCAGGGAGGCGGAGACATGGGGGCCATCCCCAACAAGCTGCCTGGGTTTCAGGACGTCGAGGACGACGTGCTCCGGCAGAAGTTCGAAAAAATCTGGCATCACTCGATCCCACCCAAACGCGGCTGGCATCTGACGCAGATGTTCGAGGCGATGGCCGCCGGAAAAATGCGCGGGCTTTATGTCATCGGCGAGAATCCGGCGGAGTCTGAGGCCGACGTCGTTCACGCCCGCCACGCCCTCGAGGGTCTCGACTTCATGGTGGTGCAGGATCTGTTCCTCACCCGAACGGCGGCGATGGCAGACGTCGTGCTTCCTGCGGCAGCCGACTGGTGTGAATCGGAGGGGACCGTTACCTCGAGCGAAAGAAGGGTTCAGCGAGTTCGTAAAGCGCTCGAACCGCCGGGGGAAGCTCGTCCGGACGTCGAAATCATCGGAATGCTCGCCCGTGGCTTCGGCGCAAGGTGGGATACCTCGACACCTGAAGAAGCCTGGGATGAGGTCCGCCAGGTTTCGCCAATGCACGCCGGGATGAGTTACCGACGTCTCGACGAGTTGGGCGGAATTCAATGGCCGTGTTACGACGAGAATCACCCGGGCGAGCTCTTCATCCACAGCCGGCTCTGGAAGCGCCCCCTCGATTCGCCTCCGGCACCGTTCATCCCGGTCGACTGGGCTCCACCGGTCGACCGGCTCACCAACGACTTCCCCTACCGCATGACGACCGGACGTCATCTCGATGGCTACAACACCGGCGTCCAATCGGCTGGCTTCGAATCCCCGATCAGGACCGGCGGGACGATCGACCTATCACCGGAGGATGCGGAGCGTCTCGCGATTGATGATGGGGACCTCGTGCGGGTGTCGTCCCGGAGGGGCTCGATCGAGGTGCCCGCCCGACGCGACCGGGCTTTGACGGGCGGGTTTGGTGTTCATGGCGGTCCATTACGGCGAGGACGCTGACGTGAACCAACTCACCATTGAAGCCTGGGATCCGAAATCCGGCACAGCGGAGTTCAAGGCCACCGCGGTCCAGTTGCAGAAGGTCTGACCCCTTCTGCCAAGATTCGGGCTATGACTCTTTGGGCGTTTTAGATGGACATCCGCCTGATGGATGCGGCTCCCACCGAGGCGGAGCGGCGCGCGATTGCCGCTCTGCTCGACCCCGTCGAGATCGTGGGGCCCCAGCTGGCAATCGGAGGGCATGCTGCTCGGAGCCAGCGGCATCATCTCCTACCGGTGCTCGCGGGAGTCCAGTCCGAGATCGGCTGGGTTAGTCCAGGGGCGCTCAACGAGATCTGTCGACGGCTCATGGTTCCTCCGGCCGAGGCCTACGGGGTCGCCACTTTCTATGCGCTGATCTCGACGGTTGAGCGACCACCGATCGTCGCCCATGTCTGTGATGACATCGCCTGCCGGCAGGTGAGCGGCGCGGTGGACTCCGATCGGGATGATGTGATCGCTTCGCCCTGCCTGGGACAGTGTGACCGCCGACCCGCGGTATTCCTCCAACGCGCCGGGAGCGATGATCTTGTTAACGCCCCCTCCGCCGCCGACGCTTTCACGGAGCAGGGCACGGCTGATCCGACCGTCGTCGGGGACCGGCTCCTGGCTCGCGTGGGACAAGTCGACCCGGAGTCGATCGTTAGCTACGGCGAGTCGGGGGGATGGTCAGCGCTGGAGCGGGCCAAAACCCTGGGTCCCGAGCGGGTGATCGACGAGGTGAAGAAGTCAGGTTTGAAGGGGAGGGGAGGTGCCGCCTTTCCGACGGGAATCAAATGGGAGGCGGTTGCTGCGGAAGCCGCACCGCGCTATCTCGTCTGCAACGCCGACGAGTCAGAGCCGGGTACGTTCAAGGACCGTGTGGTCATGGAGGGTGATCCTTTCGCTCTTATCGAGTCGATGGTGATTGCCGCACTCGCGACTGGTAGCCATAAGGGGTACCTCTACGTCCGGGGGGAGTATCCACTGGCGGCTGCCCGGATGCGCAACGCCTTACATCAATCCCGCTTGGCCGGCCATCTGGGCTCCGGCTTTGACGGCGCTGGCTTTGACATCGAGATCATTCGCGGCCAGGGCGCCTATATCTGCGGCGAGGAGACGGCGCTCTTCAACTCCATCGAAGGTCTCCGCGGCGAACCGCGTCAGAAACCACCGTTCCCTGCCCAGGTAGGGCTGTTCGGGCGGCCGACCGTGATCAACAACGTCGAGACCCTGATCAACATCCCCGGGATCGTGCTCGATGGGGGCGAAGCCTTTTCCACCATCGGAACCAAAGACTCGTCCGGCACCCGGCTTTTTTGTCTCTCGGGCGACATCGTCCGACCCGGCACCTACGAAGTACCGATGGGTGTGACCTTGGGGGAGCTGGTCGACCGGGCGGGTGGTTTTGCGGGCGATCCGAAGGCGATCCTCCTCGGCGGGGCCGCGGGGGCTTTTGTCGACACGGAAGCTCTGTCGATGCCTCTGACTTTCGAAGACTCGCGAAACCACGGGGTTTCGCTTGGATCCGGTGTTGTGATGGCGTTCAACACCACGCGTGACGTGCACGACGCTGTCCGCCGCATTGCTCGCTTCTTTCGAGACGAGAGCTGCGGCCAGTGTGTTCCATGCCGGGTTGGAACCGTCCGGGTCGAAGAAGCGCTGGCACGCTCGCGCGACAGCCGGCTCGAGACCGGCTTGATCGAAGAGATCGACCGGGCGATGAAGGACGCCTCTATCTGTGGACTCGGCCACACTGCTGCGTCGGTCGTGCGGTCGGCCATCGCGCTGGGCTTGATCTGATGATTTCCCTCACGATCGACGGTCAGACAGTCGAGTCCCCCGAAGGCACAACGCTGCTCGAGGCCTGTCGCTCGATCGCAAAGGACCAGCCGACTCTTTGCTATCTGGAAACGCTGGCCCCGGTCAACGTCTGTCGGGTTTGCGTGGTGGAGGTCGAGGGCAGCCGCACCCTGGTTCCTTCCTGCTCGCGCAAGGTCGAGCAGAACATGAATGTGCTGACCGACTCCGAGCGGGTCCGGCATTCTCGCAAGCTGGTGTTCGAGTTCCTCGCCTCGTCCGTCAATCTGAAATTGCTCGACGAACCGTCGCAGGAATGGATGAGGTACTACCACGTCGATCCCGCGCGCTTCGGAGACCCTGCGCCGCCTGTGGCAGATCGAGATGAGCGCCAGCCGGGACATCATCACGGTGTCGATGGACAATCGGCGGAAACCGTTTCCCAACCGGTGAAGATCGACAATTCTCTCTACATCCGCGACTACTCGCGTTGCATCCTTTGTTACAAATGCGTGGAGGCCTGCGGGGACGACGCGCAAAACACGTTTGCTATCGCCGTGGCCGGCCGGGGATTCGATGCCCGGATTTCGACTGAGTTCGACGTCGCACTCCCACAAGGAGCATGCGTCTTCTGTGGCAACTGCATCGGAGTCTGTCCCACTGGTGCGCTCATGTTTCGTTCCGAGCACGAAATGCGACAGGCTGATGTGTGGCGAGAGGAAGAACAGACAGTCACTCGCACCGTGTGTTCGTACTGCGGTGTGGGCTGCAACCTGGAACTGCACGTCCAGGACAACCGGATCGTCAAAGTGACCTCACCAATCGACCACTCGGTGACCAACGGCCATCTCTGCATCAAGGGCCGATTCGGCTACGAGTACGTTCAGCAGCTCGGCGATCTGGCAACGACTCCGATCGACGACGTCCTGCGGCGTGCCCGCGAGACCTGATTCCTCCCTTGGCTAGTAGGGCTTGATCAGTTCGCCGAGCTCCGCAACTCGCTCGGTCACCTCGGCCGGAGAACGCTGCGGCAGGTTGAACACGATCCGGTCCACCGCCAGTTCGATCAGCATCTCAACGTTTTCGGCGTCGGCCTTGGTGCCGTAAGCGGTGATCGTGAACATATTCGGGTCGCGGCCCGCGGCCTCGACGGCTCGCTTGACTTCGGCAATGTTGCCGGCGACGTCGTGTCGGGTAACAAGTGGCATCCACCCGTCGCAGAACTCCACCATGTCGGCAATGGTTTTCGGCCCGGCGGCGCCGCCCATGATGATCGGAGGGTGGGGTTTTTGGATCGGCTTTGGCCAGGCCCAAGAGGGCTCAAGCTTGAGTACCTCGCCCGAGAATGATGCTTCATCCTCGGTCCACAATTCCTTCATGAGGAGGATCGACTCGCGCAGTCTTTCGCGACGGCGGCGATAGTCGATGCCATGGCTCGCGAGCTCTTCCTTGTTCCACCCGTAGCCGATCCCAAACAGCATTCTGCCCCCGGAGAGGAAGTCCACGCTGGCCACTTCTTTGGCCAGCCAGATCGGATCGCGTTGCGCCACGAGCGTGACGCCGGTCCCGAGCTTGATCCGTTCGGTCGTCGCGGCCACGGCGGCCAGAGCCACGAAGGCGTCGAGGGTGCGCCAGTACCAATCGGGCAGTGGCTTGGCCCCTTTGACTCCGCCCCAAGGCGTCTCTCGCGAGACCGGGATGTGCGAATGCTCCGGGAACCAGATGGACTCAAAGCCGGCTGCCTCTGCCTGGTGGGCAGCTTCGATCGGGCCGAGAGTCTGATCGGTGGGAAAGATGAAGACACCGAAGTCCATTAGCTGGCCTCGCTCGGCGCTTCAGGGAGGATCCCCACAAGCGTGCCGCAACTTCCGCAGCGCACAGTTCGGAACCCTTGCGCTGTGCTGACCGTCAACTGGCCTTCGGGATGTTTGCATCCGGGAACGACGGAAACTGGTCGCGCCGAGAGTTGAAGGTGTTGAGGTTCGACCTCCAAGAGTTCGGTGACCTTGTTCATGATCGCCTGAAGGTCAACGCCCATCGTCTGTAACGCCGTGGGGCCACCCCTTCACCCTCGCGTATTAGACCCATGAGAAGGTGTTCTGTCCCAATATGCCGGTGCTTGAGCTGAATGGCTTCTCGCAGACGAGTACTCGAGAACTTTTTTGGCGCGTGGGGTAAATGGAATATGACTCGGCGGCGGCGAGGTGCCAGGGCCGACCATCTCTTCGATTGCGCGTCTCGTCGCCGCCAGGTCAACCCCTTGGGAAACCAGTGCTTGGGCGCCAATTCCTTCCTCTTCAGCAAGGACGCCAAGGAGGATGTGTTCGGTCCCGATATAGGAGTGATTGAGCAGACGAGCCTCCTCCTGGGCCAGCACCACGACCCGGCGAGCACGATCGGTGAACCGCTCGAACACGACGCCACGCTACCGCGCCAAAATCGGACCAGATGCAGAGCCTGCGCGCCGCGCTTGCCCACGGTCCGATTCCCTTCGAACGGTTCATGGAGATTGCGCTCTATGGGGACGAAGGGTTCTTCATGGGCGGCCGGCTTCGCTCCGAGGAGGCTGGCGACTTTCTCACCAGCCCCGAGGTCAGCCCGTACTTTGGCAAGACGCTGGCCGCATTCGTTCGTGCGGAGCATTCACGACTAGGCGAGCCGTTCAGTTTGGTCGAGGTCGGCGCGGGGTCGGGCTCGCTGATGGAGTCGCTCCTGTCCGAGTTCGAAGTTGACGCCTGGGCGGTGGAGGTGTCTCCGGCCGCCCGCGAGGCGCTCGGCCGGGTCCTTCCTCAGGATCGGATCGTGACGTCGATGAGCGATCTGCCAATGCAACTCCGCGGAGTCGTCGTGGCCAACGAGTTGATCGACAACCTCCCGATGGCCCTGGCCCGAAAAACCGAGGACGGCTGGCGGGAGACATGGGTAGGTGCGGGCAAGGAAGTTTTCGACTTCGTGGACGTTCCGGTCCGGCCAGAGGTGGAGGAATGGCTGGAGCGCTTTGCCGGGCCGGTGAGTGCCGGGGGGCTGGTCGAGGTTCAGCTCGAAGCCAGCCGCTGGCTTGCCTCCCTCCTGGAGAGGTGGGAAGGAGCCGTGGTGCTCATCGACTACGGCGACCTCGCCGTGAACCTGGTTCAGCGCCGCCAGGGCGGCACTGTTCGCACATATCAGAAGCATCATCTCGGCCCACCTCTTCTCCACGAGCCAGGCACCAGCGACATCACTGCCGACGTCAACTTCAGCGCCTTGCTCGCTGTGGTGGAATCCGCCGGCTGGGAGGCAACCTTGCATAGACAGGACGACTTTCTCGACGAGTGGGGGTTGGGCGAGATCCTGGCTTCGATGCGGGCGGAAGAATCAGCGACGATCGGAGTGGACGATCTCAGGCGTCTCGAGATCCGACACGAGATCGTCAACGCCAAAACCCTTCTCAACGAGCGAGGACTCGGCGACTTTCGGGTTCTCGTCGCTCGCGGCCCTCGAATATCGGACGTGTCTCGGTAGCCTTATCTCGACATGAGCAACAACCTGAAAACAGTTGGCCTCCTCAGTCTGATGACCGCCCTGGTCTTCTGGCTGGGCTACTACTTCGGTGGAGAGGGAGGACTCTGGATCGGGGTGATCCTCGCTTTCGGGCTGAACTTCGTGGCCTACTTCTTCTCCGACAAGATGGCCCTGGCCGCCTCCCGAGCGAAGCCGGTCACCGAGGCGGAGCTCCCCGAGGTCTACTCGATCGTTCGCAATCTCACCACGACGACGGGGCTCCCGATGCCGAGGCTTTTCCTGATCGATTCGCCCCAGCCCAACGCGTTCGCCACCGGCCGCAACCCGGCGCACGCCGCGGTGGCGGTCACCACCGGCATCCTCCAACTCATGAACCGCGAGGAGCTCCAAGGTGTTCTCGCCCATGAGCTGTCTCACGTCCAAAATCGGGACATCCTCATCAGCTCGGTGGCGGCAATGCTCGCGGCGGCTCTTTCGATCTTCGCTCGGATGGCCATATTCATGGGCGGCGGTCGGGACAGTCGAAGCAATCCGCTGGCCGGAATCGCGACACTTCTCTCGATCGTGCTCGCTCCCATCGCAGCGATGATCATCCGCATGGCCATCTCTCGTTCACGCGAGTTTCAAGCTGATCGCAGCGGCGCCGAGATCACCGGGCAGCCCCTCCAGCTGGCATCCGCTTTGGCCAAGCTCGAGGCCGGCACTTCCCGGATAGCGATGAATGTCAATCCGGCCGTGAGTCAGCTCTTCATCGCTGACCCGCTGCACGCCTTCAAAGGTCGGCGCGGCGGCGGGCTGATGGGCCTGTTTGCAACCCATCCGGCAGTTCCGGATCGGATCGCACGTCTGCAAGCGATGGCGAACCAAGTCTGACCTTCGAACTGAGCCGGGACGTTTCGATCGCACTGCCACTGCTGGTTTCGGCTCTTGTCATCGGCTGGGCGGCCTGGTTTGGGGTAGCAGTTCTCGAATCCGGTCCTGAGTGGGCGATCCGTCACCTTCGCCTGGCCCTGCCGATCCTGGGTGTGGTTGCGTTGGCCGCTCTCGTTGGCCTGGCCTGGGTCAGGCCGCTCTGGGTGCCGATCGGTGTCGGCTACCCCGCGTTGATCGGCCTCGTGTTGGGAGTGGGTCGCAGCCGTCAGATGATGCGGGTGCAGCAAACGGGAGGGTTTGGCGAGATCGATCCGGCGATGAAGAGTCGCCTGCTCGAGCGCTACCGGCGGGGGCTCATGCTCACTGCCATCGTGACCGGCGCGACTGGTGCGATCATCCTCGGCGCCGGCTACTGGCAAGGCGGGATCCTCGTGGGCTTGGGGCTTTTGCTGCTCCTGGTACGTCAGCGGGGGAGGGCCTCGAAGTAGGGCCAATCTGGCTTGGGTCTAACATGTGGCGGCCCCGAAAGCCGGGGTGATGCCGGGATACCCGAGCGGCCCAATTGGTCAGTCAGACTGGCAGTCTGCGACCGTTTAGCATCCAGCAGCCTCGCCGGGATGCCCGAGCGGCCCAACAGGTCAGTCAGACTGGCAGTCTGCGACCGTTTAGCATCCAGCAGCCTCGCCGGGATGCCCGAGCGGCCCAACAGGTCAGTCAGACTGACAGTCTGCGACCGTTTAGCATCCAGCAGCCTCGCCGGGATGCCCGAGCGGCCCAACAGGTCAGTCAGACTGACAGTCTGCGACCGTTTAGCATCCAGCAGCCTCGCCGGGATGCCCGAGCGGCCAAAGGGAGCAGACTGTAAATCTGCCGGCTATCGCCTTCGGAGGTTCAAATCCTTCTCCCGGCACGGGTTCTCACATTTGAATAGCCAAGTTGGAACAGGTTGGGCCTGCCCCCTTAGCTCAGACGGTAGAGCGTCTCCATGGTAAGGAGAAGGTCTGCGGTTCGATTCCGCAAGGGGGCTCGAAGGCGCCTCGATCAATCGTGATCGAGTCGTCAGCCGAGGCGGCGTAGCTCAGTTGGTGAGAGCGCTCGACTCATAATCGAGAGGTCGGCAGTTCGAGTCTGCCCGCCGCTACATAGGAAGACATCAGATGTCAGATGTCAGATGTCAGATAGGAAAGAGGAAAGCACCTGATGGGTAAGGCGAAGTTTGAGCGTTCGAAGCCGCATGTGAATGTGGGGACGATGGGTCATATTGATCATGGGAAGACGACGTTGACGGCGGCGATTACGAAGGTGTTGGCGGAGCGGGTGTCGGGGAATACGTTTACGTCGTTTGATCAGATTGATAAGGCGCCGGAGGAGCGGGAGCGGGGGATCACGATTCAGATTGCCCATGTGGAGTATGAGACGGAGAATCGGCATTACGCCCATGTCGACATGCCGGGTCATGCCGATTACATCAAAAATATGATTACTGGGGCGGCGCAGGTGGATGGGGCGATTCTGGTGGTGTCGGCGGCCGATGGGCCGGCTCCGCAGACCCGGGAGCATGTGCTGTTGGCCCGCCAGGTGGGGGTGCCGGCGATTGTGGTCTTTTTGAACAAGGTGGACATGGTCGACGACCCTGAGCTGTTGGAGCTGGTCGAGCTCGAGGTGCGGGATCTGTTGACCGAGTATGAGTTTCCGGGTGATGAGGTGCCGGTGGTGATGGGTTCGGCGTTGAAGGCGTTGAATGGGGATGCCGAGTCGGCTGATCAGATCGTGGCGTTGATGGCGGCGGTGGATGACTATGTGAAGGAGCCGGAGCGGGCGACGGAGAAGCCGTTTCAGATGCCGATCGAAGATGTCTTTTCGATTACCGGGCGGGGGACGGTGGTGACTGGGCGGGTGGAGCAGGGGATCCTCAAGGTCAATGAGGAGGTGGAGATTGTGGGGATCCGTCCTACCCAGAAGTCGGTGGCGACGGGGATCGAGACGTTCCGCAAGCTGTTGGATGAGGGTCGGGCGGGGGACAACGTCGGGGTGTTGTTGCGGGGGATCGGGAAGGACGATGTGGAGCGGGGCCAGGTGTTGGCCAAGCCCGGGTCGATCACCCCGCATACCAATTTTGAGGCGACGGTGTACGTGTTGACCAAGGAGGAGGGGGGTCGCCATTCCCCGTTCTTTGAGGGTTATCGGCCCCAGTTCTATTTCCGGACGACCGATGTGACCGGGGTGGTCACTTTGGCCGAGGGGACCCAGATGGTGATGCCGGGCGATAACACCACTATGACTGTCGAGCTGATCAACCCCATCGCCATGGAAGAAGGCCTCCGCTTCGCCATCCGCGAAGGCGGCCGCACCGTCGGCGCCGGCCGCGTCACCAAGATCGTGAAGTGAGTTGAGAGATGCCGTCTGACAAGAGACCGCCGATAACGCTCGCGTGCGAAGAGTGCAAGCGACGCAACTACGTGACCACCAAGAATAAGGGCAACACGAGGGAGCGACTCGAGTTGGCCAAGTACTGCCGCTGGTGCCGTAAGCACACGAAGCACCGCGAGACCAGGTAGCCATCAACCAGCTCGAGGGTCATTCCTTTGGCCCTGTGCGCCTGCGGGTGTGTCGCGAAAAGGTGGCCGAGTTCGTCGATGTAACCGGAGATGATCCCGATCGATGGATTGAGCACGCGCCACCCGGGTGGGCGGGAGCAGCGCTATTTGCGGTAGCTCCCCTCCTACTGACCAACGAAGCGGTCAGGTCGAGTTTGGTCATACACGGCGAGCAGCGTTTCTCCTGGCTGAGGCCGATTGCCGTGGAATCGGACCTGGAAGCGTTGGGGGAGGTGAGCCGGGTGCGCGAGCGCGGAGGCGTCTGGTTTATCAACTTCGACCTGACTGTCACCGACGGCGATGGCGATCTCCTCACCGGATCATCGAGCTTCCTTGCCTCGGGTGCTGCCGCTCCCGGGGCCGCGCGAGGCAGAAGCCCCCGAGCTCGACCCGCATTCAGTCGAGGAGGGCGATTTCGCTGCCTCGCGGGCTGACCTCGTGCGTTACGCCGCCGCAACCCGGGATTGGAACCCGATCCATTGGGATCACCGATCCGCCGTCGCGGCTGGGCTACCGGGCATCGTGGTCCATGGGCTTTTGCAGTCGGCCTGGCTGCTTCGTTCGGTCTTGACGAGCGTTAATGGCACGGCCCCGATTGCGAGCGCCCGCTTTCGCTACCGGGCTCCGTTGCTCGCTGGCACGGCGGCCTCGATTGTGGCGGAGCGCGAGGGCGCGGAGATCACAGCCCGCCTCATTGCAGCCGGCGACGAGCTGGTTGCGGCCAGTCTCCACCTTCGTGAGGCCGTTAGCGTGTGAAAATCCAGGGCCGATGACGCAAAAGCCGCACTCGAACGACGCGATTCGTACCGCCATGGAAAGCGCAAGCAAGTACTTGACCGAGAATCGAGCCGAGGCTCGCTACACCGACTCCGTGGCCCGGGCCACAGTCGAGGAAGGGCTGAGAGTCAGGGTCGAAGGACCGGGTGGCGAAACCCTGGTCACCGACATGCCGGCCGGCGTCGGCGGTGGTGGCGAGGCGCCGAGCCCGGGTTGGTACTGGCGAGCTGCGGTGGCGGCTTGTGTTACTTCGCTCGCCGTAATGCGGGCGGCCCAGCTCGAAATCGATGGTTTTACTTGCGAAGTTGAAGTCGACAGCGGATCCGACGACTACGGCATCCTCGGCTTAGATCCTTCCATACCAGCCGGGCCACTTTCAATGCGGATCAGCATCCAGGTATCGGCCAAGGCAGCTGGGACGGCACAGCTCACCGAGCTTGCGAACTGGGCGGTCGATCATTGTCCGGTTTCAGAGGCGATCCGGCGGGCGATCCCCACTGTGGTAGAGGTGAACAGCTAGCGAGCCGACCTCTCACGGGTTTCGGAAGCCGGGGCGTAACCGTATACTTATGAGCCCGCCCGATACCCCGAAGGGGTGTAGCTCTAATTGGCTAGAGCGCCGGTCTCCAAAACCGGAGGATGGGGGTTCGAATCCCTCCACCCCTGCCGCAGGCTTGCCAAAGTTTCAAGAGAAAATAGGATCACGATGAACCGAGAGATGCGCCGCCTGATGGAGCGTGAAGAGCGCATCCAGAAAGGTGAGGATGGGCAACGTCGCCGCCCTCAAGCCGGACGCACCTCCAAAGGCGCCAGCAGTGGAGCGCAAGTCGTTCTGGACGCGTCTCGTGACCTTTCTCCACGAGGTAAGGCAAGAACTACGCAAGGTCAATTGGCCCAACCGTGAGCAGATGATCGTTTTCGTAACAGTCGTCCTTATCGTCACCGTGGTCCTCACCCTCGTCATCTTTGCGCTCGACGTGACGATGAAAGAAGCCGTGTTCCAGTTGCTCGAGCGCGCATGACGAGCGGGGCATACGAACCGGTAGAAGAAGCGCCCGAGGAGATCAGCCCCTATGACCTCCCCGGCGAGTGGTTTGTAATTCACTCCTACTCCGGATACGAGAACAAAGTCAAGGCCAACCTCGAGACTCGCATCAAGTCGATGCACATGGAGAATCGCATCTTTGACGTGCACATCCCGATGGAAGATGTAGTCGAGATCAAGAGCGGGAAGAAGGTGACCGTATCCCGCAAGGTCTTTCCCGGTTACATCCTCGTGCGCATGGATCTCGATGACGACTCCTGGTACGCAGTTCGCAACACTCCCGGAGTCACCGGCTTCGTCGGAGGCAATAACAAACCCACGTCCCTCTCCCGGCGCGAGGTCGAGCGATTCCTCGGCGTACGCAAAGAAGAGGAGAAGGCCAAGCCCCGTTTCAAGCCGGCGTGGGAGGTGGGCGAAACGGTTCAGGTGGTGACAGGTCCGTTTGCCGACTTCAACGGCGTCATTGAAGGCATCAACCTCGATCAGTCGAAAGTCGTCGTGCTGGTCAACATCTTTGGTCGCGATACCCCAGTCGAACTGGGCTTCGACGACATTCGTAAGAACTAAGGGACCGTTCTCAGGCAGGTAATCATGGGAAGAAAGAAACTCGTCACGACCATCAAGATCCAGCTCCCGGCTGGCCAGGCAACTCCGGCCCCTCCGGTGGGAACGGTGCTCGGGCCGCACGGGATCAACTTGATGGAGTTCGTCAAGGCTTATAACGACGCCACCGCGTCCCAACGAGGGATGATCATCCCCGCCGAGGTGTCGGTCTATGAAGATCGCAGCTTCGCCTTCATCACGAAGACGCCCCCGGCGGCTGCGTTATTGCGACAAGCGGCACGTGTCGACAAAGGGTCGGCGGAACCCCACAAGGTCAAGGTGGGAAAGGTCAATCGCACCCAGGTGCGCGAAATCGCCGAGATCAAGATGGTCGATCTCAATGCCAACGACGTCGAAGCGGCGATGAAGATCGTTGAGGGCACCGCCCGTTCGATGGGAATTACCGTAGAGAAATAGACATCAGACATCAGATGTCAGATATCAGATCCGAATCTGAAGTCTGACGTCTGAAATCTGAAATCTGAAGAAAGTGGGAGGTCACTTCAGTGACCGTCCGGACCACAAGGAGAAAGATATGCCCAAGGGCAAGAAGTACCTAGAAGCGCAAAGTCGCTTCGACAAGCAACACCCGTATTCCGCGCAGGAAGCCGTTGAACTCGTCAAAACCATGGCTACCGCCAATTTCGACGAGACGATCGAGGCTGCCTTCCAGTTGGGGATCGACCCTCGCAAAGCCGATCAGCTCGTCCGCGGCACCGTCGCCCTCCCCAACGGCACCGGCAAGACCGTACGGGTGGCGGTCTTCGCACCGGCCGACAAAGCCCGCGAGGCCCAGGAGGCCGGGGCAGACCTGGTTGGCGGCAAGGAGCTAGTTGCCGAAATTCAGGCTGGGCGTGATCTCGACTTCGACCTCGCCATCGCCACACCCGACATGATGGCCGAGGTCGGCAAGCTGGGCCGCGTGCTCGGTCCGCGCGGGCTCATGCCTAACCCCAAAGCCGGGACCGTTACGCCAGACGTCGGCAAGGCGGTAAAGGAATTCAAAGGCGGCCGGATCGAATACCGCAACGACAAATTTGGGAACGTTCAGGTCCCAATGGGCAAGGCCTCGTTTGACGAATCATCCCTGGTCGGAAACCTCGCCGCGCTGGCAGCGGAGATCATGCGGGTGAAGCCTGCTTCGGCCAAGGGACGTTATGTCAAGCACCTGGTCATCTCATCGACGATGGGCCCCGGGGTAAAGATCGACGTCGGCAAGATCGAGGACCTGACCGCCATAGCTCGATAAGTGAAACAGCGAACCCTGGGTTGGTACGGTGTTGTACACCGCTACCAACCCAGGGTTCGTGAAAGGTAGGGGGGTGTCGAGGGCCCGGTTGGGCGACGCCGGCTCTGGGTTGCCAGGTCCACCATTATCACGAGCAGCTGTCTTCCTCTCCGCAAGGTAGGTATTGCGGATCTTCGCCACTCGCTGCCATCGTCGCGGAACGAGCACGGCGGGAGCGGTCAGGTAACCCGCCGTTTGCATTCGACCACCCCCCTGACTTGATCGGCCTCCCCAAGTAATTCATTTGGGCTTTATCAGGGGCCGAAGCCAAGTAATCCATCAGGGGTCAAATTCTCAAGGTGCCAGCGCTCGCCTAGTTTGACAAACTTCTTCGCAATAAGCCAGGTAATTGTTACCAAGCAATATCGCGTTTCCACACGCTGATTGGTTCTGGGCTGATTGGTCCCGGGCTGACTGGTCTTGGGGCACTTTGCCGGTGAGATGCAATGTCGGATATCATGTGAGCAATTCCATCTCGACCCCAGACCGTTGGTGCCCATAAATCCAACGCAGGTCGGCTTCTTGTAAGCCCCCCTGGCTCTGGTCGAGGGGGCTTTGGTTATGTATGAAGGAGGAGCGGAATGCCGCGACCAGAAAAGGTCCAGGCCGTAGCCGACATCAAGAATTGGTGGGAGAACGCCGAGGCGGTCTTCATCACCGAATACCGCGGTCTGACCGTCAAGCAATTGGCGACGCTTCGTCGCAACCTTCGCAAGACCGGCGCTGAGTACAAGGTCGTCAAGATGACGCTGGCCCTTCGGGCTCTAAGCGAAATGGGTTTGAGTGGAGTGGAGGACCAGCTGGCCGGGCCGACCGCCCTGACCTTTGCCAACCAGGACGCGGCCGCGACGGCCAAGGCTCTCAAAGACTTCACTTCGGAGTCGGATCGCTTGGTCTTGAAAGGTGGCCTTCTCGGCCAGGTCGTTCTGGCGCCCGAACAAGTCTCCCGGCTCGCTTCGATCGAACCGCGCGAGGTCCTTTTGGCCAAGATCGCCGGAGTGTTTCAAGCACCCATGGTTCAGGCGGCCGGTCTGTTCACGTCGTTCAATCGCAACGCCGCATCGATGTTTTCGCAACTGTTGGATAAGAAGTCGGCTGCTTAGCCGCAGAGAAGGAAGAAATCATGGCAACAAAAATGGGAACCCCGGAACTGCTCGAAGTCTTCGAGAAGATGACTGTTCTTGAACTCAAGGAATTTCTCGACGCTTTCGAAGAGAAATTCGAAGTCACGGCCGCCGCGCCCATGGCAGTCGCCGCTGCCGGTGGCGGAGCCGCCGCCGCAGCACCGGTCGAGGAAGAGAAGGACGAATTCACCGTGATGCTGACGGGCGCCGGCGAACAGAAGATCCAGGTCATCAAAGAGGTCCGCTCGCTCACCAGCCTGGGACTGCGCGAGGCCAAGGAATTGGTCGACACCGCTCCCAAGCCGGTGCTCGAGAACGTCGATAAGGCCACCGCCGACAAGGCCAAGGCACAACTCGAGGCGCCGGCGCGTCGGTCGAGCTCCAATAGTGTCGGCGTCAGTGTCGGCGTTAAGGCCGTAGTACAGCCTGCGAACCCTGAGTTCTTAGGCAAGGAACTCCTTCACGGACTTAGTTTCGCGCGCTCGCATTTCCACGTTGGCCCGCAGCCGCTCGAGGTTTTGGGCGATTGATTTGGTGGCGTGTGGAAGCTTGGTCTCGGCGAAGAACGCCTCTACTTCAGCGGCCGCCTCCGGCCGCGACAGAGCTGGAATCCCCTCGATGGCCCGCCGCTGGGTCATCGTGGGGAGATTCGTGAATTTTTCCCAACTCTTGCGGAGTTGCTGCCAAGCGAGAGGACCGTTGACCCGGGTGCCCATCGTGGAGCCGATAACCCATGCGGAGTCTTGGGTTCTAATTCGCCCGTCGAGGGACGCCTTGACAGTTTCGACGACGAGCTCGGGCTGGTCGAAAGCAGCGAGCGCGAGTAGCAGGCGTTGCTGTTCCTGCGGTGCGGTTGTAGCGTTGTAGGCCTCGAAAAAGCGTCGGTACTCCGTCTCGGTTCCATGGTGCGCTGTCACGAAGAGGGCTGCTCGGACGAGTTCGGGGTCGACTGATCGAGGATCGGCAAAAGCCTCGTCGACGAGCCGACGGCACCGATCGATTACAGCTTGATCGTTCGCGACACGGCCAAGCGCGCCGACCAGCTGACCCCGTAGCCGCCGAGTGAGGTCACCTTCCTCGGAATCTGCTTTCCATCCAAGTTGTTCGAAGGCGGGACTAAGCAACCGGCCAACCCATTGGGCGAAAGCGGGTCGGTCCTCATCGCCGACCAAATGGTGGTTGATAGCGGACATTCCAGTCAGCACTGCGCCCCATATTGCTTGCTCTCGTTCCGAGCGATAGGCCTCGGCCAAACGGAGGTAGTCGGCGGCCGAAAGGTGGCCCGACTCGACGAACGCGCCGGCATCGTCGATGATCGTGTAACGCTCTAAATCTTCAAGCTCGGAAAGGCTCGCCACTAATGCCCTGAACAGCTCCGGGGAGTAGCTGACGCGATAGAACCCGTGACCCCCAGCGTTGCAGATGACCATGCTCACACCTGCGTCGACGTCGATCGTGGTCTCGGCCTCCCTCATCAGCATCTTCCGCGAAAACTCCTTTCCGCCTGCTTGCCCTCGTAGCTGGAGTGGAACCTTCCAGAGAGTGGCGTCAGTCTCATCGGGGATGAAAAGGAACCTGCGCTGGCTGACTCTGAGTCCCTTCGGGGTCTTGCTTACCTCCAGTTGGGGGTAGCCGCGCTGGTAAAGCCAGGTATCCATGATTTCGCCCACCGGTTGACCCGAAGCCTCATTGAGACCTGCCCATAAGTCGGCGGTGACGGTGTTGCCGTAGGCGTGGCGCCGCAGGTAGTTGCCTACCCCGCTGCGGAACGTCTCTTCGCCAATGTACTGCTCGATCATTCGGAGTAGCGCCGAGCCTTTCCCATAGGTCAGCGCATCAAACATTTCGTTGGCTTCATCCGGCGAACTCACTTCGAATTCGACAGGCCGAGTGGCAGCGAGAGCATCCACGTCGAAGGCCCATGGCCGATCGACAGCCGCAAACGCGAGCCAACGCTTCCACGCGGGCTTCATCGCATCAGTGGCCTTGAACTCCATGAACGACGCGAACGCCTCATTGAGCCAGATGCCGTCCCACCATTTCATGGTGACTAGATCGCCGAACCACATGTGGGCAAGCTCGTGGCCGATGACGTCGAGAACTCGAAGCAGCTCGGACTGACTGGCGGTCTCGACGTCGAGCAAGAGCGCCGTCTCTCGATAGGTGATAAGACCCAGGTTCTCCATGGCGCCGAAGGCAAAGTCGGGGATGGCGATGTGGTCGATCTTGAGACCGGGGTAAGGAATGCCGTAGTAGTCGCGCAGGTAGCGGAAGCAGAATTGAGCGCATTCGAGCGCGAAGTGGGTCAGCTCAAGCTTTCCTCGCGGAGCGATGATCCGGACAGGGACGCCGTCGACATCGACTGGGTCGGTCGCTTCGAACGGTCCAACCGCAAACGCCACGAGGTAGGTCGACATCTTCATCGTGTCTGCGAAGCGAACCGCAACCAGTCCATCGGAGCGCTCCTCGCGCCCAACTTCGGGGCCGTTCGACACCACGAGAAGATCCTCGGGAACCACCAGCGTGATTCCGAACACGGCTTTGAGGTCGGGTTCGTCCCAGCAGGGAAATGCGCGCCGGGCATCTGTCGCCTCGAACTGGGTGGTGGCAATTACCTGTTCCTGGCCCTTGGTGTCGGTAAAAGTCGACTTGTAGAACCCGACCAGCTGGTCGTTCAGAACTCCGGTGAATGAGATTTCGAGCTCGGCCTCGCCGGGCTCGATCGACCGGGGGAAGCGCAAGGTCGCGCGGTGCATCTCCGTATCAACGTCGACTTCGGCAGTCAACCTGTCACCGTTGCTCGACAGCTGGACCTCCTGGATTTCAATCTCATGGGCGTTGAGCACGAATTCGTCGGTGGTTTCAATCACGCTGACGGCGATCGTCTCCTTCCCGGAGAACACTGCCTTCTCCAGGTCTGGAGTGAGCTCGATGTCGTAGCGGGCGGGCACGACCGCGCGCGGCAAACGATGGGGATTTTCAGCCATGGTTCGATCTTAGGACGAGGGGGTGGTGGCGGCTCCCGAGGCCCATTGGGTATGGAATTGCTCGCCCCTTGGTCGATCGACCCGCTCATAGGTGTGGGCTCCAAAGAAGTCTCGCTGCGCCTGGATCAGGTTCGCAGGGAGTTGGCCGGAGCGGAAGCCGTCATAAAAGGTGAGCGCGGCCGAGTAGACCGGGACCGGAATTCCTGCCTTGGCCGCAGCCGCGACAACCTCGCGCCACGCCCCTTGGGAATCATCGATCAGGTCGACGAAGTTTGGGTCGAGGAGCAGGTTGGCGAGGTCGGGATCACTGCGGTATGCGTTGGTGATGTCTTTCAAGAGCTCCGCCCGGATGATGCAACCTCCCCGCCACAGCGGTGCGATACGCGCAGGCGCGAGGCCCCAATCCTGTTCGGCCGAGGCGGCTCTGATGAGCATGAACCCCTGGGCGTAGCACACGACCTTGGAGGCGAGCAATGCTTTCTCAATCTCAGAATCGTCGATCACGATCTTGTCGGCGGGGCCGCGCAAAAGTGTTGCTGCCTTCATGCGCTCGTCCTTCAGCGCGGAAAGCGATCGTGCGAGGACGGCCTCAGCAATGACGGTGGTTGGTTGGCCGCGACTCAGAGCGTCTTCCACGGTCCACCTGCCAGTGCCCTTCTGGGCCGCGGCATCGAGGATCTTTTCGATCAGCGGCTCGCCGTCGTCGTCGAGAACCTCGAGAATTTGGGCGGTGATGTCGATCAAATACGAGTTGAGAGGTCCGCTGCTCCAATGGCGAAAGACCGCGGCTGTATCTGCGACCGAACGTCCCGACGCCCGCAGCAGGTGATAGGCCTCCGCGATGACCTGCATGTCGGCGTACTCGATGCCGTTGTGGATCATCTTGACGTAGTGGCCGCTGCCTCCCGGCCCGATCCAGTCACAGCACGGTTCACCGTCCACCTTTGCTGCGATGGATGTCAACGGCTCGTTCATTTCTTCCCAGCCATCGCCGCCCGGCATGATCGATGGCCCAAACCGGGCTCCCACTTCCCCACCCGAGATGCCGGTGCCGAGAAACGAGAGCCCGACCGCCCTGAGTTGCTCGCCACGGCGCTCGGTGTCGAGCCACAGGCTGTTTCCGCCGTCGACGATCACGTCTCCGGCGTCGAGGAGTGGACTGAGCAAGTCCAGGAACCCATCGACCGGGGCGCCGGACTTCACCATGAGGATGATGCGCCGGGGACGGTCCAGGGCAGCAACGAACTGGTCGATCTCGGTGGTGCCGAAGAGCGCCGGCGAGTCAGCGTTGGCCTCGACGAATCGGCGCGTGGTTTCGCCCGTGCGGTTGTAGAGGACTACGTCGTAGCCATGATCGGCCAGATTCAGTGCCAGGTTCTGGCCCATGACCGCCAATCCGATCAGCCCGAGTCGGTCTCCAGCCATGTCGAGACATTATCGAGGGAATAGGCTCGTGACCGTGGCGGCAACAGTGCTCGGCATCGACATCGGCGGTTCGGGGATCAAGGGCAATTTGGTCAACCTCAAAACCGGGACCGTGACGAGTGAGCGCTACCGCATTCCCACCCCGGAACCATCGACCCCCGAACTTGTCGCTCAGGTCGTCAAGCAGATCGTCGATCACTTTGACAGCAAGGGACCGGTCGGCTGCACTTTCCCCGCCGTCGTGCGCAATGGCATCACCCTGAGTGCGGCCAACGTCGATCAGAGCTGGATCGGTGCCAACGCCGACAGGATCTTCACCGAAGCCTGCGGTTTGCCGGTGACGATGATCAACGACGCCGATGCCGCCGGGGTGGCAGAGATGGCTTTTGGGGCCGGCAAGGGAAACCAAGGCGTCGTCGTCCTGTTGACCTTTGGCACCGGCATTGGCTCGGCCGTTTTCTATCGAGGGGTGCTGATCCCTAACACCGAGTTCGGCCATATCGAATTGCGCGGGCATTCGCCGGTCGAGAAGTGGGCTGCGGCAAGTGTCAAAGACGACAAGGGGCTCTCCTGGTCCGCCTGGGCCAAGCGAGTGGACCGACTCCTCGACCATCTCGAGCGGATCGTCTCCCCCGACCTCTTCATCATCGGTGGCGGGGTGTCGCGCAAATGGGATCAGTGGGGGGAGTACTTGACCACGAAAGTCGCGACGGTCCCGGCTGCGTTACGCAACGAGGCCGGCATCGTCGGAGCCGCCTTGACGGCTAGTGGTCGAAGCTCCGATAAATAAAGGCCGCCATCTGCTCGCGGGTCACGATGTCGCCCGGACAAAAGACGTCTTCCGCACACCCGAGCGTGATGCCGGCTTGAGCGAGGGCGTTGATGTCGGCTTCGTGCACCGAACCCTCGTCGTCAGTGAAGAGGTCCGGTCCGGCCGGCAGCCCCAATCCTCGCACGAGGAAAGAGGCCATCTGCTCTCGGGTCACCGGATCCTGCGGGCAGAAAAGATCCACCTCGCATCCCTGGGTAATGCCTGCGGCAACCAGGGCTCCGATGTCGGGGACGTGCCGAGAGCTCGAGATGTCGACGAACTGATCGGTAAGAATTCGCGGCAGATTGAGCGCACGGGCAAGGAAAGATGACATTTGCTCGCGGGTGACGGGGTCGGTCGGACAGAAGGTTTCAGGAGCGCAGCCCAGCGTGATCTGTCGCAACGCCAACCAAGAAATCTCGTCGTAGAACGGATGGTCCTTGGGGACGTCCGCGAACCCGGGGGCCTCGCCGCCTCCGCCTCCGCCGCCGCCTCCGCCGCCGCCTCCGCCGCCGCCGCCTCCACCTCCACCGGTGAAGATCGCGGTAACCGTCGAGTTGGAGGCGGGGACGGTGAGAGTGTGAGTTTGCGCTCCGCCGTCGCTCCAGCTCGAGAAGGTGTATGTCGTTGCCCCGATGGTTTGCGGGGAGGCAACGTCGACGGTCAAGCTGCCGCCGACGATGGCTGTTATCTGCGCCGGGCTAGTGAAGGTTTCGAGGCCCTCAACTCCGCCCGAGACCTGTAACCCGGCCGGTGAGGTGGCAACAGTGACGACGCTCGTTTGCGGCTGGATATCGATCTCTTCGACGTCCTGCAAGCCACCCGCTGTCGGTGGCCGTGAGCCGGATGGTGAGGTAGCTCGGATAGGGATGGTCGGGGGCGGTGAAGTTGCCGCTCGCTGACACCGTTGAACGATCTGAATGGTGTGCTCATGGCAGGCGCCGCCCGGTTCGCAGTGGTTGATGATAATCTCCCACTCAGAGCCGACGGCGGCAAGCGTCCCGTTCATGGGGTCGGTGGCGCTTCCGCTGAGAATGAGATCGAGATCACCAACTGCGCCAGGTGAGCGAAGCTACTGGGCGCGGAGATGGTCGCAACCGGAGCCTGGTTGGCCACCGGGTTGATCACCACGGACTCGGTGTCGTTGGCGCCCGAAGGATCCTGCACCCGGAGACCGAACGGTGACCGTCGCCGGGGGTGTTGTAGGTAAAGGTGGGCTGGCTGGCGGTCGAGTCGTCGTACTGTCCGTCGCCGTCGAGGTCCCAGGCATAAGGTCAGCGGGTCGCCCTCGGCGTCGGTGCTGCCGGTGCCGTCGAAGTTGACCTGCAGGGGGACGCTGCCGGTCGTGGGATCGGCGTCGATCACTGCGGTCGGTCCCGAGTTGTAGTTCACCCGGACGATCGTGCCGGTGATGATGTCGGCGTAGAACAGGTCGCCGTCGGGGCCGATCTGGAGATCAACCGGCGCGGCATCGCCGATCAAGGTGCTGATCGTGTTCTTGTTGGGAACACCGAATGGGGTGCTGGGAAACATGACCCGGATACAGCCGATCGAGTAGTCGGCGATGAAAAGGGCGCCGTCGTAGGCGGCCGGGTAGCGACCGCCTTCATAGAAGGCGAGGCCGCTGATGGCCCCACCGGTGCCGTTGCATCCGGGATGCGTTCCGGCCGCCTGGTGTTGGCGGGCATAGTGCGGAGCGACGACGTTGGTATCGCCGGTGTTGTAGAGGCCCTCGCACATGTTGAGGTTGAGACCGTCGTAGGACGATTGCCGGTTGGATCCGCTGTTGTTGCCCTCGTAGCAGGGCCAGCCGAAGTTCTCGATCGTGCCGCCCGGGATCCTGAGATTCGGTTGACTTCCTCCCACGCTCCCCAACCGACGTCACCGACCCAGATTTCGATGGTTCCGGGTCGCTCGGTGATCCGGAAAGGATTCCGGAATCCGTGGGCAACGATTCTGTCCGTCCTGACCGGCGGGATTGCCGACCACCGGCGGCACCGGTGGCCTTGTTGATCCGCAGGACGGATCCGTCCCAGCTGATCGGATCACCTGTGGTCAGCAGATCCTGGCTGCGCAGCGCTCCACCCTCGTTGTCGGCAACGCCGGCGCCACCGAGGGGGTCGTTGCAGACATTGCCTCCCTGGTTGGGGGGGTTGCCTCCGTGGTCGGCGTAGTTGAAACTGGCACCGTCCCCGGCCGACACCAGGAGCGAGCCGTCGCCGGCGAACGCGAGGTCGCCGATGGTGTGGCTGGGGAATTGTGCGCACCAGCCACCGGTCAACAACGCCTGTTCGGCGCCGGCCGTGCCGTTGCCGCGATCGGGAAGCGGCTGAGCCGCCCGTTGACCAGACATCCCATCGTGGTGCCGCCGGGAGCGCAGTCGTCCCCCCACGAGTCGCCGGGGTCGTAGGTGTACAGCAGGTAGACGAAGTCGCTGCCGTTGCCGAACTGCGGGTCGACTGCGAATCCGAGCAGACCCCGGTCCCAGTAGTCGTGGACGTTGCCGCTCACGTCGATCACCTGGGTTGGAGTCGGATCGTTGACCGAGTCGAAGACCTGGACCGTGCCCTGCTTTTCGGCGACGTAGAGACGACCGGCGTCGGTGAATCCAAAGGCAACCGGCGCGCTCAGAGGATCGGTGATGTCCTCGAGTGTGAACCCGTTTGGAATCGGATTGGCCGCGCCCGCTGGCAAGCCCGAAAAACCGAACACCAACAATACGCCGAGGGCCAAAGCCCGAAGAAACCGTTTGATTTTGCCCACCCCTGATCGAAGTTATCCCAAGCTACCGCAGGTCGGATGACGCGCAATAGGAGTTGCGAACCATTACCGAACGAACTCGGCGAAAGCTGCCACAGCGTCCCGTGGCAACCGAACCTCGAGAGTGGTGCCGAGATCGTCGTGCTTCTCGACGATCACGTCTCCCGCCCTGTGGGCAGCCGCCACGAGGTCCCCGCGCTCATAGGGAATAACGAGCGTGACGGAGGCAAAGTTCCTCTCCAATCGGTCTGACAATGCTGCGGCCAGGTCGTCCATCCCTTCACCGGTCAACGCAGAGATTGCGATCCCGTCGGGATGGAGGTTGCGCAACCGCTGCAGGATCGTTGGATCGGCCTGATCGACCTTGTTGAAGATGATCAACTCCGGCACGTCCGCCGCTCCGATCTCCGCCAGGACCGTGTGTACCGCTTCAAGTTGCCGCTCGGGGTCGGGATCAGACGCATCAACCAGATGCAACAAGAGCGAGGCTTCCTTGACCTGGTCGAGAGTCGAGCGAAACGCCTCGACCAGACGATGGGGGAGCCGGCGGACGAAGCCGACGGTGTCTGAGAGAAGGAGGGTTTGCCCGCTCGGCAGCCGGAACTTGCGGACGGTCGAGTCGAGCGTGGAAAACAGACGATCCTCGGCCAGCACGCCGGCTCCGGTCAGCTGATTGAGCAAGGTCGACTTGCCGGCATTGGTGTATCCGACCAGAGAAGCGATCGGCAGGCCCGAGCGGATCCGCTCCTTGGATTGGGTAGCGCGATTCCGGTTGACCTCTTTGAGGTCGCGTTCGAGCCTCGTGATCCGCTGCTCGATCCGGCGGCGGTCGGTTTCGAGCTTCGTCTCGCCCGGTCCCCGGCGAGCGCCGATGCCACCGGTCTGTTGCGACAGGGAAACCCCTTTGCCGCGCAGGCGGGGAAGGTTGTAGCGGAGGAGGGCTAGCTCCACCTGTATGGCACCGGTGCGGCTCGTGGCGTGCTGGGCAAAGATGTCGAGGATCAGAGCCTCGCGGTCGACGACGTCGACCTCGAACAGCTTTTGCAGGTTGCGCTGCTGGGCAGGAGTCAGTGGGTTGTCGAAAACCACGGCATCGATGTCCTGAGACCGCGAGAGGTCGGCGAGCTCGCGGGCTTTGCCCGAGCCAATGAACAGGGCAGGGTCGATCGAGTCGCGGCGCACCACTTCGGAGTCGACCGGGTCGGCCCCAGCAGTGTCGACCAGCAAGGCGAGTTCGGAAAGAGAGCGCTCGGCTTCGGCCACGCTCTCGCCGGCCGTCGCTACTCCCACGAGCAAGGCTTTTTGGCGCGGACGTTCAAGGTCGGTGACAGTTGCGGTGAGCCGTCGCCGCTGCCTCCGCGGGAAGACTCAGTCATAGCGACCGTAGAGAACCGTAGAGCCCCCGGGTCGATTTAGACCGTGGATTCGAATCTGATCTGACGAATCTGACACTGTCTGACGTCTGATATCTCACAGATACTGTCCATCCCCGACGACGTGGCTGAGTTGCTCTTCGGCGATGATTTGGGATTCGCGCACTGCCACTACGGGCCGGCCAGTCGGGGGCCAGATAAATCGCCAGGCACCGGCGGGCACCGCCCAGAAACGCTGGCCGGTGTGAACGTCGACCAGCGGCAGGGCGTCGTTGCCTTCCTTGGTGCCGGCAGGAACCAGCAGGCCGGACCTGGTGGTCGCTTCTTCCGGGGCATGACCGACCCGCCAACCGGTCATCACCTTGTAGCCGTCGTCGCCGTTGTCCTTGCGCTCCATCGTCGCCCAATTCTGCCACCCATTGGAGACATCAGACATCAGACGTCAGACGTCAGATTCGGGTCTGAGATCTGATATCTGTTGTCTGATGTCTGGGCCGAAGGCCCGCTATTAGGGTCGCGGCTCATGGCCGAGCGAAGCCCGTTCAGCGAAGCCCTCCACTATCACGAGTTCCCGATCCCGGGAAAGGTGGCGATTCGCGCCACCAAGCCAACGGCCACCCAGACCGATCTCTCGCTGGCCTACACCCCCGGCGTGGCCGAGCCTTGCCGCGAGATCGCCCGCGATCCCGAAGCGGCATTCCGTTTCACCAACCGCGGGAACCTGGTCGCAGTGGTTTCGAATGGCACCGCGGTGCTCGGCCTCGGCAACATCGGTCCGCTGGCGGGAAAACCGGTGATGGAAGGGAAGGCGGTCCTCTTCAAGCGATTCGCCGACATCGACGTTTTCGACCTGGAGATCGACGCCCCCGACCCCGACGACGTCATCCGGTTCTGCGAGCTGCTTGGAACCAACGGTTGGTGGAATCAACCTCGAGGACATCCGGGCTCCGGACTGCTTCTACATCGAAGACGAACTTCGCAAGCGGCTCTCGATTCCGGTCTTCCACGACGACCAGCACGGGACGGCGATCATCGCCGGCGCGGCATTTCTGAACGCCTGTGAGCTGGCCAACAAGTCGCCGCGCGACATGAGAGTTGTCTTCAGCGGCGCCGGCGCCGCCGGAATCGCCACCGCGCGCTTCTTCCATCACCTCGGGGTGTCGCCAGAGAACACTTTGATGGTCGACAGCCGCGGGGTCGTGCACGATGGTCGCGGGGATTTGACACCGATCAAGCTGGAGTTTGCCCGGGACACCGAAGCCCGCACGCTTGCCGACGCCCTGGTCGACGCCGACGCTTTTGTGGGTGTTTCGGTGGCTGGGGCGGTGACCCCGGAGATGATCAAGACCATGGCTCCCGACCCACTGATCTTCGCCCTGGCCAACCCCGATCCCGAGATCACCTATGAGGACGCCCGAGCGGCGCGGTCCGATGCCCTGGTCGCCACCGGTCGCAGCGACTTTCCCAATCAGGTCAACAACGTCCTCGGTTTCCCTTTCATCTTCCGCGGCTCGCTTGACGTGCGCGCCCGTGGAGTCAGCGAGGGAATGAAGGCCGCCGCGGCCCGTGCTCTGGCCGAACTGGCCCGCCAACCGGTGCCCGAGTCGGTTTTGAAGGCCTACCAGGTCGATCGGCTCGGCTTCGGGCGCGACTACCTGATTCCCAAGCCTTTCGACCCCAGAGTGCTGTGGACAGTTGCCCCGGCAGTGGCGGCTGCCGCGACCGCAGAAGGTCTGGCCGGACTGCCTCTGGAAGACGTCGATGCCTATGCAGAGTCGCTACGAAGTCGTTTCCAGGCGTCGCATGGCCTCCTCAACACCGTGACCAACGCCGCCCGGACCAGGCCGATGACCGTTGTCTACCCCCATGGCGACGATGTCCGGCTCCTGCGGGCCGCACGCCGCGTCCGCGATGAAGGCATCGGTTCACCGGTTCTGCTGGGCGCCATCGAAGTGATCGAAGCCCTGGCCGAGCGCGTCGGCATCCACCTCGACGGCATCGAGATCATTGACCCCGCGTCGGAACCGGAAACCTCGATCGATACGCACAACTCCTCTTCGAACTTCGCCAGGAGAAGGGCATGACCGCGGATCGAGCAGCCGCGGAAGTGACCGATCACAACATGTTTGCCTCGCTGCGAGTGCGCGAGGGAGACGCCGACGCGGTCTCGGGGGGACTTACGACCTTCTATCCCGACACGATTCGCCCTGCTCTCCAGGTGCTGCCGATGGAGCCGGGCCGCACGATCGTCAGTTCCCTATATGTCGTGATCCTCAAGGGAACTCCCTATTTCTTCACCGACTGTGCGGTGAACATCGAGCCGACCACTGATCAGCTAGTCGAGATCGCTTCGGCCGCGGTCGACATTGCTTTGGAGCATTTCAACCGTCAGTCCCGTGTCGCCTTTATCTCTTACTCGGACTTCGGGAGCGCGGCGGGCTCGGAACCGGCGCGGGTGCGACTTGCGGTCGAGCGTTTCCGCAAGCTCCGGCCCGACGTTCCGGCCGACGGGGAGATGCAGGCGGACACCGCGGTGGTGCCCGACCTGATCGCCAGTCGCTCGCCCAACGGCGTTCTCGATCGCTCGGCCAACGTCCTGGTCTTCCCCAATCTGACCGCCGCCAACGCGAGCTACAAGTTGCTCAATCGGCTAGGCGATGCCGAGGTGATCGGCCCCATACTTTCCGGGCTTTCGCGAGCCGTCCACGTCCTGCAAAGGGACGCAGAGGTGAGCGATGTGGTGAATCTGACTGCGATCGCGGTCGCCGATGCCCAGCGGAAAGCGGCTTTGGCCGGGCAGGCGGACGTTTTCCGCTAGGGGTGCCTTGGGTAACCTGGCGCTATGTCAGTTTCCTTTGGGGATTCGATTCGGCGCGGCCGGGCAATGGCCGGGTTGAGCCAGGCGAAGGTCGCCGAGCTGATCGGCAAATCCCCCTCGACGGTCCGGTCGTGGGAGCTAGGTCGCACAAGCCCGTCGGAGCCCGGGGTCGTGAGTGCTCTGGCCGCCGTGTTGGGGATCGACGAATCGATGCTGCTTGGTCGAGCTGGTTTCGACGAGCCGGTCTCGACTCCTCGCCTGAGTCTCGAGCAGGAGCTCGAAGGTCTGCGCCACAACGACCCAACACCGATCCCTCCGCCCGAGCCCCTTCCATCCAAAGAAGTCAAGGCGAAAGTGAAGGCCCCCGGCAAACTATCGGTGTCGAGGCCCTCGCTTTTCGGCCTGCGTCAGGGTCCTCCGCGGCATTTGGTGCCTGAGGGAATCGAGTTGCAGCCATTGCCGCCCCTGCTCGCCGCAGCCACCTTGCCGGCTATTTCCCAAGAGAGACGGACCGAGGAAAAGCCAATCTCCATCACCGTGGCTGGAGGCACCCAAACCAGAGCCGGCCTCGCCGGGAGCGCAAGGTCACGGTGCTGCCGCGGGCGGCTACCGGGACGGCGCGGTCCTACGTCGAGGACTCTGACCAGCTAGAGCTCTACCGCTGGCGCGGAGTGGTGACGATCGTCTGTTTGGTGTTCCTGGTCCTCGCCTTTTGGTGGGCGTTGCGGAACCTGGGAAGTGCCATTTCCGACTTCTTTGGAAGCTTCATCGATCTGCTGAACTTCTGAGATGAACCGGATCGCACCCCTTTTCCGTAGTTTAGGAAGATGGATTCCATCCGCGTCATGCGCCGGCTCGCCGCCGGCGACCACAACGCGTTGTCCGCGCTCTATGCCCAGTACGGGCGCGCGGTATTTACGGTGTGTTACCGGGCACTCGGGGTCCGCAGCCTCGCTGAGGAAGCAGCTCAACAAACCTTCATCCAGGCTTGGCGGGCCGCGAGCTCATTCGACCTCGCTCGCGAGCCAGGTCCGTGGCTCTATGCCATCGCCCGCCGCGCGGCGGTGGATGTCTATCGCCGGGAACGCCGCCATCGAGCTGATCGTCTCGACGATCCCGAGATCGTGGCCTTACCGCCGTCGTTCGAAGGCATGTGGGAGGCGTGGGAAGTCCGGCGGGCAATCGACTCTTTGACTTCCGAAGAGGCTCAAGTCGTCAAACTCACCTACTTCGATGGCCTGAGCCACGAAGAAACCGCTCACCAACTCGGCATCCCGGTAGGAACAGTGAAAAGCAGGTCAGCACGGGCACGAAAGCGCCTCTCCGTCATGCTTTCCCATTTAAAGGAGGCGACGGCATGAGCGACGAAATCCCCGACCGTTTGAAATCCATCCTCGCCAGCGAGGCCATCTGGCTCGAGCCCTCTCCCGAGCTCGATGAGCGGATCCAGTCGCTGGGAGTCTCGAAGGGTGGCCGAAGAGTCGATTCCAGTTTGCGCAGGTTGGCTTCCCGGGGCTGCGGCGCTAGCGGTTCTAATCGTCGGGGCGATTCTGACGTTCGATCGCCCGGACTGGCAGATGGACCTAGTCGCGACCGCCCAGGCACCTGGGGCGTCGGCGGTGGTGTCCGGATGGAACGAACCGGAGGGAACCCGGCTCAGGTTCGACATCAGCGGTTTGCCGGAGGCTGCGTCCGACAGGTACTACGAGATCTGGCTCACGTCCGATGCGGGCTTGCACGTCTCGGGAGGCACCTTCAACGGAGATGGGGTGCTCACGGCGATGGTCGGGGTTCGCCGGGGCGACTTTCCACGCATTTGGATCACACTCGAAGCAGTGGACGAGGACACTGGCCCATCGCCGGAAACTCTGTTCGACACCGGCATCTGAATCAAACCCGGCGTTTGAAACTGAGAGAGCCTCCCGAGTGAGGGAGGCTCTCTCTGATCTAAACCCCGAAACACTTCGACCGCCGAAGCAATTCGTGCGATCGCCGCAAGGGGACCTTTCTCGCGGGTTTGCAGGGTGCGGTGGTCCGAGTTTGGAGTCGCCACCTCTCCTTAACGGAGGAGCGACGCATCGGTACGGCCAGCGCCGCTCAGCGCTCGGCCACCTCCAGAGTCCCAAAAGTTTTACCCAATGCGGACCACCTCCTTTCTCTGGTGATCCAATTCTGTCATGAATTCCGAGCAAATGAAGCTCATTTTGAAAACGGAAATCCGTTGGACTCCATCCATTGATCGTTGAAGACTTTCGAGAGATAGCCCCGGCCCGAGTCCGGGAGGATCACAACCACGAGCCGGCCGGCGTCCTCTTCGGCTACCTGCAAAGCCGCCGCTGCCGCCATCCCGCACGATCCGCCGACCAGCAGCCCTTCTTCGCGGGCGAGCCGGCGCGGTCATCGCAAACGACTCGGTGTCACCGACCTTGATGAATCGATCGATGAGCTCGAGGTCGACCGTTTCGGGGTAGAAATCCTCTCCCACCCCTTCGACCCGGTATTGATGAATGGACTCGGGGTTGGGGGCGGTGAAGATGGAGCCCTCGGGGTCGGCTCCGACGACGATCACGGCGGGGTTCTGCTCTTTCAGGTAGCGGGCAGCACCCGAGATGGTTCCCCCGGTCCCCACTCCGGCCACGAGGACATCGATCTCTCCGTCGGTTTGCTTCCAGATCTCGGGCCCGGTCGAGCGGTAGTGGGCGAGGGGATTGTTGGGGTTCGAGTATTGGTCGGGGTGAAATGCGCCCGGGATCTCTTTGGCTAGCCGCCTCGCTACCCCGTAGTACGACTCGGGATGCTCCGGCAAAAGATCGGTAGGCGTGATCATCACTTCTACCCCGTAGGCGCGGAGGAGAGCGATCTTCTCGTTCGATACCTTGTCGGGCACGGTGCAGATGACGCGGTAGCCACGGATCGCTCCGACCAACGCCAACCCGACCCCGGTGTTGCCCGACGTGGGTTCGATGATCGTGCCCCCCGGCTGGAGGGCGCCGGACGCCTCCGCCGCATCGATCATGGTGACCGCAATCCTCTCTTTGACCGACCCGCCCGGATTGATCGACTCGACCTTCGCCACGAGGTTCCCCGGAGGATGAAGCCGGCTGAGCCGGACGAGCGGCGTGTTGCCGATCAAGCCGAGAACGCTGTCGTGGATCTCCACCGGGACAGCTTATGGGCCCGAATAACGTGACACCGTGGTGAAACGATGGGCCTCTGCGACTCTTGGCTGGAACGTCCTCACCATTCTCTTGGGTGCTCTAGTGCGCGCCACTGCACTCGGGGGCCGGGTGCGGTCGCTCCTGGCCGACGTGCAGCGGAGAAATCCTGCCCGAGCTGGAAGGCGCAAGGGCGATTGAGTTCGTTCATCGCGCTCGCGAGCGGAGTCGCCTTGCTCCTAGTGATCGGATTGGTCGTGCTGGTTTGGTCCAGAACCCTACGCGGGGAGCCGATCCGGCGGGCAGCCGCCTGGTCGGCCGGGGCGATCGTCGGTGAAGCTTTGATCGGCGCGGCAATTGTTCTTTACGAGTGGGTCGACGCCGACAGCTCGATCGCCCGGGTCGTGGCGGTGCCGCTGCATCTGGTCAACACCTTGCTGCTGCTGGCGGCGTTAACGCTGGTTCTCTGGTTTGCCTCCGGCGGCAACCGACTCGCCCTTCAAGGTCCAATCAGGAAGTGGCTCGGCGCCGGCGCTGCCGGCTTGGTCGTGATCGCCGCCACCGGCGCGGTCACTGCTCTCGCCGACACCCTGTTTCCGAAAGATGGCTCCGGCCTTTTGGATGCGACCCACTTCCTCTCGGATCTGCGGGTTGTTCATCCGCTGCTGGCTATAAGCGTGGTGGCTTCCGCCGCCATCGCTTCCCGCTTGGCCCATGGCTCACGGTCTTCTGTTTGGTACCCGTTGGCGATCGTCACGCTGAGCCAGCTTGGGATTGGGGCCGCCAACATCTGGCTGGGTACGCCGGTGTGGCTCCAGCTCGTTCATCTCCTGGTCGCGGATGTGATCTGGATTCTCTACGTCTGGCTCGCGGCTCAGGTGCTCTCGAGGAGCGAGGCCAGCTCGGTGGGCGACGAAGTCGGATTCAGACACACCATCCCCGAACACAGGTAGGCGATACCACCGGCCCGACCGGGTCGACTCGCCAGCAGCGGAACCAGCTCGGTTTCTCTCTCGACTGCGGCCAGCACGACGTTCGGTCGAAAGCTCTTCCAGTAGACGGCTTCCAGCTCGGCTTGTTCGGGTCCCACGATTGCCAGCTCGTGTGTTTTGGACTGGATCGTGTCGAGTAGCGCCATGCCATAGCCGACGCCGCTCGGATAACGGTCGATCAATGGGGCGATCCCCTTCAAGTTCGTAAGCGCAGATTCACGTAGGTCGTTCTCACCGGTATAGAGCGAAAGCTGTAGCAGGGCTTCGGCGGCCAGGGTGTTGCCCGAAGGCAGGGGGTTGTCGAAGAGGTCGCGCGGACGCTTGATCAGGTCATCAGTCTCCGAACTGAACATGGCGCCGCCGTCGGCTGCTCCGAACCGCTTGGGGATCTGATGGATGAGCCGCTCACCGGCCTGGTACCACCCGACCTCACCCGTGGCAGCGAACAGGGAGAGCAGCGCCATCCCCATGGCGCCGTAGTCCTCCAGAAAGCCGGCTGTGTTGCCAGCCCGGCCCTTGGCCCAGGTCCTGAGCAGCGCCCCGTCAGAAGAACGCATCTCTCGCACAACGAACTCCGCCGCCCTCCCGGCAGCTTCGAGATATCGAGGTTCGCGGAGGGCTGCCCCGGCTTCGGCCAGTGCCCGGATGGCGAGACCGTTCCACCCCGCCAGCACCTTGTCATCTTTTCCGGGCCGGACTCGCGTACTTCTTCGCTCAAGCAGGCGTCTCCGCACCGGTTCGACCCGCGGATCGGACGGATCGCCCGTCATCAGCAGGATGTTCTTCCCCTCGAAGTTTCCAGCCTCGCTCACGCCGTAGATTTCCTTCGCCCAGGAGACATCATCGCCGGCGACTTCGACGAACTCTGGATAGCTCCACACGTAGAACTTGCCCTCGACGCCTTCGCTATCGGCGTCTTCAGCTGACATGAATCCGCCGGCTTCGTGGCGAAGGTCGGTCAGGAGATAGTCGAGCGTTTTCCGGGCGACTCCGATCAAGTCGGCGCGATCACTCTCGATCCCGGTCCAGAGATAGAGCCGGGCTAGTTGGGCATTGTCGTAGAGCATCTTTTCGAAGTGCGGCACAACCCACTGCGGGTCGACCGAATAGCGGGCAAACCCACCGGCGAGCTGATCGTGGATCCCGCCAGCGGCCATCGCGGTGAGCGTCTCTGTGAGCATCGACCGGGCCTCCGGCTCCCGCTGCCGCAGTAGAAACTCGAGCAGTGGCTGCTGGGGGAACTTCGGCGCCCGGCCGAACCCTCCGTACGTGCGATCGAATGTGCCCGCGATTGTCCGCAACGCTGAAGCGAGCGCGGCTGGACCGGGGAGCTCGTCGGCTGGGGCAAGCTCGGCACTCAGGGCTTCCTTGATGCGGCTCGCCTGCTGGGTCACATCGCCACGCTCGTGCTCCCAGGCGTGAGAAATTGCCGCCATAACCCGGCGGAACGAGGGCATGCCGCCCCGGTCGTCCTTCGGAAAGTATGTGCCGGCGTAGAACGGTTCTGCGGCAGGGGTGAGCCACACAGTCATCGGCCAGCCACCCTGACCGGTCATCGCCTGGACGGCCTCCATATATACGGCGTCGACGTCGGGGCGCTCCTCCCGGTCGACCTTGATATTGACGAATTGGCGATTCATTTCCTCGGCCGTCGCCTGGTTTTCGAATGACTCGTGAGCCATGACGTGGCACCAATGGCAGGCGCTGTATCCGACCGACAGCAGGACCGGCAGGTCACGCCGGCGCGCTTCGGCGAACGCCTCATCACCCCACTCGAACCAGTCGACGGGGTTGTCGGCATGCTGGAGGAGGTAGGGGGAGGTCGAAGCGGCCAGTCGATTCACTATTACATCCTTGTCCGGTATGGGGGCAAAAGGCGGTCCTGGCCGAGGAATAGAACTAGCCCTTTTCGAGGTTGAATTTGTGTGCCCAGGCCTGCGCTTCGGGGCCGAATTTGGGGGGTTCACAAAGTGACGCGCCTGTGTCATAGTGGACTATCCAGGAAGAGGGCGTCCCCACCGCCCGTTGGAGGATTCAAACCAGATGACCACCGCTGAGTCGACCCGCGACCGCGCCCTTGAAAAGGCGCGGCGAGAGCGTCTCCAATCCAAGCTCACCGACGAAAGAGGCCGCCTTACCACGGACCTCGTTTCGCAATATCTCACCGCCATCGGTGAGTACGACTTGCTCACCGCCGAACAGGAGGTGGAGCTTGCCCAACGGATCGAGACCGGTGAAGAGGCCGGCGTCCGTCTGCAACGCGGGGACTTCAAGGACAAGAAAGAGGACTTTGAGCTGCGCCGGAAGGAGCGTCAGGGCCGGGAGGCCAAGGACGCCTTCCTAACTGCCAACCTCAGGTTGGTAGTCGCCAACGCTCGCCGGTATGCGAACACGTCCGGCATCGACTTTCTCGACCTGATCCAGGAGGGAAACCTTGGCTTGATCCGCGCCGTCGAGAAGTTCGACTGGCGTAAGGGATTCAAGTTCAGCACCTATGCCACCTGGTGGATCCGTCAGGCCATCACTCGTGCGATCGCCGACAAGTCGCGGACGGTCCGCATCCCGGTGCACCTCCACGACACCCTCGCCGCGGTGCGTGCTGCCCAGGCCAGCCTGAAGGCTGAACTTGGTCGGGACCCGCGACCCGAGGAGATCGCAGAAGAGGCGGGCGTCACCGTCGACAAGGTCGAGCTGGCGCTCGGCGTCGCCGACACTGTCTCACTCGAACAGCCTGTTGGTGAGGACGGGGCCCAGCTCGGAGACTTCATCGAGGACGAGGACGCCGCCGATCCGGTGCAGATGACCGAAGAGATGGATGTCGCCGACTCGCTGCGCCGTTCCATCGAGCGTCTGCCGTTGCGTGAGGGCCGGATCCTCGCTCTTCGTTATGGCTTTTACGACGGCGTGCCTCGCACCTTGGAGGAGATTGGCGAAGAGTTCAATCTCACTCGGGAGCGGATTCGCCAGTTGGAGAAACTGGCGCTGTGCCGGTTGCGCCATCCCTCCTTTGGCATCCGCGAACAAGACCTGATCTAAACCGCACTCGGTTGTCCGATTAAGCGGCTCGCCCAAAATAGCCAACTGGTCCGCTTTTTCGTTACCGTCAGATCATGCTCTTGCGCGAACTGGTGGGGACCTCGGCCCGAGTTTGTGGCCCCGACACCACCTTGCGCGAGGCCGCGGCAGAGATGGCCTCGCGGGGGCACGGTTCACTGGGGGTCGTCGACGGACGGGAGTTGTTGGGTCTCGTCACCGAACGCGACCTCATCGGCGCACTGGGCCGCGGAGCAGATGTAGATCAGGTCAAGGTCTCCGCGGTAATGAGCCGCGATCCCGACGTCTTCTCACCGGACTTCGACATCCGCGAAGCAGCCGAGTGGCTGGCGGAATCGTCCTACCGCCATCTCCCCGTCGTCGAGAACGGAGACCTCCTGGGGATTGTCAGCGTCCGCGACGTGTTGATCGCCTTGGTGGAATCGCGAACCCAGGGTTCGCAGGGTCGTTGAGCAGCCCTATCGGCACATAGAACGCCGACTTATCTTCCGACGGGAACCCAGACCAGTTTGAGTTCTGTCACCTTGACGTCGACCTTCTCGAGGGGGATCGACACTTCTTCGATCATCGCCGCCTTGTCATCCATCTCGCTGCGGATGGCGTCGATGTCCTCGGCGAGATCCTGCTCGACGGAATCGAGGTCAGCCAGCTTGTCGGTCACGGCCTCAGCGGCACTGTCGCGGCGAGCTTCCGTCCGTTTGGTCTGCGAGCGGCGATTGGCAGCCTTGGTAATCGTGGCCGACCGCCGGCCGCCCAGCAGCGCCCCCAAGAGATCGCCCGCGCCTGACATGACCTCTTGCTGACGGCGAGCCTCGACGTCGGCTTCGAGATCGGCGGCTTTGCGCTGGGCGGTTGCGATCTGATCCTTCACGCGGTCGATGCGAGCGTCGTACTTTTGCTTCAACGCCGCGATGGCGTCCGCGGTCGCCGCCTCGGCAGCGCTGATCGTTCGGGCCCGAAAATCCGACTCCAATTCGCCTACACGTGAATAAAGCTTGAAACCGGGGTTCTTCCAAATCTGGATGGATTTTCGAGCCACCAGGTATCCGACCAGATCTGCCTCGAGCTTCTTCCATGCCGCGGCTTTGTCGACGGCAAAGCCGGGAAGCAGATATTCCCCGGTTGAAGGTGATTCGCCGGAAAAGTCTCGCGGATCATGATCGACCGTGATGAGATTCTCCGCGGTGAGGACTCCGCCGGGCTCGGTCAGAACGGCCTCAAAAGTCTCGGTGTGGCTCACATCTGCATGGGAGTCGTCGTAAAGGAGGTTGACTGTGGCGGCCACCATCGGCGCGAATCGCGAGGCACTCTGATCGGCGCCAACCTTCGATCCCCAGGTCGCAGCCGGGTCCAGATACGTCGACGAGATTCCTGATGCAACGCCTGGTGCGACGGCGACGGTGTCGCTGCCGGGCGAGACCGGCGGAACCTCCGCAGGACCGCCAATCGGTTCGACCACGGGGTCTACGCGATTGTCGGTGAGCTGCGCGACTTGCTGCTTGCTCAGACGGTCCGGCCAGATAGGACATCGCCCAACGGCTGGTGATCAGCTCGGGCTCGCTCGCCTCGGGTCGTGTGCGAGCACGAATTGGCGTTTGCCCAAGCCCGAGATCCGCTTGTCGAGAGCGTCGACAGTCGACTCCGCCGCTGGCGCTCTGCAACGCTTCAAGTATGCGGGCCTTGTCCCGTTCAGTTTGGAGACGGCCAATCAGCCAGGTGCCGGCGTTGGACATGATCTTGTAGTCGAAGTCCATCGGGTTCTGGGTGGCCAGGACCAGGCCATAGCCAAAAGCCCGAGCTTGCTTGAACAGGGTGAGGATTGGCTTCTTCGATGGCGGCTCAGCCGTGGGTGGGCAGAAGCCGGCGATCTCGTCCATGTACAGCAGGACCCGCAGATCAGACGAACCCTGCTGCGACCGCATGTGGGTCACCAGTTTCGACAGCAGCAGTGTGACGAAGAACTGTCTTTCGGGCTCAGACAGATGGGCGAGGTAAAAGATCGGCGCCGATATCCGTTCGCCGTCGAACACCAGCTTTTGAATGTCCAACGCCACGCCTTCTCTCCAGGCTGCGAACGAAGGCGAAGCCACGAGCCCGTTCAGGCGCATCGCCAGGTTGGTTCGGTCCTTGGGAGGAAAGAAGGCATCGAGCTCGAACACACCCAGCTTGCGGAAAGGCGGCTTCTGGACCTGGCCGATCAGAGCTGCGAGATCGAGGTTCTGACCGCCGACCCAAGCGGTCTCGATGATGTTGGCGAGGAGGATGTGTTCTGGCCCCGAGATGGGATCCGAATCGATCCCGGCCAGCACGAGCAGAGACGAGACGTAATTCTCGATCTCGTCCCGGATCGATTCAGTATCGGCGCCTGCAGGAGCGTCGAGGCTGCCGAGAACGTTCAGAGGCACCCCGGCCGTTGACCCAGGTGTGTAGACCGTGAACCGGGTTCCGTCCTTGAGCAGTTCCATGCGTTCGGGGCTCACCTGCCATGAGGCCAGACCTTCGCGCCACTCGCCGGCAATCCGCGCCGCGAGTTCGTCCGTGGTGAGGCCTTCGCGTCGGGCCACCCCTTCGTCTACCCAGGGCTTGAAACTTGCAGGCAATAGGTCGGGGAAATTCAAGAGGAGGTTGGTCATGTCCCCTTTGGGATCGATGATCAGGCTCGGGATACCGTCGAGAAGCGCCTCCTCGAGCAGACACACCCCGAGACCGGTCTTTCCTGACCCGGTCATCCCGACGATCACGCCATGAGTCGTGAGGTCGGCAGCCTCGTAATGCAGCGGGTCGCCACGCTTCCCCTGCTCGTCGAGCTTTGCGCCGAGATAGAAGCTGCCGGGGGCGTCGATCGTCATTGGCCCGACCTTAATTCACCAAGTAATTCAACTGGGCGATGCCTCCTGGGCCGATAAACTTCCGCGATCCAATGACAACCCGTCGACCACCCGCGTCCCCATTGGGAGTGTTGGCCCAGGGTGTGCGCCTCATTGCGAAGTTCGTTCGCTGGCGACCCCGCACCTTCGTTCGGGCCGTCTTCGGCGCGGCCATGTACGCCTCGGCCATCATCCTCTCAGCGTTGATCGTTGGACGCCTCACCGATGAGTTGATCATTCCGGTGCTCGATCAAGGGGAATCAGCTGAGGGTCGCATCCTTCCGGGCCTCGCTCTCATCCTCGCGGTCGCGCTATGGAAGGCAGCAGGGATCATCATCCGCCGCTTTGGCGCTTCCTGGCTGCAAACAAACACGCAGTCCGACATCCGCATGCGGCTCATCAAGCACCAGTTGCAGCTAAAGCTCGGATGGATCACCCGACGGACGACAGGGGACCTTCTCGCGGTTACCGACTCTGACACCAGCCGATCCAGCTTTATCCTCGCCCCTCTTCCCTATGCCAGCGGGGTTTCGCTCCTTTTGGTCGGGACGGTGGTGATGATTCTCTCGATCGACCTCTGGCTGGGACTGCTGACGATCGCGGCGGTGTTCGCCATCGTCTACACGGAGATGACGGGGAGCTGGAGCGCGTTTTCGGGCTTCGAAAAAATCCAATTTCTGCGCGGAGTGGTCAGCGACGTAGCTCACGAGAGTTTCGACGGTGCTCTCACCGTCAAGGCTCTCGGGCGAGAAGCCAGTGAGACCGCTCGATTCGACCAGGCGGCCGAAAACCTCGCCGACGAATACGTGAGGCTCGGGCGCAAGTTCGCCTTCTTCCGAACGATCGCCGACAGCATTCCTCAGCTCGCCGCCATCCTGCTCATTGTCTTCGGCGCAATTCGCATTGGGAACGGCGCCGTCACTCCCGGACAGATGATCAGCGTTGCCTATCTCTTCGCTCTGTCGGCCGTGCCCGTGCGCCTGGTCGGATATGTCATCTGGGAGATGGCTTCCAGCCTGGCGGGGTGGGAGCGTGTGCAAGATGTTCTGGTCGCCGACGACTTCGTCAAATACGGGGAGCTCAGCGCCACGAGCGATCGATCGGGTGCAGCGCTGGCGGGCGAAGAGGTCGCCTTCTCTTACGGTGGCGAGGTCCCGGTGCTGCGCGGTGTGAACCTCGAGGCGCCGGAAGGTACGACCGTCGCCATCGTCGGTGCCACCGGTTCGGGTAAGACCACTCTGGTTCTCCTCCTCGCCAGGCTCTGGGACCCCGAAACGGGGAGTATCACCCTCGATGGACGCGATCTCCGTCAGTTCGGACGCTCCGAGTTGCCGCAGGAAGTGTCCTACGTCGCCCAAAACGCGTTCCTCTTCGACGACACCGTGCGGGGCAACATCGATCTGGGTGCGGATATCCCCTTGGCGGAAATCGAGGAAGCCGCTCGGCTCGCAGGCGCTCACGGATTTATCAGCTGCGCTCCCGCGTGGCTACGAAACCCGCCTCGGTGAGCGCGGCACATCGCTGTCAGGCGGCCAACAACAGCGAATCGCCCTGGCACGTGCCCTGGTTCGCAAGCCTCGCTTGTTGCTGCTCGACGATGCCACTTCGGCAGTCGACCCGTCGGTCGAGGCGAACATTCTTCGCAAGCTCACACACGCGGATCTGCCGGCCACCCTGGTCATCGTCGCCTATCGACGGGCCTCGATCATGCTTGCCGACCGCGTTGTGTATGTCGAAGACGGCGAAGTCGCGGCGCAGGGCACCCACGAGGAGTTGTTGGCGACGACGCCCGGATATGCCCGAATTCTCCGGGCTTACGAAGAGGACCTCGAGCAGCGGAGAAGTGCATGACGACCGAGCCAGTCGTCCTCGACGAGGAAGAAGAGGTTGTCGGCGAGCCAATATCGACCACGCAAGCTCTTCGACGCGCTTTTGTCGAAGCCCCGACGCTGCGTCGGGGACTGTTCGGCACCATCGGGCTGTCCCTAGTAGGCACCATCGGCCAACTAATCGTCCCGGTGGTGGTCCAGCAAATCACCGACCAAGAACTTCTCAGTGAGGCCGGGCCTCGGATCGATGTCGTCATCGGCCAGGGAGCATTGGCGATCGGCCTTCTTTTCCTCACGGCCCTCGCTACACGGGCCGCAGTTATGCGATTGGCCAATCTGACGGCTGGTGGCCTCCGTGAGTTGCGGGTGAAGCTGTTTGCGCATCTCCATCGCCTGTCGATCCTTCATGTGCAGTCAGAACGGCGCGGTGCTCTCGTCTCCCGGGTCACCAACGACATCTCCACCATCCAAGAGTTCATGGAGTGGGGTGGGACCGGCATGTTGATCGGTTCGGCGCAGGTCCTGCTCGCTCTTGCGGTGATGTTCTTTTACCAATGGCAGCTGGCGCTGCTCGTGCTGGTTGGCGTGGTGGTCTACGTAGTGATGCTTCTCTTCTTTAAGGGAGTGCTGCAAAGGTCCCAGGATCAGGTGCGGGAAAGAGTGGCTGATTCTCTTTCCGTCATGAGCGAGACCATTACCGGCCTCCCGATCATCCGCGCCCACGGTGTCGAGGAGACGGCAATTACTCGGGTCGATAACGTGCTCAGGGCACAGGTCGAAGTCGAGCACAGGGCCAATCGCCTGTCAGCCATTCTGTTTTCCTCTGCCGAACTTTTCGCAGCCAGCATCACGGCGATGGTGATCGGCATCGGGATTGTCCTCGGGGCCGCCGAAGGAACCTCGGCCGGAGTGCTGCTCGCTTTCCTGTTTCTGGTCAACCTGATGATCGATCCGGTTCAGGTCCTGGTCGAGACAATCGATCAGGCCCAACGAGCCGCGGCGGGGGTGAGGCGGGTTCTGCGAGTGCTTGACACAACCGTTGACATCCCCGATCCCGTAAACGGCGTCGATCTTCCGGACGGTCCGCTCGGGCTTTCGATGCGAGACGTGACTTATCGCTATCCCTCAGGGCCGGTGGTGCTATCTGACATCACCCTTGACATCCCCGCAGGGCAGCGGGTGGCGATCGTTGGCGAAACCGGCTCAGGCAAAACGACCTTTGCCAAGGTCGCCACCCGGCTTATCGAATCTGATCACGGGCGAGGTTGCCATCGGTGGCATCGCCCTCCGGAACGTCAAGTTCTCCTCGTTGCGGAAACGGGTGGCTTTTGTGCCTCAGGAGGGATTCCTCTTCAACGCAACGGTCGCCGAGAACATCCGCTACGGCGCCCCTGGCGCGTCCGATGCGGAGATCGAAGGGGCGATCGAGCAACTCGGTCTCACGGAGTGGGTCGAGCGTCTACCAGCCGGGCTAGCCACCGAGGTGGGAGAGCGAGGATCAAATCTCTCTACCGGGGAACGCCAGTTGGTGGCGCTCGTCCGAGCCTGGATCTCGGCTCCGGACCTACTGGTCCTCGACGAGGCGACCTCCGCGGTCGATCCATATCTCGAGGTGTCTTTGCGCCGAGCGATCGAGCTTCTCACCGCCGGGCGAACCTCGATCACCGTTGCCCATCGACTTTCCACTGCGGAGGCCTCCGACGAAATCCTCGTGTTCGACCATGGTGGCTTGGTGGAGCGAGGCACCCATGCCGAGCTCCTCGCTGGCGGTGGGGTCTATTCCGGCCTCTACGCCGACTGGGATCGGGGGGTCAAGAGCGCCAGCTGACTGATAGTCAGCGGTTTCTCCGGGGGGAGGGATCCGAAAGGTGAGGTCGTTGGGGAGGGCGATGGTTCGGCTGACTGTGCAGAGACGGTCGCGAGTCTGCTCCACAGCTCTGGGCAACACGGCTCGGGCCCTTTCGCCGCTGTTCCCTCGTGGAAAGTCGATCTTGAAGTCGACCCCCAGGTTGATCAGGCGATTGCCCTGCTCGTCGCGAATCTTGTCGCCACGGGCCTCGACCGAGAAGATCTCCGGCTCCGATCGTTTGCTTGTGATGTAATCGACATCCGCCGCCGAGCAACACGCCATGGCCGCCAGCAGCAGCTCGACGGCAGACAAAGCATTCCCGCCTTCGCCGATTTCGATGGTGTCCCCGCGTACATTCGTCGCCCGATAGCGGGCAAGCGCGATGCGATCGACGGTGACGGTGCGCAACGTGTCGGTCTCATTCTTGTCCTTCTCGAGGTCACGTCCGAAGCGATCGAAGTCGGGAAGCTCGATGCCTTGCTCGGCCGCGACTTGGTCGAGCCGGTCGATCGCGTTCCGCAGATCGAAAGGTTCGCGGCATCGCCCAAGGGTCGTCAGCACAAGGTGAACGATCTGAGCTCAAAGGCGCCCGGTTCGATCTGGTCGAGGCGCTCTCCAGGCGATCGGCATGGCGATGGGAGCACTTGGCAGCGGCCTCAGCGAGTAGGGCGAGACTCCAGTGGAGCCGAAGTGGTTGCGCATCCAGTCGACGAAGACCCGACCCTTGCGTTCCTTCTTCAAGAACTCGACGGTGAGCTGTTCGGGCTGGGCTTGCGCCAGCATGACCGCCAGGGCTTGCGACAATCGTCCGATCTGCTCGAAGGAAACGGTCGGCAGCGAGGGGGGTGACAACATGAAAGCCTTTCGATCCGGACGTCATGACCCAGGTGGGACTTCGAACGACTCGAGCAGGTCGGCCGTTGCCCGAGCGGCGAAACGAGCGCCGTCGACGTCGCCCGTCGATCGGGTCGAGGTCGAACACGAGTCGGTCGGGGTGTTCGAGATCGGTGGTGCGGAAACCCGGGGATGTGGAATGTGATCGTGTTC
The DNA here is from genome assembly GCA_963840175.1 of uncultured Acidimicrobiia bacterium. GTDB lineage: Bacteria > Actinomycetota > Acidimicrobiia > Spongiisociales > ZC4RG35 > JACCTH01. Next base: position 451,645 of record CAWIXU010000007.1, read on the forward strand.
TGGTTCGCGAGATAGAGAAGACCTTCGAGGTCGTGGATGACCGGGAATTCGACCGTTCCGCCCTGTTTGGGCAACTCGAGGCGATCGATGAACGGTGGGAAACCCTTGCCGGCGTTCTTCTGCATGAACCCTGGCTTGGCGATGCCCTGCGGAAATCTCTGCAGGGTCAGCGGCCGGTCGATCAGGTGGGGGAGCAGTCGCTCGGAGACGGACTCGTAGTAGCCAACGACCTCGCCTTTGGTCACCCCGCTATCGGGGAAGAGGACCTTTTCGGGGTGAGATACGGAGGTCAGAATCTTGATTCTTCCACCTACCATCAACCTCGGTGGCAACGAAATCATTGGCGAACAAGAACCGACTTCGGATCCAACGCCTGGATCCTCGAAGACATGCGCGAGCGGTGGCTCGACGACCCCCTCTCGGTGGTCGAGACCTGGCAGGTCCTATTTCAACGGCGAGCGGGCCAGCCGTTGCCGAACCGACTCAGGCGCCAGCACGAGTCCGGAGCCAGGCCCCGGCCCAAGCTGGTTCGCCGAAGCAACGGCCGATGCGCCGGTCGAGGCTGATCCGCCGGCAACCAAGTCGCACCGAAGGCGCAGACGATCCCGGACGCGACGGTGCTGCGAGGGGCCGCTGCGATTGTGGTCGAGCGGATGGAGGCGAGCCGGGAGATTCCCACCGCCACCTCGGTGCGCACCGTTCCGGCCAAGTTGCTCGAGGTCAACCGTCTGATCCTCAACAACCAGCTCAAGCGGCTGACTGAAGGCGGGAAGGTCAGCTTCACCCATTTGATCGGTTACGCGATTGCGCGAGCCTTCAAAGAACTTCCCCATCTCAATGTCGCTTTCGCCGAGATCGACGGACAAGCCGCACGTGGTCCGCTATCCGCATGTCAATCTCGGCCTGGCCATCGACCTCGAGCGAAAGGACGGGTCACGGGGGCTGGTCGTCCCGAACATCAAAGAGGCCGACACCCTCGACTTTCGTGAGTTCTGGCAGAAGTACGAGGACCTGGTCGGGAAGGCTCGCAACAACCGCCTCAGCCCCGACGACTTCGCCGGGACCACGGTCACGCTCACCAACCCGGGCACGATCGGAACGGTGCAGAGCGTTCCCCGGCTGATGCCCGACCAGGGCGTGATCGTCGGTGTCGGCGCGATCCAGTATCCACCTGAGTACCAGGGATCCGATGCCGCGTTCATCGCCAGCCAGGGAATCGGTCGCATCGTCACCTTGACCTCGACCTACGACCATCGAGTTATCCAGGGTGCACAGTCGGGCGAACTGCTCGCCACGGGTCCATGAGCTGCTGCTCGGCGAAGGAGACTTCTACGACGAGGTGTTCGCTGCTCTCGGCATTCCTTATACGCCTGCGCGCTGGGCCATCGACGACAACCCTCCCGCGGGGAGTCCGCATTGGGCGGAGAAGCAAGCGAACGTGTTCCGGCTGATCAATGCTTTCCGAGTACGCGGCCACCTGATCGCCGACCTCGACCCTCTCCGGCAGAAGGCTCCGACCCTCTACGCCGAACTCGATCCGCTTTTCTATGGCCTGACGATCTGGGACCTCGATCGCCAATTCGCTACCGGCGGAATGGCGGGGACCCAGATCATGACCCTCGGACAGATCCTCTCCCGGTTGCGGGATGCCTATTGCCGTACGGCCGGGCATCGAGTTCATGCACATGCAGGAGACCGAGCAGAAGCGCTGGATTCAGGATCGCGTCGAGGTACCTCGGGTCGAACTGAGCCACGACGAGAAAATCCGAATCCTCCGCAAGCTCAACCAGGCCGAGGCCTTCGAACGTTTTCTCCACACCAAGTACGTCGGGCACAAGCGCTTTGGTCTCGAGGGCTCGGAGTCTGTGATCCCGATGCTCGACTCGCTGCTGTCGGCGGCTGCCCTCGACGGCATGGAAGAAGTCGTGATCGGGATGGCGCATCGCGGCCGGCTCAACATCCTCACCAACGTCATCGGCAAGAGCTACGCCAAGATCTTCCGCGAGTTCGAAGGCGACCTCGATCCGGACACCACCGGAGGATCGGGCGACGTCAAATATCACCTCGGTTTTAGCGGCAAGTACGAGACCGCCGACGGGTCGATGATCGGTGCGCAATTGGTCGCCAACCCGAGCCATCTCGAAGCGGTCGATCCGGTTCTCGAAGGAGTGGTGCGCGCCAAGCAGGAGAAACGAGGTCCCGCAGGGGCACACCCAGGTGCTCCCGATCTTGCTCCATGGCGACGCCGCCTTCGCCGGCCAGGGCGTCGTGGCCGAGGTGTTCAACCTTTCCCAACTGCGCGGCTACCGGACCGGCGGCACCGTCCACATCGTGATCAACAACCAGGTTGGCTTCACGACCTCGACTCTCGATGCCCGGTCGAGCTTCTACGCCACCGACGTCGCCAAGATCGTCGCCGCTCCCATCATCCACGTAAACGGCGATGACCCCGAGTCGGTCGTTCGAGTGGCCCGCTTCGCTTTTGCCTTCCGCCAGGCGTTCAACCGCGACGTGGTCATCGACATGATCTGTTACCGGCGACGCGGTCACAACGAAGGTGACGAGCCTTCATACACCCAGCCGCTGATGTACAAGCTCATCGACGAGAAGCGCCCGGTTCGTCACCTATATATGGAGAGGCTGGTGAGCACCGGCGACATCTCGGTGGAGGACGGGGAGCGGATCATGGCGGAGTTCTCCGAGATTCTCGACCATGCCTTCGCCGAGACTCGCAACTCGGCTCCAGCCGTTCGGCCGAGCCCCCTGCAGCCAATGAGCAACGAAGAACCGGAAACACGCTGTACCGGCTGGAACGGCTCAAGGAAATCCTCTCGTACATCACCACTCCGCCGCCTGACTTCGTCGTTCATCCCAAACTGCAGAAGGTCGTCGCCGAACGGGCAGGCGCCTTCGATGCCGATGCCTTCGACTGGGGAACGGCCGAGGCGCTGGCAATCGGGTCGTTGGCGCAGGATGGCATTCCCGTGCGGTTGTCCGGAGAGGATTCGCGCCGGGGCACCTTCAGTCATCGGCACGCCGAGCTCACTTCGTTCGATACGGGCTCCGAGTGGACGCCGCTCCAACTGCTGACCGCCGGGGTTACCCGGGTCCGAATCGTCGACTCGCTTCTCTCCGAGTTCGCCGCGGTCGGTTTCGAGTACGGATACTCCGTCGAGTGGTCGGAGGCGTTTGTGGCCTGGGAAGCGCAGTTCGGCGACTTCACCAATGGTGCTCAGGTGATCATCGACCAATTCATGGCGGCTGGCGAGGCCAAATGGGGTCAACAGTCGGGTCTCACGCTTCTCCTCCCCCACGGTTACGAGGGACAAGGACCGGAACATTCGTCAGCTCGCATCGAACGCTTCCTCGAGCTCTGCGCTCACGAGAACATGCGGGTCATCGTCCCCTCGACCAGCGGCCAGTACTTTCACCTGCTGCGCCGGCAGGCGATGCTGCGACCGCGCAAGCCCCTGATCGTCTTCACTCCCAAGTCGCTGCTCCGGACCAAGGAATCGTTTGCGACCGCCGAGGTGCTGGTCAACGGCCGGTTCGAGCCGATCCTCGAAGACGGCGTGGCGTCGAACGGCGCCCGTCGGATTGTGCTGTGCTCGGGCAAGGTCTATCACGATCTGGCCAAGCATCGGGCGGCGATCGAAGCGAACGATGTCGCCCTGGTGCGTGTCGCCCAGCTGTATCCCGTCGAGGAGAATCGTTTGTCCGAGATCGCGGAGCGCAGCCCCGACGCCGAACTTGTCTGGTGTCAGGAAGAACCCGAGAACATGGGCGCGTACCGATTCCTCGCCCCGCATCTCGGGGAGATTTTCGGACGCGATCCGGTCTACTCAGGTCGGGCGGCCGCCGCCTCTCCCGCCAGCGGCTCAAACAAGGTTCATCATCAGGAACAAGAAGCCCTCATCAAGAAGGCAATCGAGGGTTAGAGCGGCGGGGGGAGGTAGCGAGCCTGGTGAAACTCGCCGGCTTTGACCTCGATCTCCCAGGTGGAGCCTTTCTTGCAATCGAATCCCGACTTGAGGCTGGTGCCGTGTCTGACCATCCAGTCGAGAACGGCGGGAATCACGTCTCCATGCGAGCAGAGCACCGCATTGGTGCCGGCCAGCTCGCGGCAAAGATCACGCGCCGGACGATGCCCCATGCCTTCGGCGAGCTCGTCCCGCTCCTCGATCTTGATGCCCAGCGAAGAAGCCAGGGGTTCGACTGTCTGCCGGCATCGCAAGAAGGGGCTGGTCAGGATCCGCTCGATTTCTCGGTCGGCGAAAGCCTCGGCTAGCGCTGTCGGCCTGACGCTGCCCCCGGCGGCTCAGGGGCCGCAAGGCGTCGTCACCGGACCACTCCGACCGACTGCCCGCGGCTCCGTGCCGTACCAGCATCAGCGTGCCGGTGGTGAGGACTTCACTCGGCGTTGACCGACTTGAGCACGGTGCGGTCCTTCTTGTAGGTGAGAAGTTTGCGCGCCTCCTCGATTGACACCCATCGGAGTTCATCGACCTCGTCGTTTGGCTCGAACGGAGTCGACCTGACTTCTCGCATGGAGAACCAGTGGACGACCTTGTTCTCGTTGTCGTGGGGATAGCGGCTCTTGCCGAGCTGCGCCGACGATTCGCGGCTGCACTCCGGTCTCTTCTTCGACCTCGCGCAACGCGGTGGCTTCGATCGACTTCGGCGTGGTCTGACTTACCCTTGGGCAGGGTCCAATCGTCGTAGCGGGCACGATGGATGACGAGAACCTCAGGGCCGTCGGCGCCCTTTCGGATCACGGCGCCGCCCGCCGCGACGATGTCAGCCAAGGCGATCAGCTAGCGCTTGAGGCCGTCGCGTGTTTGCTTTTGGAAGCCGTCGGTGCGAGTTGGCTCGACACCGGTCAGGTCGATGCTCAGGGCGCCACAGATCACGACAGGTGCGACGAACAATCCCGCCGCTCGCTTCGCTGGCCCGGCCGTAGCGATGCTGGCCGCGCCGGCATGACGCCTGGTCGCGCCATCGGGTGGTCGCGTGCCGGGGACCTCTCGCCATGGAGCGAGGCTAGACCGATAGAGAGTGGCAAAACCAGGACTATTTCTTTCTTACCCGAGAGTCTGTTCGATGGCGGCTCCGATGCGGCGGTGATCGATCAAAGCGTGCTTCTCGATCGCGAACTGGGGCCAGGGAGCATCGAAGCCGGTCAGTCGAACGATCGGTGCCTGGAGCGAAAAGAGACAGCGCTCCGCGATCACTGCCGCAACTTCGGCTGCGACCCCGGCGGCTCCTTGCGGCTCCTGGACCAGGAGCAGTCGGCCCGTCTTCTCCACGGAGGCGATCACGGCCTCGCGATCCCAGGGAAAGAGTGTGCGCAGATCGATCACTTCAACCGAAGAGCCTGATTCCTGAGCGGCCCGCAGGGCCGGCGGCACCATTCCGCCGTAGGTGACCAGGGTCAGTTCGTCGCCTTCCTGACGCACTCGGGCCGAACCAAGCGGGATCTCATAGTGCTCGGTGGGAACCTGGTCCCGGGTCGCCCGGTAGAGAACCTTGGGCTCGAGGAAGATCACCGGATCCGGGCTGGCCAAGGCGGCGGCCAGCAGTCCTTTGGCGTCATATGGCGTCGAAGGGCAGACGACTACCAGACCCGGCGCATGGACGAAATAGGCCTCGGGTGAGTCGCAATGATGTTCGTGGGCGCCGATCCCGGCGCCGTTGGGAAATCGAACGACGACCGGCACCGGCAGGTGGCCCCGGGTCCGGAAACGGAAACGGCCCGAGATGCGAAACGATCTGATCGAAGGCCGGGTAGACGAAACCGTCGAACTGGATTTCCGCCACCGGGCGGGCTCCAGCCATCGCCATACCGATCGCGGTTCCGACAATCCCAGACTCGTTCAGCGGGGTATCGATCACTCGATCCTCCCCAAACGCCTGTTGCAGTCCCTCGGTTATGCGGAACACGCCGCCCGAGATGCCAACGTCCTCACCGAGGACGATCGTTTCGGGGTCCGATTCCATCGCCTGGCGCAAGGCCGCGTTGATGGCATCGGCCATCGTCATCGCTTCGGTCGGGCCGTTTGGTTCAATGGCCGCCTCGACCCTCCAGATCTCATCGGGGCGAAACTCGGAGCGAGGCTCAGAGTTGGCTTCTTCGGCGCGATGCAGCTGTTCGATCAGGCTGGGGAGGATCCGGTGGTAGGCGTGTCGAATCGCATCGGCTCGTGGCGGGAGAGGCCGCGCTTCGATGTCGGTGATAGCAACTTCGACTAGCTCGGCAACTTCCGTGCCACCTTCTCCCCGGCCTGTTCGTCCCAACGTCCTTCCTTTTCGAGGAAGTGGCGCAGGCGTTCGATCGGATCGCGTTTTCGCCACGTCTGCTCCTCGTCGGCGCTGCGATATCGTCGGGCATCGTCGGCGGTGGCATGGGCGCCGTAGCGATAGGTCATCGCCTCGATCAGCGTGGGTCCCTCGCCCCGTCGGGCCCGTTCCACTGCCTCCCGGGTCACCTGGTACATCGCCAGCACGTCCATCCCGTCGACCCGCACGCCCGGGAATCCATAGGCGACCGCCTTTTGGGCAATGGTTGCTGATGCCGTTTGCTTCTCGTAGGGCACCGAAATCGCGTAGAGGTTGTTGGCGCATATGAACACGGTGGGCGTTCGCCAGACGCCAGCGAAGTTCAGGCCCGAGTGGAAGTCGACCTCGGAGGTGGCGCCGTCGCCGAAGTAAGCAACTGCGACTGAGTCGTCGCCGCGCAGCTTGGTGACGTAGGAGTAGCCCACGGCGTGGGGCAGCTGGCTGGCAATCGGAACCGCGGTGATTCCCATCCGGTATTTGAGGACATCCCAGTCCTGGTTGGGCAACCCGCGCCAGTAGGACATCACGACATCGATTGGCACTCCTCGTGCGAGTTGCACGCCGTGCTCCCGATAAGAGGGAAAGACAAAATCGTTCTCGGCCAGCGCAAGCGCCGACCCGATTTGCACCGCCTCTTGACCCTCGAGCATCGGATAGGTTCCGATGCGCCCTTGTCGCTGCAGCGAAAGCATCTTCCGATCGAATTCTCGTGAGAGCACCATTAAGCGGTACATCTCGGCGGTGAGTGACTCCGAGAAGTCGAGCCCAGAAAGGGCGCTCTCGGAAGCTAGGTCGCCGGCTTGTGACAGCAGCTGAAAGGTGGGGTAGTCGCTCTCCAAGCTCGTTCGAGTCTGCCACATTCCTGGGGTAGCCTCACCGGCGATGCCTGCAATTCGCCCGGAGGTGAGTCGGCTCTCTCCTTACGAAGCCGGGCGGCCGATCGACGAAGTCGCGCGGGAATATGGATTCTCACCCGATGCTGTCATAAAGCTCGCGTCGAACGAAAGCCCCGAGCCGCCATTTCCCGAAGCGCTGGCGGCGATCGCCGAAGCGGCCGTGTCGGTCAATCGTTACCCGGACAATGGTTGGAATGACTTGGCTGACGCCGTCGGCAGCTGGCTCTCGGTCGACGCCGACCACCTCATGTTTGCCGGGGGTAGCTCGGAGTTGCTCCGCGTCTTCTCCCTCGCCGTCGCCGGCTCAGGCACGAGCACGGTCTACCCGTGGCCCTCATTTGTGATCTACCGACTGGCCCCGACGCTCGCCGGGAGCGCCTTGATCGAAGTGCCGCTGACCGGGGAAATGGGCCTCGATCCCGAGGCGCTGGTCGCGGCAGTTCGACCCGATACGACGTTGCTCTTTCTATGCAATCCCAACAACCCCACCGGTACCTATCTCAGCGGTGACGCGGTCGACTATCGTGATCGAGGGTGTTGCCGAACGAGGTGCTGGTCGTCGTCGATGAGGCCTATTTCGAGTACGTGACCGCGCCCGACTATCGCAGCGCCATCCCGGCCGCCCTCGCTCGGCCCAACGTCGTTGTTACCCGAACCTTCTCGAAGATCTTTGGTCTCGCTGGGCTTCGAGTCGGCTTTGCCATCGGCCAGCCCGAGACTCTGCTCGACCTGCGGCGGGCCCAGGCACCGTTCACGGTTGGATCATTGGGCCAGGCGGCGGCGATTGCTTCGCTCCAGCATCCCGAGCGCATCTGGGCCCGGCAACGAACAAATGAGGTTGAGCGACTGCGGCTAGGCAAGGAGTTGCTTGCCCGCGAGATCAAGTTCGTCCCTTCGCAAACGAACTTCCTCTTCATGCTCGGTCCGCCGGGGTGAGAACACTGCCGAGGAACTGCTACATCACGGTGTCATTGTTCGTGGTTTCAAAGATTGGATCAGAGTCACGATCGGAACCGCCGAGGAGAACGATCGCTTCCTGCGTGTTCTCGACGGCCTAGGTTGACTCCTGCTAGAAAGGAGATCTAGATTGGCCACGCTCGAAGAGTTCTGCAAGATCGAAGCCACTCTCGCCCCCCGGATGCTCGGGAACATGCCGCAAGGCACACGGATCGACTTTGGCTTCGAAGGTGTAGCCACCTCGAGCCACTGGGAGGGTGAACGGCCGGTGCGAGGAGTCGACTACGCCACGGTTCGCACCGACGGCAACATGGACCTCGACATCCGCGCCACGATTGGCGAGAAGCGGGAGACCGTTTCGCTATCGGGGCATCGGGGTGTCGATCGTCAAGAGTCCCACCGAGGCGCACCCTCAGGAGCTGATCACCTTCGCGACCGGCAACGCCGATCTTCGCCTGGTTGAACTCCGTTGTCGGGGTGGCGATCGGTGAGGGACGTGACGGCAAAATCGGAATCACGGTTTACATAGTCAGAGGCTGATGGTCGACACAATCGGGTTGTTGGCGGGCACAGGCTGGGCGGCCGGGCTCAACCTCTATCTCGCGACTTTCCTCCTCGGCCTGGCCGGGCGACTCGACTGGCTCGAGGTTCCGGCCGCACTTGAGCGAACCGATGTGATGATCGGGGCCGGTGTCCTCTATGCCATCGAATTCTTCGCCGACAAGATCCCCTACCTCGACAACCTCTGGGATGCGGTCCACACTTTCGTTCGCCCGCTCGGCGCTGGAGTGCTCGGCTACTTGCTGGCGGGCGAATCTCCCTCGATATCGCAAATCGTCGGTGCGGTGATCTCGGGATCGTTGGCGTTGTCATCGCATTCGGCGAAAGCGACGACACGCGCCGCCGTCAATACCTCGCCCGAGCCGTTCTCGAACATCTTCCTGTCGTTGATGGAGGACGGGATCGTTGCTGGACTTGTCGGCGCTCGCCATTGCCAACCCGGTGATCGCGCTGATAGTCGTTGCCGTTTTGACGATTCTCGCCGTGTGGCTGGTGGTCAAGCTCTTCGGGGCGATTCGACGGGTCAGGCAACGAATGGCGGCGCGAGCCGCGCCTCGGGCTCCTTAGGCGCGAAAGTTCGGCGGCCGCTTCTCGAGGAAGGCCTTCATGCCTTCGAGGTGCTGTGGGCTGACGCCCAGCTCGCCCTGCACCCTCCGTTCCTCTTCGAGCGCCTCGGCAAACGAACGCCCGGCTGCGCTCCCAGAGAATCTCGCGGTTCGCCACGTAGGCGTTCTTGGGCCCGTTCGCTAGCTGTCCTCCCAATTTGAGGGCCTCTTCCATCAGGTCGCCCTCGACAGCCATTCCGAGACCGAGCTTTTCCGCTTCATCAGCGAGCATGCGGCGGTTGCTCACCGTGAACTCGAGCGCTCGGCTCAAACCAAGGTGCTTGACCAGGAGCCAGGTGAGACCGGTGTCGGGGATGAGTCCCAGACCGATGAAGGCCGACAGGAGATAGGACTGGGGGGCGAACAGGCGAATGTCACAGGCCAGGGCAATGCCCATGCCGGCGCCCGCCGCGACCCCATTCACCGCGGCGATTGTGGGCAAGCTGGGCACCGAACAGCGCCTCGGCAACCGGGTTGAATCGCTCGCCGATGATGCGATGAAGATCGGGCCCGCTGGCGTCGTATTCAGCTATTAGATCGGATAGATCGGCACCCGCGCAAAAGGCCTTGCCGCTCCCGGTCACGATCGCGGCTCTCGCTTCTTCTCCTGCACGGGCCAGCGCCGCGATCAAGCCGGCGCTCAGCTCCGCCGACACCGAATTGAATCGATCGGGCCGAGCGAGAGTGATGACCGCCACCTCCCCCTCGAGCTGGTAGTGAACAGCCACGCTATCGAGGACTAGAGATCAGAGGTCAGAGATCAGATCCGAACTGACGCCTGACGTCTGACGTCCTGACGTCTTTTGTCCGGCGGTACGCTCGGAAGATGCCCGGGAGCGTCACCACTGTCGAGGTCACCGGTGACCCGCTTCACATCAGCGATGTAGTTGCCGTGGCTCGCGGGAGGCGCCCGAGCTGAGCTCGGACCCGGCGGTGGCCGAACGCATGGCCCCCGCTCGGGCGGTGGTCGAAAGAGCCTTGGCCAGCAATGCCGTCGTGTATGGGATCACCACCGGGTTCGGTGCGCTCGCTTCGACCCGGGTGAGCGCTTCGCAGGCTGCCGACCTGCAGGTGAACTTGCTCAGAAGCCATGCCGCCGGTGTGGGCGCGCCGGTCCCGGACGAATTGGTGCGGGCGATGCTGCTGTTGCGAGCGCGAACCCTGAGCCAGGGCCACTCCGGTGTCCGGTCCGAGATCCCGGCGGCTCTCCTCGATCTGCTCAATCGTGATGTCCTCCCAGTCGTGCCCTCACAGGGGTCGGTGGGGGCATCGGGCGATCTCGCTCAATTCGCCCATCTCGCGTTGCCTTTGATCGGCGAGGGTTCGGTACGTGTCGGGGGCGAGGTCATCAGCTCGGCCGATGCGGTAGCGGCAAAAACGCTGAAACCGATCAAGCTCGAGGCGAAGGAGGGACTCTCCCTGTTAAACGGGACGGAGGGCATGTTGGCGATGGCCTGCCTGGCGATCGACGACGCTCACCGCCTCGTCCGAGCTGCCGATGCCGCCTGTGCGATGTCGGTCGAAGCGTTGACCGGCTCGTCGCGTCCGTTTCTCCCGCAGATTCATCACGTTCGTCCCCATCCGGGTCAGGCTCTGTCCGCTGCTCGCATCGCCGGCCTGATCGAGTCATCCGAAATCGACGCCAGCCATCACGAAGATTTCGTGCACGCAGTGCAGGACGCCTATTCACTTGCGCTGCGCACCGCAGGTTCATGGAGCTGTGCTCGACACGATCGAATACGCCACTCTGGTCGCGGAGCGAGAGCTGGGATCGGTGGTCGACAACCCAATCGTGTTTCGCAGCTGACGACGAAGTCTTGTCGGGTGGCAATTTCCATGGCGAGCCACTGGCTTTCATCCTCGACTTCCTCGCCATCGCGGTGGCCGAGCTGGGTTCGATCTCGGAGCGTCGCGTGGATCGCATGCTCGACCCGGAAAGATCTAACGGACTCCCGCCGTTCCTGGCCGAATCCCCTGGCCTCAACTCGGGATACATGATGGCCCAATACACCGCCGCCGCCCTCGTGGCGGAGAACCGGGTGATGGCCCATCCGGCCTCGGTCGATTCGATCCCCACCTCCGGTTCGCAGGAGGATCACGTCTCGATGGGCTGGGGAGCCGGAAAGAAACTTGGCCAGATCATCACCAATGTCTGGACCGTCATTGCCATCGAAATGCTTATTGCGACCCAGGGTTTGGGATTCCGGCTTCCGCTCCGGCCAGGTCCGGGCGTGGCCAGCCTGGCCGAGCTCATCCGGTCCCATGTTCCGCCACTGACCGCTGATCGAATGATCGGCGACGAGATGGAAGCGGTCGCCAAGCTGATCCGCACTGGAGAGGTCGATGCCGTTCTCGAGGGGTTCGCGAAACACTGAAGCGCCCCAACTGGGTGACCGATAGATGTTGAGCAACGGGCAGAAAGAGCGAAATGCGGTTCAACGGACGTCTCCAAACCGAGTCCGACCCTGACGGATGGTTGAAGAGCGAACTCTCAATATCCGGCAGCAAGGTCGAGCTCATTTCTGGCGACGATGTGCTCGGGAGTTGGCCCGTAGGGCAGGTGAAGGCCGAGCGGATCGAAGGCGACCGTTTCGAGCTCTACCTCGGTGACGACCGGGCAGTTTTCGCAGCCGACGACGCCCTCGCCTTTTCCTACGAAGCCCTCCCCAAACTTACGCGGAAGCCGCTCGCCGAAGCGGCCCAGGGTTTCCGCAAGCTCCTGGCGGAGGACGCAAGACCTCACCTCCGGCTCCGGCAGAGGCGCCCTCTGTGGTTGCACCTTCGGAGCCGGCCGTGATTGTGCATGAGCCCGACGTCGACGAGATCCCCGCGAACGTAAAGCGATTGCGCGACTTGATCGAAGTAGCCAAGGCGAATCGGCCCGAGGAGCCGACTGACGAACCTGAGCCCGGCGACGACGACTTTCGGCTCACCGAGCCAGCTCCGATTCAGGAACCTGAGCCCGGCCCGCTTTGGTCGATGCCCGCGACCGCCTATACGCGTCATCCGGCGGTCGCCGACGAGCCCAAGCCGATCTCGCTCTCGATCGTCGATATGCCCCCGGTCGATCTTGCGCCCGCCTTCGCCGAGGCATCGGACTTGGCCGAAGAGATCGAGCGGCTCGCCCAGCAGATCAGGCGTTCACGGCTGACCCCGACACAGACCGAAGCCTCGATCAGCCTGATCCGTTCGCTGCGCAACCTCCTCGGCTAGCGCTCAGAATCGCAACCTAAGGCTATAGATACCGGAAACCGGCTAACTCAGCCCGCGGTTTGCTCCGAGACGCGACAATGACCGGCGATGGTCGATCTGCCTTTTGCTTCCACCTATCGCGGGGCCGAGCTGCACACCAAGGGTTGGCTCCAGGAGGCGGCGCTGCGTTGCTTGCAGAACAATCTCGATCCGGAGGTGGCCGAAGACCCCGAGAACCTGGTCGTTTATGGGGGACGCGGGAAAGCCGCCCGCAGCCGGGAAGCACTCGACGCCATCGTCCGCTCTCTGACCGAGCTCGAGAACGACGAGACCCTGCTGGTCCAGTCGGGCAAGCCGGTCGGAGTGCTCGACACTCATCCGCTCGCCCCCCGGGTTCTCATCGCCAATTCCCTGTTGGTGCCCGAGTGGGCGACATGGGATCACTTCTGGGAACTCGAAGCGGCCGGTTTGATCATGTACGGCCAGATGACGGCCGGCTCGTGGATCTACATCGGCACACAGGGCATCCTGCAGGGCACCTATCAAACCTTTGTTGCGATTGCCGAACAGCGCTTCGGCGGATCGTTGGCCGGCACGATCACCCTCACCGGAGGAGTCGGCGGGATGGGGGGTGCCCAGCCTTTGGCGGTGACTCTCAACGGTGGAGTCGTGATCGCCGTCGATATCGATCCTTCCCGGCTGCAGCGAAGGCTCGAGATCGGATACCTCGACGTCCTTGCCACCGATCTCGACGATGCGTTTCGACAGGCTGTATCCGCCCGGGATTCACGACAGGCGCTTTCGATCGGCTTGGTCGGCAACGCTGCTGATCTCTTTGCCGAGGTGGCGCGCCGCGTCGCTCCCAGTCGACATCGTGACCGATCAGACTTCCGCCCACGATCCTCTAAACGGCTATATCCCCAACGGGTTCACTCTCGAGTCGGCAAGCTGAGTTGCGGGAAGCCGACCCGGCGCGATACATCGTCGAAAGCCGACGAGCGATGGCCGAGCATTGCGCGGCCATGGTCGATCTGCAACGTGCTGGGGCCGAGGTGTTCGACTATGGCAACAACCTCCGCGGGGAAGCGATCCTCGGTGGATTCGCGGATGCCTTTGCGTACCCCGGCTTCGTCCCCGCCTACATCCGGCCGCTCTTCTGTGAAGGCCTCGGTCCGTTTCGATGGGTCGCTCTCTCCGGTGACGCCGCCGACATTGCTGAGACCGATCGGGCGGTCGCGCAACTGTTCCCCGACAACGATCCCTTGCAGCGTTGGTTGCGGATGGCGGCCGAGAAGGTTCCGTTCCAGGGACTCCCAGCTCGCATCTGCTGGCTGGGATACGGCGAACGTCACCAAGCAGGACTCGCTTTCAACGACCTGGTGGCTTCCGGTCGTGTCGCAGCCCCGATTGTGATTGGTCGCGACCACCTCGACTCGGGCTCGGTGGCCTCCCCTTACCGGGAGACTGAGGCGATGGCTGACGGCTCGGATGCGATTGCCGACTGGCCGATCCTCAACGCCTTGGTGAACACCGCCTCGGGCGCTGCCTGGGTGGCGGTTCATCACGGCGGAGGGGTGGGGATCGGGAAGTCGATCCATGCCGGGGCACAGGTCGTGGCTGATGGCACCGCCGATGGTGCTTTTCGGGTCGAGCGTGTTCTTACCAACGATCCGGCCATGGGGGTCCTCCGTCACGTCGACGCCGGATATGAGATCGCGCGCAAGACAGCCGAAGAGCGCGGGGTGCGCGTGCCAATGGGAACTGGGCCTATGGGAACCGGGACGGGCTAAGCGGCCCAATCAGGCGGGATTGGCAATAGGCTCGGTGAGATCGTCCCCGGATGGATCGAACAGGTAGCAGATCACTTCACGATCTCCCTCCCGCCACCCCGCCGCCGTTGGGAAGAGATAGTTGAACTCGAGCGCCGAGTCCGGATAGGCAACGCCGGTGTAGGACTCGAAACGGGCGTAACACTGAGGCTCAGCCCAATCGGCGATCAGCTGTCCTCCGGGATAAGCCGATGCGTCCGGGTGGTCAAGCACCTCGTAGATCTCTGCCTGGTGAGGTTCATTGCAACTGATGTCCACAAATTCCTCGGCGGTTTCGTTGAAACAATCGCCCACGGCAAATGCGAGATTGGTGTCGGGGATCGTCGGGATCGCACGCACGATCGCGGGCAAGGCCCACCCCATCAGGCCACTACCAAGCACGGTCAACACCAGCGCCGCTCCTGCCCAAACGAGGCTGAACTTCCTCGAGAGAGGCGGCGGACCGGCCACCCAGCCGGCCGATGTTCGTCGAATCTCAAGCCCGGTGTTGACTAGTGAAATCACCCGGATCGCGGCGATTGCCGCGCCGATGCCGACAACCGCGCCGATGGCTCGTATCGCGGTCGACACCAAAAGGTTTTCCAGCAAGGCGAAACCGGAGGCGAGCCCGATGAGGAAGTTCATCGACAGATAGAGCGTCCACCACCACCGACGCAACGACGGTCGATCGACCCCAGCCTGGGCCAGCTCGGCGATGGCCCGATAGGGGAGGAACAGGCTTACGACCGGGACCAGGATCCAGAACGCGGACGCGGGACGAAAGCTGGTTTGAGTCAGGTTGGAGAGATTCGAGTGTGCCTGGTATTGCCAGATCAGCCACGCGATCCCACATACGAGGAACACGCCAAAGTAGGCAAACCCCAGACCGAGGTCCCAGCCGTCGGCGAAGAATGGGACGGAGGCGGCGAGTTCTCGTTCCCGGTCATTCCAGCGGACAAGCGTGACCACACCGGTGAGAAATGAGATCAGCTCGACGCCGATGTAACCGGCCAGCCCGGCTTGCGCGAAGCGTCCTGCGCCCACTGCCGAGCCCGGCGGTACGCGGATCGAGTGAGGGCGCGGCACCGGGTCGGACATGGCAGGCAGTTAACCATCGGTACCCTCCCGCCCATGGCCCGCAGACTTCGCTGCTCATTCTGTGGGAGGGCGGAGGACCCGGATAACCGCCTGGTTGCCGGGCCCAAGTGGGTGGCCATATGCGAGGCGTGCGTCCGCCTCGCGGCGGATGTGGCCTTGCCCTCAACCCGTCCGGCAACGGGCGACCTGCTCCTCACCGGCATCGCCGAACTCGTCACCAACGATGCGCGACATGGTTCCCGACTGGGCGTGATCGAAGAGGCGGCTCTGGCTATCCGACAGGGGAGTGTGACCTGGACCGGTCCTGAGTCGCAGCTGCCAAATCGCTATCGCCACTTTCCCACGATCGAATGCGAAGGCCGCGCCGTCATTCCGGGCTTTGTCGATTCGCACACTCATCTCGTGTTCGCGGGCGATCGCAGCCACGAATTCGCCTTGCGGATGCAGGGAGCCACCTACGTCGAGATCCTCGAAGCGGGCGGCGGCATAAGTTCAACGGTCGCCGCAACCCGGGAGTCGACTCCGGCCGACTTGTTGCGTTCAGCAATCGAGCGCGCGGGCAGCATGTTGGAGCACGGGACGACGACGGTTGAAATCAAGAGTGGCTACGGCCTCGACCTCGCCACCGAGATGGCATCGCTGGAAGTCGCGCGCCAAGTCGGCGAGTCGCTTCCCGTCGATGTCGTCGTCACTTTTCTCGGTGCCCATGTGGTTCCACCCGAATACGGCAATGATCGAGCCGGCTATCTCCGGCTCATCGAGCAGATGCTGCCTTTGGCGGCGCGAGCTGCCACCTATTGCGACGTTTTTTGTGATCGCGGCGCCTTTACCGTCGATGAGGCTCGTTGGGTGCTTCAGCACGCCAGTCGGCACGGCCTGCAAGCCGCGCCTCCACGCCAACCAGCTCGGCAACACGGGCGGCGTGGAACTGGCGATCGAACTCGGCGCGGTTTCCGCCGACCATCTCGAGAACGTCGATGAGTCTCAGGCGCGGGGCCTTGCCGAAGCAGGAGTCGTGGCCGTGTTGTGTCCAACGGCTTCCTGGTCGACGCGTTTGCCCCAGGCTCCGGGAAAATTGCTGTGGGACCTTGGCGCCACCGTCGCGCTGGCGACCGATTGCAATCCAGGGAGTTCCCTCGTTTCTTCGATGCAGCTTGTCATCGCGGTCGCTTGCCTCGACATGGGCCTGACTCTTGACCAGGCGTTGTGGTCGGCGACGCGAGGTGGGGCGCTTGCCTTGGAGGAGCCGCGGAAGGGTCGCCTCCGGGTCGGCGACGTGGGCGATGTGGTTGTGCTCGAGTCCGACAACTACCGACATCTCGGTTACCGGCCCGACCAAAACCTGGTCAAAACCGTTGTAAAACAAGGGGATCCGGTCGTCGGGAGCTTTCCCCGCCCCGCCGAACCGGCCTAAGGTTGGCCCGCGGCGCAAGCGGCGCCAGCGTCACAGAAACCCCAAGGAGGGCCCGTGAACAAGACGGAAATGGCACAAAAGCTTGCCAGAAAGGCCGACCTCACTCAGGCGGCCGCGACCGACATCATTGACATGATTTTCGACTCGGACCCGGGGAAGGGAATCATTGCGGTCGAACTCGATGCCGGCGACAAAGTCACCATCTCCGGCTTTGGCACCTTTGCTACCAAGAGCCGTTCAGCCCGCAAAGGCCGCAACCCCGCCACCGGGCAAGAGATCTCCATCCCGGCTCGAAAGTATGTGCATTTCGCACCTGCCAAGGGCCTCAAGGACCGCATCGCCCAGTAACGCTGCTTGGAAACCGTCTTCCCGCAAACTGTCTTTCAATCGGGTGGGCGGGTCGTAGCTCATCGCGGGTCTCGACTGCTGTGGCCCGAGAACACAACCTTCGGGTTTGAGCGAGCGGCCGAGTTCGGTGTCGAACTCTTTGAAACCGACCTACGCGTCACCGCGGACGGCGAACTGATCTGTTTCCACGATGCAACCCTCGATCGAACGACCGACGGCTCTGGGCTCACGGCTCGAACCAGCTATCCAGACGTGGCCGCGCTCGATGCAGGCTGGCGGCACCGCCGGGGAGAGGAGTTCCCGTTCCGCGATCGGGGACCTCCGGGTGTCGACATTTGAGTCCGTCGTCGCACAGTTTCCTCAGGCGGGGTTCATCGTCGATCTCAAAGTCGATGGAACGGAAGAGCCACTGGCCCGCCTCATCGCCGAACGCGAGTTGAACCGGCGAGTGATCGTCGGCTCGTTTTCGGACGAGCGACTCGCGTCGCTTCCGGGCGTGGACCGAGAACCGCGTGGCTACTTCCACCGCGACCAACGAAACGATTCGGGCCATCGCGTCGAGCCGCAGCGGCAAGTGGAACCCTTTCGGCGTCTCCACATCGGCGATGCAGGTCCCGGTCTCCTGGTACGGCTTTCCGATTGTGAGCCGCCGGCTCGTTGACCTAGTCCATCGGTGGGGCAGGTTGATTCATGTCTGGACCGTCAACGAACCAAGCGAGATGGAACGCCTGTTTGAAATCGGCGTCGACGCGGTGATCACCGATCGCCCCGACCTCGCCGTCGCGCGTCGGTTAGCCCCCGGACGTAACCGGCAGATGGTCCGGGCGAGTTGTCTCAAACGCAGAGATGGCATCGGTGTGGCGGAGGCTGAGGCCGATGTCATCGAGGCCGTTCTCCAGCCGCCAGCGGGTGTAGGGGTCGATCACAAACTCGGCGCTGAACCCCTCGGTTTGCACCTTTAGATCAGGAAGACTGATCTCGACTTCGGCGGCCGGGTCCGCTTCCGCCAACTCCATCAGCCAGGCCACTTCCTTCTCGGACAGTTCGACTGGCAGCAGCCCGATCTTCGTGCAGTTGTTGCGAAAGATGTCCGCAAAAGAGGGAGCGATGATGGCCTCGAAACCCCAATCCTGAAGTCCCCACGGTGCATGTTCACGCGAGGAGCCCGAACCGAAGTTGGGACCGGTGACCAGGATGCGAGCGCTTCGGTACTCGGGGAGATTGAGGACAAAGTTCGAGTCGGCCTCACGCCACTCGGCGAACACGAATTCGCCGTAGCCGGTGCGCTCCACTCGCTTGAGATACTTCTTGGGCATGATCTGATCGGTGTCGACGTTGGCGCGGGGGAGCGGAGCCAACGAACCGACGATGGTGCTGATCGGCTTCACGATTTGAATCTGAAGCGGGTCGGGGTGTTGGCGAACTCCTCCATCGACCCGACCTTGAGAGCGATGATCACCTCTGGCGCGATCCGCCAGAAATCACCGTCTTTTTCGGGCTTGGTAGTCGTACTTGCCTGCGTAGTTCGCCTGCAGGCGGTCGAACTGCTCCCCTGCTTTGCCTCTGGTGACTGAGCCACGGCCGCTGACGTGCATCCCGGTCGATTCGACTCCGAAGCTGATCCTCTGATCGATAGCAAGGTTGCGACCCCAGCGAGTCGTGGGTCCGCCTTCGAAGTAGCCCATCTCGTCGACCCAGCCGCCCCAGATGGGATGTATGTGCGAACTCCCGTCGGGCCGGGTGGTGCCGATCCAGAAAATGTTGGCCGCGGCCAGAGCATCCCGGACCTCGTCCCAGGAGAGCATCCCCTCCTTCTTGGTCGAGTAGCCGTACGCCTTCGGTGCGACCGGGCGGTCGATCGCGGGGTGGTCAATTCCATTCCCTTACATCGACGAAGTGGCCGGCGATCGCGGCCGCCGCCGCCATGGCCGGTGACACCAGGTGGGTCCGACCACCGGGCCCTTGCCGTCCTTCGAAGTTGCGGTTCGACGTCGAGGCGCAGCGTTCCCCGGGGAGGAGGATGTCAGGGTTCATCCCCAGACACATCGAGCAGCCGGCGTCGCGCCATTCGAAGCCGGCTTCCTTGAAGATTCGATCGAGGCCTTCCGCTTCGGCCTGGAGCTTCACCAGACCGGAACCGGGAACGACCATCGCTGTGACGTTTTGAGCCAGCTGGCGCCCTTCGACGATGGCAGCCGCCGCCCGCAGATCTTCGATGCGGCCGTTGGTGCATGAACCGAGGAACACCCGGTCGATCATGACTTCGCTGATCGGCGTGCCACCCGTCAGATCCATGTAGGCGAGCGCGCGCTCGATCGAATCGCGTTCGGTGGGATCGTCGGCTTGATCGGGATGGGGGATCGACGCCGTGACTGGAATCGTTTGTCCCGGGTTGGTTCCCCAGGAGACATAGGGCTCGAAGTTGCCTGGCGTCGAGGACAAGTTCTTGGTCGAAGACGGCATCGTGATCGGTCTGCAAGCCGACTCCAATCGTCCAACGCCGATTGCCAATGGGAACCGCTCGGGCGCGAAGGGGCGACCCTCGACGTAGGCAAACGTGGTTTCGTCAGGCGCGATCATCCCTGCTCGAGCGCCGCCTTCGATCGACATGTTGCAGATCGTCATGCGACCCTCCATCGAGAGGCTGCGGATCGTCGATCCGCGGTATTCGATGACGTGGCCGGACGCACCGCCGGTTCCGATCTGGGCGATCACTCCGAGGATGATGTCTTTTGCCGTCACTCCGGTCGGCAACTCACCTTCGACCGTGACCGCCATCGAAAGAGGTTTGTCCTGGGGCAGTGTCTGAGTGGCGAGAACGTGCTCGACCTCGGAGGTGCCAATGCCAAAGGCGAGCGCGCCCAGCGCTCCGTGAGTCGACGTGTGCGAATCGCCGCACACGATGAGCATTCCCGGCTGGGTGAGGCCTTGTTCGGGTCCGATGATGTGCACGATCCCGGAGCGCGGATCGTCGAGCCCGAAGAGTTTGACGCCGAACTCGTCGCAATTGCGGATCAAGGCGTCGATCTGGATCTTCGACATCGGGATCGGTGATGCCGAGATGGCGATTGGCGGTGGGAACCCCGTGGTCGATAGTGGCGAGCGTCAGATCCGGGCGGCGAACGGTTCTTCCTTGCATCCGTAGCGAATCGAAGGCTTGGGGCGAGGTGACCTCATGGACGAGATGGAGATCGACGTAGAGCAAGTCTGGTTCGCCGGGAACGTGACGAACCAGGTGGTTTTCCCACACTTTTTCGAACAGCGTGCGACCGCTCATGGGTTCAGGATAAGGCGGACCGGAAGTCTTCAGCCGCAGCCTCGTCGTAGCCAACGAGGACAATTCGTTCATATTGGGGATGGTCAGCGGTCCAACGCTGGATGGAGTTGACAATCACCGTGCAGGCCTCCTTCCGCGGATATCCGAAGATTCCCGCAGAGATCGCGGGGAAAGCGATCGAATCAATTCCGAGATCGGCTCCAGCCTGGAGGGCACCCTCCACGGCTCTAGCGAGCAGGCCCTCATTGTCCTGACCTTTTCGATAGCGGGGGCCGACCACGTGAATGACGTATTTGGCCGGCAAAGAACCCGCGGAGGTGACTGCCGCCTGCCCCGACCCAAGTGGCCCGTGCTCTTTTACCCAGCGGTCTGATTCCTGCTGAATCCCCGCTCCACCTGCCCGGACGATGGCTGCGGCGACGCCTCCGCCGTGAGCTAGATGCTCGTTTGCGGCGTTGACGATGGCATCCACCGGTTGCGCTGTGAGATCGCCGATGATGACTTCGATCACGTCCGAATCGTATTTGGCGAATCGAAAGTGCAGAACCGTATTGGCCTGGTCGATAGCCTTTCCAGATGCTGCATTGGATGGCGAGCTTGCTGATCGTGGCCTCCGTAGGGGTGAACCTAGGAGGGGTCTTTGGGCTTGCCACAGCCTCAGCAAGGCAGACAAGTGCCGAGCGGATGGAGCTGAATCTCTCAGTCGAGGCTGAGTCCGGAGAAGCGGTGGTCGCTCATCTGATCGAACCGGGCGGCGAACAGCAAGCGATACCTCTTCCCGAGACTGCAGATGGCGAGTACCGGATCATTGTCGACGTGCGGAAGGTCAACTACATCGTGGTCTTCGAGCTCCTGAGTGCCGAGGTCAGCAGTCAAAGCCAACCTGTCCTTTTGACCGATCTCGGAGTGGCCCCGGCGGTCCTGGGGATCCTCAGTTCGGCCCCGGGCGAGGTCGCCGAGCCCAATCGATCGAATGCCTGGGGCTGGGCCGGTCTCGGGTTCGCCGCGCTGTCGTTGCTCGCGCTGGCGATCTGGGCCTTGCCGGGTCGCACCGAGCCCGAAATCGCGAAAACTCAGACCGACGACACCCTTTAGTAAAGGGGTGGTTTCGCTGTAAATTCGCCTGGGTGAGTCGGACGCGGCGGTGGACGGCGGTGGGGATTGTGGGTGTGCTAGCGCTGGCACTTGGTGGTTTGCTCTGGCGAAGCTGGAACACAGCCGCTCCGACTACCCCAACTACCACGTCGGCTCTGGCGGTGATCACCACGACTGCTCCTCCAGCTGCGACTTCTACGACGATCCTCAGCTCCGACGACGACTTCCGCCGAACAACGCATCGCCGAAGTCGAAGCGATCCTTGACTGACCTTTGGTTCGGTTGGTTCGACGCGATCTATCGCAAAGACATCAGACGCGTTGTGGGAATGTCGTGGCTACGACCCAACACGAATGCCGGTGTGCGAGCGATGGAGCAGCTTGCAGTTTGATGGGCACCAACGATCTTCAATTTGGAACTAAGCGTCGACGACCGATTCTCCTGGATCGACCGGATTGCCTCGTGGTCGTACAAGCACGATGTCGATGCCGTTTTTGGACGGTGACCCTGTGGACAACAGGCGTCAACGTTCTTTGGCCGCACGATCCGCGTACGGATGGCGCTTCGCAACCTCATGGGTCTATCCGGAACGATCTTTGGTCGCGGATTGTGACGACGTCGTCCGAGAGGTAACCCCGTGAAGAGGCTCGTAATTGCGCTGATCTGCTCGATGATTGCCCTTCCGGCTGCGCGCAGTCGGACGAACGATATTGCTGGGTCGATGTCGCGGATTCCGACTCTGGTCAGGATGCGAGATCCGTGACTCGTTGTCGTGTTGCTGGCGAGATTGTTGACTATGCCAGTCGAGAGACGGGTGCCGGGATGGCTGTTTCCGGCGGTAGGTACCGCTGCCAATGGCACTTGTTGGTACTGGCGATCGGTCCCGACGGGATGGGAGTTCCTAGGCCGGCAGGCCGATGGGTCGGCGTCATTCGCCTATGACCCTGATGACGATCCCGGGGGCCCGCTGATCGTCGACGTGACCTATCCGGTCTGCACGTCCGAACCGACACCCGAGCAGCCCGATGTTCTCACTGCCTGGGATCTCGCTTCCGAGTATGTCCATGTCGAGCCCGATCCGATTCTCAACCCGCGCATACCGTGGGGGTTGACCGGGCGCCGAGACCCATCTGCGAGTGGAACCGCCACCACCGTTCTCGGATTCGATCGTCGATCCGCTCGGACAAGTCCTCGAGGTCACCGGCCGGGTGGTCGGAGTGACGATCAGCTGGGGCGACGGCAGCTCAGCGTCTTTCGGCGAAAGCGAGTTCCCGCTGCTCACCGGATACCCGACGGGTCTCGCTCGTCACATCTACGAGGTCAAGACGTGCAGTCCACCGGGTTCAACGCCTCGCTGTCATCCGAGTCTCGACAGCTATCCCCTGACGGTGGCTTATCAATGGGACGTCCAGTGGCGGGGGACGGCGGCCGCGCCATGGGCCGGGCTCGCCGTTCCCGACACCGCCACCACGGTCGCCTACCCGGTGACCGAAATCATCGCCGTTCTAGATAGCTCGTCCTGAATTCGACCTCAACCAGCTAGGGAGGTTCGATCTCGACGAGGTGTTTGATGCCGAGGGGGCTGGTCCATTCGAAGGTGACCGGGTCGATGAGTTCGAGCCGCCAGCCACCGTTGTCTTTGGTGCCGTGGTTGTGGTTGCAGAGCGGGTTGAGGTTGTGGTCGTCGGTGGGTCCGCCGTCTGCCCAGCGTTTCCGGTGGTCGAAGTCGGCGTGGGTAGCTGGGGTGCGGCAGCCGGGGAAGACGCAGTGGGGGTAGCGGGTTTCGATGCGGCGTCTTTGCGGGCGGCTGGGTCTTCTCCGGGTGGTGCCGTTTGAGATGATTTGGTCTCCGTCGATGACGTAGAACCGCCATTCGGAATGTTGCTGTTCTGAAACCTGTCGGGCGATGTCGGCGACGACCGGGCCGAACCCGGGGATCTCAGCGGCCTTTTCGTTGAGTTCCATCAGAGTGGTGAGGTCGACGCGGATGTCGACGATCGGTTTCCGACCCCGGTCCTGGTGGTCGAGGCAGCCGACGAGGAGGTCTAAGGCGACGTCGGTGCGGAGCTGGTCCAACGTCCGCGGTTCGTCTTCGGTTCCTTGGGCCCGGGCGTAGTGATCGATCCGGTCGAAAGCGAGGGTGGCCTGGTCGGGGGCAACGTTGTACAGGTGGAGGTTGGCGGTCCCGTCGTCGTTGGCGTCTGAGACCACTTTCCGATCTTTCAGCCCGGCCTGATAACGGTCGGCCGCGGCTTGCGGGTTGACTTCTAAGAGCAAACGGCGGAGCCGGGCCCGGATCTGGCCGGTGGTCTGACGAGAAGCCCTTTCCAAGATCTTTCCGGCCGCCTGCTTGGCGAGCTCTGAATCGATGCCGGTGAGGCCGTAGACAATGGTCTTCGTCTTCGCCAGGTCGATCTCCCCGGCAGCCAAAGCATCACCGACGGCGGGCAGGTCGGAAAGCTCCCAGGCGAAGTTGAGCTCGGCTTCGGCCCGACGCCGGGTCCAGGTCAACGCCGCCGCCACCTCGTCGGCGGCGTATTCGTAACCGACCTCGGGCACCGCCTCGGCCACAGCGTCGGCCACCGCGACCAGCTGGCGGTAGAAATGGGCTTGCAGTTGGCCGATCTGACGGTGAGATTTCCGCAGTTCGGCGACCAATTCCTCCCCCCAAGAAGTGGCCGTGTCGGGCCTCTCGATCTCGAGTGTATCGAACATCTGTTCTGACAAATGTACGACCCGGCTATGACAAATTCAATCCCCTCGATCCGTCTACGGCAAGATTTTTGAGACGAACAACCGCCCGGCCCAAGGCGTAAGCAGGTAATCATGTATACTTGTAATCATGTCAACCACAGAACAATCCAAAGAACCTCTCGCCTGGTTCACCGGCCGTCTGCCCAAGGAATGGGCGACCGGCCCACTCGAGGTCAAAACCGACCGCGATGAAATCCTGGTAATCGTCCCGCTCGAGTCCCCCGAAATTGGAGGCGACGCTACAGAAGGCGATCAGGAAGTCGCGGTCGAGGCCCGGGTCGACGGCTTTCGCTCCGACAGTCGGTCTCAGCGAATCTCGATCGCTCGTGAGGCCGAGCGCCGCTTCGGACGCAAGGTCAGCTGGGGAGTCAAGCTCGGCGACGACACCTACCACTTCCGCACCCTGGCAGCTCCGGCCATGACCCGGCTGAGGATGAACGAACGCCGGGTGCTCGACACGCTCGTCGAAAGTGGTGCGGCCCGAAGCCGGGCCGAGGCTCTGGCGTGGTGCGTCCGCCTCGTGGGCGAGCACGAAGCCGAGTGGTTGGATGAGCTCCGGGAGGCGCTCGGCAAGGTCGACGAGGTTCGACGCCGCCGCGGCGATTCCTAGGCCCTTTTTTCTGAGGCCTTTTTGAGGTGCCCCCACTTTTCATAGTCGCGATAGGAATCGATCAGAGATTCGCCGACCGGGCGAAAGTGCATCCCTAGCTCGGACCTGATCTTCGTGGTGTCGATGCTTGGATGCCGCCCGATATGGGTCACGATGTAGTCGCGCTCGCCGGAGTCTTGGAAGCGCGCCGCCAGCTTGGCGAAGGCACTTCCGACCTTGTTGTCCATGTAAAACCGCGGTGGGCTTCCCAGACCCAGGTCGGCACCCTTGATCCACTCAACCACGCGGCGCTGGGACCAGGTTTCGGCGGTACACAGGTAACGCCCGTGCGCGTTGTCGTTCTCCATAGCGAGGCGATGGGCGAGGGCAACGTCGCGAACATCGACGAACGGGTAAGAGAGATCGATCACGGCCGGAAACAAACCTGTGACCAGGCCCACCAGGGCTCTCCCTGTTTCGTTCAAGGGTGGGATGAGTGAGGGACCGACCACGTAAGACGGGTTGATAACGACGAGGTCGAAGCCGGGGTGGGCCTTGGCGAAATCCCAGGCAGCCCTCTCGGCCGCGGTCTTTGAGAAGTAATAGGGGTTCCTCGTCAGCGAGGACTTGATGTTCCAATCGGCCTCGGTGAAAACCCGGTCAGGCTCGTCGGTCACTGCTGCCAGCGACGAGGTCAACACCACTCGCCGCACGGTCGTGGCGGCGAGGGCAGCCTCCAAGACCGCCGTCGTCCCGGCCACCGCCGGCTCGACGAGGTCCCTTTGCGGTTCGTCGACCGTGAGGACATAGGGGCTGGCGGTGTGGATGACGTAGTCGCTGCCCCCTATTGCCGGGGCAAACGTTTCCGGGGACCCGAGGTCTGCGGTTATCCACTCGACGCCCTCATCGAGGGTCGTTAGCTGTTCCCTGGCTTTGCCCACGTCCCGCGTCGTGGCCCGCACCTGATGACCGGCTTCGAGCAGCTCGCGCACTATCTGCGATCCCACGTAGCCGCTGCCGCCGGTGACGCAAACGAGTGCCATGGGGCGAATTTACCGACATGGCTCCATGAGCCAGGTTTAGATTCTCCTTCGTGGCGAGGCGCCTACTCCTGTGTGCACTTGTCTGTGCGTTGTGGGCATGTGGCGGCGACTCGACCGACCCCAACACGACGACGGTCGGCGAGGGCGATGGCCCACAGCTCACGATCGAGGGACGCTCTTTTGGCGCGGCCCCCGACCTCGGCCCCGGCGAATCGATGACGATCGTCAACCTTGACTCCGTCCGCCACACCTTTACCTCCGGCGATGATTCCTGGGAAGCTGTCGAAATCGCCGGGGATTCAAACGCCCAATTCACTGTCCCCGCTGAGTTGGCCGCCGGGTCCTACACGTTCTTTTGCGAGGTCCACAGCGACATGGGCGGGACTCTCACCGTCGGCGACTAAGGAAGCTCGGTCTTAATGGAGGAGGCACGAATGGGACCGTTGGCCCAGCAGAGTCGGATGCTCTATCAGGCGGCATTGCTTGTCTTCCTGGTGACGATTGTCATCGGAATCCTGAACGGGTTGGACGTCTGGGATCCGAGCCACGAGATGTTGATCACCCACGTCCACGCGGGCACGCTGGGGTGGATCACGATGGCGGTGATCGGTGTTCTGCTGACGATTTTCGGACCTGGTGCTTCCGATGCCGAGGTCGCGAGCGGGCGAAGCATCGCCCGCTTTGGTCTCGGAGCGATAGTCCTGTATGTGGCAACTTTTGCAATCGGAACCGGCGTGTACCGACCCATCGCCGGCACTCTCCTCCTGCTCGTGTTGATCTGGCTGTTGGTCTGGACGACTCGCCGTTATCGAGCCAGTGAGCG
This sequence comes from uncultured Acidimicrobiia bacterium, assembly GCA_963840175.1. Taxonomy (GTDB): domain Bacteria; phylum Actinomycetota; class Acidimicrobiia; order Spongiisociales; family ZC4RG35; genus JACCTH01. The sequence goes on from CAWIXU010000007.1 coordinate 478,441, forward strand.
CTCGACGGGGCATTTGGCGATCTATCTCGCCACGATCTCACTGGTCATCGGAGCCGTGCTCGGTGTCCTCTTCGGCCTCTTCATCGCCAACGGCTCGCTCCCCGGCCTCAGCAACGACACAGCGGCCGCAATCGCAGGAGCACATCCGCCGGCGATGCTGATCGGCTATTTGATCCTCGCCGGTGTCGCAGTTGCCGCCTGGCAACTCAACGGCGCCAATACCCGTCTGGGGCGCAGCGCGGCGTGGCTGCTCTTCGCCTCAGGCATCATCGCCAACCTGGCCTTCATCCTCAACATCGAGGCTTTGATTCAGGTGTTCAGCGCGCTGGAAGTGATCGGCATCATCATCTTCGTGATCGCCATCTGGCCCCAGATTCGCCCAGGCGCAGGGGGATCCGCATTCGCCAAGATGTCTGTTCTGTTCCTCCTCGTCGGGATCGCGTTACTCATCTACGTGGTGCAGTTGTTCGTCTCCGGCGAGCTGGATCCGGAAGCCGGAACGGGTCCAATCGGCGTGCTGACGGCGTTCGACCACGCAATGTTCATAGGCGTCATGACCAACGCGCTGTTCGGGGTGCTCTCGGGCTTTGTGAACCGGGGAAACACCGACCGGTTGTTGGTGTGGGCAGTCAACTTGAGCCTTTCTCTCTTCCTCGTGGGGTTGGTGATCGATTCGGCCATCCTCAAGCAGATCGCGACTCCGATTCTCGGTCTGGCGCTGATCTGGGCGATTGCGACGGCGGTCCCGGCGCTCAACCGCAGCCAGGCTGCCTGAGAAATCGTGCGCAGGTTGATCGTCGGGGGGGTATGGCTTGTCGCGATCGCCTGTGCTCAGCCCACCCAATCATTGGGTGATCCCGCGCTTGACTCCGGACGTCTCACCTTCAACCGGGCCTGCGCAACTTGCCATGGAGGCGACGGCCAAGGGGCCAGCGGCCCGAGTCTGGCGAGCGTGCTCACGACGTTCTCCGATTGCGACGACCAGAAGAAGTGGATCTTCCTTGGATCGAAGAAATGGGAGGAGGAAGTGGGTCCCACCTATGGCGACAACGACAAGGACATCACCGCGGTAATGCCGTCGTTCGAAGCCGTCCTCACCGGAGAAGAGATTGAGCAGGTCGCTGCATTTGAACGGCTGCAATTCGGGGGCGCCTCAGTCGAGGAAGCGCTAACGAATTGCGGTCTGTAGCGCAGCCTTGCGCAGGGGGAGCCGCAGCCGGGTCGTAGTACCCACACCCAGGTTGCTTTCCAGGGTGAGCTCTCCTTTGTGCGTCCGTGCGATTTCCCGGGCGAAGGAGAGACCGAGGCCAGTCCCGGGAATCCCCGCCGACACGGCGCTGCTCGCCCGGAAGAACCTTTCGAAGATACGGGCCTGGTCCTCGGCGGAGATCCCGATGCCGGTGTCTGCGACGACGAGGCTCATGTCGTTGCCGTCGGTCCGGAGTTCCACTGTCACGACATCACCCGGATTTGAGTACTTGATGCCGTTCGAAACCAGGTTCGCCACCACTCGCTCAAGCTGGCGATGGTCGCCGACGACTTGGACACTGTGTTCGAGGTCAGTGGCGATCTTGACGTTGCGGGTATGCGCAGCTGGCTCGAGCGCCTGCTCCACCCGCCGGACGAGGAGCGTGAAGTTGACCGGTTCGGAGAGTCCGCCCGACTCGGCCGATCGCTTGAAGTCGAGGATGTCGTCGACGATGCCCGAGAGGCTGGCGGCACTCTCCCGAATCAGCTCGAGGTCGGCCCTGGCTTCGCCATCGGCTCCTTCGAGCAGCCATTCGGTGTAGCCGATGATCGAAGTCAACGGAGTCCGTAATTCATGGGTCATGTTGGAGATGAACTGGTCGCGCATCTTCTCGAGCTTTTCCTGCGCTTCGATTCGGAGGGTTACATCCCTGAGCACGATGGCTCTCCGGACCCGGTTGGAACTTTCGGCGACCTTGCCTTCGGAAACTTCAGCCCAGAACTCCTCCTCGTTTGCCCGCCGGGCGCGAGTCAGGACGGCCCTATGGGCGACCATGATTTCGGCGTCGATGGGCTCAACGAGGAAATCGGTGAACCTCTTTCCGAGCAAGCGGCTGCCCAACATCTCTTCGCTCGAATTGTTTGCGCGCCGAATGACATCGTCTTCGTCGACCAGCAATACGCCGTCGAGGGCGGCGTCAAAGACGCCTTCGATTTCTGCCAGGACATCGCGCCTCCGGGTTGCTTCGATGGAAACGAAGAGCAAGACAACCTGAATCACCACGAGGAAGATCTGTGCCGCGATCACCGGGTGGAAGTCGCTCACGGCGCCACTGAAGGGACCGATACCTTGGTCCGTCGCGATGACCGCGGCAAACGACACGAGGGCGGTGAGGATCACGGTGCCACGCTGACCCACGTAGACCGTTGCAAGCATCAGTGGGACGATGATGAGATAGGCGAAGCCACGGGCAGTGAGTTCGCGCAACAGGGTTGCAAGGCCGAGGACCCCCAGCGTCCCGATCCCGTAGTAGAGAATGTGGAGCCACTTGAACCCGGGGAGGCGATCGCGGATTGCGGAGATAACAGCGAGGGCACCCGGTCCAATCAGTGCGATGCCAAGGGAGTCGGCGGCGAACCAGGAGAGCATGGCCGCGCCAACCGGAGAGCCGAATGAAATCGCAGTAGCGGTCCCGCCGATGAGGGCACCGATTGCCGGGCCGGCCAAGCAGGCCGTGAGCAGGGCATGAATGTCAGCGACGCGGACGATTCGATGAGTCGCCGGGAGTCTGGTCCGAAGAATGGCTCCCACGATTAGGGCTTCGACCGTATTCGCGACCGCCGCCCCAATGACGAACAGCCACGCTTCTCCATCGAAGGGGAATGCCGACAAAACGGTTCCCAGGAAGACACCCGTGAGGATGTAGCGCCGGAGTGCCGGACTGCTCGACGTGACCATGGCCGCGGCAACTCCGGCTGCCGGCCAGAAGATCGTCACGCCGTCTAATCCCGCGGAAAGGCCGAGACCGGCGAATGCCGCTAGAGCGACAAGGCACGTGGTCCCGGACGTGGCAACCCAGGGCATAGACCAACGAATCCGCGGCATCCAATTCGAATCGGCAGCGAGCCGCTGCCGCTGTAGAACTCAGCGAGCCATTTCGAGCAAGCGCCAGGCGGTCGATTCGGGGACCGGAGTGACCGAAAGACGACTTCCCCGGCGGAGGATGGGGAGCTCTTCGGGCGAGAAAGTCGCCCGCAGTGTCTCGAGCGCAACGAAGCTTCGCGAACTTCTCCACGAACTCGACTGTGGTGGTGTGCCAGCGCGGCTCCTCGAGCTTGGCCCCGGAGTCGAAGTACTTCGAGTGCGGGTCGAATTGCGTGGGATCCACAACTTTCGTTTCGATGACTCGGGAGAGGCCGGCCACGCCGGGGGGATTGGCACTCGAGTGGTAGAAGAAGGCCAGGTCCCCTGCCTCGGCTTGGAGCAGATAGTTGCGAGCGATGTAGTTGCGCACTCCGTCCCAAATCGTCGTCCGATCCCGGGCCAGATCGTCGATGCTGTAGCTGTTGGGCTCAGACTTGTAGAGCCAGTACTTCACCCCTCGACGTTACGCACAGAAGATCAGCGTCGGGGAGCCCGCCGCGCCTAAAGAAGGCCGCCGTTTCGGTCGATAAGCACAGCGGACTATTTCGCAAGGAGGGAGCTACGTGTTTAGGACTCGGCTGGCCGCCAAATTGGCGTTGGCGAGCATCCCGATCGGGTTGGTGGCGCTGCTCGCCGGTGGCTACGTCGCGTGGACCTTCCTCGAGCAAGCGAACGTGCAGGAAGAGACCGCTCAGGCCTCGACCGTCGCCAGCTCGGCCATGGAGGCCTTGAGCACCTTGTGGTCCGAACAGCACCTCGTGAATACTTTGGTTCTCGATCCGGAGGCGGTCGACCCCGTCAATCTCGAGTCCGCCCGGATCCAGACCGACCTCGCCATCGACAAGCTGTCAGCCACGGTGGACGTGCTGGCTGCCAGCGTGCGACCCGGTAGCGAAGATTTGGTCGATGGTTTGACTGCGACCACTTCTGCGATCGAGTCCTGGCTGGCCGATGTTCGAGCAGCCGACGAGGTGAACGTCGGTTTGGCCTCGGGCTACAGGAGCGGAAGCTCTTTGCTCTTCGATGTCATCTCCCATGTGACGCTCGATCTTGATGATCGCGAGAAAGCCCAGGACGTTTCCGCAGCTGAAGCTCTGGCCGAAGCGGCGAGCATCTCCTTCGGGCAAGAACAGATTGTGCGAACCTTCATCTCCCGCGGCACCGATCAGCAGCGGGACCAGGTTGAGTCGAACCTGAACATCCTCGAGGCCGAGCTTCGCAGCTGGCAGGAACGCGCCGCCGAGGCATCCGACCTGGCCGCTAAGGAACTCGCCGATCTCGCCGCCATGGAAGAAGCCGTCACCGGGCGCGAAGCTTCTGAGACAGTCGACATCAATGGCTTCCCGGCCGACCGCAATGAGCTACTCATCGTGGCCGCCGATCGTCTCGCCGATCAAGCCGCCGAGGCTGCCCAGTTGGACGCGGCGACCGCGCGCCAGCGGGCAATCTTCATCGCGGCCGGGGTCGCCGTAATCATCCTGATCACCATCTTTGCGACGGTGCGCATCGAGCGGTCCCTGGTTCGGCGAGTGCGAGCGGTCACTGATTCGGCCCGGCGAGTCGCCGAGGTCGAACTGCCCAATCTGGTCTCGGCGCTGCGCAATCCCGACGAAAGCGGCGTCGTCCCCGCCCGCTCGATCATCACCTCACGGATTCGCGACGCGGGCAACGACGAGGTCAGCGAGCTGGCCCGTTCCTTCTCCGCGCTGCACAGCACGCTGGTCGAAGTCGCCGCCCAGCAGATGGACATTCTCCGCAAAGGGGTGTCGGAGATTTTTGTCACGCTCGCCCGTCGCAACAGCTCGCTCGTCGACCGCCAGCTTGCCCTGATCGACAAACTCGAATCGAAGGAGGAAGATCCCGAGACTCTCGCCGGCTACTACCGGCTCGACCATCTCAGCACCCGGATGCGGCGCAACGCCGAAAGCCTTCTGGTGCTGGCCGGCGCCGAGAGCCCGCGGATGTGGGAGAAGCCACTCGAAATCGGCGATGTCATCAGAGCCGCGCTCGGCGAGGTCGATGAGTATCAGCGCATCGACATCCTCGCGCTCGAACCGGTGCGCGTTGCCGGTCATGCGGTTTCCGATGTCGCCCACCTCATGTCGGAACTGTTGGACAATGCGACGCAGTTCTCGCCGCCCACCGAACGAGTGCGGGTGGCCGGGCTCTTCGACGAACAGGGCTACCTGATCACCATTTCCGATCACGGCATCGGCATAGGTGATGAGCGGCTCGTCGAACTCAACGAACTCCTCGCACATCCTCCGGTGCTGGGTCTCGCGCTCGAACCAACCCTGGGCATGTACGTGGTTGCCCGGCTGGCGTCCCGCCACCGCATGCGAGTTCGCCTCGCGGCGGGTGTGCCTGGGATCACCGTACGGATCACCGTGCCGCGGGGGTTGCTGGAAACCGCCGTGATCACCCGGCCACCCGAACCACAACGCGTCCAGAACCAACCGCCGGCCATGGTGGACTCTCGTCGCAACCGACCGGTCCAGCCGGTTCCCAACCCACCCGCAGCCCCGGTCGCTCCGCCATCCACCACCCCGGCCCGTCTCCATGCGGTCCCGGCTCCGACTAGCAGCCCCGCAACACCGGCGCCCTCGCCGCGACCGTCGCCGTCGACGCTACAACCGGCCGCCAGCCCAACCATCGGGGGCAACGGAACTACTGCGACCGGGCGCTCAGCGCCGGCACCGATTCTCACCGAGCAAGGCCTTCCAACCCGCGTGCCAGGTACGTCGTTCCAGGATCGGAGCAATGAGGGCGCGACGAGCTCGAGCTCGTCCGACATCGGGCCTGAGGGGATCAAAGCTGCCCTCAGTGCTTTCCAGACGGGCCGTGACAGCGCTGGCAAGCTCGGTGACGGACCAAACAAAGAGACGAAGGGATCTGACGAATGAGTGCTGGTGCTTCCAACCTCAACTGGCTGATTGGTCGATTTGTCGAGGCGGTTCCGACCGTTCGCAAGGCGGTCGTGGTTTCCTCCGATGGACTGCCGATGGCAGTCTCGCTCGACGTCGATCGGGAGTCGGCTGATCGGTTGGCCGCCGTGGCCTCCGGCATGATCGGCTTGGCGTACGGATCGGCGGGACGCTTCGGCGCCGGGTCAGTATCGAACGTGATCATCGAAATGACCAACGGCTGGCTGTTCGTCACCGGGATCAGCGATGGATCTCTTCTCTGCGTCCTGACCAGCCGATCGGTCGACATCGGTTCGGTCGCCTACCAAATGGCACTCTTCGCTGAGCGCGCCGGTCAGGTGCTTACCCCCGAGGTCCGCGAAGAACTGAAGATGGAGCTGGTCGCCTCGAAGTGAAGCACGAAGGGGATGCTCCGGGGAGGTTGGTTCGGCCATACACGATGACCGGTGGCCGCACCGGACGCGACCTTCCCCAGATTGCCCTCGAAGCACAAATCGTTGCGACCCAGGCCGGCCGCGAAAATCGCCACCTCTATCGATTCGAGGCCGCCCGCATCATCGACCTCACCGATCAACAGCTCGCACTTGTCGAAGTCTCGGCCCGTCTCGATGTGCCAGTCGGAGTGATTCGGGTCGTAGTTGCCGACCTCGCCCGACGGGGAGCGCTGCAGATCCTCGATCCGCCCACGGGCAACGCCACCGATCTCGATTCTTACCAGTACGCAACGCTCCTCAGGAAGGTGCTCGATGGAATCAAGGCTCTCTGACCGACCCCGGCTGCTGCCGATCAAGATTGTCGTTGCCGGCGGTTTCGGAGTCGGGAAGACAACCTTTGTCGGATCGATCTCCGAGATCGAGCCGCTGCGTAGCGAAGCAGTCATGACCCAGGTGAGTGCCGGGGTCGATGAACTCTTTGCCGATAACACCAAGACCACGACGACCGTGGCGATGGATTTCGGTCGCATCAGCCTGAAGGGCAACCTCGTTCTCTATCTCTTTGGCACGCCCGGACAAGATCGATTCCACTTCATGTGGTACGAGCTCTCCAAAGGCGCCATCGGGGCGGTCGTGCTGGTCGATACCCGGCGGCTCGAGGCCGGCTTCCCGGCGGTCGACTTCTTCGAGAAACAGGGGGTTCCCTTTCTCGTCGCGGTCAACACCTTCAACGGAGAAAAGACCCACGACCTGGCCGATGTCGCCAGCGCCCTCGCGATCGGCCCAGAGGTGCCGATGGTCTTCTGCGACGCCCGACACCGCCTGCAGGTACAGGGTGCCCTGGTTCATCTCGTCGAGCATGCCCTGACCAGGGCACTGGAGGGAGCCGCCGCGCCGTGAGCTGGCTCGCGGGGGCGTTCGGGGCCAAAGATAGGCTGGGCCGGTGAACTCGGAACCGTTGGACCAGCTCGACATCGAACGGCTCAGTGCCGAGCTCGATTCTCTGCGGTCCCGCCTCGCGGAGGCGGAATGGGCTCTCGCCCATCTCGGCTTCCCCTGATCGACCCCTCGACGACCGGCTCGCCCAGATGTTGGCAGCCGCCCGCGAAGAAGCCGCGCTAACCCGACTCGAGGCGCGACAGCAGTCGGAGGAATTGGTTCGTGAGGCCGAGACGTCTGCGGCTCATGGCCGAGACCGCAGCTGCGGGGGGGACCGAACAAGCGCGCAAGGACGTTGCGCGCAAGGTCAACGAGATGGTCGACGGGCGCAGACCAGCTCCGCCGAAACGCCGAGCGGCAGGCAGCGGAGTTGGTTCGCGAGGCGAAGGAATCCATCGCCCCGGCCGAAGCCCGTGCCGCCGAACTTGCCCAGCTCATTGCCGATCGCCAGCTCGAGCTCGTCCGGGCGGAGTCAGACCTGCTCGATGCCCGCCGTCAGGCCGACTCGATCATCCGCCATGCCAAGGTCGAAGCCGACGCCCGGGTGGAAGAAATGACCGAGAGCGCCAAACAAAGGCTCGAGGCGGCGCGACTCGAGGCCGAACGAATCATCGCCACCGCGCAAGAGCGGTCGCGCTACTAGCGAGACGAGCCCTAAGCGCCATCTGGAGGGTTGGTCCCCCCAGTCGCCACATAGCTGACGCAGTCGCCCTGGTTCTTGAAGACGCCGTAGTTGGTCCAGCCCCCGTCCTTGCAATCTTCTTTGGATGCCGGCCGGTTGGTGGCAATGGTCGTGGTTGTTGGAGCCGGCTGCGTCGTCGTGGTGGGGCCGGTTTGACCAGGCTGATTGCGGCCTCCGGTCGCCACATAGCTGACGCAGTCGCCCTGGTTCTTGAAGACGCCGTAGTTGGCCCAGCCCCCGTCCTTGCAGTCTTCTTTGGATGCTGGCCGGTTGGTGGCAATGGTCGTGGTTGTTGGAGCCGGCTGCGTCGTGGTGGTGGGCTCGGGTGGGGCCGGTTTGACCAGAAGGCTGATTGCGGCCCCCGGTCGCCACATAGCTGACGCAGTCACCCTGGTTCTTGAACACCCCATAGCGCTGCCAATTGCCTTGCTTGCAGTCGTCTAGCTCCAGCACTCCGACAGCGACCTGGCGTTGCTGGGCGGTGCCAGTTCGCGACCAGGCGGCCGGGGCGACGGCAAGCAACAGGATCAAGACGACGACTGCGAACGCAGGCCAGCGCGACGCACCGACCGATTCGAAGAGCTTTCTCATATTTTTTCCCTTTCAGCCACGCATTCAACCCTGCTCGGGCGTTCAGCGGCTTCCACTCCGATGTCAAAGCTAGCGGACGTCATTCACCAATGGATCTCCCTGCTTCCGTTGAGGCGTTGACGCGTATCCTGTTCGAGATGATCGCTTCCCTTCCCCCAAAGCCGGTCCTCGAAGGACTAGAGGACAAATGGCGCGCCCGTTGGGAGGAAGAGGGCACCTACAAATTCGATCGCAGCCGGACAGCGAGATGAGGTTTTTTCGATCGATACGCCGCCCCCGACGGTTTCCGGCCGGCTCCACATCGGTCACGTCTTCTCCTACACCCACACCGATCTAGTTGCCCGATACCAGCGGATGTCGGGGAAAGAGGTCTTCTACCCGATCGGCTGGGACGACAACGGCCTCAACGTGGAGCGCAGGGTGCAACTCATGACCGGCACGATGGTCGACCCGAGCCTGCCATACGACCCTGCTTTCGAGCCACCCTGCCGAGCCTCCCAAACGCCCGCTCCCCGTCTCGCGGCCGAACTTCATCGAGCTCTGTCAGCAAATCGTCCCCGAGATGGAAGCCAGCTATCACGAGCTCTGGTCACGGCTCGGCCTTTCTATCGATTGGTCGTTCACGTACACCACCATTGGTCCCTACGCGACCAAGGTCTCGCAGCGGGCCTTCTTGCGGCTCCTCGAGAAAGGTGTGGCTTACCGCGCCGAGTCGCCGACATTGTGGGACGTCGATCTGCGCACCGCGGTGGCACAAGCCGAACTCGAAGATCGAGAAGTACCTGGTGTCTATCAGCGCATTGTGTTCCAGGGCCCCGACGGTTCCGACCTCTTGGTCGATACGACCCGCCCTGAGCTGTTGCCTGCTTGTGTTGCTCTCGTCGCCCACCCCGACGACCAGCGCTATCAAGCCGCTCTTCGGAAAATGGGCGACCACACCGCTGTTCGGGGTGTCGGTCCCGATCGTCGCCCACCATCTCGGCGACCCGGAGAAGGGGACGGGCCTGGCGATGATCTGCACCTTTGGTGACGCCACTGACGTGATCTGGTGGCGTGAGCTCAACCTTGAGACCAGGGCGTTGGTGGAGCGAAACGGCACGATGCGCGAGGTCAGTTGGGGACAGCCCCGGGTTCGAGAGCGACGATGCCTGACTCCGCCCAAATTGCCTATGACCAGCTCACCGGCCGTTCGACCAAGCAGGCTAAGGACATCGTCACCAATCTGCTGGCGGAGGCCGACAAGCTCGCCGCGGAGCCGCGTCCGATCACGCACTCGGTGAAGTTCTGGGAGAACGGGACGCGCCCGCTCGAGATCGTGACCTCGGACCAATGGTTTATTCGCTATCCCGACAAAGACGTGCTCGATCGAGCTTGGCCGGGAAGTCAACTGGGTGCCCGACTTCATGCGGGTGCGATACGACAACTGGGTCACCGGGTTGTCGGGTGACTGGAACATCACCCGGCAGCGCTACTTCGGGGTCCCGTTCCCGATCTGGTACCCGATCGGCGTCGACGGGCAGGTGGACTACCTCGCGCCGATTGCGGCGCCGGTGGAGATGCTGCCAGTCGATCCTTCCACCGACACGCCACCCGGATTCCAACCGGCGCAGCGAAACCAGCCGGGCGGATTCGCCGCGGACGCCGACGTGATGGATACCTGGGCGACTTCGTCGTTGTCGCCCCAGATCATCACCGGTTATCTCGACGATCCCGATCTCTTCGCCCGGACGTATCCGATGGACTTGCGCCCGCAGGCCCACGACATCATCCGCACCTGGCTCTTCTCCACCATGGTGCGCGCGCACTACGAGTTCGGCGCCCCGCCCTGGAAAAATGCCGCCATCTCCGGGTTCGTCATCGACCCTGACCGGAAAAAGCTCAGCAAGTCGGCTGGCAACAGCCCCAACGATCCCGTTGCGATGCTCGACCGATTCGGCGCCGATGCGGTCCGCTATTGGGCCGCGCAGGGACGACCCGGCACCGACATCGCCTTTGATGAGGGACAACTCAAGATCGGCCGCCGCCTTGCCACCAAGGTGCTCAACGCCTCTCGCTTTGTCCTCGGTCTCACCGGAGACGCCTCCGGGGAGCCGACCGAGCCTTTGGACCTGTCACTTCTGAGCGCGTTGGCCAATTTGGTCGAGGAAGCCACGTTGGCTTTTGAGGGCCTTGACTATGCCCGGGCGATCGAGCGCACCGAGGAATTCTTCTGGCCCTTTTGCGACGACTATTTGGAGCTGGTCAAAGGTCGTGCCTATGCCGACGATGCGACAGGCAGTCGCTCGGCGCGTGCCACGCTCGCCGTCGCCCTCGAAACGCTGCTCAAGCTCTTCGCCCCGTTCCTGCCCTATGTCACCGAGGAAGTTTGGTCGTGGTGGCAGGAGGGGAGCATCCATCGTTCGGCGTGGCCGAATTCGAATGAGCTGCGGCGAGACCTGCCCGATCGTGATGGCTTGTTGACCCACGCCGGAGCAATCCTCTCGTTGATTCGCAAGGCGAAGACCGATGCGCAGACTTCGATGAAAGCTCCCCTCGCAACCGTTACGGTGCGCGCGCCGGCGGACACCATTGAGGCGATTTCGCTGGTTGCTGACGACCTCCGCAGCGCCGGCGTCATCACCGGGGACTTCACCTTCGAAACGGCCGACGACCTCGCGGTGGAAGCAGTCTTCGCCTAATCATTGACTAGCCGGACCGGCGGCTTCTCGTGCGGCTTCGATTTGGCGCGTACTCAGCCGACCGATTGCGTAGATGGCCAAGAGTGCCTGCAGTACCGCGGCCACAAAGAAGGGAGAGCGCAGGCCCCACTCCCGAGTCAACAGGTTGGCGACCACCGCCACCAGCGCTCCACCGATGAATAGCCCGATCGGCATCATCCCCCAGCCGAAGAACCGATAGACGCTGTTCACGCGGCCCAACAGCCGATCGGGGATGATCGCCTGGCGGAGGGAAACCGTCACCACGTTCCACATCACACCGCCGAACGACATGATGGCGAACATGACCCAGACAACCACCGCCGACGACGTGAGCCCGATGACCAATGAAGTAATGGCCGAACTGACGAGCGTGAACATGATGGTGGAGCCGGATCCGAGCCGCTTGGTGAAAGGGGCGGCGGCCAGGCTGCCGAGCACACCGCCGGCGGCACCTGCCGACATCAGCAGGCCAAATCCAGCGGCGTCAACCTGAAGGACCTCTTGCCCGAAGAGCACCAGTGTCGCAGTTGTCGCCGCGCTCGATGCGTTGATCAAGCCCAACACGATCGCGAACCTCTTCAGCAGTTGGTGATTCCACAACCAACGGAATCCCTCCTTCAGATCAGTGCGAAACGATGCCCGCGTCTCGCCGCTGGGACGAAATGAACCCGTGAGGGCAGCGAGCAATGCGGCCGAAACCGCGAATGTGACCGAGTCGATGAAGAAAGGAAGGCTGAAGGCCACTGCGAGAAGCAGTCCACCGAGTGGAGGCCCGATGAACGAGTTCATGACCATCTCGGCGCCCCAGAGACGTCCGTTGGCTTTTTCGAGTTGGCTTTTGTCGACCACCGCCGGCATCAACGTCTGGGCACCGTTGTCACGCAGGACCTCGGCCATTCCCAGGAGCAACGCCGAAACATAGAGGGTGACGAGCAGAATCCCTGAGTTGGCAATGGGAGCAAAGTCGGCGGCCTCGATTTGCTCCGGAGTGGGCAAGATCCCCTGATTGACGAGAACGACCGCGGCGACACCGACGGTGATCAGTGCCCGGATCGCATCCATCGCCACTACCAGTCGTCGCCTATCGGCGCGATCGGTGATGACCCCCGCCGGTAGCGTGAAGATCAACCAGGGCAGACGCGTCGCAACTCCAACCAACGCGATCTGGAGCGGTGACCGTGTGACAGCCGAGGCGAGCCAGGGATACGCGATCAGCGCGACGCCATCACCGAAGTTGGAAATGACGCTGGCGATCCATAGCTTCCAATAGTTGGCGCCCAAGGCGCGACGGGGAGTATCAGACATCAGGGCGGGTCATAATTGCACGTGGTGCACGTCCGACCGGCCGAACTTGTCCGACGTCCCGCGCATCGCCGAAATCCATGTTCGATCGTGGCAAGCCGCATATCGCGAGATCCTTCCTGCAGAGTTCCTGGACGGGTTTTCGATCAAAGAGCGCCAGGAGATGTGGACCACCAACCTCGGTGAGCAACAGACGTTCGTCGTCGAGTCCGACGGCAATGTCGTCGGATTCACCCGGGTGGCGCCAGCTGAAGACGCCAGCCTGGGCGAGATCCAGTCGATCTATCTCGATCCTGCTCTTTACCGGCGTGGTTTCGGGAGCCCGCTCCTCACCGCGGCAGAGCAACGCTTGCAGGAAATGGGCTATGAGGCCGCGATCCTCTGGGTGTTTGTCGACAACCTGGCGGCGCGTGGTTTCTACGAGGCGATGGGCTGGAAAGCTGAGTCGCGCACAGCGCTGATGGAACTGGGTGGCCGCCAGCTCACCGAGATCCGCTACCAGAAAACGCTCCGATGAGACGGGTGGCAGTGGTTCAACCGGTCGAGCAGATGACGGTTGGTCAATGGAGGCGGCATTTCGAGAAGGCGGAGATTGTGGCCGTCTTGTCGCTCGAGCACGAACATCTGCTTGGCGCCCTCGTGACTCAACTGGGGGACCGATCTCTGATCGCCGCGACCCGGCCCATCGGTGAGGCGCTCAAGGTCGTCGTCGAGGAACTAGTCGTCGAGTCGGTTAGCCGTGACGACGTCGTCCAGTTGGTCGAGCCTTACGCCTTTTCGGCCGAGCTTGGCCACGCCGTGCTCGATTTCCTAGATGAAGACTCGCACATCGATCTGTTGCCGATCCTCGCCCGCGCGGCTAGGCCCGTGGGCTTCCAGATCCCCGCCGACGATTCCTGATCGCCCAAACCGTCAGCGCAGTTGCGGCCCCGGCCGCGGCGGCCCCGGCGAGCACCGGAATCGGCTGGATGCGCGATTTTAGTGCGACCGGCTTTTCGAACTCGAGGATCTCCCAGTCGCGCTCGGTTGCCACCTCACGCAGCTCCTTGTCGGGATTCACCGCCACGGGATGCCCCACTGCCTCCATCATCGGAAGATCGGTGATCGAGTCGGAATAGGAGAACGAGTCGGGGAGCGAGATGTCTTCGCGGAGGGCCAGCTCGCGCATGGCTTCTGCCTTGGCGGGCCCATAGGCGTGGAAATCGAGGGCACCGGTATAGCGGCCGTCCTCATCAACTTCGGGTCGGGTAGCAATGACGTCGACCAGTCCGAGCCATAGGCAAAGCGGCTCCACGATCTCGAGCGGCGACGAGGAGATCACGACAACCTTGCGACCGGCCCGCTGATGCTGATCGATGATTGAGAGCGCCTCGGCATATACCAGAGGGGCGACTACTTCATCGACGGTTTCATGGACGAGCGTTTCGATCTCGGCCCGATTCCAACCGGTGGTGAGTCGGGCGAGCTCCTGTCGCATTCGTTCTAGCTGGGTGTGATCGGCTCCAAACATCTGGTAATAGGTCTGGGCGATCGCGGCCTTTAGCAGAGCCTTTCGGTTGAGGAGGCCGGCTTTGTAGAGCGGCCGGGAGAAGGCCAGGGTCGACGAGCGGGCGATGATCGTCTTGTCCAGATCGAAGAACGCAGCCTGGCCTGGCATCTGCAAAGTCTACGAAAACCTTCATTAATGCCATATGCCCTGTCGCGATACAAGGGGTAGCCGGCGGAAGTGTCGCTTCGTACTTTCGGAGCCATGACAGGGGTTCTGGGGATTAGGACCGAGCTCGACTCCGTGCTCGGAGCCATTGCACCGATTGGCCTGGCGGCCGCGTCGGGCGCGATGTCTTTGGTCCTCGACCTTGACCCGGCCGGTCCGCGTTATCCCGGTGAGCGTTCGCTGGCTGATGTGGTCGCCGAAGGCCCTCGTCGGGTCGAGCTCTCACCGGCCGGAGGTTCGCTGGCGATCATGAGAAACGGTGGCGTTGCTTGGGACGAGGCGGCCGAGACGGTCCACCGTCTCGCTGGTGCATGGCCGGTGCTCGTCCTGCGGGTTTCGGTCGGAACACCGGACCTGCCCTGGCCGGTCGTTCCGGTAGTGCCGTTACTACCGGGAATCATGTCCACCTCCGCAGCCCGTCCCGCCGTTTGGCAATTGACCGGACGCGGCCAGCGCCCGCCGGGCCCGGGCCCGATCTTGCCCCCGCTCGGTCGAGCCGCCCTGACCTCCTTGCTCGAGTTTCGACATCTCGCCGCCCACCGATGGGTGAGGGCCTGGCGATCGGTATGGGAGCTTCCGTGGCCCTGAAGCTCACGGAGAGAGTCACCGGCGCACTGCTCTCCTCAGGGACGCCGTTCGATCGAGACAATCTGCGCCGGGCCGCCCGTCGACTCCTGGCCGAGGAAGCACCCCTCGCCGGCGCCGAACTTGTCGAGGAATTGGTCGACGGTTTGGTCGGCCTCGGTCCTCTCGAGATCCTGTTGCGAGACCCCGATGTGAGCGATGTCCTGGTCAACGGACCGAACTCGATCTATGTAGAGAAGCGAGGGCGGCTAAGTCGAGCCGACGCAGCCTTCGCTGACGATGCTGCGGTCGTCGCTGCGGTCGAGCGAGTGATAGCTCCCCTCGGCTTGAGGCTCGATCGCGCATCGCCCACCATCGATGCCCGCCTGCCTGACGGGAGCAGGCTGCACGCCGTGATCCCTCCCGCGGCAGTCGACTTTCCGATCGTGGCGGTGAGACGATTCGTGCGAGCCATCGATTCGCTCTCCGAGTTGGCCTCGCGTGGATCGATCACTAGCGGGCAGCTGGAGCAGATGCGCGCACTCGTGATCGAACGCCAGAACCTCATCGTCAGCGGTGGGACCGGCACCGGCAAGACCACGTTGCTCAACCTTCTCGCTGCCGAGATCCCGCCGACGCAACGAGTGGTGACGATCGAAGATGCCGCCGAACTTGCAATCGGGGGTCATGTCGTTCGTCTCGAGGGACATCCCCCGAACTCCGAGGGTCAAGGGGCGATTCTCATCCGCACTCTGTTGCGTTCGGCGTTGCGCCTGCGACCGGACCGAATCATCATCGGCGAGGTCCGAGGCGCCGAGGCCCTCGACCTGATCAATGCATTGAACACGGGTCACGCTGGATCGATGGCAACGGTCCATGCCAACAGTCCCGAAGAGGCGATGTGGCGTCTGGAGACGCTCGCGCTGTCGGGGGAGGAGCGGGTTGGCGAAGAAGCGGTTCGACGCCAACTGTGGGCGGCGATTGGTTGCGTCCTCCATCTTGAGCGACGAGACGGCGAACGCCGGCTGGCCTCGGTCGGCATCGTGCGGAATGGACGCATTGACCCGGTGGACTGGTGACTGCGCTTGTCCTCGTCATTGGCTGCTGGGGAATTGTCCCTCTGGGTCCTGCGATCGGTTTGGCTCTTCTCTGGCAGGAACCTCTGGCTGCGGCTCCCGGTGCTGGCAGTCGCAACCGCCAAAGTCTTGGTCGCCAGCCGCCGCGAGCTCTATGGCGAACAAGTCGCAGGATGGCTGCGGACTGCAGCGGCCGAGCTCCGTGCGGGAATGTCGCTTCGCTCCTCACTTGTGGCCGCGGTCAGTACCTATCCCGAGTTGGGACTCGACCAGGTTGCACGCTTGGCCGCGGCGGGAAGGCCGATGGCCGAGGTTGGCGCATCGATGGCACGGGTCGAAGGACTGGAGGCAGCCTCGATCGTCCTCGAAGTCACCAGCGTTACGGGCGGTTCGGTGGCGCCGGTGCTGGAAGCACTGGCGGCCGAAGCAGCCGATGAGGCCGGACTCATCGCGGAACGGCGCTCGTTGACGGTTGCAGCCCGCTGGTCGATCGGGCTGGTGGCCGGGTTTCCGCTGCTCCTGCTCCTGATCCAAATCGGGCGCGGCGAAGTGGCGCGAATGCTCCGGGGCGGATTTGTCTCAGCCGCGGTGGTCGTGATCGGAATCGGGTTCCTGGTCGCAGGCATGGCCACTGCGGCGCTTCTCATGCGGAGGGCCCGTACGTGAACAGCACTCGCGCTAATTGGAGCCGACCGGTTGAATGTCCGCTCCTCTCCGCGGCGTCCGCGGCCTTGCTCATTTTCCATCCTCTCCTCCTGGTAGTTGCCGCCATCGGATTCCCGGCGAACCTTCGGCGGCGTCGCACTGTCGATTTCGTTCCTGAGCAACAGGCCCTCGCGGCACGCATCGTTCTCGTCGGCCTCACCGTCGGGGCTGCCTCTTTTGGCGACCTTGCAGCTGGCGGCTGAGCGATCGACCGGAGCAGTCGCGGCAGAGTTGACCCTCTTGATCAGACGGGCGCGTCGCGAAGGGATTGCGCAGGCTCTCTCTCGCTGGACCGGCCCGAACACCAACTCGCTTCTCACCCGCCTCGCCCTCGCGGCCGCGTCGGGCGCTCCGATGCTTGACGCGGTGGCGTCCTACCTCGCCGAGCTGCGCATGGAACGTCGAACCAGCGCAATCGAAAAGGCCCGCCGGCTTCCCGTCACGTTGATGATCCCGCTCGGGCTTTTGATCCTTCCGGGCTTCGTCCTTTTGTTTGTGGGGCCGGTCCTCCTGGGCTCGTTGACCGAACTGCAGGGTTCGCTTCCGTGAACGATTCGCTTCCCCCCGCTCCGGCCGGTCGCCGGAAGCAATCGAAAGGAGCCGGTCATGCTGGCTTTGTGGAAACGGTGGCTAGAACGCGCCAATCGCGACGAACGGGGGCAAGGAACGGTGGAGTATTTCCTCGTGATCCTTGCCGCGACTGCTCTGGCCGTGATTCTCTTCAAGTGGGTGCAGTCGAGCGGAGGGACCTCGATCATCAGCACCATCCTGGGCAAGGTCGTGGGTTGGGTGGCCAGTCAGTTCTAGAGAAGGCCTCAGTTCTGGAGAAGGGAGGCGTGGCGCTTGAGATGGCCCTGACGATCCCAACTCTGATCCTCGTCCTCCTGGCTGTGCTGGAGATCGTGGTTGTCGCTCGAATCCAGATTGACCTGGTGGCGGCAGCACGCGAAGGCGCGCGTGTTGCCGCCACCAGCCCCAATCCGGAAGCGGCAGTTGTGGCAGCGACCTCGGCGCTTTCAACGGAGATGGCGACGAGAGTCGGCGTCACGGTGACAAGACCTGCAGTGGTTGGTCGACCTGCCACTGTCACGATTCGGTTGCGTCATCAGCTGGTTACGCCGATCTTGCGCTGGTACACGGTTGAGCTGTCGGGCCGGGCAACGATGCGAGTTGAACAGTGAGAGAGCGAGGGTCGGCAACGGTTCTGGCTCTTGCCCTGATGCTCGTCATCGTCGCGGTTGGTCTGGCTGTGGTGGCAGCTGCCCAGATAGTCGCGGCGCGGACGCGGGCGGTGCTCGCCGCCGACGCCGCTGCTTTGGCTGCCGCGCCGATGACTTTTCCCCCGATCGCGGAGCAGTCTCCTCTCGCTGCGGCCAGCGAGTTGGCCGCCGCCAACGGTGCCGTCATCGTCGGCTGCCTCTGTCCAACTGTTGACAACTTCGATCCGCGTGCCGTCGAGGTAGAGGTGCAGGTCGCTACCCGCGTGGTCCTGGTAGGCGAAGTGATCGTCGAAGCCACCAGCCGCGCCGAATTCGCCCCCTAGAGTCAGATTCAGACTCAGACCGAATCTGAGGTCGATGTCGATATCTGGACGAACAAGTCGAGGACGCGCCGGCTTTGGAGAGTGGTTCGTTCAGGTTGCCGCACTTGGGCGACTGGACGCAGGAGGGGCAACCGGAGAGGCAGGGGCATTCGGCGATTAGATCGCGCGTCGCCTTCCAGTGGCGCTCGTGACGTTCGTAGGCGATCGGGGCGATGCCGGCTCCGCCCTCATAGCCCTCATGGATGAAGATGGTGGCGGTGCCGGTATCGGGATGGAAGTTGGTCGACAGACCGCCAATGTCCCAGCGATCGCAGACTGCCATCAGAGGCAGCAAGGCGATGCCCGCGTGTTCGGCGGCATGCAGCGCTCCCAAGAGATCGGCTCCCAGATCGGCAAGGTCGGGGAAGGTGAGCCATATGGCGGAGGTCGTGAGACTGGTCGGCGGCACGTCCAGATCGATCGTTTCGATCACTTCGCGGGTCTGCAAAGAACGCTTCTGAAAGGCGATCACCTGCGATTCGACGTCAACTGTTCCGAGATGGATCGAGACTCCGAGCCGACCTGCGGGCGAGCGAGCAGCCATGTCCACTATGGAGAGGTCCGTCTCAGCTCTCGTTTGGGTGTAGTAGTCGACAGATGCCGCCGACACTCGCACCTCGCGCAGAGCATGATCGACCGACTCAACCAGGTAGCTATCGCCTTGATGGAGGTAGATCGCTCCCGGATGGGCGTCGCGGTTGACCCGGTCCCCGTCCAGCGTTCCCAACAGCTCCTTGCGGACGATGATCTGATAAGGCGGTCCGCTGCTCGAGCGCAGATCGATGGAAGGTGCCGGCCGTTGGCGGCGGGCCCAGTAGAGCCGGCTGTCCTTCAAGCGGAGGTGTCCGGCCTGGACCAGTCGATTGGCGGCTTCCTCCATTGCTGGGCCGAGGATTTCTCGATCGTCGATGGCGAGCGGCAATTCATAGGCCGCACAAGCGGCGTGGGCTTCGGCCAGTTGCGGGTTCGCGGGATTGACGACCACCGCTTCCGTGGGACGGTCGAAGAGTTCTTGTGGATGTCGCATCAGATATTGATCGAGGGCGTCGTCGCCGGCGGAGAGCACCACGAGCGAATCCTGGCGGCTCCGACCAGCGCGACCAGCTTGCTGACGGAATGCAGCCATGGTCCCGGGAAAAGTGGTGACCACCGCCGCATCGAGTCCACCGACATCGATGCCGAGCTCGAGCGCGTTGGTGGCGATGACGCCGTCGAGCTCTCCTCCAAACAGCTTTTCTTCAATGCTTCGCCGTTGCGCAGGCGTGTAGCCGCCCCGATAGGCGGCGATGTTCTTCTCCCGAGCCAGCCTCCCTAGGGACCATCGATACATGAGCTCGGTCGACTTTCGACCCCGAGCAAAGGCGATGGTCTTCCGATCGTTGGCAACGAGATGCGCGAACACCGAGGTTGCGTCGGATAGAGCCGAGCGACGGAGACCGAGGTCGCTATCGATGAGTCCGGGATTCCAGAGCGCGAATGTGCGGTTCCCGGTGGGGGAGTAGTCGGCGGCAATCGGATGCACCTCGAGACCAGTCAGGTTCGAGGCCAGCTCGGCGGCATTGCCGATTGTGGCCGAAGCGAAGATGAAGGTAGGTGACGAGCCGTAGTGCTCGCAGAGGCGGCGCAGGCGACGGAGGATGAAGGCGACGTGAGTGCCAAACACGCCTCGCAGGTTGTGAACCTCATCGACGACCACAAATCGCAGCCGATGGAGGAAATCGCTCCAACGATCATGCGACGGAAGGATGCCGACGTGGAGCATGTCGGGGTTGGTGAGGACAACATTGGACCGACGCCTGATTTCGGTGCGGCTCTCGATCGGGGTGTCGCCGTCGTAAATCGCCGCGCTAATCGTCGGAATCCGAAACGAGCGCAGCGAACGCGCCTGATCCTGCGCTAGCGCCTTGGTCGGATAGAGCAGAAGAGCCGACCGTTTGGGGTCCTCGTGGAGCGACTCCATGATCGGAACCTGGAAGGCGAGCGACTTGCCGCTGGCAGTTCCCACCGAAAGCACTGTGTGACGTCCGGCGCGAATCGAGTCGATCGCCTGGGCCTGATGCAGGTAGAGCCGCTCTACTCCGCGCTCTGCCAACCGGGAGGCAACGAAGGGGTCGAGTTCGACGGAGCCAAATCGTGCCTCGCGGGCGGGGATGGTTCGAACCTCAACCAGCTCACCGTCGTGTTGCTCAGCCCACTCGCTGATCAGCTGAGTTGGATCCCAGTCCCGCACAGAAGCGATTAGCTCGAAAGCGTTTCCAGCTTCTCGTCCATCTTGTCGGTGCGAGGAATCCCCGCGACCTGATAGGCCTCCGCCTCGTCGAGCGTTTCCTTGTCGAGCAAAGCCGCGGCAATCGCATCGAGCTGGGTGCGGTGTTCCTTGAGCACGTTCACGGCGCGCTGATAGCACTCATCGACGATCCGGCGAACCTCGTCGTCCATGAGTTCCTGCGTCTTCTCGCCCACCTCGGGTCGCATGAATGCTTCCCGGTTCTCATCGATGACCGTGATCGGCCCGATGACGTCGGACATGCCCCATTTCCCCACCATCGATCGGGCGATCCTCGTCACCTGGACCAGATCGTTCTCGGCACCGGTGGTGATCGTGCCGAACACGACTTCTTCGGCGGCGCGGCCACCCAGTGCGCCGACAATCCGCCCTTCGAGGTAGCCGCGGTCGTAGGCATAGCGGTCGGCATCGGGGGACTGGAAGGTGACACCGAGGGCGCGGCCGCGGGGAATGATCGAGATCTTTCGCACCGGGTCGGCACCAGGCAGGAGCATTCCCAGGAGCGCATGGCCCGCTTCATGAAAGGCCGTCCGTTCTTTCTCCGCGTCCGACATCATGATCTGACGCTCGGTCCCGAGGACGATCTTCTCCAGCGCATCGGCGAAGTCGGCCATCGTCACGTCGTCGTGGTTGCGACGAGCGGCCATCAGCGCCGCCTCGTTGACCAGGTTGCGCAGATCGGCACCGACCATTCCTGGGGTGGACGAAGCGATCGAGGAGAGATCAGCGTCAGCGTTAAGAGGCACGTTGCGGGTGTGGATCATGAGGATGTAGAGACGTCCGCGCTGATCGGGAGGGCTCACCGCAACCTGGCGGTCAAAGCGACCGGGTCGAATCAGAGCCGAATCGAGGACTTCGGGACGGTTGGTGGCGGCGATGACGATGACGCCTTCTGATCCGGTGAATCCGTCCATCTCGGTGAGAATCTGGTTGAGGGTCTGTTCGCGCTCGTCGTGCCCGCCGAGGGAGACGCCGCCTCCGCGGGTCCGGCCGATCGCGTCGAGCTCGTCGATGAAGATGATCGCCGGAGCAACCTTCTTCGCTTCTTCGAACAGGTCACGAACCCGGCTTGCTCCCACGCCGACGACCATTTCGATGAATTCTGAGGCCGACATCGAAAAGAAGGGCACGTTGGCTTCACCCGCCACCGCCCGGGCGAGCAAGGTCTTTCCCGTGCCGGGAGGTCCCGAGAGCAAGACTCCCTTGGGGATCGCCCCGCCCAACCGGGTGTACTTGCCGGGGTTCTTGAGGAAGTCGACGATCTCGGTCAGTTCGGCCTTGGCGTCGTCGATTCCGGCGACATCTTCAAAGGTCGTCCGCTGGGTGGTGGCTTCGAAGCGCTTGGCCCGGCTCTTGCCCAGACCACCGATGCCCCCGAGGGCCGAGCCGGCCCGACGCCACATGGCCACAAAGATCCAGATGAGAAGCAATGTCGGTCCGAAACCGAAGAGGAGTTGCTGCCAGATCGGGCGTTGCTCGGGATCGACCGCCGAGATCTCGACGTTGTTGTCCCGCAACGTCTCGACGAGGTTGTCGTCGGCCCAGCTCGGCCTGACCGTCGAGAACAAATCAGCGGTCTCATTGGCATCGTCAGGGTTCTGCTTGGGGGCGTGAGGAAACGGCCCTGGATCGTGTCGCCCTGCGAGAAGACGGTCTCGACCTTTTCCGGTTTCGACGGCGTCGAGAAACTCGGTGTACGAGAGCTCGAGCCGGGTGGGAGTGAAAAGCAGCGAAGTCAGGAACCAGTTCGCGGCCAGCAAGCACGAGGGCGAGGATGAGGACCCGGCGGTTGGGGGCCCGTCGCAACGGGTTGATTGGCTGGCTCTTGTCGTCCTCAGCGGGAGGGACACCTTCGACCTTCCAGCCGGGTGGTTTTACTTGGGGCTTCTTTTCGGGCGTTGTGCGCGAGGTCACGCCTGAAGGGTACCGATCGGCCCCAACTATCGAAAGGTGCAACTATCCAAGGGTGCAGCTTTGCGGCGTAACGTTCGCTCGTGATCTCCAACGCCAGGATTCTCGGGGTCCTTGCCGAGATGGCCAAGCTCATCGCGCTCGACGAGGGCTCCAGCCAGGCTTTCAAAGTCAGGGCGTACGAGAACGCCATCCATGGCATCGAGGGATACCCGGGCAACGTCGCCACCCTCAGCGTGAAGGACATGGAGGCGATCAAGGGGGTGGGCGGCTCGATTGCCAAGCGGGTCATGGAGTATGTCGAAACCGGAAGCGTGGCCAAGCTCGAGGAACTGCGGACGAAGTATCCCCCAGCCCTGGTCGAGCTGCTCAAGGTCCCCGGTCTCGGACCCAAAACACTGAAGCTGATCCGAGCCGAACTCGGGATCGAGAACCTCGACGACCTGAAAGCCGCCATCGATCGGCAGGCGCTTCGTGAGCTGCCCGGGCCTTGGCCGAACGACGGAAGAGAAGATCGCCCGATCGATCGACCGTCTCGGTCTGCACGGTAAGGATCGGAGGACTCCGATTGCGGAGGCGATGCCGGTCGCCGCCGGATTGGCAACTGAGCTCGCCGCCATCGAGGGAGTGGAGTCCGCGATCCCCGCCGGATCGTTGCGACGTCTCGCAGAGACGATCGGCGACATCGACATCGTGGTTGCTGCCAGTCGAAGCCCAGCCGGTGATGAGCGCGGTAGCAAATCATCCGGCCGCCACCGAGGTGGTCGGATCGGGCGAGACCAAGACTTCGATTCTGACCCGTTCGGGATTGCAAGTCGACGTCCGCGCAGTTGCCCCCGAGCAACTCGGCGCGGCTCTTCTCTACTTCACGGGCTCGAAGGCACACAATGTCGCTCTCCGCCAGCGGGCGATCGATCGCGGCTGGCTGCTCAACGAATACGGGCTCTTCGCCGGCGAGGAATTGCTGGCAGCTCGCTCGGAAGCCGATATCTACGAACTGCTCGAGCTGCCCTATCTGCCACCGTCGATCCGCGAGAACCAGGGAGAAATCGAAGCCGCCGCGAATGGCACTTTGCCCGAGCTGGTGACCCTCGAGCAGATCAAAGGCGATCTCCACTTCCATTCCGATCAGTCGGGCGACGGCCGCTCGAGCCTCGAGGAGATGGTGGAGGCGGCCGCGGCCCGTGGCTATTCGTATCTGGCCATCACCGAGCATGGCGAGGACCTGGCGATCAACGGCTCGAGCCGCGATCAGATGCTGGCGCACCGGGAGCGGATTCGAACGGTCAACGCCAAGTACCCCGAAATGACTCTGCTTGTTCGGATGCGAGCTCAACATCGGACCCGATGGGACGCTCGACTACGACCCCGAATTCCGCCTCCTCTTCGACTGGACCGTCGCGTCGGTCCATTCGCATTTCGACCTCCCCGCCGAGGCCCAAACCACGCGACTGCTCAAGGCGATGGCGGACCCGGCGGTCAACGCCATCGGACATCTCACCGGGCGCTACATCGGTCGCCGGCCGGGGATCGAACTCGACCTCGATGCGATTCTCGAGGGGCTCTCGGTTTCCGGAGTCGCCCTCGAGCTGAACGGCGCCCTCGACCGGCTCGACGCTTCGGCCGAGGTGACCAGACGAGCCGTGGCCGCCGGCGTGACTCTGGTGATCTCCACCGATTCCCATCACACGTCCGACCTCACGCGGATGGTGTTTGGAGTTGCCAACGCGCAACGAGGTTGGGCGGCGGCGAGCGAATGTGGCCAACACCTGGACACGGAGCAGTTTCTCGACTTCGCCCGGTCGCGCCGGTGAACGAAGTCGTCCTCTTTGCAAGCGGTCTCGCGTTGCTGGCCGCCGTGGTTGTCGTCTACTTCAACGGCCAGATCCGGGCTTCGGGCACCGGTGAGCTGAGCGGAGCCGCCCGGGAGATCGGCTACCAGGTGGCAGAGCATCTCCGGCGACAGATGCGGCTCATCGTGGTGCCGGTCGTCGTCTTGGGCGGAGCGCTGTTCTGGTATTCGGGTCGCGGCTGGATCGAAGTCTCGATCTATGCCGCAGGAGTGGCCGCGGCTGCTCTCGTCATCTGGATGTCGGCGGCCGCGGCGACTGAAGTCAACGTTCGCCTGGGAGAAGCGGCGCGACAGGGTGGGGCGGTGCGATCGATGCAGCTGGCCCTGCGAGGCGGCTTGGTCGTCGGCATCGGTGCCGCGGTTGTGCTCCTTGTCGCACTTCTCATCGGAGTCGAGCGCGATCCAGCCGCTCCAGCTCGCCTACGGGATCCTCGGTTTCGCCGTCGTCGCCCTGTTCACGCGCATCGGCAACGGCGTCTACAACAAGGCCGCCGACATTGGCGCTGACCTCGTGCGATCGTCTGAAGCCGCTCCCGATCCGGCAGTGATCGCCGACAGCGCCGGCGACGTCCTGGGGGGCGTCGTGGGAGCCACCAGCGACCTCGGCGATTCATTTGTCATGTCGGTTTTCGGAGGGCTGGTTCTCGGCGGCGCTCATTGTCGGTCCGGAATCGGCATGGTTCGGGCACGTCCTCCTGGGCATCGCCGCGTGCGGTCTCCTCGGCGCCCTGCCCGCCGTCTTCGTGATTCGCTTTGGTCGTGACAACCCGGTGACCGGATTCCTCGTCGCCACCCTCATCTCGGTGGCAGTGATCATCGGCGGAGCCTGGTGGCTACTCGGAATCGATGGCCGGTCCCGAGGTCACGCATCCCTTCGGGTTGCTTCTCGCCCTCGCCGCTGGTGCGGCCGCGGCGTGGGGAGCCGGTTTCGTCGCCGAGTGGTTTACCTCCGATCACTACAAGACCGTGAAAGAGATCGCTCGCCAGAGCCAAATCGGCCCGTCCACGCTCGTCATTGGAGGAATCGCCGCGGGCATGCGAGCGGCGGCCTTCTCGGCTGGCGCGCTCGCTGCATGCTTTGTCGGCGCCTACCTGGCGGGGACCTGGGCGTGGCCGGAGCGGGCGGTCGGCTTGGCCTGGTTACTGGCGGCAGTGGGCGCCTCGGTCATCCTGGCGATCCGGGCCTCAATTGGCGCCTTCGGGCCGATCGCCGATAGCGGGCACGGGGTGCTGGCACTCAACGAACAGACCGAGCAGCTCGAGAGCGCCGTGGCTGGTCTGACTGCGGTCGGCAATGCGACGACGTCGAGCAGCCGGGGTTACGCAACCGCCAGTGCGCTCGGCGGGGCACTCGTGATGCTCCTCGTCTTTCTCGAAGTTTCCGGGCTCGACGCCATCGACCTGACCCGCGTGCCGGCGCTCTTTGGGGTTATGTTGGGTGTCACTTTTCCTTTCGTCTTCTCAGCACTCAACTTGAACGCGGTGGGGCGGTCTGCGGCGTTGGTTATCGACACCGTCCGGTTGGGTGGGGCGGGTCTGCCCGGGCTGCTCGATCTGGTGTCGGGTCGGGCGCGACGCGAGATGCTCTCAATGGGGGTTTTGGTTCTCGGGTTGCCCGTGGTTCTGGGGATCGCCAATCCCGAGACCCTGGGTGGTTTCCTGGTGGCTGTGATCTTGACGGGATTCATCCAGACGACGTTCTTTGTCAACACGGGTGGGGTCTGGAGCTCGGCGAACAACCTCGTTGAGGCAGGTGCCTTCGGCGGAGCCGGTTCTGACCAGCATCGGGCCACGTTGATCGGAGACAGCGCGGGGGACCCCTTGAAAGACGCGGTCGGCCCGGCGCTGAGCTCCGCCATCAAGGCGATGATCACGATCGGGGCGGTGATGGCATTGGTCGGGGTTCTTTAGAGATGGCTCAAGCCGGAAGTGGTTACGACTCACGCCGCTACGCGCTGATCAACCGTTGGAACCCGCGCAACCTCGACCTGATCCGCGATTGGGTGAAGACCAAAGCCGGACGACCGTGTGCTCGATGTCGGCTGTGGCCGCGGTCATCTCGTTGGCGCCTTGCGTGATCTTGGCATCGACGCGGAAGGAATCGACTTGAATCCCAACGCCGCCGAGGTCGCGATCGTGCCGCACGTGCAGACCATGTCGGCGACCGAGCTCCAGTTCGAATCGAACACCTTCGACGCGGTCGTTTCATTTCACGCCATCGAGCACATTCCCGATGTCGATGCCGCGCTGGCCGAGATGGCTCGTGTGGTCAAACCCTCCGGCTCGGTTCTGCTCGTTTATCCGGCTGAACCGATTCGCGGCCTCTACGCCATCCCCACTGCGGTCGATCCTCCATCGCAACCCTTTGAAGGCGAGAGAAGTCCACATTCATAAGCTCAATCCGCGCGTCGTTGGCGTAGAAGGTGGCCGCGGTCGGGCTGCGAGCGGTGCGCAATCAGTTTCGCCCGTGGCCGTCGCCCGAGTGGGCCACACTTTGTGAGTTCTGCGACTCGTAATTCCCAAGCTTGTAACGGACCGCCGGTACGGTGAACCTGTTGAGTAGTCCTTTCCAAGGAGAATCGTTGAGCTACGTCCTCGACACCTGCGTGCTGCTGGCCGACCCCAATGCCCTGTTGCGTTTCAACGAAAACGAAATCGTCCTGCCCATGGTCGTCGTCGAAGAGCTGGATCGAAAGAAGGCGCGGCTCGACGAAGTCGGCACCAACTCGCGTGCGGCTCTCCGTTTGCTGGAGCAGCTCGGAGCTTCCCGGTCGGAAGGAATGCGCGAGCCGGTGGCGCTTCCGGCCGGCGGCACTCTCCGAATCGAGCTCAACGGGATCGCTTCCGATCGCCTTCCAGTCGTGCTCGATCCATCGACACCGGATCATCGTTTGCTGGCGTGTTGCCTGAACCTCGCCGATGCCGGCGATCATCCGGTCCTCGTGACCAAAGACGTCGCGCTCCGCATCAAGGCCGCGCAGCTAGGAGTCGAGGTTCAGGACTACCGCGGGGATACGGTGCCGGTCGAAGAACTTCACTCGGGAGTCCACGAGATGCAGGTGGAGCCCGCAGTCATCGACCGCATCTATGTCGAGAACAAGCTCACCCTTGCCGACAGTCGATTTCTGCTCAACGAGTTTGTCGTGCTCCGGGCCGGCTCCCAGTCCGCCCTTGCCCGGGTCATCGAGACTGAACCCGAGACCGTGGTTGAACGAGCCAGCCACGGGCTCAAGGTCTTCGGAGTCGAGCCCAAGAACATCCGGCAGACCGTCGCCCTGCATCTGCTGATGGACCCGGCGTTGCCCGCGGTTTCGCTGATGGGCATCGCTGGCACCGGCAAGACGTTTCTCGCCCTTGGCCGCGGCACTTGAACAAGTGGTGGAGATGGGCCGTTATCGCAAGGTCACGGTCTATCGACCGCTCGTTCCGGTCGGCCGACAGGAAGTCGGCTATCTCCCGGGCGACCTATCAGAGAAACTCGCTCCGTGGATGGCCGCGGTCCACGACAACCTGTATGCCCTGTTTTCTGACGCCGGCGCGGAAGGCGCTCGCGACGCCATCGAGGGCCTCCTTGCCCGGGATGAATTGGAAATGGCGGCGATCACGTACCTGCGCGGACGCTCGATCACCGGCGAGATCGTGATCATCGACGAAGCGCAGAACCTCGAGCTGCCCACTTTGAAGGTCATCCTCACCCGCATGGCCCGCGACTCGAAAGTGATCTTCTGCGGTGACCTCACCCAGATCGACAATCCGTACATCTCGCCTTTTGGCGGAGCAGCGGCACTGATCGAGAAGTTCAAGGGTTCATCGCTTTTCGGCCATGTCACCCTCGAGCGCTCGGTCCGCTCTCCGCTCTCCGAAATGGCCGCCACGATCCTGTGACGCCATGGACTCGCTGATCCTCCTCGCCGGCGGGAGCGGGGAGCGGGCGGGGGAGGGACCGAACAAGGTGTATCGCCAGCCTGGCTGGCGCTCCCTTGCTCTCCTATCCGCTGCAGAGCCATCCGAGCTTTCCGCCAGCCGGTCGGTCTGGTGGTGGTGGCGAGGAAAGAGGACCGGACCGCTACTCGATCGGTTGCTGGTCGGCTTTGCCGACCTGAACCCGAAGGTGGTTCTCGGAGGAGCGACGCGATATCAGAGCGAGAAGGCCGGTCTGGCCGCCATCGACTGCCAGGACGGAGAGTTGATCGGCATTCACGACGGCGCCCGCCCTTTTCTCACCGCCGACCTGTGGGAAGCCTGTCGTGCGAAGGCAGAGTTGGTGGGCGGAGCGATTCCCGTCGTCGACCCTGGACCAACGTTCAGAGCCACCCATGGACAGCTGCGCTGAGCTTTCCGGAGTGGTGAAAGCTCAAACGCCGCAGATCTTCAACGCGGTACAACTCGGCGAAGCCTTCGCGGCAATCGGTTCAGCCAGGTTTCGATACCGCGGAAACGGTCGCTCGATCGAGCGGTCTGACCATTGGCGTGGTCGCGGGCGATCATCGCAACATCAAAGTTACGACCGCCTCCGATTTCGAGCGGGCCTCTGCCCTGGTTGGCCAGTGGGCTCCGGAAGGTTGGCTATTGCCCTAGTTGATTGGAGGTAGTGGTGCGGCGTTGTTTGTAGAGCCATACCCAAAGCGCGGCGTGGGCGCCGATCCCGACTCCCAGCACCACGGCAACGATCGGATAGCCGAGGATCAGGGCCAGGAGGGAGGCGATGATCGCCCCCACCACCAGTGTCGTTCTCACCCCGTTCAGTGCGCCAAACAAATCAGGCCTTCTTTTTCGCTACGGCCTTCTTCTTGGTGGCTGACGTCTTCTTGCCCGCCGTTTTCTTAGCCGCCTTCGTGGTCGTGCCTGCCTTCGGCGCGCGATTTTCTCACGACCGTGGTCGTGTCGGACAGGCGTTCGCGTCGCGCCGACAGCAACTCGAGGGCTCGATCAAGATCGATCTGATCGGGATCGTCGGCGGTGCGAAGCGAGGCATTGATCTCGCCGTCGCTGACGTACGGTCCATAGCGACCGTTGCCGACCGAAACGGTCTTACCGTCGGGGGTCGTGCCCAGCTCACGGCGTGGAGTCGCACTTGCGCGCCCGCGCCTCGTGGGAGGCTGACGAAAAAGCTCGAGAGCCCGATCAAGGGTGATCGAGAAGAGCTCTTCTTCGGTCGGCAGCGACCGCGTGTCGCCGGCCCGGTCGAGATACGGTCCATAGCGACCGTTGAGAGCGACGATTTCGGTGCCGCTTTCCGGGTCGACGCCCACCACTCGAGGGAGTTGCAACAGCTGGAGGGCTTCATCGAGTGTGATCGAGTCGAGACTCATCGATTTGAACAGCGAGGCCGTTTTCGGCTTCGTCTTGTTGTCAGCCTCGCCCAGCTGCACATAGGGTCCGAAGCGGCCGGTCCGGGCGATGACCGCCAAACCGCTGTCAGCATCGGTGCCGAGGATCTTGTCCCCGGCCGGCTGCTCGGCGAGGATCTCGATCGCACGCTCCATCGTGAGTTCGTCCGGAGGGAGGTTGTCCGGAATCGATGCCCGGTCGTCGCCGCGCTCGAGATAGGGGCCATAGCGGCCGACCCGGATGACGACCGGACGTCCGTTCTCGTCCATCCCCAGCGGAATCGAGTTGATCTCGCGGGCGTCGATTTCGGAGAGGCGATCTTCGATTTGTTGGTGCAACCCCTCCGGTCCGAGGTAGAAACGCGTTAGCCAGGGAACGGTTTGTTCGTCTCCCTCGGCGATCCGATCGAGATCGTCTTCCATCCGGGCGGTGAAGGCGTAGTCGACCAGGTTCTCGAAATTCTCTTCGAGCAGGCTGACCACGGAGAACGCAGTGAAAGTCGGAACCAGAGCCTGGCCTTTGGTCCAGACATACCCTCGATCTTTGATCGTGCTCAGGATCGAGGCGTAGGTGGATGGGCGCCCGACTCCCAATTCCTCCAGGCGCCGGACGAGCGACGCCTCCGTGAATCGAGCGGGTGGTTTGGTGCTGTGACCCAATGCCTCAAGGCTCTGCAGGTCGAGCGCGTCGCCGTCGCGCAGGGAAGGCAACGGAGTCTCCTGATCGTCGAGTGCCGCTTCGGGGTCGTCGCTGCCCTCGACGTAAGCCCGCAGGAATCCGGGAAATGTGATGGTGCGGCCGCTGGCTGCAAACTCGGCATCGGCCCCGTTCGAAGAGATGGCACCGATCCGAACTGACATCGACTCGCCGAGAGCGTCCTTCATTTGCGACGCCATGGTTCGCTTCCAGATGAGCTCATAGACCCGGGCTTCGTCGTCGCTCACTTCGCGGCCGACTTGCTCGGGAGTGCGGAAAGTCTCGCCGGCCGGTCGAATCGCCTCGTGGGCCTCTTGCGCGTTCTTCACCTTGTTGGCATAGCTGCGCGCTTTCTCGGGCAGATACTCGGCTCCGAAGAGCGATCCGATTTGGGCTCGGGCCGCAGCCACCGCAGATTCGGACAACGCCGTCGAATCCGTGCGCATGTAGGTGATGTATCCCGATTCGTAGAGTCGCTGCGCGACCGACATCGTGCGGGAAGCGGAAAAGCGAAACTTGCGGCCTGCCTCTTGTTGCAGGGTCGAGGTGCGGAACGGGGGATAGGGACTTCGTCGATAAGGCTTGGTCTCGACGCCTCGCACCGAGAAGTCGGACTTCTCGAGCTCGGCAGACAGTTGCCTGGCCGCCGGTTCATCAAGAACTACGGCTTTCTCCGTGACCATCCTCCCGCTGGAATCGAAATCGGAGCCGGTCGCGACCCTGGCTCCATCGAGTTGCACCAGCGTCGCCGAAAACGGGGCCGAGTCGCCTTTGGCGAGCGTGGCCTCGAGGTCCCAGTAGCCGGCAGTGACAAAGGCAATCCGCTCGCGCTCTCGTTCGACCACGATCCGGATCGCCACACTTTGCACCCGCCCCGCCGACAGACCTTGTCGTACTCGCCGCCACAACACGGGCGACACTCCGTATCCGTAGAGCCGGTCAAGTATTCGTCGGGCTTCTTGGGCGTCGACGAGCTTGCGATCGATGTCCCGCGGGAGGCAAAGGCGCCCTGAATCGCTGGCTCGGTGATTTCGTGAAACACCATTCGCTTGACATTGACTTTGGGCTTGAGGACTTGAGTCAGATGCCAGGCGATCGATTCGCCCTCGCGGTCCTCGTCGGTCGCCAGGTAGAGCTCGTCGGCCTTCTTCAAGGCCGCGCGGAGCTTCTTGATTACGGCCTGCTTGTTCGGAGGAATGACATAAGAGGGAACGAACCCGGCGTCCACGTCGACTCCGAGCCCCTTGGTTTCGAGGTCTCGGACATGGCCCATCGAAGCCTCGACGGTCACACCTGAGCCCAGGAAGCGGGAAATGGTGCGGGCCTTGGCCGGCGATTCGACGATGATGAGTTTCATAGATCTACGGGCAATTCACTGTCTAGCGTCTAGGCGAGACTGTCAATTCAACCTCTCAAATCCTCATTCCGGTGACATCTGATTTCCAACTTCGAAGCCGGGACCTGATCCGAAAAGGGCCGTTTGCCCGACTTTGGTGGTCACAGGCTGTCGCATCGTTGGGCGATTGGGTAGCCCTTTTTGCGAGTTTTGCCCTGGCCGCCCGGATTTCAGGCGGAGGATCGGCAGCCAGCCTCGGCATCCTGGTCCC
This sequence comes from uncultured Acidimicrobiia bacterium, assembly GCA_963840175.1. Lineage (GTDB taxonomy): Bacteria > Actinomycetota > Acidimicrobiia > Spongiisociales > ZC4RG35 > JACCTH01. The sequence goes on from CAWIXU010000007.1 coordinate 510,449, forward strand.
CCTGGTGGGCCGGATCCTTCCTGCCCTTGCGTTCGGCTTCGTCGGCGGTGTGCTGGCTGATCGCTTCAGCCGCAAGGCCACGATGCTCGTCGCCGACATTGGCCGGGCGGTTCTGGCGATCGGCTTCATCTTCGTCAGCAATTTCCGTGAGCTCTTCTTGCTCACGTTCGTCACCGAGCTCCTCTCGATGATGCGCCAACCAGCTCGAGAAGCGGTTGTGCCATCGCTCATCGCTGAGCATCAACTGCTGGCGGCCAATGGGCTCTCGCTACTTTCCAACTATGGGACTGCGCCGATTGGATCCGCGCTCTTTGCCGGGCTCACTCAAATCGGGTCGCTGCTCCCTCCGTTCGGCACATTCGGCTCCTCGATTGGCGCCGCCTTTGCCTTGAACTCGGTCACCTTCCTCGTCTCGGCGGCGATTGTCTTCTTCACTCCGATACCGTCCGCATCTCTTTCGGAGGAGCGCAAAGCTCGCAGCCGGGCCGACCTCAGAGCGCCGCTGCGCGACATGATGGAGGGCTTTCGATTCGTGGCCGGGAGCGGCCCGATTCGCCGAATGATTCTGGGAATGGCGGCCGGGCTATTCGGCGGCGGAGCATTGTTCGTGATCGGTCAGCCTTTTGCGGAACAGGTGTTGCGAGCCTCCGACGCCGGCTATGGGTTGATCGTGACGGCGCTCGGGGTCGGGGTCGGCGTCGGCATGCTCGGGATGACGATCCTCGGCACGATGAACACGCGACGCCCATTGGTCTTTGCCCTCGCCCTCGTGGCAACCGGGCTCGCCATCATCTTCACCGGATTCAGGAACACCGTCACCGGTGCCGCAGCCTGGACGTTTGTGACCGGATTGGGAACGGGCGTGGCCTATGTCTGCGGCTTCACCGAGTTGCACGCCACCGTTGAGGACCGGTTACGGGGGCGGACATTTGCCGCCATGTTTGCTTTTGCCCGGGTGGCTCTTCTGATTTCGTTCGCCCTCGCCGGGGTAGGCGCGGCCACATTGGACGGCGTCCTCGCGGGTGAGCTCAACGAGGGGATCAGAGCAGTCATCGTGCTGGGGGGGATCGTCGTGCTTCTGGTTGGAGGCAGCGTCCTCTGGGCGGCGAGGAACGAGCTAAGGGCTCATTTCAGCTCCGAGCAGCTCAGCACTCTGGCCGATGCCTCCAATGCCATCACCTGGATGAGGGGCGATCGCCAAGCTGACAGCGAGACGCGGCCAACCGCTCAAGGTCCTCCGGAATGAGCGGTTTCTATTTGGCACTCGAGGGCGGGGAGGGTGCGGGAAAAACCACGCTGGCCGACTTGTTGCGCACGCAGCTCGAAAAAGCTGGTCACAAGGTCCTCGTCGTCCGCGAGCCCGGGACGACCGCGCTCGGGGACGAAATTCGCCGGCTCGTACTCCACGCCGACGAGATGACGCCGTGGGCCGAGGCCTTTTTGTTCGCCACCCAGCGGGCCCAACTCGTCGCCGAGGTGGTGGCGCCAGCCCTAGCGAGAGGCGAATTTGTGATCAGCGATCGCTCCTTCTATTCATCGCTCGCCTATCAGGGCGGGGCCCGTGGGCTCGGGATCGATCGGGTCCGGGCGCTCAATCTGGCGGCCGTCGAAGGCGTCGTCCCCAACTTGGTCGTGGTCTTAGGCGTCGACCACGAGATCGGCATGGCCCGCCAGGACGAGCCCGACCGGATCGGTGGCGAACATGCCGCGTTTCAGGCGAGAGTCACTGAGGCCTATCTGGAGCTGGCTCGACAAGAGCCCGACCGCGTCGTAGTTGTCCCTGCCAACGACGATGCTGAGACCGTGGCCAAGCGAATCATTGATTTGATCGACCAGGACTGATCGATTCGTGACGACCGCCCTCCTTGCGCCACAACTGATCGGGCACGGTGAAGTGACTGAGCTCCTCAATAGGGAACTGAAGGAGCCATCCCACGCCTATCTATTTACGGGACCTGCCGGGGTGGGGAAGGCAACCGTCGCGCGCGAATTCGCCCGGCTCCTCCTCTGTCCCGAAGCCGGCGATCATCCACTTCCGTGCAGCTCGTGTCGACGGGTCGCCAGCGGCAACCACCCAGACCTGGTTGCCGTCGAACCCGAAGGCCGGGCAAGTTTGGGAGTCGACACGGCCCGCTCGATGGTCACCCAGGCGGTCCTGAGTCCGGTCGAAAGCCAGCGCCGGGTGTTCCTGGTGGATGACGCCGGGCTGATGACCGAGCAGGCGGCGAACGCCATGCTGAAGACGCTCGAAGAGCCGACCGGGGTGGTGACCTTCTTGATCGTTTCCGAATCGGACGACGATTTCCCTCCGACCGTGGCTAGCCGTTGCCGGGTCGTTCGGTTTGGAAGGGTGCCCGAAGCCGAACTAACGGACGCATTGACTGAGCGAGGGATGGAGGCGGAAGAGGCCCGGGTCCTGGCGATGGTCAGCGGGGGCCGTCCCGGGCTGGCGCTGCAGCTCGGCCCCGGCTCACCGGTTGCCGAGCTACGCCGCGCGTGGCTCTCATTACCGGTTCGGTTCAGCGGGAGGCCGGGCGACGGCTTCAGCCTGGCCGAGGAGATGATGACGGCAATCGAACCCCTGGCTGGAGAGATTGCCGGCACCGTGGCTGGCGGCGCCGAATTGCGCGACCGCGCTCGGCGCCGGGCAACCCAGTCACTCCTGGCCTCAGGGCCTCGAGATCCTGGCGTCGTTCTATTTGGACGCGGCTTCGCTGCAGCTGGGTGGGCCGATCAGAAACCGCGACGTCCCGCTAGCGGAACTGACCCGGGTGTCGCCGGCCGAAGCGGTGTCGGGCGCCCACGCCATCCTCGACGCGGTGATCGACCTGTCGGGAAACTTGCGGCCTTTGCCCGTTCTGGCGGCTCTTTTCACGTCACTCGGACTTCAAGAACCAATCTGATCTCCCAACCGATGGGTACCGCTCGGTGCAGCTTGGGTACGTCGATGCAGAGCCGGAGAGGGGAGTCGAACCCCTGACCTGCTCATTACGAGTGAGCTGCTCTACCACTGAGCTACTCCGGCGGTGGCATAGGAGTCTATTCGTAACCGGGGTTCGAACTATGGCGTCGGGAAACCGCGGGCTAGAAGCCGTGAAAATCACGGCACCAAGCCTTAGGTTTGAGAAAGCGTGGGGGCCGTTACCGTGTCGCCGTCATGGCAGACAAGGCGGACTTCGAAAACGATGCGATGCCGCTTGCCCCTCAGCTCTATGCCGCCGCCGTAAGGCTGACTCGCAATCCCTCGAACGCCGAGGACCTGGTCCAGGAGACCTTTCTCAAGGCCTATCGGGCTTATGAGAGCTTCGAGGCGGGAACCAACCTCAAAGCGTGGCTCTACCGGATTCTCACCAATACGTTCATTAACAACTATCGCCGCGACACCCGCCGGCCCCAGGAGACCGATCTCGGTGACCTCGAAGACCTCTATCTCTTTCGCCGTCTGAACCGCGATACGGCGGTGGGGCCGAGCTCATCGGCCGAAGAACAACTGCTCGAAGGGCTTGTCGAGGAGGACATCAAGCAGGCCGTAGAAGCGCTGCCGGAGAACTTCCGGATGGTCGTCTTGTTGGCAGACCTGGAAGGATTCTCGTATAAAGAGATCGCCGAAATTCTTGAAATTCCGATCGGAACCGTCATGTCTCGTCTGCATCGGGGAAGAAAGGCTCTCCAAGCAGCGTTGTGGGACTTTGCAGCCCAACGTGGGCTCGTCGAGAAGGATCACCAGTGAGTAAATGCGACGACGCGCTTTCGAACGTCTACAGCTACCTCGATCGCGAGGTCAACTGGTATCGCTCCTGGCAGATCCGGCGCCATGTCGACGAGTGCGATGGTTGCGGCCGGGCCTTCACTTTCGAGCAGCGTTTGCAAGTAGTCATCAGAGAACGGCTGCACGAGGAGGTCCCGCCCGAGTTCCTGGCCCGTCTCCGCCAGGCGCTCCAGACCGATCGCTAGTTCCCGTCTCTCCCCGGTAATCTCGGCGCATGGCGCGCCGGCAGTTACTGGCTTCTCTCACGATGGCACTGCTCCTCGCCGGGCTCGCTTCGCCGGTTTTCGCGACCACGACCACCGGCGCCACCGATACGACTGGTGCGACCGGCACCACCGTTGCGGGAGGAGGGGTGGCCACGACGGTGGTCGGAGAAACGACCTCCACGGGCCCGGCGATCGTGCCGGCGGTATCCACTGAGGTGACCGAGGCGCCCGAAGCCCAGCCGGACTGGACCTATCGATTCTTTATTCCGACGCTGCTGGTTCTCGCGGCGGTCGTGGTCATCGCCACCGTTGTCCGCTACTTCACCGGCGTTGTGCGCAAGCGCTATCGCGTCGTACGGTGACCGACTCTCATTGGAATCTGGCGGTTCCGGTGGCCACTCGGGTCGCCGGCAACTATCCGCTGGCCGAGACTTACCACCTTGCCCAAATGCAAGCCCAGGTGCCCGAGCTCTTCAGCCGCGCCGCCGAGATGGTGACCACCGAAACCGGTCTTCATGACTCCTGGAGTGCCCGTGGTCCGGGTGGTGACCAGGGGCGAGTGGGCGCGGTCGCAACGTCCGCAGCTTCACCCGCATGCTGGCCCCGATCGAGGAGAAGATTGCCGCCAAGCTGGCCGAGACCGGTAAGGACGGGTCCTCAGCCGGACTGGCCAGAAGGGTGATGGCAGTCGAGACCGGCGCCCTGCTGGGAATCCTCGCCAAGCGGGTGTTGGGGCAGTACGAGCTGGTACTTCCTGATGACGAAGACGAAGGCGATCTGGTTGCGTTGGTCGGGGCCAACGTGCTCATGCTCGAGCGCCAGCAGCAGTTCCGTCCGGCGGAGTTTCGGATGTGGATCGCTCTGCACGAGGCCACCCACCGGGCCCAGTTCATCGGCGTGCCCTGGTTGCGCGACTACTTCCTCTGCGCTGGTCAATGAATTGGTCTCCAACTCAGGCCCGGCTCCGGGACGACTGGCGCGATTTGTCTCCCAAGCTGTGGCCGCAGGCCGGTCCGGCCAACCCATCGTGGATGACACCGGGATTCTCGGGCTGTTGGCCACGCCGGAGCAGAAGGTGGCGATCGACAAGGTGCAGGCGCTGATGTCGTTACTCGAGGGCCACGGACATGTCGTCATGGATCGCATCGGAGCGCGCATTCTTCCGAGCCAGCAACGGATGTCATCGATTCTCAAGGCTCGTCGCAAGGATCCCCGCACTGCGGCTCTCTTCCGTCTGCTCGGCATGGAGATGAAGATGAAGCAATACGAGTTGGGCGAGGCGTTCATCCAGTTGATCGAAAAGGAAGCAGGGTGGGACCGCCTTGAGCGGGCCTGGGAGTCGGCCGAGGCTTTGCCGACTCTCGATGAGATCTATCACCCGCAGGAATGGTTGCGACGCGTCGCCTAGCGCGGCTGCGGCTCGAAATCGAGGATCGTCTCGACCTCCCCGACCCGCCGCGGTGGTCGCCTTGTCCGGTGGGGCGGATTCGGCGGCGCTCGCCGCGATCGCCGAACCAGCACGGTACGTGCATGTCCACCATGGCCGGCCCCATTCCGATCGGATGCAGAACGCGGCCGAAGGCATCGCCCGTGTCCTTGGCGCTCCGCTCCTGGTCGTTGCCGTCACGGTGGAGCCCTGGTCGGAGGGAGCGGCGCGCGATCGACGCTACGAGGCGCTGCTCGGCTCGCTGCAGGAAGGCGAAACTCTCCTCACCGGCACACACGGCCAATGACCAGGCCGAGACGGTTCTGTCCAACATCCTGCGGGGAGCCGGGACAACCGGGGTGAGCGGAATCCCTCGCCGTCGGGGCCGGATCGCGCCGTCCCCTGCTCGGGATTACCCGGGCCGAAACCCGGGAATTCGCCACGCTTTCCGGCCTGCCGTGGGAGGACGATCCGAGCAACGATGACCTCGACCCGTTGCGCAATCGGATCCGGCATCGGCTCTTGCCCGCTGCTCGAGGCCGAATACAACCCGGCGATCCGCCAGGCCCTGGCCGGTCTGGCCGAGCTGATGCCGACGGATCGCGACGTCCGGCCGGCGGGAGAACAGCTTGCCGATGGCCAAAAGCTCTATGGATGGAGGATCGCCAATTCAGTTCTGTGGGCAGCAGGTCCCGATGGGGCGGCTCGAATCCTGCGGGAATCGCTTCGCCAATTTCATGGCGGCTACGGCCTTGATCGGGCAGAAACGCAAAGAGTGTGGGAAGTCGTGGCCGGTGATCGGGTCGCGACCGAGGTCCGGGGCCGGATCCAGGTCGAGCGAGCCGGACCATGGCTCGTGTGTCGTTCGCTACCTTTGCAGGTTCGTGAAGAGTGACAGTTGAGGATGCTGTGGCGATACGAAATCTGATCTCGGCCGACGACATCTCCACCGCGCTCGAGGACATGGGCAAGCGGATCAGCGCCGACTACGCGGGCCAGGAACTCCTCATGGTGGGTGTGCTCAAAGGCGCTTTCATCGTGATGGCCGACCTCGCTCGCCATATCGACTTGCCGGTCCACTTCGATTTCATGGCGGTCTCCTCCTATGGCGCCGCGACGCAGACTTCGGGAGTGGTGCGGATATTGAAGGACCTCGACGCGGAGATTGCGGACAAGCATGTGTTGATTGTCGAGGACATCATCGATTCGGGTCTCACTCTCAGCTACCTGCTGAAGTCGCTCGCGGTCAGACGGCCCGCTTCGCTTGAGGTCGCCGCTCTCCTCTTGAAGGAGGGAATCCAGCGGGTACCGCTCGATGTCAAGTACGTCGGCTTTCGCATCGGTCCGGAGTTTGTGATCGGATACGGCCTCGACTACGCGGGTCTCTATCGCAACCTTCCTTACGTCGGCGTGATGGAGGGGATTGAAGGATGAACCCGACTCGTTCTGACATAGAACGCATGCTCGCCGAACGTCTCGAGTTCTTGATCGGTATCGGCCACGACATGCGGTCGCCGTTGACCGGGATCGCCGGCTTCGCCTCAATCCTCGCCGAGCTGCCATCGGTGTCGGGCGATCCCACCGCGAGCGAGGCAGCTGCCTACATCCGTCGCGAAGCACGGTTGCTAGTCGAGCTCCTGAGCCAATTGCTCGACTTTGGACAGGTAGAACAGGGCCAACCCCACCTGGAACACGAGTCGATCGACCTGGTCCGGCTGGTCGAGCTCGTCGTTGAGCCCTTTGCCCTTCGGCACCCGGATCTGACCTTTCGCGTGCTCCACGACGACGATCAAGTGGCGGTGCAGGGTGACTTTCTCAAGCTCAACCGAATCATGACCAACTTGCTCGACAACGCCGTCGCGCATAGCCCGGCGGGCACCGTGATTTCAGTTTCGGTCGCTCATGACGATGACGACGTAGTGCTAACTGTCGAAGATCAGGGCAAGGGAGTCAATCCCGAGGATCGAACGCTCATATTCGAGCGCTTCGTCCGGCGCTCGAGCGAACGGCCCGGGGCCGGTATCGGGTTGTACGTGGTCAAGGGCCTGGTCGACGCGGACGGGGGCTCAGTCTCCGTCGACGGCGACCAGGGCGCTCGATTCGAGGTCCGGCTGCCCCGCAATTCCGGGGTTTCCTAGCCCGGGTTCTTACGGTCTGGGTTCACCTAGAAACGACCATCACGTAGCATCAAGCCAACCCGATGAATCGCTCTCTTCGCACTCTCGCCATTTACGCCATCGCCATCATCGCGATGGCGTTGCTCGCCCAGCGCTGGTTCGACCAATGGGGCCAGCCCGAAGAGGTCACGCTTACTCGTTTCCTCGACGAGGTGAACCGGGATTCGATCGTCGCAGTGGAGATCCTCTCCCGTAGCAACCAGGTCCAGGGCCGCCTCGCCGATTCGGCGCTTCCTGCCGATCGCTTCGACGTAATTGCTGATTACACCGACGGGTGGGAAGGCGAGCTCACCGGCCAACTGCAGGATCAGGGAATCTTCTTCCAGGTCAACAATCAACCCGACGGGCTGGGCACGATTCTCATCAGCCTTTTGCCCTGGGTGTTCCTCCTCGGGTTCATGGTCTTCATCTTCATGCAGATGCAGGGGAGCGGGAATCGGGTGATGCAGTTCGGCAAGGCCAAGGCCCGGATGTTCTCCAAGGAATCGCCACGGGTCACTTTCAACGACGTCGCCGGGCTCACCGAACCGATCGAGGAATTGCAGGAGATCAAAGACTTCCTCCAGAACCCCGACAAGTATCGCCAACTCGGCGCCAAGATCCCGAAAGGGGTCCTGCTCTTCGGTCCTCCCGGGACCGGCAAGACCCTTCTCGCCCGAGCGGTCGCCGGTGAGGCCGGAGTTCCCTTCCTCTCGATCTCCGGGTCCGACTTTGTCGAGATGTTCGTTGGCGTCGGCGCCTCGCGGGTGCGCGACCTTTTCGAGCAGGCCAAAGGCCACGCCCCGGCCATCGTGTTTATCGACGAGATCGATGCGGTGGGCCGCCATCGCGGGGCTGGTCTCGGAGGGGGGCACGACGAACGCGAGCAGACGCTCAACCAGCTGCTGGTCGAACTCGACGGCTTCGACACCAACAACGGCGTCATCGTCATCGCGGCGACCAACCGTCCCGACATCCTGGATCCCGCTTTGCTGCGGCCCGGGCGTTTCGATCGCCAGGTCGTCATCGACGCTCCCGACATCGTCGGCCGCGAGGCGATCCTGAAAGTCCACGCCAAGGGCAAGCCCTTAGGGACCGACGTCGACCTCGCCGTGCTGGCACGCCGCACGCCCGGCTTCACGGGCGCCGATCTCGCCAATCTGATCAATGAATCCGCACTGCTCACCGCGCGGCGTCGCAAGACCCTGATCACGATGTCGGAGATGGAAGAGGCCATCGATCGAGTCCTCTCCGGTCCCGAGCGGAAGACCAAGGTCATGACTGACGACGAGCGCCGGCTGATCGCCTATCACGAGACAGGTCATGCGCTGGTCGGCTGGGCGTTGCCGATGGCTGACCCGGTGCACAAACTCACCATCGTGGCTCGAGGCCGCTCACTCGGGCACACTCTTTCCCTCCCGACCCACGACAAATATCTCGTGCGGCGTTCTGAGCTTGTCGACCAACTCGCGATGTTGCTCGGAGGGCGCACCGCCGAGGAGCTCATCTATTCCGATCCGACCTCGGGTGCGGCCAACGACATTGAGAAGGCAACCCAGATCGCTCGCCGCATGGTGATGGAGTACGGCATGAGCGACAAACTCGGTCCGATGCAGTACGGCCGGGGTGGAGCCGAGGTCTTCCTCGGGCGTGACTACGCCCGCCAGCAGGATTACTCAGATGAAGTGGCCGCGTTCATCGACGAGGAAGTGCGGGGCATGATCCAGGCAGCGCACAACGAGGCGTTGACGATCCTCGAGACCCATACCGAGGCGATGGAGCGAATGGTGGGGATCCTGCTCGAACGCGAGACCGTCGGCCCCGATGAGCTCGCCGAAATCTTTAGCGACGTTCCCAAGTGGGAGCACGCCCCCGACGGCGAGCTGCGCATTCGGCCGCCCCAGGCAGTGGTGCCTGAGGTCAGGCCCGAGGCGGCTGCCGTCTCCACTCCGGAGGAGTCGCAACCGGCGGCGGGACCCAAGAAGCCGCGGGTCTTGCTGCCGAGGATGAAGCCGGCCGACGCCCCCGGGTCCTGAAGTGGCCGGCGGGTTGGACGACGGGTCAACCCCCGTCGACCTGGAAGCGATCGAGGACGCAGTTCGCCAGATCATCATCGCGATCGGCGAGGATCCCGAGCGGGAAGGTCTGGTCGAAACTCCCCAGCGTGTCGCCCGGATGTATGCCGAACTGTTCGAAGGCGTCCACCGCGATCCGGGTGATGAGGTCGATGCCTTTTTCGGCGAGGAGCATTATCAGGAGATCGTGATGGTGAAGGACATCGCGTTCAACACGATCTGTGAGCACCATCTCTTGCCTTTCATCGGCAAGGCCCACGTGGCCTACATTCCCAACGGACAGGTGACGGGATTGTCCAAACTTGCCCGGCTGGTCGAAGGTTTTGCGCGACGACCGCAAATGCAAGAGCGCCTCACGGCCCAGGTGGCCGACACCTTGATGGAACGCCTCAAGCCCCTGGGAGTTCTGGTGGTGGTCGAAGCTGAGCACCTCTGCATGACCATGCGGGGAATCAAGAAACCCGGGGCGGTAACCGTGACCTCCGCCGTACGCGGGACGATGGCCAGCAACCCTGCGACGAGAGCCGAGGCGATCGCTCTGCTTCGCTGATGGGCGGTAGCTGGCTCACAGCCCGGGGCCGGCTCGATTTAACGGATCCACTCTTGATGGGGATTGTCAACGTCACCCCCGACTCATTCAGCGATGGCGGCCAATTGATAGATACGGCGGCAGCGATCGCTCACGCTCGCAACTTGCTGGCGGAGGGTGCCCGCCTCGTCGACATCGGTGGGGAATCGACTCGCCCGCATGCTGACGAGATAAGCACGCGAGGTCGAAACTGAAAGGACGCTGCCAGTGGTAGAGGGTTTGGCCGATGAGCTGATTTCGATCGACACCAGCAAAGGGGAAGTGGCCGGGGCGGCCTTGCGGGCTGGCGCCGCAGTGGTCAACGACGTCCGCGCCGGTGAGGATCCCAGCCTGCTCGAAGCGGTTGCCGCCCATAGCGCTGGCCTGGTCCTCATGCATATGAAAGGTGACCCCAAGACGATGCAAGACCACCCTCGCTACGACTCAGTGGTCCGAGAGGTGGGCGAGTTTCTGGTGGATCGCGCCCGCCGGGCCATGCAGGCCGGAGTAGGGCGCGATCAGATCTGCCTTGATCCCGGGATTGGCTTCGGGAAGAACCTGGACCACAACCTGGAGTTGCTCAACCGGCTCGAAGAGTTGCGGCGCCTCGGCTATCCGCTGGTGATCGGGACTTCGCGCAAGGGTTTCCTGGGTCGCCTCACGGGTCATGAGGTGGCCGCGGATCGCGACTTCGCGACCGCGGTCAGTGCGGCTTTGGCGTGGGAACGCGGGGCGTCGATTCTTCGAGTCCACAACGTTCGCGTTTGCAAGGAGGCACTGGCGGTCGCCATGGCTATCGTGCGGCCGTCGGAAGGGTCAACGTCAACACGGGCTTGAAACCACGCGGCTTCATGTGGGTGATCGCCGACCGCCTCGCTGTTTCAGAACGCATCGGTGGTCACGGTTTCCAGCACAGGAAGATACGTCGGGAAGAGGAAATCAACTGGTTGAAGCGCGGGGCGCAAGTCACTTCGATCCTCACGATCCTCCCGGGCAACCAGAACCTGGCCGCATATCGAGAAGCAGGACTCAACGCCCGCCACATCTCGATCCCGCTCCACCCGAGCGCCACGGACGCGGTGAAAGTGTTTGAAGCGCTGCACGAAGCGCTCGAAGATCCCACCGCTCGCGTGTTGGTCCATGGCGAAACGATTGACGATGACCTGGCAGGTTTTCTCGCCGGCTACCTGGTGTGGTCTGGAATCGTCGACCAACCGATCATGGCCGTTGCCCTGGTCGAGGAGATTTTGCGCCGACCTCTAGGTCCCGAAGCGCGGGCGTTGGTCCCGAGCTAGGCAATGCCGCCGGACCTCATCAGGCACGATTCGGTTCAAATCAGGGGTCTCGAGGTCTTTGCCCACCACGGCGTCCTGGCCGAAGAGAAGCAAATTGGCCAGCGATTCGTGATCGACGTCGATCTCACAGTCGACTTGGCCAGCGCCGGACAGTCCGACTCAATCGACGACACGGTGGACTACGGGTCCTTCACGGAGCGAGTGCAGGCAGTCGTGGCAGAGGAACGTTGGAACCTGATCGAGCGGGTTGCTCAACGTGTGGCCGAAACCGCTTTCGAGTTCAATCGTGTCAATGCAGTAGCTGTCACGATCCACAAACCCGACGCTCCCATCCGGGCCGAGTTCGCGGATGTGTCGGTGACAATCACCAGGCAGCGGCAATAGCCCTAATGACGTAGGCTTGAATGGTTAGAGCGGCGATCGGCCTTGGTTCCAACCTGGGCGATCGGCTCGGGGCCCTTCGTTTCGCACTCCAGCGTTTGGGTGAGGCTTATCCGCTGACCGCGGTTTCGTCCCTTTATCTGACCGAGCCGATCGGCGGCCCCGCCCAGGACGAGTTTCTCAATGCGATCGTGCTGCTCGAAACAAACGATCAGCCCGAGGCGCTCCTGGCGAGATTGCTGGAGATCGAAGCCGAGGCTGGCCGGGTGCGGGACGAGCGCTGGGGTCCGCGCACCCTCGATCTCGACTTGATCGCGGTGCAGGGTGCAACCTCCGACACGCTCGATCTCACATTGCCTCACCCTCGCGCTCATCTCCGCCGGTTTGTCGTCGCGCCCCTGGCCGAGGTCTGGCCTGATGCGCAGCTCGAAGAGGGAACGGCGGCCGATCATCTCCGGAGCCTGGTCGATCAGCGTGCATTGCGGTTGGCCAAGGATTGGCGCGACGATCCAGTTCAGTTCCTCGACCGCGGAACCCAGTGGGTAATTGCGCAAGCGGGATTTTTTGCACTCTTCGGGTTCGCACTCATTGGATTCGGTAGTTGGCCGGCGGGATGGCGTTGGCTTGGACTGGTCCCCATCGCCCTCGCCCTCTACCTGATGCTCGCCGCCGCGGCCGCGCTCGGTGAGGCCTTCACGCCGTTTCCCACGCCACGCCGAGGCCGGCTGGCCGAGCGCGGGGTCTACCGCTACGTCCGCCATCCGATGTACGCCGGCATAGTTCTCTTGTTTGCCGGCGTCGCGATCCTGGTGGGATCGGTTTGGGCGGCTGGCCTGGCGTTAGTAACCGCCGTCTTCTTTTGGTTCAAGGCTGGATTTGAGGAGAAGCGGCTCCGTATTGTCTATCCGGCTTATGACGATTACCGCAGCCAGGTTCGAGGGAGGCTTGTTCCCGGCGTCTGGTGACAAGTCATGAGAATTCTGCTCGTCGGGCCGGGGAGAGCCGGGGGAGCGCTGGTCCTGGCGGCGGCAGCCGTCGGGCACCAGGTGGTCGGGTTGGTCGCTCGTTCGCCCGTGCGCTGGGACCTGCCATTCCCGGTCGTCAATGAAACATGGCCGAATGCGGACCTGGTCGTCATCGCGACACGCGATGCCGACATCGCCGCCGCCGCCGCCAACGTGGGCGAGAAACACCCGGCCGGGGCGGCGGTTCATCTCTCCGGCGCCACCACGCTCGAGCCTCTAGCTCCACTGGTGGAGTTGGGGTGGGACGTCGGCTCTTTTCATCCCTTGCAGACATTTCCCGACCCGACCACGGGCGCCGCGGCAATGACGGGATCCTGGGTGGGCGTGACTGCTGGTGGCGAGTTGCGCCGGCGGCTCGGTGGTCTGGCCGACGAGTTGGGCATGACCGACTTCGACCTTGCCGATTCGGCCAAGCCTTCCTATCACGCCGGTGCCTCAGCCGCCTCCAACTTCTTGCTGGCTGCACTCGACCTCGCCGAACGGCTGCTGAAGGACGCCGGAGTGCCGTTCGTGGCCGCAGCACCCTTGAGCATCGAGATCCTTGACAACGCCTTTGCCATTGGCCCGAAGAGCGCATTGACCGGGCCTATTGCTCGCGGTGACTGGGCAACAGTCGCTGCTCAGTACCGGGCTGCGCAGCGCCTCGGTCTCGGCCAACAGTTTGAGCTCCTGGCGAAGGCCACCGCGATCACCGCCGGGGTCGAGCTCCCTTCCGACCTGGATGAACCATGACCGAGATCACGCGAACGTTCCTCGAGACGCGGAGCCGCGTCCAGGGACGGATGGGCCTCGTGCCCACGATGGGATTCTTGCACGAGGGCCACTCTGCGCTGATGGCGGCTGCCCGGTCTGCAAGCGAAACCGTGGTGGTTTCGCTGTTCGTCAACCCATTGCAGTTCAACGACCCCGCCGATCTCGAGCGTTATCCCCGCGACCTCGAGCGCGACCTCGACATCGCATCCGAACAGGGTGTCGATCTCCTGTTCGCGCCACCGATGGACGAGATGTATTCCGTCGCCCCGCTGACCCGAGTCGAAGTGGCAAGCGTGGCCGACTATCTCGAAGGACCGCGCCGCCCGGGTCACTTCGCCGGCGTGGCCACAGTGGTTGCCAAACTCTTCGCGGGTCTGCAGCCCGACTTGGCCTTCTTTGGCCGGAAGGACGCACAACAACTCGCCGTCGTGCGGAGGTTGGTGCTTGACCTTTCCTTTCCCGTGACAGTTATCGGACGGCCGACGGTGCGGGAAGCCGATGGGCTCGCGCTTTCCAGCCGCAACGTCTATCTGGATCCCGACGATCGACCTGCCGCACTCCTCCTTAGCAAAGGGTTGTTCGCCGCAGCTGACCTCGCCGAGACGGGGACCTTTTCAGCGGCCGCTCTCACCGCTGCGGTGCGCGCAGCCGCGCCCGGAGTGGAGTTCGAGTACATAACTCTCGCAGCTCAGGACACCGCCCAGCCGATCGATCAGCTAGATCGACCCTCTTTTCTGGCCCTAGCCGCGCAGATTGGGCGCGTGCGCCTGATCGACAATGTTGCTTTCGATCTGGTGGCAGGAAGCGTGGTGGGGGATCGCGGGATCAGGCTTTCGGTCCCGAGCCGGCTTTACGCCTGATGCTCTTACTCATCGACGTCGGCAATACCACCACAGTCGTTGGACTGTGGGACGGTGACCGCGTCGTCCATCGCTGGCGGATCTCGACAGATCGAGAACGAACGGCCGACGAGTCCCGGCTCCTGCTCCGATCGATGCTTGCCGAATTTGGCGGAGACGTAACCGGAGGGTGCCTCTCTTCGGTCGTGCCACCGCGCACCGAGGCCTGGCGGGAGGCGATGGAGGCTCTGGTCGACGGGACCCTGGTGGTTGTGGGGCCGGGCACCAAGACCGGCATTCCGCTCAACGTCGACAATCCTCGCGAGGTCGGTGCCGATCGGGTTGCCAACGCGATCGGCGCCGTTCGCCTGCTCGGCCCTCCCGTGATCGTCGTCGACTTTGGCACCGCCACCACCGTCGACCTGGTTGCGGCTGATGGCTCCTATCGCGGCGGGGCCATCGCTCCCGGCCTTGAGGTTTCGGCCGACGCGCTGGTTACCCACACGTCGGCACTGCGCCAGGTGGAGCTCAATCCGCCGCGGAGCCCGGTCGGACGGTCGACAGTGGAAGCCATTCAGAGCGGCTTGATCTACGGCTACGCCGGGTTGGTCGACGGTCTGGTCACCCGGATCCGAGCCACGATCGAGGAGAGATGCCCTGCGGTTGCCACCGGTGGCCTCGCTCCGGTGGTGATAGGTCATTCGACCGCGGTGGACTCAATCGAACCCGATCTCACCCTTGTCGGTTTGGCAGAGATCTTCGCCCTTAACCTTGGCCCGTGACCGAAGTCCCCTATCGATTCGAGCGCACCGCGCTGGCCGGAGATCTCAAGAGGACATATGACGGTCTTGCGCCCGGTGCCGAGACCGGGGACGCGGTCTCGATCGCCGGTCGGGTTTTGCTCCGCCGCTCTTTCGGCAAGCTGATCTTTCTAACGATTCGCGACGACTCGGGCCGGATCCAACTCCTCGCCGACACCGCTCATCTCGACGACGATCAGTTCGCGCTCGCCGAGGCCCTCGACCTGGGCGACTGGCTAGGGGGATCGGGGGAGGTGATCACCACCCGCAAAGGAGAGCTGACGGTTCGGCTCGACTCGCTCGTCTTGCTGGCCAAGATCGCGCGGCCGCTTCCCGACAAGTGGCACGGGCTCACCGATATCGAGGCTCGGTCCCGTCAGCGCTACCTGGATTTGATCATCAATGATGAGGCGATTGCATTGGCGAAGGCGCGGTCCACAGTGATCGCCGAACTGCGTTCCCAGTTTCTTCAGCGCGGTTTTGTCGAAGTGGAGACCCCGGTTCTTCTGCTCGAAGCCACCGGCGCCAACGCACGACCCTTCCATTCACACCACGAAGCCCTTGACCTCGACATGAAGCTGCGGATCTCACTCGAGCTCTATCTCAAGCGGCTGGTGGTCGGAGGTCTGGAGCGGGTTTTCGAAATTGGCAAGGTGTTTCGAAACGAAGGAATCGACTCCACCCACAACCCTGAGTTCACGATGCTCGAGGCTTATCAGGCGCTGGCCGACTACGGCGATGTGATGAACCTGGTCGAAGAAGTGATCGTGGCCTGTGTCAAGGCAGTCGCGGGCGTTACGTCGATCGAGTTCGAAGGCAAGCCACTTGATCTCTCGCCGCCCTTTCGGCGTGCATCCATGACGGAACTCGTTTCCCAGGCGGTCGGAGAACAGGTGAGCATCGGGTCAAGCTCTGAACAGCTGCGAGGTTTGGCCGCCGGGCGAGGGCTCGAGACTCAACCCGGTTGGGGGGTGGGGCGACTGATTGCGGAGCTGTACGAGGACCTCGTCGAACCGGCCATCTGGGAGCCGACCTTTGTTCTTGACTACCCCGAAGAGATCTCGCCTCTAGCCCGCAAGCATCGAGATGAGGTCGGGCTGACGGAACGCTTCGAATTGGTGATCGCCGGAGCGGAGTACGCCAACGCCTTCTCGGAGCTGACCGACCCGATCGACCAGCGAGCCCGATTCGTCCAGCAGGAGGCGGCTCGTCAGGCCGGGGACGACGAGGCGCACCCGGTTGACGAGGATTACATCCGTGCCCTGGAGTACGGGTTACCCCCCACCGGGGGCCTCGGAATTGGGGTCGACCGACTAGTCATGCTCATCACCGGGACTACCCATATTCGGGACGTAATCCTGTTCCCCACACTTCGCCCTGGGCTCTGATCCCCTCAAGTCAGAAGGCTGTTTCGCCGATGCTCGAATGGTGGAAGAGCGCCCAGTTACTGATGTTTCCGGGCTCCTCGCCCTGATCGCGGCGAAGGACGAGGAGATCTCGCGTTTGCGCAATTTTGTCGACGCGTTCCTGCCCGTGGACCTCGACACCGGTCTTCTCAATCGGAACGGAACGATCGAAGCGATCCGGCGCGCCTGGGCTTGGTGGAACCGACGGAGGGAGCCCTTCGGGGTGATGGCGGTGGTCATCCCCGGCATTGAGCGGCTCTCCGCGGAGGAGTCTTCCAACGTGGCCCGCTTGGTGTCGATCGCGCTGTCGGATGCCGGGCGCGCGGTTGACGATATGGGACGACTGGATGCGACGACCTTTGTCGTTGTCCTCCGCGAGTTCCATCGCCATGGCGCTCCCACCGTGGTGTCTCGGGTGCGAACCACGCTCAGGCATGCGATCGCCGATCCAATGATCACCTCGGAGATCAAGTTCGGATTGGTCGTGGCGGTCGACGGCGATGGCGCGCAGCCGGAGGATTATCTGAATGCGGCGGTCGAGGCCGCCAAGGAGGCGGAGTCGGAAATTCCCAACTTCGCCGACGTCTAGATCTGTTCTCTGACTAGATCTTTTCTCTGGCCTCTCCGACGCGGTTAACCAGATAGCTGCCCAGGTCGACCAGGATCTGACGGGCGGGCACATCCGGTAGCGACTTCAGCAGCCTTTGGGCGCGATGGGTGCGGGAGAGCGCGGCATCAATTGCCTGATCGATCCAACCTCCGTTGCGAAGGTGCTCGATCGCTTTCGTCACGACCTCCTCGTCGTATGGTCGAGGGCGATCGAGCAGTTGACGCAGGCGCTCCCCGTCGGGAGCTGCGATCGCAGCGAGGACCGGAAGCGTGAAGGTGCCTTCCCTGATATCAGAGCCAGCCGGCTTCCCGAGAATCGTCTCGTTGGCGACGAGATCGAGAGCATCGTCGCTCAACTGAAAGACCATTCCCAGTTCCCACGCCCAGTCGGTGAGAGTTTCGACGACATCTGGTTTGGCGTCGGCGGCCAGTGCCCCTAGTCGGGCCGATGTTCGGATCAACGAGGCTGTCTTACCGCCGATCACTCGTTCGTATTCGGAGGTGGAGTGTTGAAGCGAGTCGACCAGCTGCAGCTCGCGACTCTGCCCGACCACCAGCTCGGCATAGGTAACGGCGAGCAGCCGGACCGCCTCTTGCGAAAGGTAGGTCGCGGCTACCTCTGAAGCCTTGGCCAGGAGAAAGTCGCCCGCCAGGATGGCCACGGTGTTGGTCCAGTTGGCGTTGGCGGACGGAGCACCTCGCCGCGTGTCCGACTCGTCGATCACGTCGTCGTGATAGAGGCTGCCGACGTGGATCAGCTCGACGGCCACCCCGGCTTCGACCGGCCGCCGATTTGATGGCTCGGTCGAAGTGCCGAATTCGGCGGCGAGAAGCGCAAGTAGCGGACGGAAGCGCTTGCCGCCCGCAACCAACAAATGCTGAAAGATCTTGGTCAGATAGGGGTCATCGGCGTTGGTGACCTCGAGCAAGCGACCTTCGACCGTGGCCATTCGATCCCAGACATGAGGGAGCGGCACCAGGACGCTCAGGTCGTGCACGTGCCAATGGTAAACGCCGGGGTTCCACATACCGCCAGACGACCAGGATTCCATCCCAGCGTCATCAGAATGATCCGAGACTTTCGGATCATTCTGATCTAATTAGGAGTGACCCGGGCGGATGTCCTCAGGTTGGTCACAAGGTGTTAGGGATGCCGGCCGATATAATCGTTGTATCCCCGCCAGGTGGGGTTGTCAGTCAGGAGTTAGCAAGAAGTGTTTGAGCGTTTCACCGACAGGGCACGCAGAGTCGTGGTCCTCGCTCAGGAAGAAGCGCGTCTACTCAATCACAGCTACATCGGCACTGAGCACATTCTTCTCGGCCTACTAAACGAAGGCGAAGGAATTGCCGCCCGCGCCCTCGAAGGCATGGGCATCAATCTCGTCGGAGTGCGCGACCAGGTGGTCGAGATCATCGGTCGCGGTACGCAGGCACCTAGCGGACACATCCCGTTTACACCGCGGGCGAAGAAGGTTCTGGAACTCTCGTTACGTGAGGCGCTCCAGCTCGGTCACAACTACATCGGCACCGAGCACATTCTGTTGGGTCTGATCCGCGAAGGAGAAGGGGTCGCTGCCCAAGTTCTTCAAAAGATGGGTGCCGAGCTCAGCAAGGTACGGCATTCGGTCATCCAGCTACTCAACGGCGCCGGCGGAAGCGAGGATCAACCACCGGCGAGCTCAGGCTCGAGTGCCGGCTCCCGGGGCGAGCAGTCTGCGTCCGGTTCGACGGTCCTCGATCAGTTCGGCCGCAACTACACCCAGCTGGCTCGCGAGCGCAAGCTCGACCCGGTGATCGGTCGTACCCGTGAGATCGAACGGGTGATGCAGATCCTCTCCCGGCGAACCAAGAACAACCCCGTGCTCATCGGCGAGCCGGGTGTAGGCAAGACCGCCATCGTGGAGGGTCTTGCCCAGCGGATCGTCACCAACGAGGTGCCCGACACGCTCCACAATCGTCAGCTCTACACCCTCGACCTCGGGGCGCTGGTAGCGGGATCGCGTTATCGAGGCGACTTCGAAGAGCGGATCAAGAAGGTGCTGAAAGAGGTCCGCACCCGGGGCGACATCATTCTTTTCATTGACGAGATCCACACGCTCGTCGGAGCCGGCGCGGCCGAAGGCGCGATCGACGCAGCCTCGATCCTGAAGCCAATGCTCGCCCGCGGCGAGTTGCAGACGATTGGTGCCACGACCCTCGAGGAATATCGCAAATACCTCGAGAAGGATTCCGCGTTGGAGCGACGGTTCCAGCCGGTCCATGTCGATGAGCCCTCCGTAACGGACACCATTCAGATTTTGATGGGGCTCAAGGATCGCTACGAGAGCCACCACTCGGTTCGTTTCACCGATGCGGCAATCGTCTCGGCTGCCAACCTCGCGGATCGCTACATCTCCGACCGCCACCTTCCGGACAAAGCCATTGACCTCATCGATGAAGCTGGAAGCCGCATGCGGATCTATCGGTCTTCGAGCGATCCCGATCTGGCCGAGATCGACAAGAAGGTCACCGATGTCCGTCGTCAGAAGAGCGAGGCCGCCACGTCCCAGCAATACGAGCGAGCCGCGCAATTGCGAGACCAGGAGCGGAACCTCATCGCCGACCGCGTCGAGCGCGAGCAATCGCTGAAGGATTCCGGCAGCGATGCGGGTTGGGTCATCGACGAGGAGGAGATCGCCCAGGTTCTCGCCCAGTGGACCGGCATTCCAGTCCACCGTCTCACCGAAGAAGAGACCGCGCGGCTGGTGAACATGGAGTCCGAGCTCCACGAGCGGATCGTCGGCCAGCACGACGCGATCGTCGCTGTCTCGAAGGCCATTCGTCGCACCCGGGCCGGCCTCAAGGATCCCAAGCGGCCCTCTGGATCGTTCATTTTCCTCGGTCCTTCCGGCGTGGGAAAGACCGAAACCGCCAAGGCTCTCGCCGCGTTCTTGTTTGGCAATGAAGACGCCTTGATCCAGCTCGACATGTCCGAGTACATGGAGAAGCACACCGTCAGCCGGTTGGTCGGCTCACCGCCGGGCTATGTCGGGTACGACGAGGGTGGCCAGCTCACCGAGGCGGTGCGCCGCAAGCCCTTCTCGGTGGTTCTCTTCGACGAGATCGAGAAGGCCCATCCCGACGTCTTCAATACTCTGCTGCAGATTCTGGAGGACGGTCGGCTGACCGATGCTCAGGGCCGCACGGTCGACTTCAAGAACACGGTCATCATCATGACCTCCAACCTCGGAACCCGCGATCTTCGCAAGAAGTCCGTCGGTTTCCACACCGACGGCGACGACGTCACCTATGAGGCGATGAAGGACAAGGTCACCGACGAGCTAAAGAAGCATTTCCGACCCGAGTTCATCAACCGGCTCGACGAGATCATCGTCTTCCATGAGCTGACCCCCGAGGAGATCAAGTCGATCGTCGATCTCATGCTCGTACGGGTCCGGACCCAGCTTTCCAGCCAGGCCCTCGACCTGGTTCTGACCGACGATGCCAAAGGCTTCCTGGCAACGAAGGGTTACGACCGGGAGATGGGTGCTCGCCCTCTCCGCCGGGCGATCCAGCGCCTCCTTGAGGACCCCTTGTCCGAGCGAGTCCTCCTTGGCGAGTTCAAGGCTGGCTCGACAGTGCTGGTCACAGTCGACGAAGACCTCAACGAGCTGGTCTTCGAATCGGTCGAGGCCGCGCCGATCCCGCCAGTTCCGGTTTCCGAATCCGCATAGACGGCCAGTTCGACGACCTCGTCGCGGCTAATCGCCTTTTTGCGCGCGCCTTCGAGTTCGGCGACTTCGACGGAGTGGCACACGCCGGCGTCGCGATCGTCACTTGCATGGACTCGCGCATCGTCCCCCTCCAGATGCTCGGCCTCCAGCCCGGAGACGCCAAGATCCTTCGCAATCCGGGAGGACGGGTAACTGCTACTGCGCTCGAAGCGCTGGTCCTGGCGGTGCATCTCCTCGGAGTCGAGCGCATCCTGATCATCCCTCATACTCGATGTGCGATGGCCGTGAATACTGAGGATGAGCTCCGGGCCCTGGTCAGCGAGTCCAGTGGCCAGGACGTGACCGCCCAGCGGTTTCATGTCGTCGATGACCAGCTCGCCAGCCTCGAAGAAGACTGTGACAAGGTTCGCTCGCATCCCCTCATTCCCGCGTCGGTTGCGGTCGGCGGATTCATGTACGACGTCGACACCGGGCTTCTCGACCAGAAGTTTTAGCGGTTTGACTGTTCTGTGGGCTGGTAAGGCTGTTGTACCGCCCTACGAACCCAGGGTTCGCGGTTTGGCTAATCTGGCGCCCGGCGGGTTCCGCCGCCGATTTATCCACTTGGAAGGAAAAAAACAGTGAAACAACACCTACGCGTGCTGTCGCTTCTGGCGGTAGCAATGCTGGTGCTTGCAGCCTGTGGAGAGGGTGGCACCGCCACCACGACCACAGTTGGAACAACCACGCAAACTACCGCGGGCGACGTCACCACTACCGCGGGTGACGTGACGACCACCGCGGGCGACACCTCAACCACCGCGGGCGCTGCCGCCGGGGCCTGCGACGCTTCCGTCGGTCTGGTCTTCGATATCGGAGGCCGGGGCGACCAGTCCTTCAACGACTCCGCTGCTGCGGGGCTCGAACGAGCCGCCGACGAGCTCGGGATCACCTTCACCGAGGCCTCTCCCAACGACGACGGCTCTAACCGGGCCGAGTTGCTCCAGCTGGCTGCCGAGAGCAGCGACCTGGTGATTGCGGTGGGCTTCCTCTTCGAGGGTGACGCTGCCGCGGTCGGTGCTGAGAACCCCGATACCAGCTTCGCCGTGGTCGACTCGTCGATGATCGACTTCACCGTGGATCCGCCGGCTCCCTACGGCGACAACATCGGTGGAATCGTCTTCACCGAGGAGCAGGGATCGTTCCTGGTCGGCGCCGCCGCGGCGCTCAAGTCCGAGACCGGAACCGTCGGATTCATCGGCGGGGTTAGCGGCGTCGGTGGCTTGATCGAGCGTTTCGAGGCTGGCTACATGGCCGGAGCTCGGGCAGTCAACCCCGATATCGAAATCCTCTCCGAGTACATCACCGCCGCCCCCGACTTCGACGGCTTCAACGCTCCTGACCGGTCCCGCGACATCGCCCTGGCTATGTACGACGGCGGGGCCGACATCGTCTACCACGCCGCCGGTGGCTCTGGTGCGGGTCTCTTCGAGGCTGCCCGCGAGCAGAGCGACATATCCGGGTCCAAGGTGTGGGCCATCGGCGTCGACTCCGACCAGTACAACACCGCCGATCCGGCAGTACAGGAGTTCATCCTCACCTCGATGCTGAAGCGGGTCGACAACGGTGTCTTCCAGGCGATTTCCTCGGTGTGCGACGGAAGCTTCGCTGGTGGCGAGACTCGCTACGACCTCTCGGTCGATGGCGTGGGTTACTCGACCTCGGGCGGCGCTATCGACGACATCGTGGATCAACTGGAGGACTTCAAGGCTCAGATCATCGCCGGCGACATCGTGGTCCCGACAGATCCAGCCGAGGCGTAATCCAAATCCCCTAGACACGACAGAAGCGAGCGGGTCCGGCCTATCGTCCGGACCCGCTCGCTTTTTCTGGAGGAATGTGGTGGCGAAAGCCATCGAGTTGGACGACATAACCAAGCGCTTCCCCGGCGTGGTCGCCAACGACCACGTCAGCCTCAGCGTCGAAGACGGTGAGATCCACGCCATCTGTGGTGAGAACGGCGCGGGCAAGTCGACACTGATGAAGATCCTTTACGGGATGCAGCAGGCCGACGCGGGAACGATGAGGGTGCGGGGCCAGGAAGTTCGATTCGCCTCACCGACCGAAGCGATCGCCGCTGGGATCGGGATGGTTCATCAGCACTTCATGCTGGCCGATCAGCTGACGGTTCTCGAAAACGTCATCCTCGGGGCCGAGCCCACCAAGGCGCTTGGCCAGATTGATTTCGAGGAGGCGCGGGCTCACCTCAACCAGGTGGGCGAAGCTTATGGGCTCACCATCGATCCCAACGACCTGGTCGAAGAACTCGAGGTGGGGGAGCGCCAGCGCGTGGAGATCATCAAGGTGCTCTACCGCGGCGCCAAGATCCTGATCCTCGACGAGCCAACCGCCGTGCTCGTTCCCCAGGAAGTCGAAGAGCTGTTTCGCAACATGCGGGGCCTCAAAGCGGACGGCGCCACCATTCTCTTCATCGATCACAAGCTCGACGAGGTGCTGGCGATCGCCGACACGATCACCGTTTTGCGAGACGGTCAAACGGTCGCAACGGTCAAGCCGAACGACGTCTCTGCTCACGACCTGGCCGAGTTGATGGTCGGCTCCGAATTGCCCACCCCGGAAACCACCGAGTCGACTGTTACCGATCAGGTGGCGCTCGAAGTGTCCGGTCTCACCGTGATCGATGCCGAGGAACGGGTGCTGGTGAACGACGTTTCTTTCCACATCCGGCGTGGCGAGGTGGTCGGGATCGCCGGCGTCGAAGGCAATGGGCAGTCCGAGTTGGTTGATGCCATTTTGGGAACACGCCTCGCTAGTCAGGGAACGATCAGCTTGATGGGGAAAGACGTCACCAACACCCCGGTACGCGATCGGCGCGAGGCCGGCATTGGCTATATCCCCCAGGACCGTCATCGGGAGGGTCTGCTCTTGCCTGCTCCGCTGTGGGAGAACGCCGCCCTCGGCCACCAGACCCAGGAGCCGTTCGCCAAGGGCTTTTGGATCGACCGTTCGGGGTCAAAGGAACGCACCGAGCTGGTTCGCAAGGAATTCGACGTGCGCACCCCCAGCGTGGACGTCGCGGCCCATGCCTTGTCGGGGGGCAATCAACAGAAACTTATCGTCGGACGAGAGATGACGGCCAACCCGATCGTCCTTCTGGCGGCCCATCCGACCCGTGGGATCGATGTCGGCGCCCAGGCCGAGGTATGGGATGACATCACGTGCTGCCCGGAAGCTCGGCATGGCCACGCTCTTGATCTCGGCCGACCTCGACGAGCTGATCGGTCTCTCGGACACCATCGTGGTGATGCTGCGCGGGAGGCTGGTTGCCACCCTCAACCCCGCCTCGGTGACTCCGCGCGACCTCGGCGCTTATATGACCGGCGCCAAGGAAGCCGCGGAATGAACCTCTCCCTCCCTCGCCGGATCCTTCTCGTCCTGGCCGCACCTCTGGTGGCTTTGGTCTTCTCGGTCGCCCTTTCCTCGATCGTTTTGCTCGTTTCGGGAAGCAACCCACTGGCCGCCTACGGCGACATGATCGCCCATGCCAGCCGGCTGGAGACGATGGTGGACATCCTCAACCGCGCGACCCCGCTCTACATCGCAGGAGTGGCGGTGGCGATCGGTTTTCGGATGAATCTCTTCAACATCGGCGTCGAGGGCCAGTACCTCCTGGCGGCAATCGTGGCAGCCCACTTCGGTGCGATTGTGAATATGCCGGGTCCATTGCGGATTGTTTTCATTCTCTTGGTGGCGATGTCGGTGGGTGCGCTCTACGCAGGTTTCGCCGGCGTCCTCAAAGTGACCCGTGGGGTCAACGAAGTCATTTCGACGATCATGCTCAACGCCATCGCGATCTCTGGGATCGTTGCTTATCTGGTGAGGGCATGGCAGGCGGGGGGTGGAATCCAGGCCGGGGTGTCGCGGGTGGGAACCACCCCGATCCCACCGGATGGCCTGATCCCCGATCTCAATCCGGCGCTCGAATTCTTTACCCGTGAGATCGGCCAGGGAAAGGAGTTGACCGGGATGCTGACGATCGCCGTTCTGGTGGGCCTCGGCTACCACATCCTCGTCAACCGCACCCGGTTTGGGTTCGACCTCCGTGCCACCGGTATCAATCCGTTTGCCGCCCAAGTAGGCGGAGTCCCTTCGGGCCGGATGATCGTGATCGCGATGCTGCTGTCGGGAGCCGTGGCGGGATTGATCGGTATGACCGAGGTCAACCAGATCGGGATTTTTCCCTCCAACCCGATTCGAGGGCTGGGCTTCATCGGGATCGCAGCCGCGCTTCTTGGTCGGCATCACCCGGCGGGGATCATCCTCGCCGCTCTGATTTTCTCCTTTTTGGATATCTCCTCGGGGGTGTTGCAGTTCACGGGAGCCGCCAGCCGAGAGATCGTCGTGATCATGCAGGGCGTCATCATCCTGTCGGCGGTCGTCGCCTACGAGGTCGCCCGCCGGGCCCGCGAGCGGCAGGAAGCCCGCGCCGCCGCCGAGGCACTGGGTGACATCAAGCCGGCGGAGGCAGCATGAATCTGGCCAAGATCCCGGCCTGGCTGCGGTGGCCGCTTTATGCCGCCGTCGGAGTATTGGTGCTCACCGTCGTCCAGGGCTTCGACGAGACCGACAGTCTGACCGCCGCCGGCTCGTCGCAGTCGATGCTCCGTTGGGCGGTGCCGATTCTGCTCGCCGGTCTTGGGGGTCTGTTCTCGGAGAGAGCTGGCGTCGTCAACATCGGGCTTGAGGGGATGATGATCCTGGGCACCTGGTTTGGAGCCTGGGGGGCGGTCACCTACGGGCCGTGGTGGGGGGTGGTGTTGGCGGTGGCGGGAGGAGCGATGGGCGGACTGCTCCACGCCATCGCCACCGTGAGCTTCGGGGTCGATCACGTCATCTCGGGCGTCGCGGTCAACATCCTCGCTCCGGGCATCACCCGATTCCTCTCGTCGGAGATCTTCACGACGATCCCTGGTGGTTCGATCACTCAATCGCCCCGGGTGCCGCCGGTCGGAGCATTCACGCTTCCGTTTCTCAGTGGTGGGACCATTGGCACGTGGCAGACCCCCGACTTCTTCGGTTGGCTGGCGGGGCGCGAGATCTTTCTGGTCTCGGATTTGGCGAGCGTGGCCAAGGGGCTGGTGACAAGGGTCTCCTGGATCACCCTGATCGCGCTCTTGCTGGTGCCGTTCACAGCCTGGCTGCTCTGGCGGACCCGCTTTGGATTGCGTCTGCGCATTTGCGGCGAGCGACCCCAAGCCGGGGAGGCGCAAGGGATCAATGTCTACCGCTACAAGTACATCGGCGTGGTGATCAGCGGAGCCCTCGCGGGCTTGGCCGGCGCCTTCATCGTCAGCCCTGAGCTGTCGGGCATTTATCTCGAAGGGCAAACCACCGGTCGGGGTTTCATCGGATTGGCAGCCGTGATCTTTGGCAACTGGCGACCGCTCGGTGTGTTGGGAGGCGCGCTTCTCTTTGGCTATCCCTTCGGGATCGGCTTGCGAGATCTCGATGGCAGCGCTTCGCATTCCTTGATCCTCGTCAACGCCATCGGGCTAGTCGCAGTAGCGATCTGGGCGCTATCCCGAAAGAAGCGAGGCGATGCCGCGCTGGCCCTGGCCCTGGGCCTCTTGGCTGCCGGCTGGTATCTGACCTCGGAGACGCTGAACGAGACCTGGATCAACATCCTTCCGTTTGTCATCGTTCTGATTGTGCTCATATTTTTCGCGCAAAGGCTTCGGCCACCCGCCGCGGACGGGCTCCCCTACCGCAAGGGTGAACATTGATCCGGACCGAGTTCGACCCTTACTCGCCGGCGTTTCTCGACAACCCCTATCTCAGCTATGCCCGCTTCCGGCAGGAACCCCCTTTCTACGATGAGGAGTGGGACCTGACCTTCTTCTCACGCCATGAGGATGTCAGCGGGATCCTGAAGGATCGGCGCTTTGGACGCGACATTCGCTCGGTGCAAGGTCATATCGAAGCCCGTCGCTACGCCCGCAACTATCCCGATCATCTTCCGACCTGGAACAAGTACATCCGCGGTTCGTTCATCGATCTCGAACCCCCGCGGCACACCCGGCTCCGAAGATTGGTGCAATGGGCATTCACCAGAAGATCATCGGAGAGCTACCGCGCCCGGCTCGAAGCCACGGCCGCCAATGCGATCGATAACGCCCTCGAGCGAGGCTCGATGGAAGCAATCGCCGAATATGCCACGCCGATTCCTCTGCAGATGATCGCCGACCTGCTGGGCATCCCGGAGACCGATCAGCCGCAGCTGGTGTCGTGGTCGCATGACATCGTGCGGGTTTTCGATCAAGGTTGCACGCCCGAGGAAGGAGCGGCGGCCGAAGCCGCGATCCAGACGTTCGTGGCCTATATGCGCGCAGTTCTGGAAGATCGCCGTCGCCACCCGGGCAGCGATTTGGTTTCTTCGCTGATCGCCGCCACCCATGAGGGAGATCGCCTCGACGACGACGAGCTGATCGCCACCTGCATCCTCACCCTGAACGCGGGCCACGAAGCAACCGTTCATGCCATCGGTAACGGCCTGCTCGCCCTGGCCAGAAATCCAGACCAACACGACCTGCTGCGTGCCGACCCGGTCGCCCTGGCTGGATCCGCTACGGAGGAGCTGTTGCGTTTCGACTCGCCGCTGCAGATGTTCGAGCGCTGGGTGCTCGAAAATACGACCTGGTCGGGCGTCGAGCTCGAACAAGGCACAAAGGTCGGGCTGTTGTTCGGTTCGGCCAACCACGACGAGTCGGTTTTCGCCTCGCCGGAAAGACTTGATCTCGCCCGGGCCAGTAATCCACACGTGTCCTTCGGCGCCGGAGTGCACTACTGCGTGGGTGCCCCATTGGCCAAAGTCGAATTGGAAGTGGCCTTCGCCTCGTTCGCGGCCAAGATCAGAAAGTTTGACCTGGTCAGCGAGCCCGAGCGGCTGCGATCTCTCGTTTTCCGCGGCCTGCGTTCGCTGCCGCTGACTGTCAGCCCCCGGTAGTAGTCGTCGTCGCGTCAGTCGTTGCGGTCGTAGTCGCTTCGGCGCGCCGGCCGATGATCGTGATCTCCTCGATGGCCAGTTCGTCGAAAGGCTCCGTTCCTTCCACCACTTCAGCCTGGTAAACGCTCTGCACCGTGATGATGATGAAGTTGGCGCGGATTGTGGCAAAGTCGAAGCCTTGCTCACCGGGGGCGTCCTGGAGATTCTGGGGAACGACGAAGGGATTGCCTTCGGCTTCGATAGTGATCCCTTTCGCCCGGTAGTTGCGGCGGAAACGGGCTTCGTCCTCGAGGTTCCTCCACAAGATGCGGGTGATCTCCATCGGCTGAGCGAATGTCAGCCTGATCGAAACAGTCTTCTCGCCATCGGGAAGCTCGTTGAAGTTGATCTGGAAGGACCCATCCCCGGCGTCGATCACGTTGGAACATGCAAACTCGCCACCCAGGCCCTCTGGTTCGCACTGGGCGGTGAGAATGTCAATCGGCTCGGGATCGTTGACTTCTTCGATCGGTACGGTGGTACTGCCGCCGGCGAGAGTGGCATCGGTGGTAGTGACGGGATCGTCACCACCAAACAGGTTGATCACAAAGGCCACCAGAGCCACTGCACCAATGAGGATCATCAACATGAGCAGGGCGCGAACCGGTGCTGTGCTTCCCACCGCCGGACGGGGGGCAGTCGGGAGCGGGCCCTGGCGGAGTCTGGCGCCGCACTCTTCACAGTGACGGTTGTTGGTGGGGTTAGGAGCACCGCAGGAGGGGCAAATGACAGGCTCGCCGGAGTCGTCGGCCGAAGCCGCAGGGGGGCCAGTTTCGAGGTCGAACTCTTCAAAGTCCTCGTCCTCCTCGGAACGAGCTGATCCAGCGACAGTGTCGATCCAGCTACCGCATGTGGGGCAAAATTCCTCATCGACGACGGTGGCACCGCAATTGTCACAAACGTAACGAGCCATTCGGGCCGGTATTGTGCCACGGTGCTGCTGGTTACGGAGATTGGGGCTCTTGGCTCGATCCGGCAAGCCGAGCAATGGAATCCCTTCTCTGTGCTGGTGGCGTTGGCTCTCTTGGCCGGGATCTCCTACCTGATCTGGCGGGCCGCCAGGCGACCGTAGGGCACGGAACTGTCACAGCCCGCAGATAGGTTCGGTCCATGGCGTTTCGGTGTGAGGGTTGTGGTTACGGGGCAAGGAAGTGGATGGGGTTCTGCCCCGACTGTGGCTCCACCGATCCGCTAGTCGAAGAATCGACGTCGCAGGTGCGAAGGGTGGCCCCGGCGCGGGTGGAGAGCTTCGATCTGGTCCTGGAGGATGAGCCACCCCGGCTCCTGTTGGGGATATCAGAGCTAGACCGCGTCCTGGGTGGTGGATTGGTCGGCGGCTCATTGGTCCTCGTAGGAGGGGAGCCCGGGGTCGGCAAGTCGACCTTGCTTCTCCAAGCCGCTTCCAGCCGGGTGCGCGAAGGCGGGAGTGCGCTGATCGTCTCGGCAGAGGAATCGCCCCAACAGGTCGGGATCCGAGCCCGGCGATTGGGAATCAGTCAGCACAGCGGCCGCCGCCTCCATCTCATCGCCGATCCGGATCTCGAGCGCATAATCGCCGCCGCTAGCGAGCTGCGGCCAGATCTCGTTGTCATCGATTCGATCCAAACGGTCGTTTGTTCCGACGTCCAGGGAGCCCCAGGTGGAATGACACAGGTCCGGGAGAGCGCTCCGCGGCTGCTGAGATTCGCCAAGGAAAGCGGCATCGCAGTCGTGCTGGTTGGTCACGTCACCAAGGACGGAGGCCTGGCCGGTCCCAAGCTCCTCGAGCACATGGTCGATGTCGTCCTCAGCCTCGAAGGCGATCCCGGTCATGGGCTACGCGTGTTGCGAGCGCAGAAGAATCGATTCGGGGCCACCCATGTGGCTGGCATGTTCGAAATGGTGAACGAGGGATTGGCCGAGATCATCGACCCGAGCAAGACGTTTCTGGCCGATTGGCGTCACGACGTGCCGGGAACCGTGGTCTTCCCTGCGATCGAGGGACGCCGATCGATCACCGTTGAGGTCCAGGCCTTAGTGGTCGCCAATGGTTCGGCGCAACCGCGGCGATCCGTCCGCGGGTTTGACAACAACCGGGTGCACCAGCTGCTGGCCGTGTTGCAGCGACATTCCGAGATCGTCCTGTCACCGCTCGACGTCTACATCAATGTCGTTGGCGGTTGGCAGATCGATGAGCCCGCGTGCGATCTTCCGATCGCCGTGGCAGTCGTCTCGAGTTTTCGCAACCTCCCCCTCGGGTCGACTGCAGCTTGGGGGGAAATTGGTTTGGGAGGCGAAGTCAGGCCAGTGAGCTTCCATGGCCGGCGGGAGGAAGAGGCCCGCCGGATCGGAGTCGATCGCATCGTTGCCGGGCGTCCGGACCAGCGGTTTGACCTCCGTTCGGCCCTCCTTGGCGTAGGCCTTTGGTGATACCCTGCCCCCAGTGGCAGTCGGCGATCCGGTCTCAGACGAGGTCCTGGCCCAGCTGGCTCCGGGAACTGCGCTTCGAGAGGCGATCGATCGCATCATCGAGCAAAGTTGCGGTGCCCTGGTGATCCTCGGTCACGATGAGGGGGTCGATTCGGTGTGTTCCGGGGGCTTCTGGCTGGGCGGCGTTGCCTTCAGTCCACCGCGATTGGCCGAGCTCTCGAAGATGGATGGTGGCATCGTGCTTGACGACGAATGCCGGCGGATCATGGCGGCCAATGTTCACTTCCTCCCCAACCCCGATCTACCAACGGAAGAAACCGGTTCAAGGCACCGGACCGCTGAACGACTTGCGCTCCACACGGGCAAACCGGTCGTGGCAGTTTCCGAGGCGCGGAGTATGGCCACGCTGTTCAACGCGGGACAGAAGACGGAAGTGGCGAGGTCATCGATCATCGAGGCTCGCACCAGCCAGGACATGGCAACTCTCGAGCGGCTTCGCCACCGGGTGGATCAGGCGATCGAGGCGCTTAAGGAGCTAGGCAGCTGGGAGAGCCGGCCCTAACCGACGGGGTACAATCCCGACCCGCTTATGGCAACCAAGTCAACCGCCAAGAAGGCTCCAACCAAGAACAACGCAGGCAAGAAGACGCCGGCCAAGAAAACCGCTCCCAAGAAGGCATCGGCGAAAAAGGCTGTTCCCGTCAAGAAGGCTTTGGCGAAAAAAGCTCCGGCCGAAGGCTCTCCCTTCCAAGAAGGCCCCGGCGAAGAAGGCTCCGTCGAAAACGGCTGCCTCGAAAGCACCAGCCAAGAAGGTGACCCCGGCAAAAAAGGCGGCCCCGGACAAGAAACAGTCCGCTGCCAAGGCCGCCCAAGCAAGACAGAGTTTGGCCGTCAAACCGCCGCCCGAGCCGAAGGCACCGGAGCCAAAGGTCGCCAAGAAAAAGGCCACCTCCAAGTATTTGGTCGGCGACAAAGTGGTCCATCCCCAGCATGGCGCCGCGACGATCCAACGGAAGGTCAAGCAAGCCTTCGACGGCCAGACACGCGACTACTACGTGCTCGACATTTCCACCGAGTCGTTGACCGTCATGATCCCGGTCGAGAACGTCGATTCCGTGGTTCGATCGGTCATATCCAAGACGGCATCGAAGAACGTCCTGGCGTCGTTGAAAGGCGAACCCCAGGAAGCCGGTGCCAACTGGAGCCGGTGGTACAAGGTGTTGACCGAGAAGATGTTCTCGGGCGACATCTTCCAGGTCGCCGAAGTGGTTCGTGACCTGTCTTTCGCCCAGCAGACCAAAGGTATCTCTCCAGCCCTGAAGCGCATGCTCTCCAAGGCGCGCATGACTTTGATCTCCGAGTTGGCCTTCTCGCTCGAGACCGACGAGGAGGATGCCACCGTTCGGCTCGATCGGGCACTGCCCAAGATCGAGAACCCGCTCGTACCCGTTGTCTGACTCACTTGTCTGATTTTCGAGTCGGGTTCGGTTTTGACGCCCATCGCTTTTCGTCCCAGGGCCCGCTCATCCTGGCCGGAGTCGTGGTCGACGAGAGTCGAGGAGTTGAAGCAACCTCTGACGGCGATCTGGTGGCCCATGCTGTCGCCGATGCCATCCTCGGCGCGTGCGGTTTAGGCGACCTTGGCGATCACTTTCCCTCGGAGGACGCTCAGTACGCAGGCGCCAGCAGCATGCGTCTTCTTCTCAGAGTTTTTCGACTAGCCCGCGCGTCGCGTTGGTGGATCAACAATGTGGATGTCACCGTCATTGCCGAGGACATACGCATCGCCCCCTTTCGCAAGCAGATAGCCGAGGCGCTGGCGACGTTGCTCGAATGCGAGCAGGTGTCGGTCAAGGCGACTACCACCGACGGAATGGGGTTCATCGGCAGGTCCGAGGGCCTCGCGGTCGCCGCAGTGGTCACCGTTACCATTTGAGGTCTTGCAGGTTTTCTCCACCCTTCACCGGCAGTTAGTGCCGCTCGTCCCGGCGGAGCCCGGGAAGATCGGCATGTACGTCTGCGGAGCGACCGTTCAATCGGAGCCCCATGTCGGACATGGTCGCTATGCCGTCGCGTTCGACGTCATCCGGCGATATCTGGTGTGGCGAGGGAACAAGGTGACGTACGTTCGCAACATCACCGATATCGATGACAAGATCATCGCCGCCGCGGCCGAAGCCGGCGAGAAGGTCGAGGAGCGAGCCGAGCGTATGGCTTCGATCTTCGAAGAGACCTACAAGTCGCTGGGCGTGCTACCTCCTGACATCGAGCCCAAAGCAACCGAGCATGTGCCCCAGATGTTGACGCTGATCGAGCGGCTGATCGATCGGGGCCTGGCGTATCCAGCTCCCAACGGCGACGTCTATTTCGCCGTCCGCGCCTTTGAGCGGTACGGGAGGCTTTCGCGGCAACGTCCCGACGAACTTCTGGCTGGCGCGCGGATCGAAGTCACGGAAGCAAAGAACGATCCCCTCGATTTTGCCCTGTGGAAGGCAGCCAAACCCGGCGAGCCTTCCTGGGATTCGCCTTGGGGACCGGGCCGGCCCGGCTGGCACATCGAATGCTCGGCGATGGCCGCGCACTATTTGGGAGCCGACTTCGCAATTCATGGCGGTGGCAACGACCTGGTGTTCCCCCATCATGAGAACGAAATCGCCCAGTCCGAGGGAGCCAGCGGCGAGACGTTTTCCCGGTTTTGGCTGCACAACGGCATGGTCAATCTGTCCGGGGAGAAGATGTCGAAGTCGACCGGCCGATTGGTCGGGCTCCTCGAAGCGGTTGCGGAATACGGCGGGGCGACCATGCGCCTTTTCTATCTCCGTGCGCACTATCGCTCGCCCCTTGAGTTTTCCGAGGACTTGCTGGCAGGTGCCGCGACCAGCGTCGAGCGGATTCGGCGTTTCGTACTGCGAGCGCCCGCGACCGGACGCAAGCCGAGCGCGGACAGCTCGATCGTGGATCGTTTCGTTGCCGCGATGGACAACGACTTCGCCACCCCCGAGGCGCTGGCGGTGGTTTTCGACGGCATCACCGAGGCCAATCGCCTGCTCGACGAGGGCGAGGCTGCAGACGCAGAAGATCGCTGCGATCCACCAGCTGCTCGACGTCCTCGGGCATCGAACCGACACCTCCCAAGGAGACACCATTCAACGAGACATTGGGGCCGTCGCCGCGCTCGCCGCGGAGCTGGGCCTGCCCGGCACCTCGTTGGAGGAATTGATGGAGTGCGTTGCTTGAGGCTCGTACTCGCGCCCGCGCCGAGCGGGACTTTGCACGCTCGGATCTGATCCGCGACCGGCTCGCGGCGGCCGGCATCGTGGTCGAAGACACGGCTGATGGCCCTCGCTGGCTTTGGCGATAGGGTCGAAGGCTTCCATGCCGTAAAGGCGGCGGCCGCGGCCGGCCGGGTCGAAGAGCTCTGGATCGAGACTCATCGCCTGCGCCGGCCGGAGTATCTGGATTTGCGTGCCCTGGTCCTCGCCGCGGGCGGCCGCGTCGAAGAGGTCGCTGATGTCCTTGGCCGCGCCGAAACCGCTGCCCCACAGGGAGTAATCGCCCATTGCCGACCCCGGCCCGGCTCGAGTCTTGAAGACTTGGCGACGAGCGTTACCCCTGCGGCGGTGGTCGTCCTCGACCATGTCGTGGATCCGCACAACCTCGGCGCCATTGCCACGTTCCGCGCTCGGGGCTGGATTCGGAGGAATTGTTGTGGCGAGTCGCCGCGCAGCTCCGCTGTCGGCGACCGCGTTCAAAGCGGCGGCCGGCGCGCTGGAAGAACTCGCGCTGGCATGGGTCACCTCGATTGCCGATGCCGTGGCGCGGTTGCAAAAGCTCGGCCTGTGGGGGATCGGTTTGGAGGCGAGCGCTCCAGCCATCCTTTGGGATCAGCCTCTCTTGACCGAGCCTCTGGCATTGGTCGTCGGTGACGAGGGAAGCGGGCTCAGCCGCCTTGTTCGCGAACGCTTGGATTTGTTGGTGAGCATTCCGCTGGCGGCGGGCGTTGAAAGCCTCAACGCTTCCGTTGCCACCGCTCTGGCCGTCTTCGAGGTGGCGCGCCAACGGCGCTCGTAGACTCGCGCTAGCGCTGGCGTAGCTCAGTTGGCAGAGCACCCGCCTTGTAAGCGGGAGGTCGTGGGTTCGATTCCCTCCGCCAGCTCCAAATCACGGAGGTAGAGAGTGGTCGGGTTTACTCTTCGCGTTCAAATGTTGGACCCGCTTGAATTAGACGAGTTCTCGCAGTCCTTGCTCGACTTCGAGCGGACCTGGTGGCAACTCCCCGGGCACAAGCACGCCAACATTGCCGATCAACTCGGTTGCACACCCGTGACCTATTACGAAGCCCTCGCCACGCTGGCGGAAAATCCGGCTGCGAAGGAATACGACCCGCTGACCGTTGCCCGGCTGCGTCGCATCAAGAATCATCCGGCCGGTACCGCCAACTCGTCGAACTGATATGAGCTGGCTGAGATGACGGGCTGATGTCAGGCCGGCATGCCGCCCCTGACCGCCGGACGTTCTACCGCGATCTTGTGACGATGATCGGCGGAATCCTCGTTGTGGGCGCAATCGTGTTCGGCCTGCTCTGGCTCTACAGCTCGTGGCGAGCGGGCCAGGCCGCTGAGGACACAACGTCGACGGCTGTGCTGGCCGGAGAAACCAGCACGAGTCGAGCAACCACCGCGGCTCCATCGACCACTGCGGCACAATCGACTCTCACGGCCACCACGCTTGGATCGACGTCAACCACGATTGTTCTGCGGGCTCCGGCCGAAGTGCGTGTTCTGGTTCTCAACGCCGTTGGCGTCTCCGGACTGGCAGCCGAGGTGACCGAGCGACTCGACGGCCTCGGCTATCAGACCATCACCCCCGCGAACTATCAGCCTGCCCTCGAGCAATCACGGGTTTGGTATCACGCCGGCTTTGCCCCGGAGGCGTTTGAGCTCGCTGGAGCGGTTGCTCCCGACGCCCTGATCGAAGAGAACCCGGATCTAACGGCCGACGCCGACATTGTGGTGGTGCTGGGCGCCTCGTACGAGGGTTAAGTGACTTCGAGCTGGGACCACCCCACCAGCGCGTGGCCGCTGGGAGCCTGGATCATGGTCGGGATCCTCACAATCGTCACGGCCCTCGGGGTCTCAGCCGGGGTCCTTTCAACAGGCCTGCTGCTCGATGCGATTGCCCTCTGGCCGGGGCTGGTCCCTCCATTGGCGGCAACGATCGTCGTCGCGGTAAAGAAGGGTTGGAGCCGTCGCATCGGCGCGATTCCCCCACTCCTGTTCATTACCTGGATTGGCCTGACCGGCGCCGCGCACCTGGGCGGGTGGGTGGCGTTGCCTTCATCCTCCGGAGAGCTGATCGGTCCCGAGGAGTCACCGAATCTCGCCACGATGTCGATCGCCGCCGACGGCCGGCTTTCGGTTTCGGCGAGCGATGGGAGTCATCTGTATGAGGTGCGCTACATCCGTTTGGGAGGTCCGGTCGGAGTTCCGAGCGCAGTGGAAACCACAACCGGAGGTGCTCTCAATGTCGCAGTCCGGGATGGGGGAACCTCGGAGTGGTTCAAGTATGCGGGCTGGCGCTTGGGCTTGGGAGAGGCAACCGAGTGGAATCTGAATCTTGCCGGTGATGTGGCGGGCGACCTTTCCCAAGTTTCACTGGGTTCTTTGACCTTGGGAGGCACGGGCACTTTGACCTTGGGAGAAGCGGCGAAAGCAACTCCAGTGACCGTTATGGGGGATTTCGTGATCAACCTTCCGGTGAACGCGGCGGCTTCGGCTTCGGGCAATGTTCAAACTCCCGATGATTGGTCGGAGAACGCTTCGCCGACTCCGGGCGAAGGCTGGATCTTTTCGGTGGCCGAAGGTGCATCCCTTCGGATCAACCAGCCCTAGGTACACTCGCCCCGGCCGCCAACCAAGGAACAAATGGTCGGGGAAACCTCGCGGGAGAAGGTCCAGCGTTTCGCCTACCTGGTGTGGAGCATCATCGGTGTGGCCATCATCGGCTGGCTCCTGATCTTCATTGGAAGCCGCGTCCACATCATCTGGCTTCCCCTCGC
Source organism: uncultured Acidimicrobiia bacterium (assembly GCA_963840175.1). GTDB lineage: Bacteria > Actinomycetota > Acidimicrobiia > Spongiisociales > ZC4RG35 > JACCTH01. Next base: position 546,979 of record CAWIXU010000007.1, read on the forward strand.
CTTTGCGGCGGGATTGGTTTTCTTGCTCAATCCGCTCGTCAACTACTTCGAGGCACGTCGTATCCCACGCGTGGTGGCGGTGTTCCTTTCCTTCCTTCTCTTTGTGACCGTCGTCGTCGTTGGATTCTCATTGCTCGTTCCGGCCATCACGGAGCAAAGCGCGGCGTTCGCTTCGTCACTTCCCGACACATATGACGCCATCCTCGAATGGGTCGGCGACATCGGCCAGCGCTTCAACATCGACATCGGCGTGCCACTTACCGAAGCCGGGATCAGAGACTGGCTGTCGGATCCGGCCAACCAGGCGACGATCCAACAGGTCATCGGCAACTTCGGCACATTTGGCGGCCGACTGATCAGGGGGGTGGCGGAGGGGGTGGCGATATTGGTGCTCGCCCCGCTGATGGCGCTCTACATCCTGCTTGACCTCAAACGGACCAAGTTGAAGGCCGTGGAACTCACCCCTCCAAAATATCGAGAAGAAGCGGTGTTCGTCGCCGGCCAGGTGGCCACTGCGATGGGAAGCTTTGTCCGCGGTCAGCTCCTCGTTGCCTTCATCGTCGGAGTGGCTTCGTCGATTGGGCTGTGGCTGCTCGACATTCCCTTCTGGCTGATCATCGGGATCCTCTCGGGCATCCTCAATCTCATTCCCTTTGCCGGCCCGATCTTCGGCGGCGCGCTGGCCGCTCTGGTTGCGCTCCTCGACGGATCGGTGGCCAAAGCAGTGCTGGCGATTGTGATCTTTACCGCCATCCAACAGACCGACAACCACATCATCACCCCTCTTGTCCAGCGGACCCGGGTTCAGCTGTCACCGCTGGTGATCGTGCTCGCCTTGATCGTCGGCGGCGCATTGGCCGGCTTGCTCGGGGTGCTGGTGGCGGTCCCGCTGACCGCGGCGATTCGAATCATCGCCGGCCACCTGTGGCGGACAAGGATCCTCGGCGAATCGTGGGCCGAGGCTTCCTCGCAGATGATCCAACGGACGCCCCCTCCCGAACGTCTGGCCGGGATCAGGCGGCGCAACGTCGCCGGTCAGCAGAAGCTATTCGACACCGCCGAGCAGCGCCCCGTCGACGAAGTGTCTCTCCCCCGGAGGGGGGAGTACCCGAGCGGAGCGAGGGGGTAGGGGGCGCAACCTCGGGAAGGTAGGCCGCGGAACTAACCCTCGAGCTCGCCCAGGTACGCCTTCGACAGCTCGGGGTTGGCCAGCAGGGCTTCGGCCGAGTCCTGCATCACTATCCGGCCGGTCTGAATGACATAGCCGCGGTCTGCGATCGACAGGGCCACATTGGCGTTCTGCTCAACGACGAGAATCGTGATGCCCTGCTTGTTGATTTCGCCAATCGTCTCGAAGACCTGCTCGACCAGAATCGGGGCCAGCCCCATCGACGGCTCGTCCATCAAGAGGATCGTGGGACGGGCCATCAACGCCCGACCGATGGCCAGCATCTGCTGCTCGCCACCAGACAGGGTGCCCGCCTTCTGTGCGATCCGCTCCTTGAGCCGGGGGAACATGGTGAAGACTCGCTCGACATCCGACTCGATGCCCTCTTTGTCGTCGCGCAGCTGGGCTCCAATGTCGAGGTTCTCTCGCACCGACATCTTCCCGAAGAGCCGCCGGTTCTCCGGCACCATGGTGATGCCCTTTTCGACGATGGCGGTGGTGCGGAGGCCATCGATGCGCTCGCCACGCATGGTGATGCTGCCTTCCCGAGTCGGCACCATGCCGAGGATCGTCCGCAACGTGGTCGACTTGCCTGCGGCGTTGGAGCCGAGCAGACACACAGTCTCTCCGTCATTGACGGTCAGCGTGATCCCATGCAGCACCTCCGAAGCCCCATAACCGGAGACGACCCCTTCCATTTGCAATGCCGGGCCGGTCATGCCTCCGGGACCTCCGTTGCGTCTTTGGCGCCAGCCTTTCCGAGGTAAGCCTCGATGACTTGCCGGTTGCCCGCCACTTCTTCGTAGCTGCCTTCGGCGATCTTGATCCCATGATCGAGCGCCACCACGCGATCGGAAACGCTCTTGATCACCGGCATGTCGTGTTCGATGAGAACGATGGCGTATCCCTTCTCGTCGCGCAGCCGTCCGATCTGGCCAATGAGTTGATCCTTTTCGGCGGGGTTCATCCCGGCCGCGGGTTCGTCGAGCAGGAGCAGTTTCGGTTCGGTGGCCATCGCCCGGGCGATCTCCAGCCGCCGCCGATCGGCGTAAGCCATGCTCGATGCCAGTTGCTCCTCTCGCCTGACCAGACGGTCGCCGAAGAAGGCCAACGCGGCTCGAGCCTTCTCGGTGATCATTTCCTCTTCTTTGAGTGTTGTGCCTCCCCGGGACAGGGCGCCGAAAAGACCCGCCTTGGTGCGGGTGTGCTGTCCCACCATGGCGTTCTCGAGCACGGTCATGGCGTTGAAGAGGCGGACGGACTGGAAGGTGCGAGCCATACCGAGTCGGGTAAGGGCGTTGGGTTTCAGGCCGGAGATGTTGTTGCCGTCGAAGACCATCGTTCCTTCGTCGGGGGAGTAAAAGCCGGTAACGATGTTGAACAGGGTGGTCTTGCCTGCTCCGTTGGGCCCGATCACCCCCACGATCTCGCCGGGGTCGGCGTAGAAGTCGACGCCGCTGACGGCTTGCACCCCACCAAAACGCTTGGAAACTCCGGCCAGCTCGAGGAGGTGTGTCATTGCACCCCTGGCATCGCCGACGGGGCGAGCGGGCCCGGGCCCTCATGGGTTTCCTTGCTTTCCAGCTCGATCGCCCTCCGCCGATCGGGAATTAGTCCTCCCGGTCTGAGGAGCATGATTGCGACGAGGATGGCGCCGTAGATGTGGAGGCGATATTCGCCGAACTCGCGTAGCAGCTCAGGCAAGCCGACGAGGATGACGGAACCAACGATCACGCCCGGTATCGATCCGAGGCCACCGAGGACGACAACTGCGAGCACGTTGATCGAAACCAAGATGGTGAACGAGCCGGGGTTGGCCACTCCCAGCTTGGCGGGGAAGAACGCACCACCCAGGCAACCGACCGCCGCGCCCATGGCAAAGGCGAGGAGCTTGTACTTGATCACCGAGACCCCCATACCCTCGGCGATATCTTCGTCCTCGCGCATCGCCGCCCAGGCTCGCCCGACTCGCGAGTCCTTGAGACGCGTGGCGATAAATAGGGCGATCAATGCAAACCCCATGATCAGGTAGTAGAGGACGCGGGGGTCGTTGGTATTCGCCCCGAATGCCGGAACATCGGCGACCTCGGTGATCCCCTGGGGTCCACCGAAGATCGGCTTGAGCCAGTCACTGAGGATCAGCACCCGGATCATCTCACCAAATCCGAGCGTGACGATCGCCAGGTAGTCGCCGCGGAGTCGCAACACCGGAGCCCCGATCAAGACTCCGATTACCAGCGCAACAAGCACCGTAACTGGCAAGGCCACCCAGAAGTTGGTGAGCGGGGTCGGAGCGAGCTCGGTCACGGTGGCGTTTACCAGCGACGAGCTGCGAGCCGTCATCAACGCGACCACATAGGCACCCACCGCATAGAAGGCGACATAGCCGAGGTCGAGCAGACCGGCGTAGCCGACCACGATGTTGAGCCCGAGCCCGAGAAGGATGTAGAGCCCAACCGTGCCCAGCACATCGGCCACGAAAGCCTTGCCGATCCAGGGAGCGGCGGCGAGTGCAATGCCGATTAGACCGAACATGATCGGTCGGATGTTCTTGGGAGTGACTCCGGGAAGATCGGTCACGACGTTGCGGAATCCACCGCGCGCCCGGAAGAAGAGGCGGATGCCGGCTGCCAACACGCCGACGATCACGGCACCGATCGGCGTCAGGGCGTCGTTGCGATAGAGCCAGCTGATCGGAATCGCCAGCCCTTGCAACATCGGGATAAAGAGTCGGGCGCCGAGGCCCAGGATGATGATGGTGATGAGCGCGGTCCGCAGGGCGATGCGGACTCTTTCCGGGAGGAGCTTGAACCCTCCGACGATCGCTCCGGCCACGAGCCCGACCAGAGCCATGATCACCGCGCCCACGACGAAGTTGGTCCCGAAGTTGATGATCTCGAAGAACCCGGGGGACATGCGCAGAAACATGCTGCGCGAGTCGACCCCGAGCTCGATGACAACTTGCAGCACAAGCATCACCAGTCCGGCGAGCGCGCCACCGACAAATCCAGTCACTGCGCCGACCCGCACAGGGCTTTGATCGGGACGCCGGCGGATCGCCAGCAGAGCGAACGCCGGCAAAGGTGACAATGATCATGAGCAACCCGAGCCGGAGCACGCCGTTGATGACGAACTTCTCGTTGAATCGCTCGATCATTCCCACGAAGGCGAGATAGATCAGCGTCAGCGCGGAGAGGGCGCCCAGGCGAATCTCGATTGCTTTGGTCATGCCCGCTTCTCCTCAGGGGCGCCGAGGAAGCCGCCGGGGAGAAAGATCAGCACCAGCACCAGGATCCCGAAGCTGACGACGGTCGTTAGTTGACCGACCGACGGGATCCCCGCGGCTGACAAGAAGAGAATCGGCCCGACCGCCTCGACGATTCCCAGGATCAATCCTCCGAGGGCCGCCCCGGTGATCGAACCGATACCTCCTAGAACGGCTGCGGTGAATGCCTTGATACCCGGGATGAAACCCATGTCGAAGGAAACCTGGTTGAACAGCATCACGAACAGGATTCCGGCCATTCCCGCCAGGGCACCACCTATGGCGAAGGTGGTGACGATGATGCGGTCGACATCGATGCCCATCAACGAGGCAATCTCGCGGTCCTCCCCGACCGCCCTCATTGCCCGGCCGGTCTTGGTACGGGCAATGAAGATGTAGAGGCTCGACCAAATTACGACTGCGGCCAGGATCACCACCACCCGAGCTCGATCGATCTCGAGACCGAGGATGTTCCATTGCCCGGCCAGGGCGGGAATCGATGGGTAAGCCCGGACCTGCTCGCCGTAGAACCCACGAAACGTGTACTGCAGAAAGAGCGATGCGCCGATTGCCGTAATCAGGGGCACGAGGCGGGGCGCGCCGCGAAGAGGCCGGTAGGCGATTCGCTCCAGCAGCACAGCCACACCCATCGAAACCATTGCCGAGAAGACGAGCATGATCAGGAGGGAAAGGGCCGGCTGGGCAGCGAGAAACCCTGAGCTTGCCGAGATACCCGGCCAGGAACAAAGTCGTAAAGGCACCGGCCATGAAGACTTCGCCGTGGGCGAAGTTGATGATGAGAAGGATCCCGTAGACGAGGGTGTAGCCAAGGGCGATCAAGGCATACACCGAACCGCGGGCGATGCCCTGGACGAAGAGGTCCCTCCATACTTCCCCGTCGTAGCGCCCGCTAGCGATCGTGGCGCGGGCCCCGGCAATGGCCGCAACAGCAATCACCACGCCGAGGACGATGAGGACGATGCGACGGATTGGAAGGCGGTTGAAGGCGTTCAAGCGGCCGCTGGAGGCGGTCGTAGTCAAGGCAGCAGATCCAGTGTCACGCATATGGGGCGTCACTGTACGTTTTTGCGAAGCCCGCGTGTCCCCCAAAGTCGGACTGGACTCAACGCGGAAAGGGGCGGAGATTCCGCTCCCTTTCTCGCTAGTCGGTTTCTTGGCGGCTATTCGCCGAGTTATCCGGTTGGGCTTATTCGGTAGGCCGACAGTCTCCGAGAAGATGTAGTCGGTGAAGGCGCCGTCCTCAACCGTTACCACGCCGATGGTGGCGGACTGCTGGCAGTCGCCGTCGGCGTTGCAGGTCAGGGTGCCGGTCAAGCCCGGGAAGTCCGTCGTCGCGAAGAGGGCATCCTTCAGGGCGGTCCGCGGGATGTAGAGCGTGTCGCCATCCTCGATCGACACCTCCTCGATCGCGGTCAGCACCATGTTCACCGCGTCGAACGAGTGGGCGTGAAACACCGAGGTCGGCTCGCCGAACTCTTCGTTGTATGCCGTCAGGAACTCGCCCTCGTAGAAGTCGGCGTCCCCAGCGAGCTGGGACAGGTCGGGACCGGAGATGTAGGTGCCGTTCGCGTTCTCAGCGCCGGCCGCCGCGATCCAGTCATCGGTGAACATGCCGTCCGGACCCGGCCAGGTACTCGAAGCTTCCGTTCGCCCGGGCCTGCTGGGCGATCAAGCCCACCCTCGGCCACGAAGATCGGGAAGTACAGGAGCTCGGGCTCATCGGTGGCCAGGTCGGTGAGGATCGAGCTGTAGTCGCTCTCACCGGTCTGGATCGATACCTGCTGGGTGATGGTTCCACCGAGCGCCTGGAAGGACTCAGCGAAGGCGTTGGCCAGACCTTCGGCATAGGGGCTGCCGTCATGGATCGTCGCCGCGGTCTGCGGCGCCGAGGTCACCGAAGGCAAAGTCCGCCACGACCCGTCCCTGCAGCTTGTCGTTGTGGGCAGTCCGCAGGTAGAAGGGGTTGTGGGTGGACGGATTCGTCAGGGCCGGGCCGGTGTTCGACGGCGAGACGAGGGGGATGCCCAGGTCGCCGAAGATCTTGTCAGCCACACCGAGTGCGGCCGAGGAGCAGCTCGTGCCGATCACGGCGACGATCTGGGTGTCGGTGGCCAGCTTCTGGGCACCGGCGGTGCCGCCTTCGGCCGAACAGCCTTCGTCCTCGTTGACCAGGGTCACTTCGTGTCCCTTGATCTGACCATTGACATCGTCAAAGGCGTTGTCGCCCCAGTAGTCAACTGCGAGTTCGGCGCCGTGCTGACTGTCGAGACCGAGGCTTTGGTTCTCACCTGTGATGACGAGCAGGGTGCCGATCTTGATCGGCTCGCCTGCCGCAACGGTGACGCAACCAAATTCGGCTTCGCATTCTGCAGGTGCTGCCTCCGCCGCCACCACCGCAGGCCACAGCCACCAGGCTGAGGATTGCGGCGATGACTAGCAAGCGCGTTAGCTTCATTAGTCATTCCTCCGTAGTCGGATTCCGCCGCCAGAAGGCGGCGGAGCAGCCCGAATCATACCTGGCAGCCCGGCCTCCCGCCTGCGGCGCTCTAGGGAATGATTACCAATTCGCACTCGTGGCGGCTCTCGCGCCCGTAACAAGGCCAGACCCCGGTCCCGACCCGCTCGCCGATGCCGGTGACGGTGGTCGATTCGCCGGCTGCGACCTCGAAGACGCCGCGAGCGTGACGGGGAATCTCAGCCTCGGTGGGAGGGTCGGCCACGATGAGCGTGTCGTCGATGTTCTGGCTATTGCGGACGATCAGGTCCTGATCGGCGGCGACGATCACGCAATGCGGTTCGAAACCGTCTGTCGTGATCTGCGATCTCGGCTGGATCCGCCGCAGATCGGAGCAATTCACTGCCGGTTCGTGACCGGTGGCTTCGTGGAGCTGATCGCGGATGTCCTCGGGCAGCTCGGCACCGTGGCCGGCGGCTTGCGCCACCGCAGGCGAGCACTGAGCGATGATCAAGAGGACGAGCCAGCGTTTCACCAGCGACAACCTAGCCCTACCCTCGGAAGTGACTGAGGAGATCGCCGCTCGTGATGCCTATCGGGCCCGCAACGAGGCCTGGTGGTCGCGAGGTGGCACCTCGAAGGCGTGATCCTCGATCGCACGGTTTTCTACGCCCGGGGAGGTGGCCAACCAGGTGATGTCGGGATGCTCTACACCGAAGAACGGGGTGGTCGATGTCACCGACACGGTGCGAGTCGAGGGCAAGGTTCTTACACGTGGTCTCGGAGCCGGAGAAGATCGAGCCGGGGATGCCGGTCGAAGCGGTCATCGATTGGGATCGTCGTTACCGGATGATGCGAACCCACACCGCGCTGCACGCTCGTTGTCCGGGGTGGTCTTCTCGCGGTTCGGGGCCAAGGTCACCGGCGGCAACATGGAGCCCGGAGTCGCCCGGATGGATTTCGAACTCGATTCGATGTCGGTCGAGTTCGGTCGTCAGGTGGAGGAGATGTTGAACGCCGAACTGGTCAAGGGCTACCCGGCGGAAGTGGTCTTCCTGGCGCGGGAGGACGCCATTGCTCGATCCTGATCTGATTCGCACCAAGGTCAACCTCATCCCCGACTATGTGCAAGGAGATCCGCGTGATCGACATCGTCGGGCTCGACCGTCAGGCGGATGGTGGGACCCACGTGCAAGTCGACTCTCGAGATCGGGCAGGTGGCGGTGACCAAGACGGAGTCGAAAGGCAAGGCCAACAAGCGGATGCGCATCGAGCTCGTTTCTTCCCCCGCAGAGAATGGAGGCTGAATGGCTGAGAAGTTCAAATCGGTCGATGACTACATCAAGTCGTTCCCGGACGACGTCGCAACCCGTGCTCGAAGAGGTCCGAAAGACGATCCGCAAGGTGCTGCCCGATGCAGAGGAAGTGATCAGCTACAACATCCCCACCTTCACGATCGACGGGAGGTATCTCGTGTACTTCGCCGGGTGGCAAAAGCACGTCAGCATCTACCCGATCCCCGGAGGTGACGAGTCACTCGAAAAGGAACTCGAGCCCTATCGCACCGGACCGGGAACGCTGCGCTTTCCGCTCAACACAGCCGCATGCCTCTCGATCTCATCGAACGCGTCGTCAAGCACCTCCGAAAGAGACGAAGCCGCTAGCCCAGCCCGTTCAGATTTGGCCGGCCCGACGAGCCGCCTGCAACAACTCCTTGGCGGAATACGCAATCGATTCGGTGACCGCCTCGATGTCGGGGATCGCATCGAAGTCGGCGTGGACCCCCCAAGCGATCGATCCGTTGTACGAGAACAGGGCCAGCCCGAGCCCGTGCTGTGCCCACAGAGGGACGATCGGATAGTTGGCGAGCATCGGCGCCTCCAGCAAGTACATCGGAAACTGAGGGCCGGGAACGTTGGTCACGGTCAGGTTGAATGGTCGCATCATCGGCCCGACGACACGATTGGCCAGCGACATGATCGTCAACGGGGTGCCGCGGGAGAGTTCGACCAAGAGTCGCAGCTCCCAGGGCCTGATTGGTCGACTTGAGCTTGGAGGTCTCGGCCTTGATCTTCGCGAGCCGGGAGGCCGGGTTCGGCATCGTCGACCGGAAGAGTCACAAGCCACATCGCGACCTGATTGCCGAGCGCCCCTCGTTGGTCGTTCCGCCGAGTCGAGACAGGGTTCATGGCCCGAAACTCCACCCCTTCGAGGTCGAACGACCGCTGTTTGCTGAGGAACCGACGAATGGCCCCGGCGGCGATCGCGAGGACGACATCGTTGACCGAGCCGCCGAAAGTGCTGCGGATCTCCTTGATGTCGGCCAGCGAGGTGTCGGTCCAGTCGAAGCGGCGATTAGGTCCGAGGTCGGGATTGAGGGGAGTGCGGGTCGCGGGGCGAAGCCATCCCGACTTCAACGAGCTGACGGCGGCAAACCCGCGTCCGGCGAGGCTCGACGGCGACGTCCCGGCCCCGTGTGCTCAAGGTGCCGCACGTTCGTGATGGTGTCGATCGCGGTCCTGGTGGTGCGCGCGGCCTCGGCCACAGCCAGCTGGCTTGGGGTCGGTGCCGGTCGGGCGTCCAGGTCGACTTCCGGTTCGACCTCGGAGGTCGGGATCACATTCAGCAGGATCGTGGTCAGGTCGACGCCCGAGATCCCGTCGACCATCGAGTGATGGATCTTGGCGATGATGGCGAAGCGGCATTCGCTTAGACCTTCGACGACCCACAGCTCCCACAGCGGCTTCGCCCGGTCGAGCGGCTGGGACACGATCCGGCCGGCGAGCCGCTTCAGTTGTTCGTCGGTGCCGGGTCGGGGGAGGCTCGTGTGCCGAACGTGGTAGTCGAAGTTGAAGTGGTCATCATCGATCCAAACCGGACGGCGATTGCCCGGAGTCCAGGCCAGCCGCTGGCGGTAGCGCGGGATGTAGGTGAGCTTGCCCGCTGATGTGCGCGCGAATCCGGTCGATGTCGATGCCACCCTCGGCGGTCCGCAAAGCGCGTGCCGTCGAAAAGCACCACTCCCGCCACGTGCATGTGGGTGGTCGGCGTCTCCAGGGCCAGAAACGACGCGTCGAGATGCGACAGCGGCTCGTAAAACGGATTGTCCGATCGCCGGAAGGCTAGAGCTCCGGGTTGGCTTCCGCTTCGGCCAGGTGCCAGGGAACCGAGCTGAGCGCCACCCCAGGTTCGAACACCAGCGCGGCCTTGATGGCAAAAGCGGTCTGGTTGTGCAGGAGCTGGCTGCGATAGCCCGGGCACGACGAACTCGGGAATGATGACGTGGATCAAGCGTACCCGGAGGGGCGTCCCGGCGCAGATCGACGCACATATCGCACCAGCGGGCGGGTGATGCCCCGGTACGGGCTTTCGAGAATCTGCAGCTCGCCGAACTCGGGGTCCCAGTTGGCCAGCACGCGGTTGCGCTGGTCGGGATCGATATCGAGGTGAGCGGCGATGACCGAGTCCGAGTGCAAGAGCTTGGCGTAGGAAAGGGCTCTCCGCACCGGGATCGTGACGTCGGCGGTGAGCACGACGACCTGCTGATCGACGATTTGATCCTTGTTCATCGCCGGCCTGCTCTGAGCCCGCTGTGCTTCTGATAGGTGAGGTCGGTGACGACGACCCGGTGAAGGAACAGACAGCAAGAGCTTGACCACCAGGCCGTGGGGGTGGAGCAGCAGGGTTCCGAGCTGCCGGCGCCGGACCAACTCGGGGATGACGACAGTGATGAAAGCTGTCCGGGTTCTCGCTCGCCTGCTGGGCGACAAAGTCGCGCATGGTTCGGAAGGGGTGCTTCTCCGACAGGATCGATGACATGGAGGGGATGGCTGCGGATAGAGGCGGTCCCAGGTGTCGAGCAGGTCCTCATCGCCAACCTCCCGGACGTGCAGCACGGTCAGCTGGGCGGGTTGGATCATCTCGGCGTATTCGATGGCGCGCTGTGTCGCTCGACCGGTGTGCGAGGCGAGCACGATCGCCCGGTTCGACGTCGGGATCGGAGGCTCACCGACCAGTCGCAAGACGGTCGGCGACCGAGATGTAGTGACTGCGGATCGAGAGCATGCCCCAGACAAGCAACGGAATCGCCACGATCACGATCCAGGCTCCGTGCGGTGAACTTGACGAACGAGATCACGACCAGGACGACGGCGGTCGTTGTGGCGCCGATGGCATTGATGACGATCGATCGCTGCCATCCTGGTTCGCGGGTGCCGAAGCCATCGGCGCACCATGCCGAGCTGGGAAAGAGTGAAGCTGAGGAAGACCCCGACCACGTAGAGCTGGACCAGCCGGCTCACCTCGGCGTCGAAGATCCAGATCGAGCAGGCTGGCGACGACTGCGAGGACGACGATCCCGTTGGAGAACACCAGTCGATCACCCGAGGTTGCGGAACTGACGCGGCATCAACTTGTGCCTGGCGAGGATCGCCGAGAGACGCGGAAAGTCCTGATAAGCGGTGTTGGCGGCGAGGAAGAGAATCGCCGGCGGTCGAGAACTTGGAGGATCCAGAAGCCCGATTCCACCGTTGAAGGCCGCTCGACCGATCTGGGAGATCACGGTGCCGTAGGTGTCGACGGTGTCCTCGGAGATCCGTACGCTGAAAGAGGCGGGCGAGGGTCGAGATCCCGATGAACATCGAGATGGCGATTGCCGCCATGATCGGCGAGCGTGGCGGCGGCATTCTTCGCCTTCGGCTCGCGGAACGCTGGAACGCCGTCGGCGATCGCTTCCACCCCGGTCAGGGCGGTTGAGCCGGAGGCGAATGCGCGAAGGAGCAAGAACAGCGTGAGGCTTCCGATCTCCGGGTCGATCTCGAGCCCGGCGGAAAGGGCGGTCGGGCATTGTCCGTCGAGGCACTCGACCAGAGCCGACGCCAAGCATCACGAACACCGTGACGACGAAGAGCGTAGGTCGGGAAAGCAAAAACTGTCGAAGACTCTTTGGTCCCGCGCAGGTTGGCGACGCTGATCAGAACGACGAAGAAGATCGAGATCAGTACGCGATAGGGGAGTAGCTCAGGAAGGGCCGAAGTGATTGCGGCGGTCCCGGCTGATACCGACACCGCGACAGTGAGGGTGTAGTCGGTGAGGAGAGCGGCGCCTGCGACCGCGCCCGGATAGAGCCCGAGATTCTCATATGAAACGATGAACGAGCCCCCACCAAGGGGATAGGCCCGAATCGTCTGCCGATAGGAAGCGATGACGATCGTGAAGAGGACGGCAATCGCGAGGGTGATCGGCACGAGCCGGGTGAAGGCAGCCACTCCGGCGATGGCGAGGACGAGCATCGCCTCCTCGGTCGCGTAGGCCACCGAAGACAGCGCGTCGGACGAGAACACGGGCAAAGCCAGCCGCTTGGTAAGAAGCTGATGTTCTGCTTGGTCGGTGGCCAGTGGCCGCCCGATCAATCGGCGTTTGAAGCCCGCCCAACTAGTCAATATTCCCAAACGCCGACGTCAGGCGCGACCGCCCAGCCTATAAGACAACAGACAACAGATGAAAGACATCAGATTGGGTCTGCAGTCTCATATCTGATGTCTTGAGTTTTCGGAGTGCGCCCGGAAGGATTCGAACCTCCGACGCCCGCCTTAGGACGGCGGCGCTCTATTCCACTGAGCTACGGGCGCGCCAACCGATTCTGGCGTAGATCGGCGCCTCCAAATACCGGAGGTTTTTTGCGCAAGAACGGTCGAGGGTAGGTGGGCCTAACCTGCCGATTTGGACTAGGAGGCTTGTTGCCCGACGAAGAAGACCGCATCGCACTATTTCTCGACTACGAGAACCTGGCCATCGGCGCCCGCGAGGCGCTCGGTGGCCAGGCATTCGATTTCAAACCGGTGGCCGACGCATTCGCCGAGCGAGGCCGAGTGGTTTCGCGCCGTGCCTACGCCGACTGGTCGATGTTCGAAGAAGACCGACGCATGCTCACCAAGCATCATCTGGAGCTGATCGAGATCCCGCAACGTCTCGGAGCCTCGCGCAAGAACGCCGCCGACATCAAGATGGCGGTCGACGCCGTCGAGCTCGCCTTCGAGCGAGACTATGTGACAACGTTCGTCCTCGGCACCGGCGACTCCGATTTCACTCCTCTGGTGCACAAACTGCGCGAACTGAACAAGAAGGTGATCGGAGTAGGGATCAAAGGCTCGACCTCGGCGCTGCTTCCTCCGGCCTGTGACGAATTCTTGTTCTACGAGAACCTGGAAGGGGTCGAGATGCGGCCCGCTGCCGAGCAACGCGGCCGGCGACGATCGGCCGCCGCCACTCCAGCGGCCGTGGAGGAGCCCGTCGTCGTTGCCGACGAGGTCGAGCCGTTGGAACCTCTCATCACGGGGACCCTCGCTGGTCTGCAGCGATCGAGCGGTGAGGCGGTACTTGCCTCCTCACTCAAGCGAGCGGTGCTCCGCAAGGATTCGACCTTCTCGGAAGCCGATTATGGATTCCGCGCTTTCGGCGAGTTGCTGCGCCATCTCGAAGAACAAGCCGTCATCGAGCTGGCCGAAGGAACGGCGAAGGGCGATCCGCTGGTGCAATTCCCGGCGAACGGCGGCGAGGAGAACAAAGCCTTCGCGCTGCTCGTCTCCGTCGTCGAAGACCTCCAGAAACGCAACGGACAACCTTCGCTGTCCGGCCTCAAGAATCAGGTGCGAAAGCGCGACCCCGAGTTCTCGGAGAAGAAGTTCGGCTTCGGTGGCTTTCTCCAGTTCTGCAAGGCGGCGGCCACCCGCGGGATTGATCGAACTCGAATGGGACGACGCCCAGAGCGACTACCTGGTCCGCATTCCTTAAACCGAATAGCCGAAGATGATCTTCCTCGACGCCGCAGCGACCCGCGAGCTGCGTTGCCGATGGAACTGGCGATCGAGGCAATGAGGGTCGGTCTGGGCGACGATCGCGACGTTCCCCTGCGTGTCGCGCTTGGCAGGTTCGGCGTTCATGCCCGGGCGGGCCGGCGAGCACACCGGCGTCAAGGTCGTCTCGCTTGTCCCTGGCAACCCGGTCGGCCTGGTCGTGGTCATCGGACCGGACGGAGACCCGCTGGGAATCGTCGACGGCCCCACGTTGACTTCGATCCGGACCGGAGCCGCCTCGGGTCTTGCTACCGATTTGCTCGCCCCGCCGGGTGAGGCGACGCTGGCGATGCTCGGTGCGGGGGCGATGGCCGCGGATCAAATCGCGGCCGTTACGGTCGGTTCGCACCCTCAACGAGATCAGGGTCTGGAGCAGGGATCCGATCTCACGCGCGAGCGATTGGCGGAGTCGAGTCGGCGGCACCGCCGCCGAAACGACCGCGAGGCAGTCCTGGCGCGACGATCATTTCGACGGCCACCCCGGCGCGCGTCTGCCCTTTTTCGAGGATTCTGACCTGACCGAACCCGTCCACGTGAATGCGGTCGGGGCTTTTACTCCTGAGATGTGCGAAATCCCGGCGGACTTTGTGCGACGAGCGTTCGTCGTGGTCGACGATCTCGAGGCCGCCGCTGCCGAAGCCGGCGATCTTCTCCAGGCGCAGGTGGACCCCTGATTGCACTCTCGCCGATCTCATCAGTGGGCGTCAATCACCGCCCCGAGGGCAGCACGTTCTTCAAGTCGGTCGGGATCGCCTCCCAGGATGTCGCGGCAGGTGTGGCTGCGCTCAAGCAAGCCAAAAGGCTCGGCCTCGGAAGAGAGATTTGGGGCCAGGAGCCTCCTCCGTCTGACCCCTGATCTCTGACCCCTGACCCCTTAGAATCCCGCCATGTCGCCCACCGCTATCGCGATCATCCTCGCCGCGGCAATCCTGATTGGCACCAGCGTCTACTTGAGCCGTCGTCGCAAACAGCTCGAGGCTGAGCTGGGGATCGAGATCCCGACTCGGCGGACTAAACGTTTGCCCACAACCCGAAGTGCCGGCCGCCGAGGAACGCACCCGGATCGAGCCCGCGACATTTCGCGTCGATGGGAACAAAGCCGTGGTGCGCTTCGACGTTCCGCTTCCTCCAGGGGAGGTGGATGAGATTCTGGCCGACCTCTTGGTGAACGAAGCGATCGAGGTCGTCCGAGAAAAGCGACATTCCCTTCCTCTGAGTCACCTGACCGAGGTGGTGGCGGAAGCCGGCCGGGGCGACGTTCGGAGAGTCGGTAGCGCCGTGCTCTGCTCAACCCGGCACCCTCCCTCCCAGGACGACCGGGGTGGATCTCCTCAATCTCTCTACGGTTTCCAACGATCCTCTGCAGGCATCATTCGCGGAAGCTCCCACCGACGTGCGACGCGGGAGTCGAGACCAGGGGCCGGCCCGATGTGCTCGCACCTTTGGCCAAGGAGCTGCGGATTCCGCGTGCCGTTGCAACTGGGCTCCGCGCCAATGGGATCGATCCAGATGAGATCTCTCCCGGCCAACTCGTGACCGGTCTGCTCAATCTCTTCGGCTATCGGGTCAACCCCACCGGGATCAGTTCATGGATGGCGACGAAAGCTGGCGAAACCACCTACATCGCCGAAGAGGCTTATCGAGAGGGCGATCACCCCGAGCTGAGCGAGGGAGCGATTCGCAAGTTCCTCATCGACTTCGGCTCCACCGGGGCCAATCGAGGAATGCTCGTGACCGACAAGTACGGTCCGATCGAGATCTACGAACTCGAGCGACGCAATCCAAAAGTCCGCTTCGTCACCCGAAGCCGGCTGCAGTCCGATGATCGATTCGCTTTCCCTTACCTGAGAAAGTCAAACCTCGCCTGGAACTTTTCGACCGTTTCCGGCATCAAAACCCTGAAAACTGCCTGTGGGCCGCGCGCGTCCGGGGTCAAAGTGACTACGAAGGGGTAGCATTGGCCAAAGATTTCGATTGCCGCCAAGGAGGCTTGAGCCAAAATGCCCAAAGGTTCTGAGTGGATCATCATCGTCGCCGTCGTCATTCTCCTTTTCGGTGCTCGCAAGCTGCCCGAATTGGCCCGCTCGCTGGGTGCTTCTGCCAAGGAATTCCGGAAAGGGAATTCAGGAAGGCTCCCAGGAAGAGCCGTCGACATGCCGCCAACTCCCTCGAATCCACCCAGCCTAGACCAGGGGCCCAAAGCGGTCCGGGCCGGAACTAAAGCCGTTCCAGCGGCGTTTCCCAATGCGAGGCCTTATGTCTGAGGCCTTTCCTATTAGTTGGGAAGAGGTTGCGCGGAGTCATGGTCGCAAGATTTACAACTACGCCTACCGGCTTTGTGGGAATACCCACGACGCCAACGACCTGGTGCAGGAGGTCCTGCTCCGGGTTCGTGGAGGGTTGGCCGACTATCAGCCGGGCTCGTTCGAAGGCTGGCTCTGGCGAATCACCCGCAACGCCTTCCTCGATGAGGTCCGCCGCAAGCGCCGCCGCCCGACAGTTGCTTTGGGGTCGGAATCCGAGCTTCAGGGTCGCTATTTCGCGCCGAGTCCCGACGAGGTTCTCTCCACAGTTCGCTTCGACGAGGACATCCAAAAGGCACTGCTCGACCTTCCGTTGGACTTCCGCGAGGCCGTGGTGATGTGCGACGTGATCGGCCTCAGCTACGAGGAAATCGCTAATGCGGTGGGAGCTCCGGTGGGAACGGTGCGCAGCCGAATCCATCGCGGCCGCCGGTTGCTGAGAGAGCGCCTCTCATGATGACGCATCTCGGCGAAGAGCTGTCGGTTTACCTCGACGGAGAGTTGAAGCCTCTGGAAGCGCGTCGGGTCACGAGCCATCTGGCAGGTTGCGACCATTGTCGCGACGAATTGAGCGAGCTCATCGAGATCAGAGCTCGTTTGCGTTCCTTGCCGATGATGGATTACGTCTGGCAACCCGCCGAGGGTGCTCGGGTCATTCCACTACGCCGTCGCCCCCGACTCCTGGCCGGAGCCGCGGCTGCCGTGGTGGCGATCATCGTCGCGGCGGCCACTCTTACGGCACCGCGTGACGTCATCGCGCTCTCCCAGGGTGACTTCAGCCCCTCATTCGTGGCACGTCAGACCCTTGATCAAAATTCGCCGGGCAGGCTGATTCCACCCGACGTTCTTACCGGGGGAAGCGCCGGGGAGGATGGATGAAGCGACGACTCGCCCTCATGCTGCTGGTCGGCTCGCTCATCACTGGCGGACTGCCTCTGACCGCGCAGGGCGCGGAGCTGAGCACCTATTTCGAACGGGCCGCCACCGCCGAATATGCCGGCGATCAGGTTCTCACCTGCAAGACGCCGGTCGGCATTCGTGACACCGCCGCGGTCGTGCAGCAACGCGACGGCGTGATCTACGTCCGAGCCGGAGTCGAAGGAGCGCCGACGATCTCGGCTGGGGCCGGGATGCTGGCGGCGCAGGGCCCGGGTGGAGCCGCATCCACGATCCAGTTTGCCGCTGCGACCAAGGCGCCGTCCGGGTACACCATGTCCGGGGCAAGAGCAGGTGACCTATCTCAACCGGCTCGCCGATCGGGTCACGCTCTCCATTGGCGGCAAGAACCGGGTTCGACTCACCTTTGATCGAGGAGACCGGGGCTCTTTTGCGCTCGGAGACACTGAATTCCGACGGCACCGTTTATTGCACCTCCAAACTCACGTCGTTTGTTGCGGGGACAGCCGGAGATCTCCGGCGGGAGCTGCCGGTGGGGGTCGCAAGGTCAGTGCGGTAGCGGAGTTCTTCGTCGACGGTCTTTCCCGGCCAAGCTCGGTTCGTTCCGTCGTTTGGACGTTTATGACTGGAACGACGCTCGGCGAGATGGCCTACTACTCGGACGGGTTCTTCGCCTTTGCGCTCTACCACGTCGACGCCCGCTTCTCGGTTGATGCGATCTCCGAAGCCCGGCAATGGGAGGGGAAGGCCGGAAGCTATTGGCGCTGGTTCCGTCCCGGTACCACAACTCTGGTTTGGGATACGGCTGAAGGTGGCATGGCGCTCCATGGCGACCTGCCCGTCGACATGCAGACGGCTGTGTTGGATGGCCTTGCCGGTCACCGACCAAGCCCAACTTGCTGAGCCGGATTCTTTCGCTCCTCGGAGGCTGAGTTGGCGCTGGCGGTGGGGATGAAGGTCCCCGATTTCCGGTTGCGCAATCAAAACGCGGAGCTCGTCGAACTTGCCGATCTAGCCGGCAGCGAGGCGATGATCATTTTCATGCCGTATCGCCTTCACGAAGACCTGCGAGGGCGAGATGTGTTCTTTGCGCGACAACCTCGAGTTCCTGCAGGCGAAGGGGGCCAAGATCGTCGTGATCACCTGCGACACCGTCGCACTCGAATCGAGCCTGGGCGGAGCAGCACGGCTTTACGTTTCCGATCCTCTCCGACTTCTGGCCCCATGGGTAACGTGCCTCGGCTTACGGATCCTTTCAACGAGCAATTCGGATATGCGACGCGCTCGACCTATCGTCATCGACGGCGACGGCGTGATCACCGACATCATCGCGTCCGAGAATCTGAGCTCCCGCGCTACTCCCGACAGCGCCCTCGGCCTCTAGGGGAGGCGTCAGACGCTCGAGACGTCTGCTTCCGATCTGGCCTCAGATGTCAGACTCTGACGTCTACAGATCCAGGTCAGAGTCGAGCAGGACCCGTGCAGCCCAGCCGACGGAGTCGGTGAGTTCGGTGGTGGTGGGCAAACGATCGGGACTCGTCCCACATCGAGTCGACCGCCTCGCGGCCGAAGCGGCGCTCGATCTCTTCGCAGAAAGCGAATCCTTTGGGAAGAAGGTCTGTCATCGCGGGCAGCGGTGAGGTCACTCCCGTGGTGCGTTCGGGGCTCGAGCCAGCTGCCGACGAAATCATCGTGTCAGCATTTCGCTGAAGGCTCGCCGAACGATGAGTTGGCGATAGCCACCGGTGACAGCAAGGAACGTTGCCAACTTTTCTTCGCCAGGAGTTGTCGGCCGATCAAACAGGGCGGCCATCCTCGCCGGGTCGGCGAGGCTCGAGGGATCAGAGCCCAGGAGGTCGGTCAGCTTGTCCGGAGCGGGCATCATCGCCGCAAAGGACTCGCCCACCAGCGTCGCCAGTTGCTCGGGCAGCCACGGAACTGCGAAAAGGGCTCGATGAGCAACCTCATTGGCTGCCACCCAGAGACGAACCTGGTGCTCGTCGCCGCCTGCGGTCAGCAAGGCGTTCGACGGCAGGGCCGATGAACAGCAGCGAATCGGGGGGGACCAACGGCATTCCGGCTTCGAAGGTCGCCACATTGCTGGCCGCGATCGCTCCGGCGATCCCGCCGATTTGGAGGCCGGCAATCGAACCACCGATGCCTGCACCTCCAAAGGCGGCGTATGCGTCGGCGACGGATTC
This sequence comes from uncultured Acidimicrobiia bacterium, assembly GCA_963840175.1. GTDB lineage: Bacteria > Actinomycetota > Acidimicrobiia > Spongiisociales > ZC4RG35 > JACCTH01. The sequence goes on from CAWIXU010000007.1 coordinate 566,143, forward strand.
GGTAATCGGTTCGGCGAGGTAGGCAAGGCGACGGAGCGACTCGTCCACCCAGGTTCGGCCGTCGACGACTTGCACGTGTCGGAGCCGGCGCGACCGCGAAGGGGATCGTGGGCTCGAGCTGGTACTCGGCAAACCGGACTAGCTGTTCGATTTCGTCGGCGGACCAAGGATCGACGACGTCGCTTTCGCCCGCGAGATGGTGAGCGACTTCCTCGGCGAGCTTCCAGTTGATCGGGCCGGGTTGGTTGAACAGCTCGAACAAACGGGAAAAGATGTCGTCGGCCATACACTCCGAATGTTATGGAAGGCTCGAGCCCTAGTTGGCGGGTCGGGGTCAGTGAAAAGGCTCTGGATCCGGCGAAGCTGCTTGCCGAAGTCGGCGACCCAACGGCTGGCGCCGTAGTTCTTTTCCTCGGCACTGCCCGCGATCACTCCGACGGGAAAGACCGGCATCACCCATCTCGAATACGAGGCCTATCCCGAGATGGTCGAGCAAAAGCTGGCCGAGATCGCCGGCGAGGCCGTCAACAAATGGCCGCTCGTCCGACTGGCGGTGGAGCATCGCGTTGGCGAGGTTGCCGTCGGCCAGCCCGTCGGTGGTTGTGGCCGTTTCGTCAGCGCACCGCGACGACGCTTTCGAGGCAGGTCGCTTTGTCATCGACGAACTCAAAAAGCGCGCGCCGATCTGGAAGAAGGAGCATTGGGAGGGCGGGGGCGAATGGGTCGAAGGGGCATGAATTTCTCGACTCGCCCCGAGCCGGGGAATTTGGTCCCGTCTATCGTCCGAGCCTCTGTGAGGAGGGATTCTTCATGACAGCAGTTGCCGAAAAAGCCGAGGCCTCGGCCAGGGAAAACGTCTATCAGACCCTGCCCGAAAAGATTCCGCGAATGGGCGGAGCCGAACTCCCGAATGCGGTGGCGATGCGAGAAAAGGACTTCGGGATCTGGCAGGAGATCACGTGGGCGCAGTTGTGGGAAAACGTGCTCGCCGCCGCCCACGGACTGCTCGCACTCGGCGATCGAGCCCGGCGATCGGGTCTCGATCCACTCCGAGGACCGGCCCGAGTGGGTGATTCTCGACGTCGCGACCGTGGCGGTGAGGGGAATCACGGTTGGGCTCTATCCCACCAACCCCGCCTCGGAGGTCAAGTACCTCCTGTCGGACTCAGGGGCCACGGATCCATCTCGCCGAAGACCAGGAACAAGCCGACAAGGTGATGGAGGTCATCACCGACCTGCCCAACCTCGAACGCATCATCCACGTCGAGCCCCGCGGCTTTCGCGCCTGGCGCGACGACAGTCGATTCATCTTCTGGGACAACTTCCTGGAAATGGGGCGGAAGCCATCGCGCCGAGAATCCCGAGGCGGTCGAGAACATCATGGCGGAGGCGCAGGTCGACGACGTCATGACTCTCGTCTACACCTCCGGTACCACCGGCCCGCCCAAAGGATCGATGCTCACCAACTCCAATTTCTCCTTTTGTCTGACGACACTGGTGGCAGCGATCGATCGGATGCCGGGCAATGTGCTTCCCAACCAGACCGACCAGATGCTGACCTATCTGCCGCTTTGCCACGTCGCCGAACGCATCTTCTCCACATGGACGCTGGCCAGCAGCGGCGACCGTGTTGAATTTCGCAGAGTCGATCGAAACGGTGCAGCAGAACCTGCGCGAGATCCAGCCGACGCTGTTTTTCGCCGTTCCGCGGATTTGGGAAAAGCTGCACGCCGGGCGTGCTGATCAAAGGCAAGGACGCCACGCCTTTCAAACGTCTCTGGTTCGGAGCCGGGCTCAAGCTCGCCTCGGCCATCGGACGCCGCAAGGTCGCCAACGGCGGCGAACACACGGCCCTGACCCGGTTGCTGGCGTTGGTCGGCTACCCATTGGTCTTTCGACCCCTGCTGGAACGCGTGGGTTTGCGCCGGGTGCGTTGGGCGGCATCGGGCGCCGCTCCGATCGCCCCGGAGGTCCTCGAGTTCTTCATTGGCATGGGGGTCCCGATCTTCGAGTTGTACGGCATGACCGAGAACTCGGCTGTCGCCACCTACAACCCGGTCGGGCGGATGAAGCTGGGAACGGTCGGCGTCGCCTATCCCGGGAACCGGGCTCCGGCTCGACCCGGAGACCGGCGAGGTGCAGACCAAGCACGCCGGCAACTTCAAGGGCTACTGGGGTCTGCCCGAGAAGACGGCAGCCACCTTCACCGAGGACGGCTGGCTCAAGACCGGCGACGTCGGCGTCTGGGTCGACGAGACCCATCTCAAGATCGTCGACCGGATCAAGGACATCATCATCACGTCGGGCGGGAAGAACGTCTCGCCGTCCGAGATCGAGAACAAGCTCAAGACCTCTCCCTACATCAAGGAGGCGATGGTGATCGGCGATCGGACGCAACTACCTCACGGCGCTCATCGGGATAGAGCTCGACACGGTCGGCGACTGGGCGACCAGGCGAGGGCATTCCCTACACCACCTATCGCGATCTGTCCGAGAAGCCCGAAGTCATCGAGTTGGTGCAAAAGGCTGTCGATGCGACCAACGAGGAGTTCGCCCGGGTCGAGACGATCCGCAAGTTCCGGCTGATCCCGAAGGAACTCGACCATGAGGACGGCGAACTGACCGCCACTCAGAAGCTGAAGCGATCCTCGATGGAGCAGATGTTCTCCGACCTCATCGGTCGATGTACGGCCAATAGATGGATAGTCCGCAGAAATGACCGAAGCAGTGTTGCTCGGCCAAGTCCTGGTCGGTTCGACAAGTTTCTCAACTCACTCATCAACGGCGCTGGCTCTCGGAGCGGTCTATGCACTTCTGGCACTTGGTTTCGTCCTGATCTTCAAGGCCACCCAGGTGATCAACTTCGCCCACGGATCTCTCGCGGCAATCGGCGCTCTTCTGACCGCCTCGTTCGCCACCGTGCTCAACTTTCCGGGCCGGTCTTTCCCGATCTGCCGCTCTGGGCGCTATGGTCTCTTCGGCGCTGTTGGCGGTGGTGGCCACGGCGGTCGTCGGACTGATCGTCGAGCGGATCTTCATCCGCCCGATGATCGGCGAGCCGCTGTTCTCGGTGGCCATCATCACGATCGGGGTCGACATCATCTTGCGCACGATCAACGACGACTTCGTCGGTCAGGGCGTACGCTCGCTTGGACGATCCCTGGGGCATCCAGGTGATCGAGGTTGGCAAGCTCTTCATCAACCAGACCCAGATCGTGACGGTCGGTGTCGGCGTTGCTCTGTTTCGGGTTGGTGGCCTGGTTTCTTCGCAGCCGCATGGGAATCGCGATGCGCGCGACTGCCTTTGACCAGGAGGCCGCGCAGGCGCAAGGGATCAACGTTGGTCGCGTGTTCTCGATTGCCTGGGCGATCGGGGCCGCCCTCGCCGCCGTGGCCGGAATCTTCTCGTCGGTCGCCCCACGGGCCGCAGGCGTCACTAGCACGACTGCGTTTGTGGTGTTCAGGGCCTTTCCCGCGTTGATCATCGGCGGTCTCGACTCGATCGTCGGCGCGGTGGTCGGCGGCTTTCTCGTCGGCGTGGCCGAGGTGACGATCGGCACCTACACGTCGGGGATGTCTGGAACATCGTCGGGGTCGGCTTCGGGTTGATCGTGCCTTACGTCTTGATGCTCATCTTTCTTGCTGATCCGGCCGTACGGACTGTTCGGAACGGAGGAAATCCGCCGCGTATGAGAGGCCGGCCGCTGCTCTATCACGTCCTACGAGGCGGACTCGGCGCTCTTGCCCTCGACCACGAAAAGGGTGGCGATGGCCGTCCTGTTGGTGGTCGCGTTCACGTTGCCGTTGCAACTGATTCCGGGGCTGAAGTGGCTGGGAAGCAACCGCTGGCTCGTCGTGCTGGCCACGGCGCTCATTTACGTCATCGGCGCCCTCGGGCTCAACATTCTCACCGGCATGGCCGGTCAGGTGTCTCTCGGTCATGCCTTCTTCATGGGCATGGGGGCCTATGTCGCCGCCTATCTCGGCGGCGAGACCGACCGCGGTGTGCTCGGGCTGGGGTTACCGATGTGGATCTGGCTCCCGGCGGCTGGAGTCGCCGCTGCTCTGGTCGGGATTCTGGTCGCACCGACGGCTGTGCGAGTACGAGGGCTCTATCTGGCGTTCGTGACCATTGCTCTGGTCTTTATCGGTGATCACATCTTTCGCAACGTGCGGAGCATCTCCGGTGGACCCGGCGTAGGTCGGCGGCTGGCCGACGCTCGAGTTGCGCTTGTGGAAAGAGGAGACGCCGTTGCTGGCGATCTCCACCGATGGTCCTGGTTCGGCATCGACTTCAGCCGGCAGGCCGGCAGTTCATCTTCTTGCTCGTATTGGCGATCGTCTTTGCCCTCTTCCACAAGAACATCGCCCGCTCACGGCTGGGACGAGCTTTCGCCTCGATTCGTGATCGCGACATCGCCGCCGAGGTCATGGGCGTCGACGAGGTTCGCTACAAGACGCTGGCCTTTGCCGTCTCGTCGTTCTTTGCCGGGATCGCCGGAGCTCTGCTGGCTTCGTTCTTCGGGAGTCGGGTGCCCGAGGCCTGGGACCTCCTGCTCTCGGTTTCGTTCATCGCCATCGTTCTCATCGGTGGGGCGGGAACCACGGCGGGCGCGATCATGGGATCGTTCTTCGTGATAATGGTCCCGCAATTGGTGCAGAATTTCAGCGAATGGCTCGCCGACTTGGGCTGAGGGGGCCGGTCCGCTGGCCTCGGTTGCCCGGGTAATTTCTCTCCGACCGGTCCCACCGACTTCGGCCTGATCAACACCTCGGCGGTCGGGTCCGGGTCTCTCGGTGTTTCAGCTGAACTTGCTGCTCTATGGCCTTTTGATCGTCCTCTTCCTGATCTTCGAGCCCCTCGGGCTCTACGGAGTTTGGCTGCGGGTCCGCAACTATTGGAAAGGCTGGCCCTTCTCCTACTAAACAGACAGTTCTAGGCGGCTGCCAGTGGGTACACCAGCTGGAAGGCGACTGGAATCAACCAGAAAGGAAAGCAATAAGTGAAACAACGATTGACCAAGAACCGGGGAGTGCTGCTCCTGTTGGTTCTGGCATTGGTTGCTGTTGCCTGCGGTGGAAACGTGGAAGCCACGACCACCGTCGCCGATACGACGCCGGTCGAAACCACCGGAGACACCACAGCCACCACCACGGTCGAGGAGTCGACCACCACGGCTGCGGCCGAAGGCGAGATCACCTTCGACGTCGGCGTCACCGAAGACACCATCACGCTCGGACTGCTGGCGGATCTTTCCGGCCTGTTTGCGCCGCTGGTGAACGACATCGTTGCTGCCCAGGAGGTCTACTGGGACATCGTTAACGAGGCCGGTGGTATCGCTGACAGGCAGATCGAACTGCTTGTCGTCGACACCGATTACAACGTCGACCAGCATCGAACTGAGTACGAGGCAATCCGCGATCAGGTGGCAATGCTCTCGCAGTCGACGGGGTCGCCCCAGACCGCGGGCGTGATCGACCTGATGCTCGAGGATGACATGGTTGCCATCCCGTTCACGTGGTACTCAGGTTGGGGAGATCCCGGCTTCGACCAGAGCACCGTCCTCGAGCAGCAGACCAACTACTGCCTCGAGAGCATGAACGTGATCGAGTATGTCTCTTCGCAATTCGAAGCTGACAATGGCCGACCGGCCACCGTGGCCGTGATCTCGTTCCCAGGTGAGTACGGACAAGACGGCGCCTTTGGGGCCAAGTACGCCATAGAGCAACTCGGGCTGGAATTGGTGTTCGATGCCGAGGGTCTCGTGACACCGGCAGGCGATGACCCCGAGACCGAGATCATCACCGGATCGTCGGCACGGCCCCCGACATCGTGTACACGACGGTCAACCCCACCAACCTGGCGGTGATCATGGGCGGCGCGGCCCAGTCCGGCTTCCAGGGAGTCTGGACCGGCAACGTGCCGAGCTATGACTTCCGTCTACTCGACTCACCGGTGGCGCCGATCATCGACGCTGCTTACATCCAGCCTGGCTACAACGTCGCCTGGGGAACCGATGTGCCCGGCATGTCAGCCGCTCGTATGACGCGATGCACGCCGGCTCGTCCCGACCTCCGTCCTTCGGACGCATCGTTATCGGTTGGCTCGAAGCAAAGGTCGACCGAGGCCGTGTTGCCTGCAGCGGCCGAGGAAGCGGCGACATGACCCGGGCCGGGATCAAGGCGGCGGCGCTGAGCTCGAAGGGTTTGGCTTCGAGGGGCTTGGCCCCAGACCAGAGCTGACGCCCCGCGATGACCCCAACACGTACGTGACCCGTTGCGATCGCGATCTTCGATCCCAACCTCGAGGCGTACACCACCGCTGGGGGAGCCGACGCAGACGATCGGCGAGGCCGACAACGGTGGGACCACCGGGTCCGACCTGGTGCAGGAGTTCTTCGTAGGTGAGCTTGCTGGCGCCTACGACTTCTCGGAGCGTGCTTCGTCCCTGAACGTGAGATGGGGAGCGGCCTCCTGGGCGGCGCCCCATTCGCCTGACAACCGGGAGTAACCGTCCGATGCTGACCGTCACCAATCTCGAGGTGGTTTACAACGATGTCGTCTTGGTGCTTGCGCGGCATCTCTCTCGAGGTTCCCGACGGGCAAGATCGTTGCCCTCCTCGGGGCCAACGGCGCGGGTAAGACGACGACCATGCGAGCAATCACCGGTCTGCTCGACGTCCACGAAGGCGACATGACCAAGGGCAAGATCACGTTCGACGGCGACGACATCACCGAGGCGAATCCGGCGGACATCGTTCGGAAGCGGAATCAGCCAGGTGATGGAAGGTCGGCGAATATTCGCCGAGATGTCGGTGGACGAGAACCTTCGCGGCCGGCGGGTTCGTCAACTCGAATCGCAAATCGAGCGAGGAGGCCTACGACCGGGTGATGACCCTCTTTCCGCTTGCTCGGCATCGCGCCGCAAGTCGGTGGCGGGTTACATGTCGGGGGGCGAGCAGCAGATGCTCGCCATCGGACGCGCCCTGATGCAACACCCCAAGTTGCTCATTCTCGACGAACCTTCGCTCGGCCTAGCCCCGATGCTCGTGCAGCAGATCCGCGACATTGTCGTCGAGATCAACCAGCAGGGGACGTCGGTGCTGCTGATCGAGCAGAACGCCAACATGGCGCTTTCGATTGCCCATCACGGCTACATCATGGAGACCGGCAAGATGGTCATGGACGGCATGCCGGAGAAACTGCTCAAGGACGCAGACGTGCAGGAGTTCTATCTGGGCTGCGAGGGTGAAGGCGAGAAGAAGAACTTTCGCAGACGTCAAGCACTACAAGAGGCGCAAGAGGTGGCTCTCGTGAGACGAGAGGTCAGGGATCAGGGGTCAGATGGGTCAGACGAGAACTCGTTGTTGGAGGTGAACGATGTTCATCTTTCCTTCAAGGGGGTCCGGGCGATCGATGGGATTTCGTTCCATGTCTCGCCGGGCGAATTGTTCGCCATCATCGGACCCAACGGGGCTGGCAAGACGTCGATCTTCAACTCCATCAACCAGGTCTACCGGCCCCAGCAGGGTGACATCGTTTGGAAGGGGAGTTCCTTGATGGGGCTCAAGCCCAGCAAGACGGCGGAGCTTGGAATCGCTCGCACCTTTCAGAACATCGCGTCGTTCCCTCACATGACGGTGATTGAAAACATCCTCACCGGCCGGCATGTGCGAATGCGACGAGGCTGGCTGGCGGGAGCCCTATGGGTTGGGCCCGCCAAGAAGGAGGAGATGGAGAATCGAGGAAAAGTCGAGGACATCATCGACTTCCTCGAAATCGAACAATGGCGAAAGTATCCGGTGGGGTTATTGCCCTACGGAGTGCAGAAGCGAGTGGAACTCGGTCGGGCGCTGGCGATGGAGCCGGAGCTGCTCCTGCTGGATGAGCCGGTAGCGGGGATGAATCTCGAGGAAACAGAAGACATGGCTCGCTTCGTCCTCGATATTCGCGACGAGCTCGGAATCGCCATCATTCTCGTCGAGCACGACATGGGGTTGGTTATGGACATCGCTGATCGGGTGATGGTCGTCGACTTTGGTCGCAAGATCGCCGAAGGAAAACCGGCCGACGTGCAGCGCAACCCCGATGTCATCCGCGCCTATTCGGCGAGGACCTTTCAATCGGCTGAGCCGCGCGGCCGCGGTGGATCGCAGCCGAACCGCCATGCGTCGTGGCCAATGAGCCAATGAAACAGGTCCGCGGCGAACCCTTGGTATCCCTCGATAGCTTCCATGCGCTGCCAGGACTCCACCCACGACGAGCGCCTTGGAATGTCCCAGAACACAAATGGCACCACCCCGTTGACCACGGCCGTCCGACGGTCATGTCGAGATCATCATCAATCCGAGCACTCCGAAGACATAGATGATCGAAGCCGCCGAGGGTGAATGCTCCGACCCCGGTGACGAACTGACGATCGTGGCGACGCTCGACTAGCCGCCCACCAGGTAGGCGGAAACGATGAAACCGATCAAGTATCCGACGGTAGGGCCGCGCATCTGTCGAAGCCCCCTTGGCTTCGGCGAAGATCGGCAGTTCGACGGCGCCGAGCAGGACGTAGAGCAACTGGCTTGCCATCCCAGTTAGCGCCAAGACGCCGACCGCCAAAGAGCACCACTCCGGTCTGGAGAGTGAAGGGCACCTCGATGGGCGGAATCGAAAACGAAATGGCCGCCAGAGCAGTTAGACCGTGAAAGCGAGTGTCGCCGCAACAGAGGCCGCAGCGCTGCGACCCAATGCAGCGGGTGGCGAGGACCGGCGCGGCGACTGTCATCGGGCTCCTTTAGCGGGTGCACCGCATCTACGATCGCGGCTATGACATTCAGGCGATGACGTCGCTTCACCGACGTTCACGCTCGAACCCAAGTCGGAAACCCAATCCCGCCGTCCACGTTGCCGTTGGTGGTCGCAGTTTTGCCGTTATGGCGCCGGCTTATGATCGTCGCGAGGAACATCTGCCTGCCCTACTACACGTTGCTCCCCGGGGCCGTTGGCGACGTCATCGAGGCAGTGTTCATCTGAGCAAGAGACGTTCGTCCCGATGGGAGCTCCTGATGCTCACCGTTTCGAGTCAAGGGGTTGGCCCGATCGAGGCCTTGCTTGCCGTGCCTTCGATCCCACCGTTGATCTCGTCGCGAGAATCGCAGTCCGCCAGCAACCCGACGAGTCAGACGAAGACTTCGTCGCTG
>CAWIXU010000008.1:0-17567 GCA_963840175.1 uncultured Acidimicrobiia bacterium
AGCTCTTCCAGGGAGGTCTGCGGGTGGGCCGCGACCACATCGCTTCAACGATCAACACCCTCTTGCTGGCTTACGCCGGAGCCGCGATGCCCCTACTGCTTCTTCTCACGCTTTCCAATTTGAGCTTTTCGCTCGCAGCCAACTCAGAGGTTGTGGCCGTCGAGATCGTCCGGACCATCGTGGGATCGATCGGGTTGGTAGCTGCTGTACCAATCGCAACATTCCTCGCTGCCCGTACGGCTGCAAAGCCCGTTCCACGAGTGAATTGAATTTATCGAATGGCTTCTTTCACGGTTCGTCTGTCGGTGGATTGAATTTCGCACCCACTCCCCGGATCCACGATTCATCCCAGCTCAGGCGGCCGACGCGGATCTCGGCGCAGACCGCACGCACCCAAGCAAGCTCAGCTTGCAAAACAGCTCGCCGGTATTCCTCTTCGAGGAGGAATAACCGGGGCAGTCCCCTATTGGCGGCCAGCTCTGACTCGGCCTCGGCGAGATCGGCCGCCAACCGCTTTGCCCGCCCCTCGAGAAGTTCTCTTGCTTCATCCGGAGGCAATGCAAACAGCATCGATACGGCAGCGAGGAACTCGGGGTATTCGCCACCCGTCTTTATCAAAAACGCATGCAGCCAGTCGCGGGCTGCATGTCGGCCGGCATCGGTCACGGCATACAACGTCCGGTCAGGCTGGTTGCTGTCACGGACCGTCTCTTTGATCTTGATCAGTCCATGGTGTTCCAAGCGCTTGATCGTCTGGTACAGGCTCGCCGGCGACCGCACATTCACTACGCGTTGCTTTCCCTGGGCCTCGATCAGCTTCTGCATGCGGTAGGGATGCATCGGTTCGCCCACTAGATACCAGAGCACCAGCAACCCAAGCGGTGAACGCTTTGGCGCCTTCCGCTCCAATCGACTTGACATACTCATAATATAACTAATTAGACTCTGACTACCATGACATCAGCCGGCGAAGCTCATTCGGACTTGTCCAATCAATCGACTCCTACTGCTTCGATGCGCATGGTCGCGGGGCCGATAGTGGACTCCCTGACGAAGCGGGTGATCAACCCGGTAATGGCGCGTTTCCTGGCTCGGGGAATGGGAAGCAAGACGCTCATGATGCTCGAGTTCACCGGGCGAAAGAGCGGTCGGTCCTACTCGTTCCCGGTCGGCTACATGCAGGATGGGCAGACACTGTTCTGCTACTCACCGTTCTCGTGGTGGCGCAACCTGCGGGGCGGGGCTCCTGTGACTGTCGTCCTGCGAGGCCACAAACTGGGTGGAGTCGCCGACGTTTGCACTGATACCGACCAGGTTGCGACTGGCCTCGATACTTATCTGAGACACAATCCTGGTGACGCGAGGTTCTATCGAGTGAAACTCGACAAGGACCGCCAACCCATTCCACAAGACATCGCCCAGGCGGCTAAGGACAACGTTCAGATCCGAATCGACCTCTCTCCAAGCCTTCGCGGATAACCCATCCAAGAGTTCTTCGAGCGGCGCGGGAAGTGGGTGACCGGGCATTCTGAATGTCCGCCAGACTGTCGTCGTCGCTCGGAGCCTGCGTACGACTAGGTGATCGTCGACGCCCGTCCGAGCCTCCACTAGCAACCCGCGTGGCTTCCTTGGTTTCGATCAGACCTTGGGGTCGATCCAGATTCTGTTCATGCCCACTCTCCTGAGACCGTCGATCCATTCTTCCCGGGTGGGTGCGCGGTCAAGGTTGATCTTGATACCTAAGTCGGCGGCGACTTTCTTGGCACCCATCTCCTCAAGTTTGGTCATGTAGAAATCGGCAAGCACTTCCGGGTCCGCCTCCAGCGTGGCCCAGGCGGACTGCCGTTGACGGAGGTAGGTGAGTTCCAGGTCGCGTCCCCCGGTGAAGTTGTACCGCCAGATATCGTTGGACAGGGTCATGATCCGCCCGGCCTCGATCCGATAGCCAATCGGAACCTGGTAAGCCCGCCCGGTTCTCCTCCCGGTGAAGTGCAAGACCAGCAGATACCGGGACATCGATTTCGATTTGGTCGCCAAGAGACGCATTAGTGGACTTGACAGGCGAACGAACCACTTCGGAGGTTTGACCCGTTCCACCTTCGGTTGGGAATCGACGGCGATGGCGGGGCCTCAGTTGGAACTTCGCGGAGGTCGCGTCGTGGCCTCGAGGAACATCATTTCCAACCAGGCACGCCCCCCGCCTGCTCGATCCACTTGCGCATCTCCGGTGCCTGCGCCTCCTCCAGGGTTTTCACCTTGACGTAGCGGGTCCGTCCGGTGGTTCCAAGCGGCGGCGGAGAGTCGAATTCCGCGCCGCCGAGGAAGACGACATTCACGGACACGTCGTAGGCGACCATCTCGATGATCCACCCGAGTTCTGGCAACCCGTAGTACGCCTTCTTCCACTTGACAGCGTATTGAAGCCCGGGGATCGCCTCGCGGATCAATTTGTCCAGCCGCTTGACGATGGGATGCAGATCCGGCATCACCCGCCGGATCCAATCCTCGATGTCGGCGTGGCTATCCGATGGCACGGGCGGCTTTCGGGTCGAATTTGGCTTGCGTGGTTTCGCCATCGCACGTTCTCCTTTGTGATCCAACGATACGGGGCGTCAGCGGCTCCGTGGCACGCACCAAAAGCCCTGGTCAGCGAGGCCCAGACCAGGGCTGTAGGTAGCCCTAACAAGATTCAACGTGAACCCCGCAAGGCGTCGGAGAGACCCGCTATCTTGCCGCCCACCGAGGAGAGGGGTGACAGGATGAGAGGACTGAGACCGGCTGGAATAGCAGCGGCTCTGCTGGTGATGACGGCGTGCCAGAGCGGGGGAGCTGTATCAACGACAGAACCCACCACGACCAGTGCACCTGCGACAAGTGCGCCCACGACCAGTGCTCCGGATGGCGATCTCGACGTGATCGAAGCCGGCGTGGCTGCCTTCTACTCCGGGGACGCGGAGCGGGCCGCCGAGTTGTTCGAGCTCGCCGACCGCACCGACGACCAGATACGCGCAGAGTCGGCCTATCAGGCAGCCATCGGTGGGCGATTGAGCCTGAGTTGTACGGAGAGCTCGGCCGGGACATTCAGTTGCCTCACGCCGTACCAGAACGCGATGACGGATGCGATCGGCGAGGGCGGCGGCCATGACACGTGGCCGGTCGTGGTCGAAGACGGGGTGATCACGCAGTTCGGCTTCACCGAGCACACGGGGATGCTGATCGAGATGGGGGCCTTCCTCGCCAGCGAGGGTCGCCTCGAGGGTTATGAAGACTGCGTCTTCGGCCCGTTCCCAGAGTCGTGTGCCACCATCCAGCTGGAGAACCTCGACGCCTGGGTCGAATGGCGCCAGGACGTCGAGCCGGCCGACCAGGTGACGGTCGCATTGGAGTCCTGGTACGGAGGGGACTGTCAGGTAGCCCTGTTCCTCGCCGGCACCGACTTCGGAAACGACGGCGTTTGCTCGACATCGTCCTTGCCGGCCCAGACGATCGAATACGAGTCGATCCTGGGAGCGCAGGTCTCCGTCGAGAACTGTGAGACCACATCTGCTGGAGACGACTCGACACTCCTCACATGCGAGGTGCACTACTCGAACGCCATGAACAGCGCCGTGGACAAGCCACCCTCGGTGACGGCTCGAGCGTTCGATGTCTGGTTCGCCGGATTGGTGGCCCTGCCCCCTGAATTTCAGCCGTGGTATGAAGGCGATTACCCGGAGGACACCGAGCTGCGTGAGAGCTTCAGGCTGTTCGCCGAAGGGGGCGATCTGAGCGCTGAGTATGCGGCCGCGGGCTGCGCATCTGCACGGACGCCCGAGTGCGCCAACCTCATCATGGACAACCTCGACGCCTGGGCCGCCTGGTACGAGGCGAACGGCTGACCGACCCTGTTGACCGACGGGAGCTGACCTCTCGGCCTCGGCGAAACGCTGCCGGCGAGTCTGCTCTGGGAGTATGCACCCGCTCGGGGTCCCACACCAGCGACGGAGCCAAACGTCCACACCTCGGCGGCACGAAAGGCGACCACTAAACGTTGAAGCCCTGGACAGCAGCTCGCTGACCAGGGTTTTCAGTAGCGGGGGCGGGATTTGAACCCGCGACCTTCGGGTTATGAGCCCGACGAGCTACCAGACTGCTCCACCCCGTGTCGCTCTGATGATTTTAGGTTCCCCGCCGGACTTTGCCAAAGGGATATGCCCGCTTCAGAGTGAGGGGAGCATCTGGTCGAAGAAGGCGCGCAGACGAGGTGCAGCGGCGTTGGCAACCTCGATCACCTCTTCCCCCGACAAGCGCTGCTCCGAAAGGCCCGCCGCACGGTTGGTGCACAACGAGACCGCAAGCACCGCAGCACCCATGTGACGAGCGGCGATCGCTTCGGGAACAGTTGACATGCCGACCAGGCCCGCGCCAAGGAGCTGCGCCATCCTGACCTCGGCCGGAGTCTCGAACATTGGACCGTGCCACCAGAAGTAGATCGCCTCTTTCAAACTCTGACCAACGGCTTCGGCGGCGGAGTGCGCTTTGGCTCGCAACTCGGTCGAATAGACGTCGCTCATGTCGGGAAAGCGCGGGCCGAGGCGCTCGTCGTTCTCACCCATGAGCGGACTGATGCCGGACATGTTCAGGTGATCAGTGATCAGCACGAGATCGCCTGGTTCGATCCCTTCGCCGCATCCGCCGGCGGCGTTGGTCAGCACCACTTTGTTAGCACCCGCAAGGATTGCGGCGCGCACCGAGTAGGTGACAACTTCTGAGGGTTGGCCCTCATATGCATGGACTCTCCCGGCGAGAAGCAGGACTTGGTTGCCGCCCATCTTCACCGAATAGGCCATGCCGCCATGACCCGCCGCACTAGGAACTGGCAAGCCCAGCTCTGCATATGGCATGCCGATCGCCCCTGCCAACGTCGAGGCGTATCCACCTAGTCCGGATCCAAGCACGGCCACGACGTCGTGAGATTGCACTCCGGTTCGGTCACGGATGTCTTGGGCAGTCTTCGAGAGCCGCTCGTACAGAGTGCTCATGCTCTCACCAGACAGCCGGTCGACGAAATGCCTCCTCCCCGGTCCCGAGCAGGTCACGAGCCTGCGCGATCAGCGCCCGCGCCTCTTCGACCAGGCGCTGATAGCCGGCGAGATCCCCGGCTCGCAAAGCGTCTTCGGCATCGGCGAACGCCTGGTCGGCTCGTTCGAGCAGGGCCGCGATGTCGTCGCTTGGCTGCGGGCTCAGGCGACGCCGGGCTCCCTACGTCCTCGCCGAAGACCAGCGACAAGGCAGATGCCAGCGAAGGGGCCCATTCGATCCGATCCTCGAAAACGATGATCACCCGCTCGAATTCGGGGATCCCGCCGCCGGTCGCCTCAAGGAACACCGACTGGGCATAGATCAACGAATCGCCAATCGGGATGACGAGGATGTCGCCTTGTAACACTGTCGATCCCCGCGTGCGCCACAGGCTGAACTGCTGGGAGATCTCCGGGTCGGACTCGATCCTCAGGCCGACCTGCTCGATTCCTGCCACCTGGGATCCAGGCGCGATTCGATAGTCCACGATTTGCCCGTAGTTGGCCGGATCACTGGAAACCGTCAGGAAGCTCGACAGGTTCTGCCTGCCGCGGGGCGCGAAGGATTGCAGCGCCACGTAGGTCAACTGGCCATCGATATCGAGCACGGTGTAATAGGGCAGGGTCTCCTCGAGCAAAGCCACCCCACCGACGGCGTCCTCGTCGCCGAGCAAACTCGATCCCGTTGCCCGGATCGGCGTATCGCCTTCGCCGAAGGCTCCCGCCTGGGGAATCGACCAGCGGTCGAGCTCCTGGAAAAAGCTCGGCACGTCGGTCACGTGATAGTCGCGATAGATCTCGGATTGAACGGTGAGCAGGTCCATCGGATAACGAAGGTGACTGCGCAAATCCTCCGGCATCGCCGCTTGACCGGCAAACAGCGAAGGAAATGCGGAACGCCATGCGGCCAGAATTGGATCTTCCTCGTCGACGACATAGAAGGTTGTGGTGCCGTCATAGGCATCGATCACCGCCTTCACCGAGTTGCGCAAATAGTTGGTGCCGGTCCTGATCCCGGTGCCTTCGTAAAGCCGACGGCGGTCGATGCTGCTGAGCGGGGTCGAATAGGGATAGTTGCCCGAATAGGTGTAGAGATCGAGCACCCATTTCACCCTCCCATCGATTACGACGGCGTAGGGATCGGCGTCGGGGGCGAGGAAGGGTACCAGCTCGGCGACGATGTCGTCGATGTCGCGCTCCATCAGGATCCGCGAGTCGGGTCGGATCTGGTCTGAGATCACCATGTTGAGGTCTCGGAACCGCAGCCCAAAGGCGAGACGTCGCCAGATCGAGGAAAGCTCGACTCCCCCGAGTCCGGCGTAGTCCGTAGAGGCAAAAGTGTCCTGTCCGGTCGGGTAGTCGATCTCGCCCGTGTTGTTACGAACGATGACCGGCTCGTTGGTCGGGAGGTTGAGCTCACCGAAATAGATGCGCGGTTGCTCGATAGTCAGTTCGGCGACGTCGGTCTCGGGGGGAAGTTCGGAAACCAGGTAGTCGGGCGCCCCGTTGGTTCCGACCCGGGCTGCATAACTCGAGACGATTCCGAAACCGTGGGTATAGCTGAGACGACGACGCTGCCAGTTGTCCTCGATCTCTTCTGTTTCGAGCTCTCGCACCGACAGCATCACCTGGGTCAACTCGCCATCGATGATGTAGCGGTCGGAGTCGACCTGGGCCAGCCGGTAATACTCCCGGAACTCCTGAGGCGAATAGCTGTTGGACAACACGTCGGGGTCCCAGAGGCGCAGGTTGTCGAAGGCCGGAGCCGCGGCAGTGAGCTCCTCGGGTTCGATCGTCCCGTTCGCGGCGAATTCTTCGACTCGCACCTGATCGAGACCGTAGGCGCGGCGGGTGAACTCGATGTTTGATTGCATGAATGCGCTCTGGCGGACAAGCGGATTCGGCTCGACCTGGAACTTCTCCACCGCCGCCGGATAGATCACCCCGGCCCCGATGGAGATCAAGAGCCAGGCCGCTCCGGCGACCAGCGGCAGGGTCCAGCCTTGGCGCCAGATGTTGATTACCAACACGATGGCCGTCACCACTGCAGTCCAGAGCAGGAGTTGGAGAACCGGCAACCGAGCGTTGAAGTCGGTGAAGCCGGCACCAAAGAACCCCGTGTTGCGGTCGCTGTAGAGAATCCGGAAGGCATCGAGGCGGTACAGGACTGCCCGGATCAGCACCATCACCGCCAAAAGAATCGAGACCTGCACTTTGGCTCCCCGGGTGAAGAACGAGCCGCCGCCGCGGCGCAGCCGCAGAGCACCGTTGACGTAATACGCGGCCACGACCAAGAGCGAGGTCACCAGCACGAGGTTGAATGCCCACGCGAGCAAACTGCGCAGCATCGGCAGCGTGAAGATGTAGAGACTGAGGTCGTTGTTGAAGATCGGGTCGGTTATGCCAAAGGGCACACGGTTGAGATAGAGGAACAGCTGCTCGGTCCAACCCCCGGCTCCCCCACCGATCAGGAGAGCCATGCCCACCGAGCCCAGCAGCCAGAGCAGAGGCAACCGGCCGGCGACCGTCTCCCGGATCCGGTTGAGGAGCTCGTCCGCATCGTCGGTGTCGGCCAGCGTCAGGTGTCGATTGGACGACCGTTGGGCAGCAGCCAGGTTGGCGTAAATGACCAGGAAGGAAACGGCGACGGTTCCGCCGATCAACGCCCAGCGGGCAATCTGGCGGGTCCACCAAACATTGGCAAAGCCAATCGAATCGTGCCAGAGATAGTCGGTCCAGAAGGTGGCGAGTCCGGTGAGAACGATGTAGACCGCCATCGCCGCCAGCAGGTAGGGAAGAAAGCGCCGCCCGCCTCGGGCCGGCGCGGTTGAGCCGTATCTGACCTGCATGCGAGAACCTTAGGTTGCCCATGAATTTTTCCTGCTTGGGATTTTCCAGGATGCGTACCCTGGGACGATGGCCACGTGGGACGACGTCCGGCGACTCGCCCTCGCCCTGCCGGAAACGGCGGAAAAGGGAGACGGCGACTTTTCGCAATGGCGAGTGAAGGACAAGTTGTTCGTCTGGATGAGGCCCCTCCGCAAGTCGGATTTCGAGGCGCTGGGGGCGGCCGCGCCCGCAAGGTCCGATCCTCGGTGCCCGCACCGACGGTCTCGCCGCCAAGGACGCTCTCTTGTCCGCCCCCGGGGAGGTTTACTTCACCACCCCGCACTTCAATGGCTACCCGGCGATACTGGTCCAGCTCGACAACATCGAATCTGACGAGCTCGAGGAGCTGGTCACCGAGGCGTGGGCGACACAAGCTCCCAAGCGGCTCGCCGCTGATTACTTCAGGGACCGACCATCAAGTCAAGCCCCAAGTTCAAGTGGAGTGATCAGTCCCAGGGCTGAGGACGGCTAGCCCGCGGGCGGATGCCGATCGGGAGGTGCCGGGACCATTCTTCGACCGCAGTCTCGATGATCCCGGCAACCCGGGGGGCGGCCTCCGTTGTCAGGCGATGATCAAACGGAACCTCCACAGTTTGAATCCCGAGGCGGATGGCCGATGAGTGCTGGTCGAAGGGCGAGATCACCCCGTCTTCTGCGGTGACGATCCACAACGCCGGGGGAAGCTTGAAGTCAATCCAACGCCGAGCGTCGAAGCGACGCAGCTCGGCGGCGCTCTCCTCCATGATCTGGCGCTGGGGACGAACCGCGTATTCCCAGGCGATCATCCGCGCCTGATCGGGGTCCCGTCGCTCCTCGGCTCGCTGGCGCCGCAGGGTGACCGGTGAGTCGGGACCCAATACATATGGTGCCGCGGCGACCTTCAGTTGGTAACGCGGGCGGATCCAGTAGGCCGAGGAAGCCATGGCGACGAAACCGGTGAACGCGTGCGGAGTCGAGCCGCGAACGACGGTGAGGGCGATCGGCCCGCCCATCGAATGTCCCACCAGCACTGGCCGGATCAACCCCGCGTCTTCAATGGCGACTTGCACCGCCTCGGCGGCGAGTTCGAAAGAGAACCGGCTGTCGAGGGTCGACCGTCCATGACCCGGGAGATCTACTGCGACGACCGTTCGCTTGGTGTGAGCAAGGAGGCGCCACCAGACCGAGTCGGCCGACCGCCCCCACCCGTGGACGAAAACCAGGGGCGGGCCGGAATCCGCTCCAGGCACATATCTATAGGAGACGCGGCCCCAAGCCGTGGGCAGTGAGCGCACCCATCCCGGCAGCGTGGGTATGTCGCAGCGGCTGGCGCTCCGCCGCTCGACGGCGCTCCGATAGCGCTGCACCAGGGCGAGTGCCGCCACCCCCGGCAATGCCAGCGCCAACGATTTGCTCGGTCGCATACAGACTTCAGCATCGGCCATCCGCAATCGAAGCAAATAGCGCGTCGGGCCTACCCGCCCGGGCGAGATCGCTCACCCGGGCAGACACGATCGTCTAGTTCGTCGCTCCGACTGTCGGGCGGATGTTCCGGTTTACCCGAAACAGGTTCATGGGGTCATACTCGGCTTTGACCCGGCCCAGTCGACTCGAGATTGTCCCGATAGGCCTCGGCGATTCGCTCCCCCGACTCTTCATCGGTCTGGAAGTTGATGTAGTTGCCGCCGGTCGAAAACGGCTTGAGAGCTTGCCAGGCCGAACGCACCCATTGTTTGTTGTTTTCTGCTGCCGGGCCGTCGGCCGGGAACATTGACTGGGTGACGCAGGCGTAGGCGGCATCTCGGTTGCCGATGGCTCCGTCATCCTCGGCGAACTCGCTCAACGCTCCCTCAATGTGGAAGAGGATGATCTGGTTGGCGGGAGCCTTCAGATCGACGAATTGGGCCCGGTAGGTCTCGAGGAATTCTTGGCTGAGGCTGGGGATGAACTCTGACTTCCAGTAGTACCCCATTCCCTTGGGTTGAGTGGCGTCAAGCATCGACTGCTGAGCGGCATAGGACTTTCTCTGGACAAGATCGGCCCAGGGCTGCCCCAACGAGCGAATCGGAGCGAGGTCCGCCTCGGCTTCCTTCTCGGTTCCAGTGTGATTGATGACCAACGCGATCATGGGCTTGCCGTGCTTGTCCTCGGGTAACCAGGGGGCCGGTGGCGCATTTCGCATCAGAGCAGCAATAGTGAGTTGCCGCGGCGCGGTTGCAGTCACTTTGTGAAAAAGGTCGAGCACCGCGGCGGCTTCCTCCGCCGACCAGGCGATGAGACCTGCGGTCACCTCGGGGCCGATCTCGTGGAGTTTGAAAACGAACTCCGTGACGACGCCAAAGTTGCCACCTCCCCCACGCAACGCCCAGAACAACTCTTGATTTTCTTTACGCGACGCCCGGACTACCTCGCCAGACGCGAGGACGATTTCCACCTCTTTGAGGTCATCGACGGTCCAGCCGAATTGCCGGGTGAGGTAACCAAAGCCGCCGCCAAGGGTTAGCCCTGCCACTCCGGTCGCCGAGACGAAGCCAAATGTGGCGGCAAGGCCGTGTTCCTGCGTGACCTTGTCCACGTCCCCGAGGGTGCAACCTGGGCCCACCTTGACGATCTTTTGCGCAACGTCGACGTCGACCCTGCGCATGGCACCCATGTCAAGGGTGATCCCACCATTCGATAGGGCGAGACCGGCGATGTTGTGACCGCCGCCTTTGATTGCGAGTTCGAGTCCACAGTCCCGGGAGAGCTCAACGGTCCGGACCACATCCTGGACACTGCCGGCCGTGATGACGACCCCCGGCTGCCGCTTGATCATCCCATTCCAAATCAAAGTGGATTCGGCGAACCCTTCCTCGTGGGGAAAAATCGCCCGTCCCTGCAATCCCCGAGCGAAGAGCTCGAAGGTCTCGCGCGCAATGGTGCGGAGACCGCCGTTGAGTCCAGTCAATTGGATTCCGTTCACAACAACCTCCAGTCGATGAGAAGCCACTACCTCTTCCGGTCCAAGGTATGGAATGTTTCTTGTCCGGTCATGACCAGATCTGACTATTTCTTTGCCAAGCTGATCTCGTCGGCGTCGTCGATCGAAACGCCCAGCTCTTCGGCGAACTGCCGCTCCATCATGAAAATCGGCATGATTGCCTCCTATGACAGACCTGCGCTAGCTGAGCATCGATACCTGGCGGCGGGAGGCAACGGTCCGGTAAGCCTGTTCCACGATGTCGGCGATCTCGTCCCAGTCGACCGGGACATCGAGGTAGACCCCCAACCACCCCCGGTGACCGACATAGGGAGGGCGGAAGAAGCTTTCCGGTCGTTCGCCCACAAGCTGTGGCTTGGACGCCGGCAGGGGCGGCACACCAGAACCCGACCCGATCGTCGTGATGGTGATCGGCATAGGTGACGAAAACCTTCTTGGCCCCGACGAACCAGGTGGGCTCACCGTGGCTCAACCGTTCGCTCGTTTCAGGCAGCGCCAGGCAAATCTCGCGCAACTTCTTCAAGGAGTTGGGGCGATTTCTAGGAGCCAGAGGTAGGCACGATCACGCACGAGCAGCCGGGATGAATCGGCGGCAAAGGAGGCTGGTCTGTCTCGGCCGCCTCGCGACAGCTCGCACATCCCCGGCCCCCGACGACCAATCGGTAGTCGAACCGGCTTCCCCGCAGGCTCATGGCCAGTCCCTGGTTGTAGGCCGACGCGGCGAGTTCGTTGACCCGTCGTTCCGCCTCGTCGGTGCGCCAGGACCGGAAGACCCGCGGAGATCGAACTCGCCCGCTCGCGACCGCCGTCATCTGGCGCGGCTAACACGTCGGTGAGTTGAGCTGCAAGTTGCTGCGCCATCGGCGGCGCCTCATCGCGGGCCGGTGTTGGAGGTCGGGGAAACGTGGAGCCGGCCAGTTCTTCCGCGGCGTTATGACCCATGGCGAAGCTTTCCGAAAGCAACACGACGAGATCCGGTCGAAGCTGGCTTTCCATCTCTCTGGCCTCGGGCCGCCAAGCCCCCTCCGAGACCCGCACGTCCTCCAAAGCCAGGTTCTGCATCTCGGTGAGCTGGCGCTTCAAGTTACGCAGTGCCCGGTTGGAGACCGGCAGGACCAGGCGCTGATAGAGCTCGAAAGGGTCGGTGTCGGTGATAGGGGCCTCCGGTTGGGGTCGCATCGACGGGGCCTCCGGTGCTGGCTCGGCCACTGCAACAGCTACCGGCGTTGGGGACAGGGGAGTTCCGCGTAGGCGCGAGAAGATGTCTGTGAGCTCATCGGAAGTCTCCGGGATGGCAACCGGCCCCTCGACCTCGTCTGGCGCCGGTTCACCCTCGGGATCACGTGCGGGTAGCTCGGTTTCAGCCGCTGGAGCTGGAGAGGCCGCGGCCTTTGATTCGCGCAGCCTTCGCACCTCATCGACGACGTCATCCACACTGGGCACCGACGGCGCCGCAGACGGCTCTTTGCGTCTCGAGACCACCCGCACCGTTTCGCCTAGTTCCCAGCTCGCCAGATCTTCACTCCCAGGACGCGGAAGAGGCGCAGGTTCGGTCTCATCGGGCAAGGAATCTGAGCCGCTCAAACCGAGCCGATTGCGACGCTCGTCGAGCTCGCCTTCCATGCGCGACAGCGAAGAACGCAAAGTCTCGAGCTCGGCGAGAAGTTCTTGCCGGCGCTGCTCGAGGGCGCGGGCCCGTTCCTGAGATGCATCCGCCTGACGGCGGGCGGCCTCGATGATTTCCTCATGCTGGGCATTGGCTTCGGCTTTGAGCCGTTCGGCTTCCATCCGCGAGGTCCTGGTGAGGTCGTCAGACTCGCGGCGCGCAGCCGCCGTGAGGCGGTGGGCTTCGCGCTCCGCTTCGCCAAGAATGCTTAGCGAATCTCTCTCCGCGGTCTCCGAGACTTGGCGCGCTTCGGTTTGGGACTGCCGGATGAGATCCTCGGATGCCACCCACGCGTCGGATCGAAGATGTTCCGCGTCCTCGCGGGCCGACCGGCGCTCTGCTTCGGTTTCGGCCATTGCCTCGGATCGCCAGCGGGCAGCATCGGTGGAGGCTCGGTCCCGCATACCCTCGGCTGCATCACGAGCTGCTTCGAGGACCTGGGTTACTTCGAGACCGACGGCGGCAAACTCCGATTTGAGGTCGCGCTCACCAAATTCGCCGAGCCGACCGGCGAGGCGATCGCGTTGCGAAGTCAGGTCTTCGAGCACTCGCGCCACCTCGGTCAGGAACTCTCGAACTTCCGTTTGCTCGAAGCCGCGAAAGGCCTGACGGAAGCCACGGCCGGCCACCTGTTCCGGCGTCAGCTGGTCCATGAGGCTCTCAAGATACCGGGTGCTTGGACATTTCCCGAGTTTGAAGGAGATTGAGCAAGCGGAAAGTCAACGCTCCAATTCGCCTAGAATTAGCCACTCATGTCAAAACGAGGCGGCGATGCCGCGCTCAAAAGAGCTAGGGAAAAGGCGCGTCAGGAAAAGCAGGACGCCAAGCGAATGAAGCGTCAGGCTCGCTCTGGCGAAGAGCAGCCAATCTCGGTCGATAGCGCTGATGCTCTCATGGAGGAGTTCGCCCGGCTCAGTGCCCAGTACGAGGCAAGCCAGCTCACCGAGGTGCAGTTCAACACCGAACGAGATCGCATCTTCACCGCGCTTGGGATCGCGCCTGAGGACGACTAAACCTGAAGGTTGATTGAGCCTGCAGGTTTTTGGGCATCCACAATCGATGGGATCGACTCAACAGGCGAGATCGGTGCTGGGACGTATGCAGAACCCGGTTCGGGGTTTTCTTCATGGATCCGGTGCAGTTGCCGCACTAATCGGGCTCTTCGCTCTGCTCATTCGGGCGAATGACCCTCGTATGTTCTTGGCTTCGGCTATCTACGGCATTGCCCTTTTCACCATGTTTGCCACTAGTGCCCTATATCACTCAGTGCCTTGGGGTGAAGACTGGAAAGTCAGACTGCAGCGGCTCGATCACACATTCATCTACGTGCTGGTCGCCGGCACTGCGACACCTTTGCTGGTCGCCACCTCCAGGGGTCCATGGTTGCTAGCTGGCCTCGCGGGGATTTGGGGACTTGTGGCTTTGGGGATGATGCGTGAAGTCACCCACGGAAAACGGCAAAGAACAATCCTGGCGTTGCAGCTCATGGTTGGCGCGATCGCGCTGATACCGATTGCACGAACGCTGAGCGAGGTCGAGAGCACCGTCGCGGCTTTAGTTCTGGCGGGGGGAGTCTGTTACCTGCTGGGCACCGTCTTCTTTGTGAATGGTCGGCCGCGCCTATCGCCCAGAGTCTTTTCCCACCACGAGTTCTTCCACGTCGTTGTGATTCTGGCGAGTTCATTGAACTTCCTGGCAGTGTGGCGGGTCGCCTAGGCGGGGAGCTCCCCTAGCGCGGTCAGGGCCTCACTGAGGTTTGCCACCGGAATCAGTTCCATTCCGTCGCGGGGTGCGGTGACCGCCTCGTCGTAGTTCGCGGCCGGGACCAGCATTACATCTGCTCCGGCCGCCTCCGCCGCCACGATCTTCTGTCTGATTCCACCGATGGCACCTATGTTGCCAGCCTCGTCGATGGTGCCGGTGCCTGCGACGATCCTGCCGGAAGCCAGGTCGCCCGGAGTGAGCACCTCAATCACCGCGAGTGTGTACATCATCCCCGCCGAGGGTCCACCGACGAGACCAGCGTCTATCTCGATCGGAAACGGGAATTCGAAGGTGGGATTCAGGGCTGCGGCACCGATTCCGATGATCGCCGATGAAGGCTCTCCTTCGTGCGCGGCGAGTTCAACCTCCACCGAGCTGGCGACGCCATCTCGCATCAGTTCGATCGACACCACGTCGCCTGGCAATTTGTTGGCCAGAATCGGCGCGATGTCACCCGGAAGCTCAACGTCGACTCCTTCGACGGAGGTGATCACGTCGTTGACTTCGAGAACCCCTGCGGCTGGCGTCTCGGGAGCTACATCACTAACCGCCACTCCTTCTGACCTGGTCGCCACCTCGTAGCCGAGCTCTCGGAGCGCGACGGTGATGGCCGTTTCCTTCGACAGATCCATCGATGCCTGGTTGCGAGCGACGAAGTCCTCGTCTGACTCGTCGGGTTGGCGGACTGCGATTCTCGCGACGAGATCAACGGTGGGATCGAAGGCGGCAAGCAAGGCCTCGATCGGGTTAACCCCTTGACTCGAAACGGTGAGCATCAGGAGCTCCTCATCGGGAACGAACGTCTCTTGCTCGGAGATGGACACCGCCTCGATGACGTCGCCAACCGGTCCCGGGGAGAACGCGTAGTAGGGCAGGGAGATGTTCCAAGCGGCGATCATCAAGCCGGCGCCGATAACGGCCAAAACTGCGACCACCAACGGCCAACGCGGACGGCGCGGGATTGGGGTTTCCGACTGGGGTTCGAGCGTGAACGTCGGTGAAAGCGACGTCATCGCCTGAACGTCATAGCTCGCGATCGTAGAATGCGGCCCCCGCTAGAAGGAGCCCGATGACAGTCGCCGCGCCGGTCCTCGCCACCCGCTTGTTGGGTCGCAGCGCTGCGGCCTCTGTCGCGGCGACACTCGCCTTCACGGGTCTAACTGCTCTGGCGGCCCAATTCAGTTTTCGGATTCCGCCCATCGAGGTGCCTTTCACTCTCCAGACCGGGGTGGTGCTTTTCGCCGGTGGCGTTCTTGGCGCTAACTGGGGGATGGCGAGCCAGCTGCTCTACGTCTTGCTCGGCGCCGTCGGACTGCCGATTTTCGCCGAAGCGCAAAGGGGGCTTCGACCGACTCCTAAGCGCCAACGCGCGGATACTTGATCGGTTTCATCGTTTCCGCCTACCTGGTGGGCAAGCTCGCCGAGCATCGCCACGGTCGTCAGTTCGTCACCGGGGTCGGAGCATTCACCCTCGGCAGCTTGATCATCTACGTCTTCGGAGTGCTCGGATTGATGATGAATCTCGACATGACCGTCGGTCAGGCCGTTGTCAACGGGGTGGTGCCGTTTGTGTTCTGGGACATTCTCAAGGCACTTGTCGCGGGTGGCGTCCTGGCCGGCGCCTGGAGGATCTCGGGCGAGAGTACGGCGATTCATTCTTGCGGATCCACGCCTAGGAATAGGGGCCGGATTGTCCGCAAGAATGATTTAGGGGGATTCGGTTGCTTCCACAGCCGACTCGGCAGCCTCGACCGCCGCCGCCCGCAGCTCGGCCGATTGAAAATCCTCCCCCAGATAGGCGCGGATCACGTCAGGGTTGCGTTGCACCTCGGCAGGTACGCCTTCGGCGATCTTGCGTCCAAAGTCCATCACCATCACCCGGTCGGCAATGTCCATCACTAGCCCCATGTCGTGCTCGACGAGGATGATGGCGATGCCCAACTCGTCGCGGATGTCGAGGACGAAGCGGGCCATGTCCTCGGTTTCGTCGAGGTTCATCCCCGCCACCGGTTCGTCGAGGAGGAGCAGTTCTGGCTCCATGGCCAGTGCTCTGCCCAGTTCCACCCGCTTCTGCACGCCGTAGGGCAACAGACCCACCGGGTACTTCCGCCATTGTTCGATCTCAAGAAAGTCGACGATGTCCTCGACCTTCTCCCGATTGACCATCTCCTCTTTCTTGCCAGGCCCGACCCAGAAGGCTCCGGCCAGCCACCCTCGCTTCATCCGGATATGACGGCCGGTGAGGATGTTGTCGATCACGGTCATGTGCGGGAAGAGGGCTATGTTCTGAAAGGTACGGGCGATGCCCAGCTCGGCCGTCTTGTTGGGTTTGAGGCCCATGAGCGAGCGGCCCTTCCAGAGGATCTGCCCGCTCTGCGGCTCGTACACCTGGTTCAGCGAGTTGAAGATCGAGGTCTTCCAGCCCCATTCGGCCCGATGATCGCAAACAGCTCCCGGGTGAACCTCGAAGGAAATCCCATCGATCGCCCGTACTCCCTTGAACGAGCAAGATGAATATCCCGCACCTCGGAGAAGCGGCTTCGGTCACGACAACCATCTCTTTCGCCGTTTGTTAATGCTTGACGTCTTTGAAGTTCTTCCGCTCTCCCTCACCGCTGCAGCCCTAGATAGAACTCCTGCACATCTGCGTCCTTCAGCAGTTTCTCCGGGCCTCCCCGTCCATGACCATCTTGCCGGGTCTCCATCGATGTAGCCATGATGAGCGATTGACAGGGCCATGTTGGCGTTTCTGCTCGATCAGCAAGACGGCCGGTGCCCTGCTGGTTCGGGATCTCGACGACGATGTCGCGGATTTGCTGCACGAGCATCGGGGCTGACCCCAGCGAAGGCTGATCGAGAATGAGAAGTTTGGGGTGTTTGCATCAGGGCGCGCTCCAATGGCGAGCATTTGCTGCTCTCCCCGACATGTAACCCGCCACCGACTTCCGGCCGCGATCCGAGCAAGCGGAACAGGGTCATCACCCGGTCGTAGGCCTCCTCGCTCGTCTTGCGGTTCGTTGTTGACGAACCTTTACCAGCAAGGTTCTCGTCCACCGACATCTCGGCGAATATTCGCCGACCTTCCCATCACCTGGCTGATTCCCCTTCCGAACTATCTCTGCCGGATTCGCCTCGGTGATGTCGTCGCCGGCGAAGGTGATCTTGCCCTTGGTCACATCGCCCTCATGCACGTGGGGCAGGACCGTAATACTAGCATGGTCGTCGTTTT
>CAWIXU010000009.1:0-143072 GCA_963840175.1 uncultured Acidimicrobiia bacterium
TGTTATGGTCGCCTTGACTCAGTTACGTATTGCTGCCAAAGGCCATCGATGGTTCGGCGACAGCGTCCACGCCAAGCAGATCGCCATGGAGGTTTCCCAGGCCGGCTTTTTCCAGGTTGGGGAGATGGAGACCACCAACCGCCCGGCTTGTGTGGCCCAGAGTGTCCGAGCCCTCATCGCCGTACTCGGCCGCATCGGGTGCCGCCCCGACGCCAACCGAATCCATCATGACGATGATTGCTCGCTTCACGGTTTGACCAGTGACATCGGGCGAGTATGGCGGCCGCTTCCGGCGTGTGCCCGCGGCGATAACCTCGCCGTCAGGAGGTGTGGACATGACTAAGAAGAAGTCGATCGAGGTTTCGGGCACTCGTGCAGGCAGAGCCTGCCGAGGTCTACCGGATGTTCACCAACTCGACGCATCTCCGCGAATGGCTGGCCGATACCGCGCTCGCCAAGGCCCATGAGGGTGGGCCGCTCTATCTCGAGTGGAACGATGGCAATGCGGCCACCGGCTCGTTCACCATGCTGGAGCCGGACAAGAAAGTCGCTTTCACGTGGCGGGGATCAGACGAGAACGATTACACCGATGTCGAGGTCGAGCTGACTCCCAGCGGCGACGGCACCGAGGTGGTGGTGCGCCACTTCGGGTTCGGCAAGGGCAAGAAGTGGAAGCGAAGTCCGGAAGGCGGCGCGTAAGGCGTGGACGTCGTCTCTCGAGAATCTTGCGTCGGTGATCAGCACGGGTGAGGACCTTCGTTTTACCCGCAGGCCGATGCTGGGGGTGATGGTCGACCGCGAAGTCGACGACGAGCGTGCGGCCGAGCTCGGGATTCCAATTCCTCATGGTGTCGAGCTCGCGAGGAGTGGTGCCAGGGATGGGCGCGGAGGCGGTCGGGCTCAAGGCGCGCGACGTCATCGTCGCCCTGGCGGGGACCGATGTCCTCGGATGGACTTCCCTGACCGCGGCACTCCAACCTCACCAGGCCGGTGACAAGGTGCCGGTCGTCTTCTACCGGGAGGGTGTCGAGGAAAACGTCGAAATGGAGCTGTCGGCTCGCCCGATGCCGGACGTCCCAACGACGGCCTCGGAGCTGGCCGACTACTTGCGGAAGATGTACGCCGAGTTCGACGCCGAACTGGCCAGCTGTTTCGAAGGAATCTCGGAGGACGTAGCGGGACGTAAACCTGCAGCCGATGAATGGAGCGCCAAGGAGGTCGTGGCCCACCTGCTCGATGAAGAGGGCGACAGCCACTCGGAGATCATCGATTTGGTCAAGGGCGGGGAACGGTTTTCGGACGCCTCGTTCAGCAACTCCGATTTGCGAACCGCGGTCACCGCGTGGTCATACCCGAAGGTTGCAGAGATGCTCGAAGCGCTTCGTCACCTAGAAGAGCAAACGGTATCGATCGTCGAACAGCTGCCCCCCGAGTTCGTCGCCCGCAAGAGCAGTTTTTGGCGGTTGGCCTACGACTACACCCAAACATCCCGACCACTACAAAGAGCACCTCGAGCAGATCCGGGCGGCGCTGGCGGCTGAAGCGGGCTACGCTCGAAGGGTTACGCCCTCTGCTCGTAGCCGAGCGGCCTGCTCGTCAGCATGGGGTGAGACGAGCTTTCCACCGTGGCCGACCACCCGCCACCACGGCACGTCTTCGCCTGTGATCTGCAGGATGCGTCCAACCCCACGTGCTCTGCCCGGATAGCCGGCCATCTCCGCCACTTCGCCGTAGGTATGGATCTCGCCCCAGCTCGAGTCTCGCGACAGAACATCGATCGGACGGCCGTCTTCGAATCCTCACCCAAACTCATCAGGCGGTGCCGAAGAGGCGATCTCCCATATCGCCGAGACCAGGCTGGATGTAGAACGCATCGCTCAGGCTGCGATCGAGCGCGGCGGTGACCACCCGTACGTCGGGATGGCGCTCTTCCATCACTTCGATGCCCGGCCGGTGCCGAGACCACGCAAACCGCGGTGATGTCGGAAGCGCCTTTGGCCTTGACCTGGTCGCAAGCCCAGGCGAGCGAACCGCCGGTCGCGAGCATCGGCTCGAGGATCAGCACGCGGGCGTCGGCCATCGGCGGGAACTTCGTGTAGTACTCCATCGGCTCGGCGGTTTCCTCGTTGCGCTGGACACCGGCGTAACCGATGCGGGCATCGGGGATCAGGTCGAGGGCGGCATCGATCAGGCCGAGACCGGCGCGGAAAACAGCCACCACGACGATCGGGCCGCCCGAGGGCGGAGCCGGTGGTCGGCTCGAGCGGAGTCTCGATCCGCTTTTCGACCTCGGGTAGATCAGCGGTCGCTTCGGCCACGAGCAGGTAGGCGAGCCGGCGGGCGGTCTCCCGAAAAGTCGGAGTGTTGGTCGAGCCGATCACGGAGAATCGTGAGGTAGTGGCGGCTAAGCGGATGGTCGACGACGGTCACCGGCATGGCCGACGAGGGTAGTTCGAGCGAATAGTCTGAGGCCCATGGTCACACCAAGTCCTCGGAACGTGTCATCACGACTGCCCGGACAGCTGCGGCTGGGTGGCAACCGTCGAGGACGGGGTCGCGATCAAGCTGCGCGGCAATCCTGACCATCCTTACAGCCGCGGCGAGCTTTGCCCGAAGGTCAATCGCTTTCTGGATCGGGTCTATCACCCCGACCGGTTGCTTTACCCGCTGATCAGGACCGGCCGCAAGGGAAGCGGCGAGTTCCGGCGGGCGTCCTGGGACGAGGCCCTGACCCTGGTGGCCGATCGGGTCGGCCAGATCGTCGCTGAGCACGGCGGCGAGGCGGTGCTTCCCGTGGTGGGACGCCGGCACCCAGGGCTTGATTCAGATGAGCTCGCTCGACCGGCGCTTCTTCGCCAATCTCGGGGCGAGCCGGCTCACCGGTTCGCTCTGCGGAGGCACCGCCAAAGCAGGTCTCGCCTCAACCTATGGCTCCGGTCTCGGTGCCGACCCCACCGAGATTCGCCACGCCCGCTACATCATCTTGTGGGCGACGAACACCCGACTCACCAATCGCCACCTCTGGCCCTTCGTCGAAGAGGCGCGCAAGAACGGCGCCAAGGTCGTGGTGATCGACCCGATCAAGACGATCACCGCCGGCTCGGCCGATTGGTTCATCCAGCCGCTGCCCGGAACCGACATCGCGCTGATGCTGGCGATCATGCACGTGCTGATTCGCGACGACCTCATCGATCACGACTACGTGTCGAAGCACGCGTCGGGCTTCGAAGAGCTCAAGCGCCCACGTCGCCGATCGCACCCCGGAGTGGGCGTGCGGAGATCTGTGGCATTCCGGTCGAGGACATCGAAAGCCTGGCCCGTGAGTACGGGACGACGACACCGAGCTTCATCCGAACACTGATCGGCGCCGAGCATCGCGAGCAAGGGAGCGATGTTCTTCCGCACCCTGGCGATCCTGCCGGTGCTCGACGGGTTCGTGGCGTCACCGGGGCGGCGGGCTGGCTCGGTCGGTCGGTTCCTGGTCGGACCGGCCAGGTCAACGACGAAGTTTTCGACGGTTCCGCAGCGAGACTCGTGCAGATCTCGATGAATCACCTCGGACGGTCGCTGCTCGAGGATGACATCAAAGCGTTGTTCGTCTGGAACGGGAACCCGCTGGTG
The DNA here is from genome assembly GCA_963840175.1 of uncultured Acidimicrobiia bacterium. GTDB lineage: Bacteria > Actinomycetota > Acidimicrobiia > Spongiisociales > ZC4RG35 > JACCTH01. The sequence continues at coordinate 3,622 of CAWIXU010000009.1, forward strand.
TCGGTGCCGAGCGCCGACCTCACCCGGCGAGGGACTGGAGCGCGAGGATCTGTTCACGGTTGTCAGCGAACAGTTCCTCACCGACACGGCCCGCTACGCCGACGTCGTCTTCCCCGCCACCACCGAGCTCGAGCATGTCGATGTGATCCCTTCGTGGGGTCATCTCTATCTCGGTTGGAACGAACCGGCGATCGCTCCACTCGGAGAGACGGTTCCCAACACCGAACTGTGGCGGCGGCTGGCGAAAGCCATCGGGATGACGGACCCCGAGTTTGATCTCGACGACGAGGCCCTGATCCGCTCGGCGCTCGTCGACACCGACATCGAGGAGATGCGCAGCCAAGGGTTACGTGCGGCTCAACCTGCCCGAGGTGTTGATGCCGTATGCCGAGGGCGGCTTCCGAACGGACGACGGCAAGGCGGCGCTCTATTCGGGACAGCTCGAGGCGGAGGGTCATGGCGGGCTTGCCGGTCTTCCGTCCCTCGCGAGAAGGAGCGACCGAGCGAGGCCGCGTGCGCAGTTCCCGCTGATGCTGATGACACCGAAGAACCATGTCCGTTTCCTCAATTCGTCCTACTCGCACCATCACGGAGAGAAGGAGGATGGCCCCTATTTCGAGATCGACCCTGCCGATGCCTCGGACCGCGGCATCGGCGAGGGGGATCACGTCCGGGTTTGGAACGAGCGGGCGGAGTTGACATTGCGGGCCAAGCTCAGCGACCGCTTGCGACCGGGTTTGGCGCTTATCCCCTGGGGTTGGTGGATGGACGCCGCCCACGCCAACGCCCTCACCAACGACACCCTGACCGACTGGGGCGGGGGAGTCGCCTACTCCGACACTCTGGTCGAGGCGGCCAAGGCGGACTAGTCCCGTCGTTCTGTGGACCGGTACCCGCGTACAGCACGGCTTACCAACCCTGGGTTCGCAATCAGCCGGTGTTGCGCATGCCGGCGGCGATGCCGTTGACGGTCAAGAGCAGGGCACGTTGGAGGAGGTCGTCAGTTGGGATCCTTGCTTGCGGCCTCTGCTCCGAGCAGCGAGATCTGGAGATAGTTGATCGGGTCGAGATAGATGTTGCGGACCTCGAGGGTGCGGGCCAGAAGCGGATTCGAACCGAGGATCTCGCGGCCGGTCAGCTTGGTCACCTCAGTCACCGTCAATTCGTACTCCTCTTTGATGACGATCGAAGAGATGGTGGTGCTCGGGGGCGACCAGGCGGCGACATAGCGCTCGGCGATCGAAAGGTCGGTCTTGGCGAGCGTCATCTCGACGTTGGCAAGAAAAGTCTGCAGGTAGAGGAAATCGCTCGGCCATGTCGGCCAAGGTTTCGCCATGCTCGGACGGCGGCCGCGGCGAGACCGGTGCCGACCCCGTACCAGCCGGGGATGATCTGGCGGGATTGGGTCCAGCCAAACACCCAGGGAATGGCCCGCAAGTCGCTCAGACCGCCACCGCCACCCGGACGGCGCGACGGTCGGGAGCCGATGTTCATCGCCCCGAGCTCTTCGACCGGGGTCGAGCGTCAGGTAGTAGGGAATGAGATCGGGGTGTTCAACCAACGACCGATAGCGATCGTGTGCCGCGTCGGAGAAGGCCTCCATGGCCGCCGTCCACCGCTGCGAGGACGTCTGTGGGTTGCCGGGAAGTTCGATGGAGCAACGACGCTTCGAGCACCGAGGCCAGGATCAGTTCGAGGTTGCGCGCCGCGAGCCGGGGGAGTCCGTATTTGTCGGAGATGACTTCGCCTTGCTCGGTGACCTTGATGGTGCCATCGACAGTTCCATAGGGTTGGGCCAGCACCGCAGTGTGCGAAGGTCCGCCGCCGCGCCCGATCGTGCCACCTCGGCCGTGGAACAAGCGCAAATGGACGCCGTGCTTTTCGGCCGCGTTGCGCAAGAGTCGCTGCGCCTTGTAGATCTCCCACTGCGAGGTGGTGATCCCGCCTTCTTTGTTGGAGTCCGAGTAGCCGAGCATCACCTCCTGGAGGTTGCCGCGCAGCTCGACGATCCGGCGGTACGGACCGACATTCAGCAGCCGGTCGAGCAGTTCGCCGGCCTGTCTGAGCTCGGCGATGGTCTCGAACAGAGGGACGAGGCTGATGCGAGCGAGGTCCTGATCGAGATCGATGAGCCCGGCCTCGCCGCGCCAGGACCGCGGCTGCCAGAACGTCGTCGACTCCCTGGGCCATGCTGATGATGTAGGACTCGATCACCGGTCCGAAACGGTCGAGCGCTTCCCGAATCGTGACGAATGTTCGCAACGTGATCGCCGACTCGCCTTCAAGGGTGCTCACCGGAGCCGACAAGCGGGCGCGGATTCGTCAACTCGGCGGCCAGCATCGTCTCGCGGGTATCGCGGTCGGCTGGAATAGCCGAGCCCGATGCGGGCGTAGAGCTCGGCCAACGCATTCGTGAAGACGAGCCGAGTGCTGGCGAATGTCGAGCGTGGCGAGATGGAAGCCAAAGGTCGACGACCCGCCGGCGCAAACGGGCGAGCGCCCCTTCGGCCATGAGCTCGCCGTCGTTGTCCCGCAACGACGCATCCATCAGGTCGAGGTCGTTCATCAGGCTCGGCAGGCAGCTGGTAGCCGGACCGGGCCGTCCTCCTTGCAGGATCGCCTGCCGGGTGTTGATGAGACGTTGATGAATAAAGGCGCACTTGAACCGGTACGGCTCGTTGGCGTTGAGTTCGTGAAATCGTTGCCAAACAGGCGGAAGCTCTTGTGGTCGACTCGGAGCGATTCTTCGAGTTCGCCGCCGATCGGATTTGATCCGGGTCGAAACCGAGATCTCCTCGGCCAGCGCCTCGACTGCGGTGATCAGGTTGCGCAGGCCATGATCGTGGGCCAGCTCGAGGGTCGCCATGGTCACTTCCGGCGTCACCGCCGGGTTCCCGTCACGATCCCCACCGACCCACGTTCCGAAACGGATCACCGGGCGATCCCACTGCGAATCCTTTTTGGCGCCGAGACGTTTCGAGATTGAGCGCAATGTCCTCCCCGAGCTCGGGCAAGCACGCTCGTGAACAACTGGTCGAGATAGAAGATCACCGACTTGACCTCGTCATCGGGACTGGGTCGGGTCGCCCGCAGCTCGTCGGTCTGCCAGATCTGGTCGATCAGCTCGGCGACGCGGCGATCGATCCTGCGCGCGAGCGAGCTCGGTGGTGTTCGGTTCTAGTCGTTCGGCCAGAGAAGTCGGCGATCTCGCGAAGCTTGGTGAGGATCGACCGGCGAGCGGCCTCGGTGGGGTGCGCGGTGAACACCGGGCGAACCTCGAGACGGTCGAGCACATCGACTCGATCTCGCTGGGGTCGAGGTTGGCCTCGAGGATGCGATCGACGGTCGAGCCCAGGATCCGTTCGCTGCTCGGCCAGTTCCTCCACTCGATGGGTCTGTTCGGCGACGTTGGCCAGATAGAAGTAGGCGGAGAAGGCCCGGACGGCTTCGATGGTCGTGTCGACGTCGAGCCGATCGAGAAGCACGGTGAGACGATCGTCGGCGGTGTCGTCGCCCGCCATACGGTTGGCCTTCGTCAGGGCTCGAATTTCTTCGATCAGCTCGAGCAGGTCGCAGCCGTGCTGGCGAGTCAGCGCCTGCCCGAGTTCGTTGCCGAGACGGCGGATGTCGCTACGCAGCGCGTCGTCGCGATCTTGCGGGCCGGAGCTCGACATTGTCGAAGGGTAGGTACCCTCGTCCTCCGACCATGTTCGAGGCGATTTCCGAGCGATTTGAAGGCATCTTCAACCGGCTGCGGGGCAAGGGCGCCTTTCGGAAGCCGACGTCGATGCTGCGCTCCGGGAGGTTCGACTGGCGCTGCTCGAGGCCGATGTCAATGTCGGCGTTGTCCGCGACTTTCTCGAGCGGGTGCGGGCCCGCGCTGTCGGGTCGGAGGTCCATCAGAGCCTGACTCCGGGCCAGCAGGTCGTGAAGATCGTCCATGAGGAGCTGATCGCCACTCTCGGACAGGCCAACGCTCCGCTGAAGTCGGCCGCGCCTCCGCTCGATGATCCTCGTCGTCGGACTGCAAGGGCTCGGGCAAGACCACGACCGCCGCCAAGCTCGCCAACCATCTCAAGACGAACGGCCGCCGGCCGCTCTTGGTCGCGGCCGACCTGCAGCGTCCGGCGGCGATCGAGCAACTGCAGACCCTCGGCGAACGAGTCGAGGTGCCGGTCTTCACCGAGCGCACGAGCCGTCCGCCGCGTCTGGTCCAAGGCGGCGCTGAAGGAAGCGACCCGCCTGTCGCTCGACACCGTGATCATCGACACCGCCGGTCGCCTGCAAATCGACCGCGAGCTGATGCGCGAGCTCGGCGAGATTCACAAGGAAGCGAAGCCGCACGAGACGCTGCTGGTCGTCGATGCCATGACTGGCCAGGAGGCCGTCAACGTCGCCCAGGGATTCAAGGACCAGGTCGACTTGACCGGTCTGATCCTCACCAAACTCGATGGCGACGCCCGCGGCGGGAGCGGCAATCTCGGCCCGGTCGGTCACCGGGGTGCCGATCAAGTTCGCCGGTGTCGGGGAGGGTCATCGACGGACTCGAGCCATTCCACCCCGAACGCATGGCCGATCGCATCTTGGGGATGGGCGACGTGCTCACGCCTCATCGAAAAGGCGGAGCAGACCTTCGATCAGGTCGAGGCGGAAAAGGCCGCCGCCAAGATGCAGAAGGGTCAATTCACCCTGGAGGACTTCCTCGAGCAGTTTCAGGCGCTCAAGCGGATGGGGTCGCTCAAGGACGTGCTTGCTATGCTTCCCGGCGCCGGTTCCCTGCTCAAACAGGTCAACGTCGAAGATCGCGACCTGGCCCGGGTGGAAGGAATCATCCGCTCGATGACTCCCGAAGAGCGCCGGAACCCCAAGCTGATCAGTGGCAGCCGCAAACGCCGGATCGCGGCCGGGTCGGGGCGAACCCCGACCGACGTCAATCAGCTTCTAAAGCAATTCGGCGATGCGCAACGAATGATGAAGATGATGGCCGGGGGCAAGGGAATGCCCAGTTTGGACGGCAAATCGCCGGAATGGGCGGGGGTCCGACCGCCGACCGGTCTCGGCGAGGCGGGGGCAGACCAAAGGCCAAGAAGAAGAGCAAGAGAAGGTGATTTGATGGCAGTCAAGATGAGGCTGATTCGCATCGGGAAGAAGAAGCAGCCCGTCTATCGCGTCGTGGTGATCGACGGCCGTGTCCCCTCGTGACGGGCGTTATCTCGATCAGATCGGACGTTACGACCCCCGCCAGGAGCCGTCGCTGATCGAGATCGACAACGACAAGGCGGTCCAGTGGATGCAGCAACGGCGCCCAGCCCACGGACCGGGTGAGAAAGCTGCTCGAGGTCTCTGGCGCGCATGTCCAGATTCAAGGTGGCGACCGGTCAAGCCCACACGGTCGGGGAGAAACTAGCGATGCCCAAGGGTGACATCGTCAAGAACGTTCTTACTTACGTCGTCGGCCAGATCGTCGACGACGCTTCGCAGGTGCAGGTGAGCATCATCGAACAGGGCCCCGACGAGGTTCGTCGCCGAGGTCCGGACCGGACCCGGCGACATGGGCCGGGTGATCGGTCGCCGCGGCACGCACCGCCCGCTCGATCCGGACAGTCGCGCAAGCCGCGGCGGACGAAGAAGGCATCAACGCCTCGGTTGAGTTCGAAGACTGAGCGACACAGTTCTGGTGGGGACGGTGATCCGCCCCCACGGTCTTCGCGGCGAGGTTTTGGTCTATCTCGCACACGCGATTCTGCCGATCGTTTCGACGCGGTCAGGTTCTTTTCGCCGACACCGGCCAGCGAGTTCTGACCGTTGCCAGCTGCTCGGGCAGCCGAGAACGGACTCCTGGTCCGGTTCGAAGAGATCTCGGATCGAAACGCCTCCGAGGCGCTGGGCAAGATCGACTTGTTCATCGATGCGGCCGCGCGCCGCTCGCTCGGCGACGATGAGTACTGGCCCGACGAGCTGATCGGTCTCGAAGTTCGGAGTGAGACCGGCGGACCGTCCTCGGCACTGTCACCAATGTTGATGATTCGACTCCGCAAACGCGTCTTGGTTGTCGCCACTACCTCCGGCGAGCGTCTCATACCGCTCGTCAATGACCTTGTTCCCAGAAATCCAGGTCAGAGAAGGATTTCTGGTGTTGCGGAAAGTCCCCGGGCTTCTCGACGACGACCTTGAGAATCAGACTGCTAGTACTCGATGTCGAGGACCAGGCCGCGGCGAGCCGTCCTGGGCCGAGAACTCGCCGACGAAGAGCTCAGCCGGTCCCGAACCGTCGGGCGCGATGGTGAGTTCGAACTGCGCCCCAGGTTTCGACCCAATCGGCCGCGGTGGTGAAGTCTTCGGCCACCACCGTACCGTCCTGGGTGACCTGCACGACCGTGTTCGCCTCGAAGTTGCGTGAATAGCCCGCCACGATGATCGGCACGTCGACCTCACCCGGTGCCGGGGTGACGACGACAACGTTGTCGGCGAACGACGCAACCGCCGTCGTAGTCCGGCCCACCCGGCTCGAAGGTGACCTCGAGTTCACCCGACCCTTCGGCGTCCCGATGCCCGCAACCGCGGGGGCAGATAGGTGAAAGTCGACGAAGAGCGTTCGATCGGCCTCGCGCACGACGTAGATGCCGGTCGACCAACCCACTCTGCACCAGTTGGTCGGTAACCGCGGTCACCTCGACGTCAATAGAAACCCGCAAGACCGCGTGTCGACCGGATGAAGTCTGCCTCGATGCGCCCGGCGCAGACGTGGCCGGGGCACCTTCGGCGCTGGTGAACGCGAGGGTGAAGCGCTCACAGTCCGGGTTGGTGTCCCAGGTGATCGCGGCGAGCTGTTCGGCGTCTGTTTCGGCGTTGACGAGGGTGCCAACCGATCCGTCTTCGGTCCCTTCGACCCCACAACCGCCCGCAGCGTGGTCGTGCGCAGTCGTGCCTCGGTGGTCGTCGCGGCGAGGTCGTGGTCGCTGCAATCGGTCGTCGACGGTGACGCAGTGGTCGTCGTCGCGCCGCTCGAGGTGCAGGCCGCGACAGGGCCACGAACAAGGAGGAGGAGGCGCTTCATGCTGTGGGTGAGACGCAGGTTACCGTTAGGGGTTCCGAGCCCCCAAGGAGTAGCGGAGGCACATGGGTACTCCTGTCATCGTCGAAACTGCGCGGACACCGATCGGCCGCGCGTATAAGGGATCGCTGGTCGACGTCCGGGCCGACGATCTCGGCGGGATGGCCATTGCGGGTCTGCTCGAACGCGTCCCGGGTCTCGATCCGGCGACGGTCGAGGATGTCATGGTGGGCTGCGGTCTGACCCATCACGAGCAAGGTTTCAACGTCGGACGCATCGTCAGCCTGTTGGGCGGTCTGCCCGACACGGTCCCTGGCACCACTGTCAATCGGTTCTGCGCCTCGAGCCTGCAAACGATCCGAATGGCTGCGCACGCGATTTGGTCGGGTGAAGGGAAAGACCTTCATCGCCGCCGGCGTCGAGTCGATCTCCCGTTGCTACGGCAAGGGATTCGACTCCGACGACCTGAACCCGCGCTTCATCGACGAAGTCGCGGCCCGATTTCATCAACCAGGTCTACATCCCGATGGGGATGACCGCCGAGAACGTCGCCGAGAAGTACGGGATCACCCGCGAGCGCATGGACGAGTTCGCCAAACGCTCTCAGGACCGCGCCGTCGAAGCACAGAAGAACGGATTCTTCGACCGGGAGATCGTTCCGGTGACGATCCCCGATGGGCGGGCTGATCACCCAGGATGACGGCCCCGAGCCAACACGACGATCGAGAAGCTGGCCTCGCTGGAACCGGTCTTCAAGCCCGGCGGCACCGTCACCGCGGGAAACTCCTGCCCGCTCAACGACGGAGCCGCCGCGGTGCTGGTCATGGATGAAGAGGAACCGCCCGCGCAGCCGGACTCACGCCGCGCGCCCGCATCCTGGCTTCGTCGGTTTCCGGCACTCGCTCCCGAATACATGGGGGTGGGACCGATCGACGCAGTCGGCAAAGGTCCTCGAGTCGAGCGGGGATGAAGATCGGAGATGTCGATCTGGTCGAGTTGAACGAAGCCTTCGCCGCTCAGGTGCTGGCGGTGGTCGACGCGGTCGGGATCGACGAGGACCGGCTCAACGTCCACGGTGGCGCGATTGCTCTCGGACATCCGTTCGGAATGACCGGTGCCCGGATCATGGGAACGCTTGCTCAACGGCCTCGAGACGCTCGACAAGAGCGGTCGGGCTCGAGACTATGTGCGTGGGCGGCGGGCAGGGCATGGCGATGCTCGTTGAACGAATCTGAAACCTCGCTGACGATCCGTCGGATCGCCGGCGGTGCCCGCCTAATCGGGCTCGGGTGGATGCTCATGCTCGTGCTGGTGGCACTGGCGCTGCGGAGGGCCTCGAGCGGCCCGCGTGGGCTGGCTGCTGGTCGGGTTCGTCGTCCTTGTGGCTTTTGATCACCGCGTCTTGACCAATTCCGACCGCGTGAGAGCTCGATCCGATCTGGATCACCGTCGGGGATACGGCGCTGGCCGCCTTCGCGCTGCTTGCACCCGAACTTGGCCGGTACGGACGATCTCTTCTATGGCGGTTTCCCGGGCATCGCGGTCGCGGCCGCGGCGGCGGGACGCCGCTCCGAGGCTGGGTGGTGGCGGCTGCTCTTTCGGCGGTCACGGTGGCCCGCGTTCGAGATCGCCGATCTGGGCGATGTGCTCGCACGGCTTTCGGCCCTGGTGACCTACGGGATGCTGGCGGCAATCGTGGGCTGGGCAGTTCATGTGCTTTATCGCACCGACGACGCTCGGCGCCGGGCGGAGGAGGCCGCGGGCTCGTGCGGAGGAAAGAGCCGAGATGGCTACGCACCTGCATGACTCGGTGTTGCAAACACTGGCCCTCATGCAACGGGAGGCAGACGATCGTGGCCGGGTGATGAGTCTCGCTCGCCGACAGGAAGCCGAGTTGAGGGAGTGGCTCTATGGCGCTAGTCGCACGACGCCGAGTCAGGTCTCGCGAAAGCGCTGACGGCAGCCGCATCCGAGGTCGAAGAGTCATATGGCATCAAAGTCGAGGTCGTGAGCGTCGGCGAAGCACCTGTGACCGACAACGGGAGGGCGTTGGTCGGCGCCGGGCCGCGAGGCGATGATCAATGCGGCCAAGCACTCGGGCGCCGATCAGATCGATGTGTTTCTCGAGGTGGGCAACGACTTTGAAGCTCTTCGTCCGCGACCGCGGAGTTGGCTTCGATCGGTCTCTGGTCGGGGCCGATCGAGCCGGCATCCGTGACTCGATCGAGCGCCGGCTGACCCAGGTCGGAGGGACGGTGGCTCTGGGCCGACACTGGCGGCACCGAAGTGCGGATGGAGTGCTCCCACGATAGATCAGGGTCTTCGTCGTCGACGACCACGACCTCTTTCGCGTCGGTATCCGCCACGGACTCGGTGACGCGATCGAGGTCGTCGGAGAGGCTTCGGAGGTCGGCCCGGCGGTGGAGCTGATCAATGAACGCGTCGCCCGACGTGGTCCTGCTCGACGTTCATCTGCCCGGCGGCGGCGGAAGGTTCGTGATCACCGGTGTCCATCAGAAGCATCCGGAGGTCGCATTCCTCGCCCTATCTGCATCGGACGCCTCCGACGACGTCGTCGGCGTGGTGCGGGCCGGGGCCGAGCGGATACGTGACCAAGGCCATCAGCCCGGAGCGAACTGACCGACGCCATCACCCGGGTTGCAGCTGGCGAACCGGTTTTCAGTCCGCGGCTGGCCGGCTTCGTGCTCGACGCCTTTTCGTCCATTCCCGTTGGGCGCGGTCGACGCCGAGCTCGACCTGCTGTCGGATCGGGAGCGAGAGGTCTTGCAACTGATCGCCCGGGGCTACACCTATCGCGAGGTCGGCGATGAGCTCTTCATCTCGATCAAGACGGTCGAGAGCCACGTGTCGTCGGTGTCTGCGAAAACTGCAACTGAGCAATCGCAACGAGCTCACCCGTTGGGCAGTCGAACGCAAGCTCATCTGAGCACTCTTTCTTTGTCGTGCACGGGCAATCCATTCGTGCGGGTTCTCCGAATAGCTTCGCTATCAGTGCCAATGAAGCCTGTTCGAGTCTTTCTTGTCGTCGTCGTGCTCATGCTGGCGATGAGTTCGGCGGCGGCTCACCCGCTTGGAAATTTCACTACCAACGTGCACCTCGGGCTTGTGGTGGGCCAGGACGAGCTCTTGGTCCATTTGGTCATCGACCTGGCGGAGATTCCGACCTTTCGGGAGGAGGTCGGAGACGACTACGAAGCGACCCGATGCGCCAGACACGCAGAGGAAATAGAGCTCTCACATGACGGGGCGGCGCTGGACTTGCGCCTCACCGACACGGCCCTCAGCTTCCCACCTGGTGAAGCGGGCTCGACACGCTTCGCCTGGAGTGCGACTACGTCGCTCCGTTGAGCTCTCTTTTCGGCGAACTTTCGATCGACAACGAGGTCTACGAGGATCGCCTGGGCTGGGCCGAGATCGTGGTCGTCGGAGCCGACAGCGACTTGCCTGCTGAAAGCCCGTCGGGGGTTCTGACCAACTACCCGACCGGCGAAGTTTCGGAGGTGAGAACCGGCGTCGCCCAACTGACAGGCGAGGCCGCGGTTGTCGGCTCGAGCGATTCACCAACGATCGTCGAGCGAGTTGGCAGCGGACTCAGGGAGGGACCGTGGTTTTTGGCTCTGCTGGCCGCGCTCGGACTCGGGACTGGACACGCCCTCGCGCCAGGCCACGGGAAGACTCTGATGGCGGCCTATCTGGTTGGAAAGCGCGGGGGAGTGCCGCAGGCGGTGCTGCTCGGACTCACCGTCGCCATTGCCCACACGATCGGAGTGGGAGTGCTGGGACTGATGACCGCTGTCACGACCTCTCAGTTTCGACCCGAGTCGGTTTATCCGTGGCTCTCGGCTCTAGCGGCCGCGATCGTCACGGTGATCGGGCTGAGGATGCTGTATCGGGCGCTAAGGGACAAGAGGTCAGGGGTGAGGGATCAGGGGTCAGATCACGATCATGGGCACGAGCACAGTCATGATCACGGACACAGGCATGATCATGGTCATGACACGGCCACTCGCATGGTCATGAGCCGGCCCGGTTGGATGGCGGTCGCTGGCGACGCTCGGGCTAGCCGGAGGGTTCGTTCCTTCCGCCTCGGCGGTGGTCTTGCTGCTCGGTGCCATCAGCCGCGGCGAGCCGTGGTGGGGCCTGATCTTGGTGGTCGTCTTTGGGATCGGGATGGCCGCGACCCTCGTGGGGGCAGGACTGGTGGTGGTAGTGGCGACCCGCTTTGGGCTCAGACTCGACTTCGCCTCCCGTTAGCGTCTCGAGCGGTACGTGCCCTGATCGGCGGCGTCGTGGTGACATTAATCGGCTGCGGACTGCTTCTTCAGGCCGCCTCTGACAAGTACCTGAATATTCAAATAGGACTTGACAAACTGACAGCGATGTGACATCATGATGGTGTCAAGACGAGTAGACAGGAAAAAGGAGAAAATCGTGATGGTCATGGATCTCAGGATGATCGAGGCAATTCGCCAACAGCGGTATTCGATCAAGAGCCACGGCGAGCGTCGCACCCCAGAGCACGTAAGCACTAGATGCAAACGACAGCCGTGTTACACAATCTGGAGTCGAGTATTCAGAACCAGCTCGCCCTGGTGACCGATCCGGCGATCGAGGCCGGCGGGCGAGCGGTTCTGAACTCACTCCATCCAGCGTTGAAAGAGGCGGCCATCGAAATTGTCAACTCAGGCCGCTGACGAGGTTCGAGCCCAGCTCCCAAGCCACACGGTCGAGGTTGTTCTCGCCGATGGCGAACCCAGCTTCCGCATCACGTCAGACGAGGAAAGCGCGCCGCCCAGTTGAGGGAGAGTTCGGCGCTCGTATCACTTTGCGTCTTCCCGACTCGATCAAAGACATCGTCGAGCGAGCAGCCTCAGATTCGGGGGACTCAGTCAACGCCTGGGTTGTAAAGACCCTGGCCGGGACGTGCCTCAGGCTCCAAGTCGGGCCGACGCCGGGTATCGGAGACATTTGACGTATGAACGTTTTTGAGATCGAACCGGGAATCAGCCCCCACCATCGAGCTAGGAGTGGCGGCGGGCCGGGCCGACTTCTACCCGGGCCCGGACGGCAAGGTCGAGATTGAGGTCACGGGATCGGGAGCCGAGTTCGTTGTCGTCGAACAAGTCGGCCGGGTGATCGTCATCCGCGAGGAACGCCGGCTCTTCGGGGGTCGTACCGTCAACATCCGCATCAGCGCGCCCGCCGGAACCAATCTCGACGCCTCGGTCGCCTCGATGGACATCTGCTCTCGAGGCGCGGATCTCGGGCGGGTCAATCTCATACGGCGTCGGGCGAACATCGAACTCGGTTCGGTCGACAGCCTGGTCGCCCGCAGCGCTTCTGGCGATATCAAGATCGACAGTTGCAGGAACAATTGCGAGGTCAGCTCGGCTTCAGGTGATGTCCGCGCGCTCAACGTCGACGGTGATCTTCTGGTTTCGACTGCATCAGGCGACATCATCGCCGATCAGGGTCGAGGGACGCTCCGAGGTCAAGTCGGCTTCCGGCGACGTGCGTCTCGATTGCTGCCGCGGCGGACAGATCGAGCTCAACTCGATGTCAGGCGATGTGACCATCGGCATTCCGGCCGGCACGAGGGTCGATGCGCAAATCGATTCGCTCTCCGGCAGGGTGAGATTTCCCCCCAAACAAAGCGGGCCGGAACCCACCCGCTCTGCCCGACTCCGGGCACGGACCGTTTCGGGAGATATCGAGGTCCGCAGGGTCGACTGAGAGTGACTGATCGGGGGTCGGCCATACTCCAGGGTGTGGAGCCGTTCGACTCGCCGGCAGAAGCAGCCTTTCCGGGCCGAAGCGCTCGATTGGTTGGAAGCCAAACGCCAAGCGGCACTGACAGCCCTCCGATTGCAGCTTCGGCGATCGTGGCCGAGTGGTCGCCCGAGGAAGAGGACCGAAAACTCGCCGAGGCCCGTGCCTGGCAGCGGCGCAAGTTCGACGCTGGTTGGGCCGGCATCGCCTGGCCGAAGGAATACGGCGGTCGAGGCGGCAGCCTGGTCGAGCACGCCATCTTCTCTCAGAGGAGCCGAGCTTCGATGTGCCCCTCGATGCGCTCGCGGTCGGGACCGGGTGGTGCGGGCCGGCGATTCTGTTCCTGGGCACCGACGAGCAGAAGCGGCGCTATCTGCCGCCGCTCCTCTCGGGTGAGGAGATCTGGTGCCAGTTGTTCTCCGAGCCAGGGGCCGGCTCAGATCTCGCTGCGCTCGAAACCCGGGCCGTCCGCGACGGCGACGAGTGGGTTCTCAACGGCCAGAAGGTGTGGACCACTTTCGCCCACAAGTCGGACTTTGGCCTGTGCATCGCCCGGACCGATCCAGCCGCTCCGCAACATCGAGGCTCTGACTGCGTTCGTGGTCGACATGCGTCGCCGACGGAGTCGAGGCGCGTCCACTCCGCCAGATGACCGGATCGGCGAATTTCAATGAGGTCTTCCTCAACGATGTGCGGGTGCCCGACGACGCCCGCATCGGCGAGGTAGGAGACGGCTGGCGGGTAGTGATCACCACGTTCATGTTCGAGCGCACGTCGGTGGTGGCGGTTGGGTCCACCGTGGCGGACGCCTTCATGGAGTTGCTGGCCGAACGCGCTCCGGCAGATCCGCGCCAGCGTGATCGTTTCCTCAAGTCCTGGGTCGCGGGGAAGGCACTCGGCTACACCCAGCTGCGGATGCTGACCGCCTGGCCCAGGGCCGCATTCCCGGGCCCGAAGGATCGCTGGGGAAGCTCGTCGGGACGCTGCTGCTGACCGACATCTACGACCAGGCGATTGAACTGCTCGGAGCCGAGGGCCTTCTTGCCGGAACAGACGCACCGGCGGACGGCGATTGGCAGGACGCCTTTCTCGGGACGCCGGGGCTGCGGATCGGCGGCGGGACCGACCAGATCCAGCGCAACATCATTGCCGAGCGGATTCTGGGGCTTCCCAAAGATGCGCGGGGGACATGAGTGCGAATACGGGTCATCACGATCTTCCCGGAGTTCTTCGCTAGTCCGCTTTCGATCTCGATCGTCGCCCGGGCGATCGAATCAGGCGCTCTCACCGTCGAGTTGGTCGACCTGCGCGATTACGCCAAGGGGGCGCACCGCCAGGTCGATGACGCTCCTTTCGGCGGAGGCCCCGGCATGGTGATGATGATCGAGCCTCTCGACCGTGCGCTCGCCGATCGGCTGGGACATCGCGTCCTGCTGACGCCGGTCGGCAAACCACTCCTGCACGCGATTCTCGAGCGTTGGGCGACGCTTGACGAATTGACGTTGATCTGCGGTCGTTACGAAGGAGTCGACGAGCGCGTCGCCGAGCACCTCGTCGACGAGGAGGTGTCGCTGGGAGACTTCGTCCTCGCCGGCGGAGAAGTCGCAGCCGCGGCGGTCATCGAAGGGATTGCCCGTCTGCTTCCCGGAGTGGTTGGGAAACTCGGAGTCAATCGAGTACGAGTCGTTTTCGACGGCCTCCTCGAGGAGCCGCAATACACGCGGCCCGGCGTCGTACAAAGGGTGGGAGGTGCCGGAGGTTCTCCTGTCCGGTGACCACGGCCGGATCGAGTCCTGGCGAGCACGAGCAACGTCAGCGCCGAACCACCGCCCGCCGACCCGACCTGTTGGGCGAGAACGTTCTAACCACCGACCCTGATAACATTCGCTCCCTCCGGCCGATCGGTTTCCAAGGACTCTCGATGAACAAGCTCGACATGATCAGAAGCGCCTACGCGCGCGACGACATCCCCGAATTTCGGCCGGGTGACACCGTCAAGGTGCACGTTCGGGTCGTCGAGGGCAACCGCGAGCGGACCCAGGTCTTCGAAGGTGTGGTGATCGCCCGCAACGGCAGCGGTCTCGACGCCACCTTCACGGTCCGCAAGCTCAGCTTCGGGGTCGGAGTCGAGCGGGTCTTCCCGGTGCAACGCGCCGATCATCCAGAAGGTGGAAGTCACCCGCCGCGGCGACGTCCGTCGTTCCAAGCTCTACTACCTCCGGGATCGGGTCGGTAAGTCCGCCCGGATCAAGGAGAAGCGGGACTGAGCTCCGGAAGCCGGGTCCGAGCTAGACCGAACGCCGGCCGCAGCCCGCCACGCCAAGCCCAGAGCGCCCGCTCTGGGTCGAGCTGCCGATGCTTGTCTGTGGTCGCGGTGTCGATCGCGGTGGTCATCAAGACGTTCCTGGTGCAGCCGTTCTACGTCCCCAGCGAATCGATGGTCCCGACCATCCTTGCCCAACGATCGCGTGATGGTTTCGAAGTTGAATTATCAATTCGGCGAGCCTCAACGCGGTGATATCGTCGTGTTCGTCTCGCCGTTCAACGACGAATTCGACCAGGAGACGTTTCTCGAGAGGGTGGTCCGCCACATCGTCGAAGCGGTCGGGATTCGGACTGCTTCTGCCGATGACCTGATCAAGCGAATCGTCGGCCTCCCGGGCGACGAGATCGTCATCCGGGAAGGAAAGCTTTATCGTCAACGGGGTCGAGGTGAGCGAGCCCTATCTGCTGGAGCCCGGGGTCATGCCCGACTTCGGACCGGTGATCGTGGCTGAGGACGTCGGTGTTCGTGATGGGCGACAACCGCGCCATCAGCTATGACAGCACCCGGTTTGGTCCGATCCCGATGGATCACATTCTCGGCGAGGCTGTGGTCCGCATCTGGCCGGTCGCCCGCTTCGGCGCGGTCGACGTCCAGAAGTAGATCGGTCGATCTGTCCCACGAGCTGGTAGGCAGGGCTCCATGGATTGGCCATGGTGGCTGGCTTCTCGCGCCTCTCGACCGCCGAGGTCGGCAGGCTTGGCGAGAATGAAGCCGCTCGTTTCTCTGGCCCGCCGCCAGGTCGAGATCATCGCCCGCAACGTAGGGTGGCAGAAGGGCGAGCTCGACTTGATCGCCCGCGTCGATGGAAGGCGAACGGCGGTCGAGGTGCGTTCCGTCAGGCGAAACGAGGGCAGTTCGGTGGTTCCTCTCGACGCGTTCGACCACGCCAAAGCCACGCAGGTTCGCAAACTTGCAGCCGCAGCGCGTTGTCGCCGCGTCGATCTGATCTGCGTTTCCTTTCATCCGGGTGGGCATCGACATGCATTGGGTGCCGGAGATCGCCTAGCGCCGCCGGTAGCCTGCCCGACTCCATGGATGCAATCGTCGTCGAAGGTCTCCACAAGCGCTACGGAAGAACTGTCGCACTCGATGGGCTTTCTTTTGCAGTGCCCGGCTGGACAAGGTCACTGGCTTTCTCGGACCCAACGGCGCCGGCAAGACGACGACCTTCCGTTCCATCCTCGGGCTGACCCGACCCGACTCCGGGACGATGCAGGTGCTCGGTATGTCAGTGGCGACCAGCCTTCCCCGGATCGTCAAACGACTGGGTGTGATCGTCGAGGAACCAGGTCTCATCAAAGGGTTGAGCGGACGTAACAACCTCCGGGTTGCGGCCCGCACCCTGGGGAAAGGACGAGACAAGGTCGACGAGCTCTTGCGCTATGTCGGGCTTGAAGCCGACGGGCGGCGCCGGATCGACGGCTACTCCAAAGGGATGCGCCAGCGCTTGGCTTTCGCCGCAGCTCTCCTGGGCGAGCCCGAACTTCTGATCCTCGACGAACCACTCGACGGACTCGACCCTGCCGGCCAGGCGCAGATCAAAGCCAACCTGCGGCAGATCGCCGCAGAAGGAAGGACTGTCGTCGTTTCATCGCACAACCTGGCCGACGTCGAGGCGATGGCCGACCATGTGCTCATGATCAATAAAGGCAAGCTGGTCACGAGCGGCCCCATGAACGAGCTCCTCGCGCCGTACGGGCTATCTGCTCGAGGTAAGCGATCCATCCGCGGCGCTCGCCGTGCTGGCCGATGCCGGCATCTCTGCGGAGATCGCCGGCGACCGCATTGAGGTTGCCTTAGATGACGGGCAAGCGATTTCCCGCTCGTTGGCGGCCGCAGGCATCTACCCAATTGAGCTCGCCCGCAAGACCGGCCGGCTGGAAGAACTATTCCTCGACCTCACCACGCGCCAATGACATTTCGGGCAGTGATCTGATGCTCGGGCTCATCGCGGCCGAAGTCATCAAGACTTTCCGACGCCGGACCTTTTGGGTTCTCACCGTCGTGCTCACCCTGCTCGACTGCCTTCCTCGTAGGAATCTTCTTCTTCCTGCCGCGAGTGATCGAAGAGGGCTTCCCGGCAATTACGAAACCCGACGCGTACATCTTCGGGGCTTCTCAGGTCATCGGGCAGACCTGGTTTCCTCTGATCCTGGCTTCGATGGGGCTGGCGGGGGAGCTGGCGACTTCGGCCTGGGCTACGGCTTTGACGAGGAACAGCCGACGGGGCCAGCACCTGTTCGCGCCGGCTCGATTACTGCCACGTTCTCGGCCTGGTTCGCGATGTTGCTGGCGATTGTCCTCTTTTCGGTCGCGGCTTTTTCTTCGCCACAGGGAGCGGCGAGCCCACCCTCGAGGAGTGGCTGGGCATTGCGTGGAAGGCGCTGTTGATCCAATTCACCTGGGTGGCAATTGGCCTCGCCTTCTCTGCCTGGCTTCGTTCGGTTGGGCCGGCGATCGGAGCCGCCATTGCCTTCAGCTTCATCGAAGGGCTCCTGATCCTGTGGTCGGGCTGGCGCAAGGTGTCGTTGTCGCTGGCCAGCTCGGCCATCCTGGGCGAGCTCGACGTCAGCGGGTTTGGCCAGGTGCTGGGAGACCTGCCCGAGTTCCGGACCGCGCTGGCGACGGTGATTGCCTGGGCGGTGGGTGCCGCGTTACTCGCCTGGCTCGGCTTGCGCGTGCGCGATGCATGATTCCATTTGGGCTTGATCCCTTTTGGGCTTGATCCCTTTTGGGCCTAGGTCTTGCCGAGGAGGCGTCGCGTTTCCTTGTACCAACAGCCCTGATGCCAATGACGGCGAAGGTCGGGCTCGTCGTCCGGAACGACCACCAGGTGGAACATGCCGGGAGGAATAACGCCATTGCATCCCGGGCACGTGTAGGGCTTGCGGGCGGCGTAGGACTGAACCGCGCGTGACCGTTACCCCCAGATCGCCCATGCCAAGAGCCCCACTATGACGGCGATGGTTGCCGCGACCAGGACCAGGTCGAGGGCGTCCTTGCGAGCCGGGCGAAAGGGGTTGAAGCCCACGAAGTGGACGTTAACGGTCGACAGCTAGCGTCCCCGCGATGACCTGGTTCCTCACCGAAGACCGTGACGTGGTCAGGACGATCACCCTCAATCGCCCCGAGCGAAGGAATGCGATTCCGCCCGAGGGCTGGCCCGAGTTGCGCCAAGCGTTTCTGGATTTCGAGACATCCTCACAGCGGGTGCTGGTACTAACCGGAGCAGGCGGCGCTTTCTCCTCGGGTGCCGATCTCGACCCGGAAAGTGCTGACCGGAATGTTGTCGCCGCCCGCCGGCGGATGAAAGTCGTCGGAGACGCGGCTTCTGCCCTGCATCGGCTAAGCAAACCGACCCTGGCGGTCGTTGATGGCGTGGCCGCCGGCGCCGGGATGAACCTGGCCCTCGGTTGCGACCTGGTGATTGCGACCCCGCGGGCGAGGTTTAGTGAGATCTTTGTGAAGCGCGGTCTTACTGTGGACTTTGGAGGCAGCTGGCTCCTGCCCCGGATCGTCGGTTTGCAACGAGCCAAAGAACTTGCGCTCACCGGCCGGATGGTCGAGGCCGAGGAGGCTCTCTCGCTTGGCCTTGTACTCGAAGTTGTCGAACCCGAGAGACTCGCCGATCGGGTCGCCGAACTGACAGCTGCGCTGGCCGCGGCTGCACCCGTTGCACAAATGTTCGCCAAGCAAAGCCTCAATCGCGCTTTCCAGGTCAGCTTTGCCCAGGCTCTCAACGACGAAGGCCAATCCCAGGCGATCTGTCTGACCAGCGATGATGCCGTCGAGGGCGTGACTGCCTTCCTCGAGAAACGTCCGGCGCGTTTTACCGGCCGATAGCGCGGGCGACCCTCTAGAAGTCGTCGGCGCGGCCCCGTACAACGGGAGGCGTGTTTTCGCAGACCGTGTCGGTGGCCATGGTCGGGGCCGAGCCGCGCGCGGTACGGATCGAGGCGCACGTGGGAGCGGCGCTGGAGAAGTTCACCCTGGTCGGACTTCCCGACACTTCAATCCGCGAGGCAAAGCAGCGGGTCAAGGCTGCCATCACCTCCAGTGGTCACAAGTTCCCCAGCCGCAACATCACTGTCAATCTCTCGCCGGCCGATCTGCCGAAAGCCGGAGCTGACTACGACCTCCCGATTGCGCTTGGCGTCCTCGCGGCGGCGAAGGCGATTCCACCTTTCACTCGCGTGATAGTTGCGGGCGAGCTTGCCCTCGACGGCACCGTGCGACGCAGTCGCTGGGCAATCGGGGCCGGATTGCTCGCGGCCAAGCGCGGCTGGCCCTGTCTGGTGGCCAAAGCCGACGCGCCCAATGCCGCCCGCGTCCCGGGTGCCCAGGTGTTTGGCATCTCGAGCCTGGCGGAGGCGGTCGCGTTCGCAACCAGCCCTCCCGAGCCGACCTCGCCCGCGCCCCGGGAAGCGCCGGGGGACGACGGAATCGACATGGCAGAGGTGCGGGGCCAGCCATTTGCCCGACGCGCGCTCGAGATCGCGGCGGCGGGCGGTCATCACGTCCTGATGGTGGGCTCGCCGGGATGTGGGAAGACGATGCTGGCCAAGCGATTTCCCGCCTTGCTTCCCCTGCTGACCGATCAGGAAGCAGTCGAAGTCGCCTGCCTGTGGGCGGCCGCCGACCGACCGCGCCGGTTTTCTTCCCAACCTCCTTTCCGCTCTCCGCATCACTCGGCCTCGATGGCCGCGATCCTCGGCGGGGGTAGCCCGCACCCGACCCCGGGCGAGGTTTCGTTAGCTCATCACGGAGTTCTATTCCTGGACGAGCTAGGGGAGTTTCCTCCGCACCTGCTCAACGCCTTGCGCCAGCCCCTGGAGGATGGAAAGGTCACCATTGCCCGGCGCGGTTCGAGCCTGACGTTTCCAGCGAGGTCGCAGGTGATTGCCGCTTCCAATCCATGTCCGTGCGGATTCAGCGGCGATCGGGTGGTGTCGTGTAAATGCTCGGCGGCTGAGATTGCCCGATACCGGAAACGTTTGGCTGAACCATTTCTCGATCGCTTCGATCTGCGTCTGGCGATGACTGCGCCCGAACCCGATGCGCTTTTCGGTCCGCCCGGAGAAAGCTCGACGGGGATTAGGCAACGGGTCGAAGGCGCCCGCCGGCGGCAGCTCGATCGGGCCAATTGCACCAACTCCCAGCTGGGACGGGCGGCCCTCGACTCCCTCGTCTACACCGATGACGCACTCGACTTGATCAGGGTTGCTTTGCGCAAGGGTTTTCTGACCGGCCGCGGCGCTGACCGGGTTCGGCGGGTCGCGCGCACCATTGCAGACATGGAAGCTCGCGAAGTAGTCGCCGAGCCACAAGTCGCCGAGGCAATTGCCTACCGGGGGACCTTTTGATCCAGGAGACATTGCCCGTTTACGCCGCCGGTCTGCCCGACTTGCCCGACGCGACTGTGGGTCGAGGGGACGCTCCCTCCCACACCGGGAGTGGCCATCGTGGGCAGTCGCCGCTCGACTTCGTACGGAGATCGCATCGCGCGCTCGTTCGCAGCAGCGGTTGTCAAGTGCGGCTGGCCGGTGATATCCGGACTTGCCCGAGGGATCGACGGGGTCGCGCATCGCGCCTGCCTCGACGCCGGCGGCACGGGGTGGGCAGTGCTTGGCTCCGGGCTCGACACGGTGTACCCCAAACAG
The DNA here is from genome assembly GCA_963840175.1 of uncultured Acidimicrobiia bacterium. Taxonomy (GTDB): domain Bacteria; phylum Actinomycetota; class Acidimicrobiia; order Spongiisociales; family ZC4RG35; genus JACCTH01. The sequence continues at coordinate 24,452 of CAWIXU010000009.1, forward strand.
CACGAAGCCCTCGCCCGGAGGTTGGTCGCGACCGGTGGCGGTCTGCTGAGCGAATATCCGCCCGGTACTCCTCCGGCTCCCTTCAGATTTCCGGCCCGCAATCGGATCATCGCCGCCTTGTCGGCTGTGACCGTCGTTGTCGAGGCGGCCGTCGATGGAGGGGCATTGATCACGGCCCGGCTCGCCCTCGAGATGGGAAGAGAGGTCCTGGTGGTGCCCGGCGATATCGATCGTTTGGTTTCCCAGGGCTGCAATCTCTTGATTCGAGACGGGGCTCACCCGGTCCTGGGGGCAGCGGACCTTATCGAGTTGCTGAGCTTTGTCATGGGCCCTCCTCCAAAAGTCGCAGACGTGCGTCTCGACGAAAATGACAAGTCGATCGAAGCAGTGCTGGCCGGCAGCCAGGCGCCAGTGGGGGACACTCTGGCGGGCCTGATCCGCAAACAATTGCTCGGCTAGGCAATTGCTCGACTAGGCAATTGCTCGAATAGTCAGGACTCCCTCGCCAACCGCCTTAGCCTTGATGGGTGACCGCGGGAGAAACGGAACTTGCTGAGTATCTCGATCGCCTCGTCACCCAGCGTCGGCTGAGTGCGCACACGGTGGCCGCCTACCGTCGGGACCTTGCTCAATTTCTGGAGTTCTGCGTTGGGAAGGGAATTGAGCGGTTGACCGAGCTCGATCGGAACGGGATCCGCCGCTACCTCGCCTACCTGCAGCGAAAGGGTCTCAGCAAGCGTTCCGTGGCCCGCAAGTCCTCGGCGGTTCGAGGGTTTCTTGGGCGATCTCGACCAAACGTGGTCAGCTTCCCGCCAACCCCGCCAGCCAGCTCGCTCGTCCGCGGCTGCCCGAGCGTCTTCCCCGGGCTCTTCCCAGTCGCCAGCTCGGCTCGCTTCTTGACGAACTGCCCGCGAGCACGCCGATCGAGTTGCGGGATCGAGGCGATCCTCGAGGTCCTCTATGGAACCGGGCTGCGGGTGTCCGAGCTCGCCCAGCTCCGAGTCGACGACCTCGAAGGCGACTTTGTCACGGTAATCGGCAAAGGCGACAAGTCCGGGCGGTGCCGATTGGAAAACCGGCGCGTCAGGCCGTAGTGGCCTATCTCGAACAGTGGCCGGGGACGGCTGGCCAAAGCTCTGGCTGCGGAGGCCCTCTGGGTGGGGAGCCGGGGCGGCAGCCTCGACGCCCGCGGGATCCGGCGGGTGGTCCGCAATCGGGCGGCGACCTTTCCCCATGCCCTCCGTCACTCCTTCGCCACCCACTTGCTCGAAGGCGGAGCCGATCTCCGGTCGGTGCAGGAGCTATTGGGTCACCGCGACCTGGCGACCACCCAGATTTACACTGCCGTCTCCCGCCAACACCTGCAAAGCACCTATGACCTCAGCCATCCAAGGGCGTGACGACGCCACCGACGGCCGTTGCCATCGCTGTGGCAGCGGGTCAAGGACGACCTCGATCGGCCAGGCGCGAGAGGCGCTCATCCTCCAGTACTCGCCGCTGGTCAAGTTCGTGGCCGGAAGGGTCGGCGCTGGGCTTCCCCGCAACGTCGATCAGGCCGACCTCGTCTCCTACGGGGTCTTCGGACTGATCGATGCCATCGACAAGTTCGAGCCCGAGCGAGGCTTCAAGTTCGAGACCTATGCGATCAACCGGATCAAGGGCTCGATCCTCGACGGACTCCGCTCGCTCGACTGGGTGCCGCGTTCGGTTCGGTCGCGGGCGCGCGAGATCGAGCGGTCGATGTCCGAGCTCGAGCACCGACTTGCAGCGGACCCCTTCCGACGACGAGCTCGCCACGCCACATGGATCAGGACGTCGAGGCCGTGCGGGGCACCCTGGCCGAGATGTCCAACCTCGGACTGGTCGCTCTCGACGAGCTCATCGGACCGGACGCCGGCTCCTCGCTCGGCGACTTCATCCCCGATCAGGCCGGGCATCGGGCCCGAAGCGGCATTCCAGGCCGAGGAGACCGCCACATCTTGGGCGACGCGATCAATCGTCTGCCCGATCGTGAACGCCTCGTGATCACGCTCTACTACTTCGAAGGTCTGACCCTGGCCGAGATCGGAGACGTCCTCGGGGTCACCGAGTCGCGGGTTTGTCAGATCCACGCCAAGAGCGTTCTCTCGTTGCGGAACCGGATGTCCTGACCACTACAATCGGCCATAACGACACACGTCGGTGATTCCTCCTGGTCGGTCCTCGCGCCCCAACAGACGCGGATCTCGAATGAGGAAGCCTCGAGGGCGATATGCCTCAGGCGAGATTTCTCGGGACTCCAGCACCGGCGGAGGAAAAACCAGAAAGAAGGAGTCAATCGTGGCTGCAGTCACCATCAAGCAGCTGCTCGAAGCCGGAGTGCATTTCGGGCATCAGACCAGACGCTGGAATCCGAAGATGAAGCCGTACATCTACGGCGAGCGCAACGGGATCCACATCATCGATCTTCGCCAGACCCTGGCCCAGGTCGAGGCGGCGGCGGAGTATCTGAAAGAGCTCGCCTCGCAGGGCGGGACAGTTCTTTTCGTTGGGACCAAGAAGCAGGCCCAGGCCCCGATCGCCGAGGCCGCCAACTCAGCGGGCATGCCCTATGTCAATTTCCGCTGGCTCGGCGGCATGCTCACCAACTTCACCACGATCCAAAAGCGGATCTTCTACATGAAGGAGCTCGAGCGCATGGAGGCCTCGAGCGAGATCGCTGCCCTGTCCAAGCGGGAGCGGCTCTCGATCAGGCGGGAGCTCGACCAAGCTCCAGCAGACACTCGGCGGAGTCCGCGAGATGACGCAAGGCCCCCGACGCGATCTTCATCGTCGACGTGAACACCGAGCACACGGCCGTCAAGGAAGCGACACGCCTCGGAATCACGACGCTGGCTCTGGTCGATTCAGAACTGCGATCCCGACCACATCGACTATGTGATTGCCGGCAACGACGACGCGATTCGAGCCGCCGCGATGGTGGCCGGTGCCCTGGCCGAGGCCTGTCGGGCGGGCAAGGGTGCCGACCAGAAGGAGTCCGACTTCGAAGTGAAGACGTCGATGCCTGAGATCACGGCGAAGCCTGAGATCACGCCAAGGACGTGCAGAAGCTGCGCCAGATCGCCGGGGTCGGGATGATGGATGCCAAGAAGGCCCTGGTCGAGACCGATGGAGACATGGACAAGGCTGCCGACACTCTTCGGTGCGCGGTCTGGCCAAAGTGGCCAAGCGGGCCGGCGAGCGCGAGGCCACGAAGGGTCGATCGGCACCTACATCCACCACCAGGCAGAGCGCCCGGTGATCGGCGTCCTGGTCGATCTCGCCTCGGAAACCGACTTCGTTGCCAAGAACCCCGAATTCCGTCAGGTCGCCGACGACATCGCCTTGCACATTGCCTGGGGCCGTCCCCGCTGGATCCGTCGCGATGATGTCGATCCCGTCGAACTGGCGATCGGAGAAGGACTTCTTCGCCGCTCAGGCACGCGAAGAAGGCAAGCCCGAGAACATCATCCCCAAGATCGTCGAAGGGCGAATCAGGGCCTTTTTCGAGGACCACGTCCTGTACGAGCAGAAATTCGTCAATGCCGAGAAGTTCGAGGGCACCGTCGAGGCCTATGTCAACCAATTGGCGGCCAAGATGGGGGAGAACATCTCGGTTCGTCGAATGGCGCGACTGGAGATCGGAGACTGATGGGAAGACGGGTCCTGCTGAAGCTCTCAGGTGAGGCGTTCGCCGATCCCGCCATCGGTTATGGCATCGACCCGACCACGGTTGCTCGGGTCGCCAGACGAGGTGGCGGAGGCGACGCAACATGGGAACGAAGTCGCCATCGTGGTTGGCGGCGGGAACATCTTCCGCGGCGTCTCCCAGCAGGCACAGGGCATGGATCCCGCCAACGCCGACTACATGGGCATGCTCGCCACCGTCATCAATGCCCTGGCCTTGCGCGACGCCCTCGAACACAGCGGCGTGCGAGGCCCGGGTGCTCTCAGCGCCATCACGATGCAGCAGTTGGCCGAGCCCTATATCCGATTGCGGGCGATGCGACATCTCGAGAAGGGCAGCGTCGTCGTCTTCGCAGCCGGCACCGGCAACCCCTTCTTCACCACCGACACGGCCGCGGCCCTGCGAGCCGTCGAGGTGGGGGCCGAGGCGCTTCTCAAGGCCAGCAAGGTCGACGGCATCTACTCGGCCGATCCCCGGACGAATCCTGATGCGATCGAACACTCGATGAGCTCACCTACATGGAGTTTCTGACCGGACGGGCTCCAGGTCATGGATGCGACGGCGATCACGATGTGCCGCGAGCACGACATTCCAATCGTCGTCTTCGACATGACCGACGCCGGAAACATTGTCCTCGCCATCTCGGGTGAAGAACCGATCGGTACGGTCGTCCACTGAAGGAGTCGAGATGATCACCGAGGTCTTGGACAGAGGCGCAGGAAGAAAGATGGAGCAGGCGGCCGACCACGTCGGCTCCGAGTTCTCGACCGTGCGCACCGGGCGGGCCAATCCGCAGATTCTCCACCGCATCAGCATCGACTACTACGGCACCACGACTCCCTGCAACAGCTGGCCTCCTTCTCGGTCCCCGAACCGCGGTCTGCTGGTCGTCCAGCCTTTCGACAAGTCGTCGATGGCCGGCGATCGAGAAGGCCATCCGGGCTTCGGACCTCGGTCTCAATCCCGAGCAACGACGGCAACGTGATCCGTTTGGCGTTTCCGCCGCCAACCGAGGAGCGTCGCAAGGAGCTGATCAAGATGGTGCGGCACATGGCGGAGGAGGGCCGCGTGGCGGTTCGAAACGTGCGCCGCCACAGCAAGGACGACATCGAAGCGCTGAAGCACGAAGTTTCCGACGACGAGATCCGGCGCGGCGAGAAGGAGCTGCAAGAGCTCACCGACCAATTCGTCCACAAGATCGATGAGTCTCCTCAGCGGCAAGGAGAGCGAATTGGCCGAGGTGTAGTGGTGGCGACAACAGACGAAGAGGGAGTCGAGAGAACCAAGAGCGGGCGGGAGTTCTCACGTCCGTGGGAGCCGCCGACATCGCGAGGAAAGCCGAGCGCAATCAACCGACGAACCCAGGCATCCACGATCGAGAGCATCGGTGATCTACTGCCAGGCGACGAGGACATTCCGCTCTCCGAGCAGGCCTATCTCGTCGGCGACCACGGCCGAGTATCGCGACCTCGCCGAGGAGATCTGCTCGCGGCGGCCAGGAAACAACGCCGGGACCCGTAGCGGCGACGATGGCCGGGAATCGGCACCGGACTGATCGACTTCGGCGATGTCACCGGCGAGACCGGACCGAGCGAAGAGGATCTCGAACACATCGAGCAGGCCGCCGCCAGCGACCTGACTTTGCGGATTATCTCGGCCGTCGTGCTGGTCGGAATTTTCGGTCTCACCCTCTTTCTCCGGGGCTGGTGGTTCACGGCCTTCATCTGCGTTCCTGATGGTCATCGCCCTCGCCGAGTTCTATACGACATTGCGTCGCAGGGTTTTGTGCCGTTGCCCTATTCGGGTTGGTGGGCGTGACCGGCGTGGCAATCGCCGCCCACTTCGGGGGCCGGGGCCGATGCTGGTCACGATCGTCCTCGCTGGCCCTGGCGGTGGTCGCCTTCTTCACGATCGTGCCTCGTCGGCGACCGCTCGACAACGCCGCGCTCACCGTCTTCGGGGCGGCCTGGGTGTCGCTGCTCGGTTTTGCGGCGATCATCGGTCGCTCGGTCAATGCGATTCCGCTTGATCCTGCTTCCTGGTGCTGGTCGTCGCCATCTTCGATATGGGCAGCTACTTCGCCGGGAGAGCGATCGGGCGCCACCCATTTGCGCCCGAGCTCTCTCCCAAAAAGACCTGGGAGGGCTTATCGGCGGCGTGGTCCTGGCCACCGCGGCCGCCTCCTTCATGTCCACCGTCGACTACTTTCCCGTCTCGCTGAGCCAGGCCCTGGTCCTCACCCTGCTCGTCGTCGTGCTTTCGCCAGTTGGCGATGCGGCCGAGTCGTTCGTCAAGCGAAGCCTCGGCGTCAAGGACATGGGTGCGGTGATGCCCGGGTCATGGCGGGCTCGCTCGACCGACTCGACGGTCTGCTCTTCGTGGTACCGGCCGCTTATGTTTTCTTTCGCTCCGTCCGGTCTTCTCTGACGAGTGAGACCGCTCGCGGTGCTCGGAGTGACCGGCTCGATCGGTCGCCAGACCCTCGCGGTTGCCGATCAGCTCGGAATCCCTGTCGTGGCGATCGGGGCCCGCACGGCCGAGCGAGGACCTGCTCGGCATCGCCCGCAGCATATCCCGAGGCGAGGTCGCACTGGCAACCGAGGATCACGAGAGCGCGGCGTTTGTCGAAGCCCTCGGCAGAAAGGCGCGTCGAGTTCGGTCCTGCCGCATTGATCGCGATGGCGGCCGACGAACGGCCAGGTAGTCATGAACGGCATCGTTGGGGTGGCCGGTCTGCCCGTGACGCTGGCCGCGGCCCAGTGCGGGAAACCAGGTCGCCCTCGGCCAACAAGGAGTCGATGGTCGCGGCCGGCGCGCTCGTGAACGACGCTCTCGCGCGGGCGGAGGCGACCTCGATCCCGGTCGACTCGGAGCACTCGGCCATCTTCCAGTGCCTGGTGGGGAGAAGAACCTCCGGCTCGAGATCGTGCTCACTGCTTCCGGCGGTCCGTTTCGTGGCATGAACCGCGCCCAGCTTGCAAAGCGTGACTCCTGCGCAGGCTCTGGCTCATCCGAATTGGAACATGGGCAGACGGATCACGATCGACTCGGCGACGCTCGCCAACAAGGCGCTCGAGGTCCTGGAGGCTGTTGCTCTGTTTGGCGTCGCACTCGATCAGGTCGAGGTCGTGATCCATCCGGAGAGTGTCGTCCACTCGATGGTCGTTTTCGTCGGACGGTTCCATCAAAGCTCAGCTCGGTCCGCCCGACATGCGACTTCCGATCGCCTATGCCCTCACCTTTCCCGCCCGCGGTCGGAGATCATCCCGCCAGTACGACTTTTCGGGGGTGGCGATTCATTTCGAAGAGCCCGACCTCGAGAGCTTTCCCGGCCCTGGAGCTTGGGCTATGCAGCCGGGCGGGCCGGGGGAACGGCTCCCGCGGTGTTCAACGCGGCCGACGAGGTCGCCGTGGCAGCTTTCTCGGACGGCCGACCTCGGCTTTCTGGAAATTGCCGCGGTGATCGAGCGAGACCCTGGAGGGTCCGAGACAGCGAAGCGTCGAGTCGCTCGACGACGTGCTGGCCGCTGACGCCGAGGCCGGCAGTGGCCCTTAGCTGCATTCACAAGCGACCTCCGGTAGCCTGAAATCACTTTGGCTGGTGCTGTCGGCGGGGTTCTCGCCATCGTCTTCTTCGTAACCGCCCACGAGTTCGGCCATTTCCTCGCCGCCAAGCTGGTCGGAGTCAAGGCCACCGAGTTCTTCTTTGGCTTCGGTCCGCGAATTTGGTCGTTCAAGCGGGGCGAGACCGAATACGGGATCAAGGCGATTCCCCTCGGGGGATACGTCCGGGTCGTCGGTATGAATCCATTGGAGGAAGTGCCCGAATCGGACCTCGGTCGCACTTATCGCGAGCAGCCGTTTCTGGAAGAAGACGGTGGTGGTCCTGGCCGGCGTCGGCATGAACTTCCTGATCGCCTATCTCATGTTCGTCGGACTTCTGATGATCAATGGAGTCGGAGAGGTCACCACGACCCTGGTCGAGGTCATCCCGACGCTCGACGACGGAACCGAGAGCCCCGCCGCAGCCGCGGGACTGGAGGCGGGGGACAAGTTGGTGGCGATCAACGGGACGCCTACCCCTGATTGGACCGCGGTCGGCGAGGAGCTGTCGACTCGCCCCGGTGAAGAGATCGTCCTGACTGTCGAGCGGGACGGCGAGCTGATCGAACTAACTCCGACTCTGGCCAGCTGGAAGACGCCGAGACGGGCGGGGAGCGAGGGTTCCTCGGCGTGGCGCCGTCGCTAATGGTGCGGAAGCTTGGACTGTGGGAAGCCTCGGATCAGCGGGCCGCCAGCTCGGGGGAATCGGTGGCTGTGACCTTCGAGGTTCTCGGTCGAATCGTTCAGCCGGGAACCTTGGGGCGGCTGGCGGGAGTGCTGGTCGGTAACACCGACGTGCCGCCCGAGATCCGGCCGGTGAGCCCAATCGGCGTTGGCAATATCGGGAGCCAGGTCGACGAAATCGGTTGGGCGTCGTTCCTGTTTCTGCTCGCCTCGGTCAACGTCATGCTCGGCACGCTCAACGTGCTGCCCTTGTACCCCCTTGATGGCGGCCATTTCGCGGTTGCCCTTTACGAAAAGATCACCCGCCGGCCGGTGAATGTCAGGGTGCTCATTCCGGTCGCGGCGATCGTCATCACGCTGGTCGGCTTTCTCGGATTGATCGCGATCATCCTCGACATCGTCAATCCCATCGATATCTAGGTCGATTGATCCTCGTGCAAACGGCATTTGTCCATACCTTCCTAACCTGGCGTCCCCATGATTGAACGCCGTCCGTCACGTCAGCTGCACGTCGGCGACGTTGCGGTTGGCGGGGGAGCTCCGATCTCGGTGCAGTCGATGTGCACCACGAAGACCGCCGACGTGGACGGCACGCTTGCCCAGGTCTATGCCCTCAAGGGGGCGGGGGCCGACATCGTCCGCATTACCTGCAATGACGTCGAGGCGGCCGAGGGCCTGGCAGAGATGATGCCCCGGATGCCGCTGCCGATCATCGCCGACATCCACTATCAGTACCGGCTGGCGCTGGCCGCGATGGAGGCGGGCGTGCAGGGTCTCCGGCTCAACCCCGGCAACATCAAGAACGAAGAGCAGATCAAGACCGTGGCCCGGGAAGCCGGGGATCGCAAGCTGCCCATCAGGGTTGGCGTCAACGCCGGATCGCTCGACCGCGACCTGCTCCAGAAGTACGGCGGCCCGGTGCCCGAGGCGCTCGTCGAATCGGCGCAGAAGGAGATCCGCTATCTCGAGGAGGTCGATTTCTTCGACATCAAGATTTCGGTCAAGCACTCCAACGTGCCCACCATGGTCGAGTGCTACCGGTTGCTGGCGGAGGCGGTTTCGTATCCGCTTCATCTCGGGGTGACCGAGGCGGGACCACTGCCGGGCGGCTTGATCAAGTCGGTGGCGGGGATCTCGACTCTCCTGCTGGAAGGAATCGGCGACACCATTCGATTCTCGCTCACCGCCGATCCGGTCGAGGAAGCAAAAGCCGGTCGACAGCTCCTCGAGTATCTCGGTCTCCGCGAGCGCAAGGGCCTCGATCTCATCGCCTGTCCTTCGTGTGGGCGTGCCGAGGTCGATGTGATCAAGGTGGCCAACGAAGCCCAGAAAGCGCTCGAAGCAGAAGGGTTGGCGATCCAGGTCGCGGTGATGGGTTGTGTGGTCAACGGACCCGGTGAAGCCAGAGAGGCCGACCTCGGTATCGCCGCCGGCCGAGGTCGGGGTCATCTCTTCGTCAAGGGCCAAGTCGTGCGAGTCGTTCCCGAAGCGCAGATGGTCGAGGCCCTGGTGGAGGAGGCGCGGCGTCTCGTCGAGGAAGGCGTCGAAGCCAGGCTGGCTGCGGCCGACAAGGATGCCGCAGCGATCGCCGAGGCGATGCGAGACGAGTTGTTGCAGATCCAGGGAGATGTCAATCGGGTCGAGATCAAGCGGCGGGCCGTGGCCGAAACAGCCCGGGGCGAGGAATAATCGATGCGCTGGTCCCAGGCCTTCATTCCCACTCTCGCGCGACGATCCCGCCGAAGCCGAAGCGGTCTCCCATCGTCTGCTGGTGAGGGGCGGTTTTGTTCGCCAGCTGAGCGCCGGCCACTACTCGATGCTGCCCTTGGGGCAGACGGGTACGGGCCAAGATCGACGCGATCATCCGCTCGGAGATGGACGCCATCGGTGGCCAGCAGTTTCACCTGCCGGCGCTTCATCCCGGCGAGATCTGGAAACAGTCGGGCCGTTGGGAGGTCATGGGGGAGGAGCTCTTTCGACTCGTCGACCGCAAGGGAGTCGACAACGCCCTCGGGATGACGCATGAGGAGGTCTTTGCGATGCTCGCCTCCGAGACTTGCGTTCCTATCGCCAGCTCCCGCAGATCTGGTACCAGATCCAGACCAAGTTCCGCGACGAGCCCCGGCCGAAGTCGGGCGTCCTCCGGGTGCGCGAGTTCACGATGAAGGATTCCTACTCGCTCGACCTCGACTACGACGGTCTCGACCTATGCCTTCGATCTTCACCACGGTGCCTACCGGCGCATCTTCGGACGGATGGGACTCGACGCCGTCGACGTCGAGGCATCGTCGGGCGCGATGGGTGGGACGAGGTCGGTCGAGTTCATGATCGCCAGCCCGGCCGGCGAGGACTGGATCGTCACCTGCACCAAGCTGCGACTACCGCTCCAATCTCGAGCGGGCGGTGTCCGCCTTGCCGGCGATCGACGACCCCGCGGAGTCGACTCTGGAACGGTTGGCGACTCCGGGCATCAGGACCATCGCCGCCCTGGCGAAAGGCTTTCCCGATGTCGCGGCCCCTGACCGCCAGATCAAGACGCTGGTCTACATGCTGGGAGACGAGCTCACCCTGGTGTTGGTGCGGGGCGACCACGAGCTGCTCGAACAAAAGCTCATCGACGCCACCGGCGTGGCCAACATCCGTCCGGCCGAGCCCGAGGAGATCAAGGCAGCCCTAGGGGCGATGCCCGGAAGCCTGGGGGCGGTGGGTGTAAGCGATCTTTCCGTCATCGCCGATTCCGAGCTCGAGGACCGCAAAGGAATGGTGACCGGAGCGAACCAAGACGACTGGCATTACACGGGGGTTGACGTTTCCCGCGATGTCAAGGTCGGGCGCTGGGCAAGCCTCGCGCACCGTTCGAGCTGGTGAGGCGTGCGTGCGCTGCGGCTCGCCGCTCGAGATCTGGAAAGGGATCGAGGTCGGGCACATCTTCAAACTCGGCACCAAGTACTCCGAAGTGATGGAAGCGCTGGTCCAAGACGAAGCCGGAGTCTCGCATCCGATCGTGATGGGCTCCTACGGGATCGGGCTCGAGCGAGGGATGGCGGCCGTGGTCGAGGCCAACCACGACGAGAAGGGCATCATCTGGCCGCAGGCAGTTGCCCCTTACGTTGTGGTGGTAACTGTCTTACGGATCGACGATCCCGACACCATGGCTGCCGGTGAGGCCCTCTATGAGGAGCTGCGCAACCTCGGCATCGATGTGCTCCTCGACGACCGTCCCGAACGGCCGGGGGTGAAATTCGCCGACGCCGAGCTGATCGGTATTCCGTTCCGAGTCACCGTTGGCCCCAAAGGTGTCGCGGCCGAAACCATCGAGCTAACCAGCCGGCGCGACCTGCAAACCGAGGAAGTCGAACGCTCCGATATTGTCGAGCGACTTCGCGAGCTAATCGACTAGCCGCCCGGGGTCGTTGTAGACCACCAGGCTCTCGTCGCGAACGAAACCACAGAGAGTCATGCCCAAGTCGGTGGCGAGGTCGACCGCGAGGGAGGTTGCTGCCGACACTCCGAGCACGACCGGGATGCCAGCCACCGCCGCTTTCTGGGTGATCTCGAAGGAGATTCGCCCAGAGACCATGAGGATCACCTCGCCCAGTGGCCAGCGCTGGGTCGCCAGGAGACCGATCGCCTTGTCGACTGCGTTGTGCCGTCCCACGTCCTCGGCGGTAGCCAGCAGGTCACCATTCGCGTCGAAGATTGCGGCTCCATGCAGCCCGCCGGTGGCGTCGAACACGGTTTGTGCCTCTCGTAGTTTGCCCGGCAATTGGCCGACCAAACTTCGCGTGATCGAGGGGCCGGCAGGCAGAACGCGTGCGGTGATGCGGACTGCGTCGATCGAGGCTTTGCCACAAACCCCACAGCTCGAGGTCGTATAGGTGTTGCGGCGAAATTGTTCGGGGTCGATGGCGACCCCTTCGGCGGGAATCAAGAGATAGCGGTCACCATCGCCGAGGTCCTCAACCCGGTCGATCTCGTCAGGGCCGAAGACGATCCCCTCGGTGAGCGCGAAGCCGACGACGAGTTCGGGCTCTAATCCAGGAGTTCGCATCAACACTGCCAGCGGGACTGTTCCGAGCCGGATCTCCATGGGCTCTTCGACGGCGAGTACGTCTGTAGTCTGTGACGCCGCCGGGCCATCTCACGACGGAGCGCTCGGCCTCAGACTTCATAGCAACATGTATACCGCCTACCGTTGCTCGGCATGCGAGCCCACAACTTCGGCGCCGGCCCTTGCACGCTGCCGCTGTCGTGTCCTCGAGGAGGTCAAGGCCGAGTTCGTCGACTTCGCCGGAACTGGCATGTCGCTCATCGAGCTGTCGCATCGCAGCGCCGGAGTACGAAGCGGTCCACAACGAGCGCATTGACTCTTGCCCGCGAGGTCGCGGAAGCCCCTGAGGACTTCGAGGTGCTCTTCGTCCAGGGCGGCGCCACGCTCCAGTTCGCGATGGTCGCGATGAATCTTCTCCACCCGGAGGAAGAAGCCGGCTACGTCGTTTCTGGCTCGTGGGGAGCGAGAGCTCTCGAGGACGCCGACTCCGCATGGTCGGGTGTATTCCGCTTGGGACGGCAAAGAGTCGAAATACACGACGATGCCGCAGCCGGATGAGATCGCGCTCAAGCCGAATAGTCGGTATCTCCACGTCACCTCGAACGAGACGATCGGCGGCATCCGCATGATCGACTTTCCTGACCTGGGCCTTCCCCTGGTGGGAGATATGTCGAGCGACTATCTGTCCCGCCCGATCGATTGGCGACTCTTTCGATCTCGTCTACGGCGGAGTCCAAAAGAACCTGGCCCCGGCGGGTATGGCGGTGGTCTATGCGCGCAGATCGGCGCTTGAGAATGCTCGCACCGACAGGGCTCGTTCCTGCGCTACGCCTGGCACGCCGAAACCAAGTCGCTCGGTCACACCCCACCCATGTTTCCGATCTATCTCATGGGCAAGGTGTTGCGGATGATGAAAGCTGGGGGAGGCGTCGAGCAGCTCGAGCGCCAATCTGCCGCCAAAGCTGCAGCGTTATACAACGTGATCGATGTTTCCGACGGTTTCTATACGAACCCCGTCGAGCCAACCGTACGTTCCCATATGAACGTCGTATTTCGACTTCCGGATGAGAACCTGGAAGCGCAATTCGTGAAAGAGGCCACCGCCCTGGACATGATTGGTCTCAAGGGGCATCGGAGCGTCGGTGGCTGCCGGGCGAGCCTCTACGCCGCCCTTCCGTTCGAGTCGGTGGAGATGCTGGCGGAGTTCATGGTCGACTTCGCCGATCGGAACCGAAGCCGGTAGATGGCACCGGCGGTTATAATTCCGCCGCCAAGTTAAGGACGCTGTCAGGAAGGTGGGCGCCCTGCCCACCTTTTTCTTGTCACGTTTGAAGCACGTTTTGAGGACCTTTTGCAGGAGATGACGACAATTAATCAAGGGTTTGGCGATCAACGTCTCGCGTCGATCTGGGATGTCATTGAGACATATCTCGGCGCGGAGCAAATCGAGCTCGATGACCTCGAACTCGTTGGTCGCGGGCGCGCCCAGACCTTGAGGATCCAGGTCGACGGCGAGAAGCTGGACCTTGACCGTATCTCGGAGCTGTCGAGAGGACTGTCCCGGCTACTCGACTCGCTGGAAGGTGCGCCTTTGGACGGCCCTTATCAGCTCGAAGTGAGCTCACCCGGTCTCGAGCGCAAACTGACTCGCCCGCGCCACTATCAAAAGTCGATCGGTCGAGAAGTTGTGATCAAGACCAGCGATGGTCAACGACGCGGGCTGATCGAATCGGCTGATGACGACAGCTTCAACTTGATCGAAGGGGAAAGCACGTCAGCCGTGCCTTACCGCCAGGTGGTTTCAGCCCGGACCGTGTTCACCTGGGAGAAACCGCCCAAGCCCGGTCATAGGAGCAATTGAATGATGAAAATCGACGCCACGGTCATGGAGGCCCTGGAGATGCTGGGCCGGGAGCGTGGGGTGTCGGTCGACGCCATTCTCGATGCCCTCGCCAATGCGCTGGTCTCCGCCTACAAGCGCAGCCCGGGAGCAGCCGAAGAGGCCAGGGTCACGATCGATCCCGATACCGGCGATATCACCGTGTACGCCCAAGATCTCGACGACGACGGCAATGTGACCAAGGAGTGGGAAGACACTCCCGAAGACTTCGGACGCATCGCTGCCCAAACGGCCAAACAGGTGATACAGCAGCGGCTCCGCGATGCCAAGCGCGAGCAAGTCTTCGATGTTTACGCGGGTCGTGAAGGCGATCTCGTCACCGCGATCGTGCAGCAGGTCGACGGCCGGTTCACGATCCTCGATCTGGGCGATGCCGAAGCCATCCTCCCAGGATCAGAGCGAATTCCGTACGAGCGGCTTGATCGGGGCAACCGGGTCAAGGCGTTGATTCTCGAGGTTCGGAACGAGACCAAAGGCCCGCAGATCGTTGTCAGCCGGAGCCACCCCGACCTGGTTCGCCGCCTGCTCGAGCTAGAGGTACCGGAGTTAGCCGATGGCACGGTCGAACTCGTCGCCATTGCTCGCGAACCCGGGCACCGGACCAAAATTGCAGTCGTATCCCACGATCCCAACGTCGACCCCAAGGGTGCATGTGTGGGTGCTCGAGGGTCGCGCGTAAGGCAAGTCGTCAACGAGTTGCGAGGCGAGAAGGTGGACGTCGTTCAATGGCGTGAGAACACCGCCCAATTCATCGCCGAGGCTCTCGGCCCGGCCAAGGTCAAAGAGGTGAAGGTCGACGAGGAAGCGAAGGTGGCCGAGGTCATTGTCAGCGACCATCAGCTTTCACTAGCCATCGGCAAAGAGGGTCAGAACGCCCGCCTCGCCGCCCGTCTGTCGGGATACAAAGTTGATATCCGCTCCGATCATGTTCCGGAACCCGCGCCCGTCGTGGCGCCCGAGGTGAAGGAACCAGAGGTCGAGGAGCCTGCTCCTGAACCTGCCGAGCCTGAATCTGGCGAGGTTGCATTGGAAAACGCCCAAGCAGAGGCTGTCGAGCCCGTCGGCGATGAGCTTGTGGCCGCAGTTGCGGCCGAGGCGACTGGAGACAGTCAGCCAGAGGAGCGTTCCACCGCGGAGGCCGAATAGGTGGCCAAGATGCGCGTTTACGAGCTCGCGCGTGAGCTTGCGCTCGAATCCAAGGATCTGATCGAGCAGGCTCACAATCTGGGCATTCGAGGTGAAGACCGCCTCATCGAGTATCGAGGAGAGCGATGCCGACCTGATCCGCCTGGCCATCACGGAAGCCACGTCGCCCGTCACCGAGCCCGAGCCCGAGCCGGAGCCGGAACCGGCACCCGTGTCCGAACCCGAGGCCGAGCGCGAGGTCAGGTTGGTCTCGGTTCCGGCCAATCCTTCCGTGGCCGAGGTCGCTGAGGCCCTGGGTCAGACCGCCGGGGGCAATCGTGCGGGCTCTTGTCGGGAGGGGCGTCCTGGCCGGTGTTGGTGGTCCAATGCCCCTCGACCACCTGGACGGCATCGCCGAGCAGTTCGGAGCGATAGTCGAGGTGGAAGCACCACCGCCCCCACCGCCCAAGACGGCACCGCGTCTCTCATTTGATGACGCTCCCGAGAACCTTGCCCCGAGGCCCCCGGTGGTCACGATCATGGGGCATGTCGACCACGGCAAGACGACGTTGCTTGACACCATTCGCAAGTCAAACGTCGTCGCTGGGGAACAGGGTGGGATCACCCAGCACATCGGCGCCTATCAGGTGACGGTCGGTGGACGCCTGATCACCTTTATCGACACGCCTGGCCACGAGGCTTTCACTGCGCTTCGTGCTCGTGGCGCCAACATCACCGACATCGTCGTTCTGGTGGTCGCCGCTAACGACGGAGTCATGCCGCAAACCATCGAAGCGATCAGCCACGCTCGAGCAGCGGGGGTAAAGCTGGTCGTCGCCATCAATAAGGTCGACCTGCCGGGCGCCGACCCGATCCGGGTGCGCACGATGCTTACCGAGCACGAGGTCATTACCGAGGATCTGGGCGGTGACATCCCCGCCGTTGAGGTCTCCGCCCTCACCGGGCAAGGGGTCGACAACCTGCTTGAGCTGATCGACCTCATCGCGCAGCTCGAGGACTTTCGCGCCAATCCCCAACCCGCCGCTTCGGGAGTTGTTATTGAGGCTCAACTCGATCCGGGCATGGGCCCAACGGCGACGGTGATCGTCCAGCGCGGGACTTTGCGAACGGGAGACGCGTTTGTCGCCGGTCAGACCTCGGGGCGAGTGCGCGCCATGATGGACTGGGCGGGGAACCGTGAGAAGGTGGCCCCGCCTTCGACGCCCGCCCTGATCATGGGTTGGGACGAGATCCCGGTAGCCGGAGACAATTTCGAGGTCTTGACCACCGAACGCGAAGCTCGCGCACGGGCCCAGGAACGGGCGGATGAGTTTCGTGACGCCTCGTTCAGCACTCCGGCCACCGCTCGGGAGCGTCTTGCCAACCTGCTGGAGCAGCTGCGGGCCGAAGAAGCCGAGCTCCGCATAGTCCTCAAGGCAGATGCCCACGGCTCGCTCGAGGCGCTTCGTGAATCCCTTGCGAAGATCAAGCGCGAGGGTGGGCGAATCGAGATCATGCACGGGGCGATCGGCGGCATCAACGAAAACGACGTCAAGCTGGCCGAGGTCACCGAGGCGGTCGTGATCGGTTTCAATGTCCGCCCCGACGGCAAGACCCGGCGGCTCGCCGAGTCCAAGGGAATCGAGATTCGTACCTACGGGATTATCTACGAGTTGCTCGAAGAGATCGAGGCGATGCTCGTTGGCCGGCTGGCACCCGACGAGGTCGAGGCCGTCCTTGGAACCGCCGAGGTGCGGGCGCTGTTCAAGGTGCCGCGACTCGGAAACATCGCGGGTTGCTACGTCACCGAAGGCGAGATCGTGCGCAATGCCAAGGCACGTTTGCTTCGAGACGGAGTTGTGGTCTTCGACGGGGTGATTGGTTCATTGCGGCGCTTCAAGGACGATGTCCGCAGCGTTGCCGCCGGCTTCGAGTGCGGGATCGGCCTGGCTGGCTACAACGACGTCAAAGAAGGCGACAGCATCGAGGCCTATCAGGTCAACGAAGTCGCCCGCGTTTGACCCGTCGTCAGTAAGCGAGAATGCCGGGATGGGAAAGCCGTCTTATCCCCGAACCAGACGCATCAATGCCATCATCCAAGAGGTGCTCGCCGATGAGGTCGAGGCGCTGAGCGACCCTCGTCTGGGCATGGTCACGATCACCGGTGTCGAAACCGCTCCTGACATGCGCCGGGCAACGGTCTTCGTCAGCGCGCTCGATCCCGGCCATCTCGAGGAGACGATCAAGGGTCTGACCGCCGCCGCGCCGCGCTTGCGGGTTCTCTTGGGCAAACAGGTGCGGATCAAGTTCACCCCCCAGCTCCAGTTCAAGGCGGACGCAGGCGTGCTCCAGGGCGAACGCATCGAGGCGGTTCTGCGCGAACTGCCTTCCTCCGGAGACGGATGAATGATCTCACGGATCTGGCCGCGGCGGCCGAGGCGCTGCGCGCAGCCGACACGATCGCGATGGCGTGTCATGTCAATCCCGACGGCGATGCCCTCGGCAGCATGCTGGCCGTCGCCCTCGCCGCCGCGAGCGAGGGGAAGCAGGTGCAGCCGAGCTACGGCCCTCCCTTCGAACCGGTCCGCGGCCTACCGCTTTCTTCCCGACAGAACTCCTGGTAGCCCCTTCCGAAGTTGAGGAGGAGCCCGAGCTAATGCTGACCTTCGATAGCGGCAACCTCGATCGCCTGGGCGACCTGGCCGCGAACGTCAAACGCGGCCAAAAAGGTGATAGTCGTTGATCATCACGTCGCCGGGTCCGAGGAATTCGGTGATCTGCACTTGATCGATCCGGCGGTCTCTTCCACTGCCGAACTGACGTTTCATCTTGTTGCAAGAAACTGGATGGAAAATCGACCAACGGATCGCCACCTGTTTGCTTACCGGATTGGTCACCGACACCGGTCGCTTCCAATACTCGAATACATCGCCGGCGACCCTTCGCGTCGCCGCGCAACTCGTTGAGCTGGGGGCTCGACCCGAGGTGGTCGGCCAACATGTGTACGAGGAGGAGGCATTCGGATACCTCGGCGCGTCCGGGGCGGTCATGCAGCGTGCGGTGCTAGTCCCGGATCGCAATCTGGTGTGGTCGGTTCTCTATCAGGCCGACCTGGTGGCGAATGAACTCACTCTCGCTGAGACAGATTCGTTGATCGATCTCATCCGCCTTCCGATCGAGGCTGGAGCCGCCCTACTCCTCAAAGAACATTCTCCCGGACTGTTCAAAGGGAGCTTGCGGAGTCGTGGCCAGATCGACGTAGGTTCGGTTGCCGCGGCACTGGGTGGCGGTGGGCATCACAACGCAGCTGGTTTCACCTTCAACGGAACCCCGGAAGCGGCGGTTGCATCCGTTGTTTCGCTCTTGCCGTGACGACCGGTCTCCTCGTGATCGACAAGCCCGAGGGCATCACTTCCGCTGGCGTGGTGACTGCGGTTCGGCGTGCGACCGGGATCAAGAAAGCCGGGCATGCCGGCACGCTCGACCCGATGGCGACCGGAGTGCTGGTGGTGGCGTTGGGGCCGGCGACCAGGCTGGTCCGCTACGTCCAGGACGGTGCCAAGGAGTACGTTGCCACCGTCCAATTCGGCGTTGCGACCGAATCTCTCGACGCTGACGGAGACGAAACCGAACGCGCTCCGATGAACTTTGCCGAAGCCGAGCTGCGGCAAGCGTTAGAAGGCTTCAAAGGTCAGTCGAGTCAGATTCCGCCGATGGTTTCGGCAGTCAAGGTCGGCGGAAAGCGTCTCTACGAACTTGCCCGGGCAGGCAAAGAAGTCGCTCGCGACCCTCGCCTGATCTACGTGACCGAGCTCGAGTTGGTCGACATTCGAAGCCGCGCCCGACTTTCCGGTGGCCACGCTGCGAGTGGTCTCCTCGAAAGGAACCTATATCCGGACGCTCGCCGACGATATTGCCCGAGCACTCGGCGGCCGGGCACATCTCAGGGGACTGCGGAGAACGAAGGTCGGCCCTTTCGACCTGGAGGGCGCGCTTTCCCTCGACGATCTCGAGGAATGGCAAAGCCGGCTGGTCCCGCCCGCTAATGCCGTCTCCGAGCTGGCGACATGGTTCGTCACAAGCGATGAGGCGACTGAGATCGGCTACGGCCGCGCGCTCGCAGCCGCCGCCGGGACGGGACCGTGGGCGATGATGGACGCGGGAAACGAACTGCTGGCGGTTTACCGACGAGACGGCGATCGGGCTGTCGCCGAAGTTGTCTCGCTGACGCATGATCGTGCCCAAATGATCGTGCTTAGGGGTCACCCCTATGAATGGGAAGTGGGGGCTCCGACCGCCGCGACCGTCGGGGTATTCGATGGTGTTCACCTCGGTCACCGGAAGGTGATCGGCGACTTGGTGGCTGAGGCCGGCGACCTGGTGCCAGCGGCCATTACGTTCGATCCCCATCCTCTGTCGGTCCTATCGCCCGACCGGGCGCCGTTGATGCTCACCGATGTCGATCAGCGAATCGAACAATTCCGGTCGCTGGGACTCGGGATCGCAGGAGTCCTCAACTTTCCTGACATTCGCGACCTCGCCGCCAAAGAATTTTCCGAACGAGTTCTGTTTGAAGCGCTACAGGCACGCCGCGTCGTCGTCGGCGCCGACTTTCGCTTCGGACAAGGGCGCGAGGGCGACTCCGACTTTCTCCGCCCGCGAAGGAGAGCGCCTGGGGTTCGAAGTCGACATCGTGGACATGTTCGGAGCGCTCGATGGGGTGGTGTCGTCGACTCGAATTCGTCAGGCACTGCTCGCGGGAGACGTCGAAACGGCGACCCGGATGCTTGATCGCCCCTATCAGCTAAATGGTGAAGTGGTGGAAGGAGACCGCAGGGGGCAGCGAGTTGGGGTTTCCCACGGCCAATTTGGCGACCGATCCGGCCAGACTCGTCCCGGCCAACGGCGTTTACGCCGGTTGGGCGCTATTGACGGAGCAGCCCAAATCGAATCGGAATTGGCCGGCCGTGATCAACATCGGGTTCCGTCCCACGTTTGCTGGTATCCGAACGACGGATCGAGGCACATCTGCTCGACTTTGCCGGGGATCTATACGGTCAACAACTGGCGATCGACTTCGTAGCTCGTATCCGAGCCGAGCAGAAATTCGACGGGATCGACGCGTTGCGTGTGCAGATAGGGAAAGACGTCGAGTCGGCGCGGGGCACCTCGGGACCTGAAAGACCACTCAGCTGCTACAATTTCACCCGTTCCCCACAACTCGCAGGTATTCAGCGCGTTATGAAGACCACCCAAGAGATCGTTACCGAATTCGGCCATCACGAGGGCGACACAGGGTCGCCCGAGGTGCAGGTTGCCCTGCTGACCGAGCGGATCAACCACCTCACCGAGCATCTTCGCACCCACAAGGGCGATCATCACGGCCGACGTGGTCTCTTGATGATGGTTGGACGCCGCCGGCGATTGCTCGACTATCTCAAAGATCGAGATGTCGAGCGCTATCGCACGATCGTTGCCCAACTCGGTCTTCGCCGCTAACTCGACTTTTGGGGTCCACTGGCCGAGCCTGGTCGGTTGCTAGTTGTGAGCGTTTGCGCTCCCGTCTGAACGTTCACAACTGGTAACGGGCCGGCTCCTTACAAGAAGGAGCACATCTAAGTGCCCGAAATAACTGTCAATGGTCTGGTCGGGGGTAAGCAACTCTCGTTCTCGACCGGCAAGCTGGCCGGACAGGCCGACGGCGCCGTCGTCGCCCGTCTCGGAGAGACCGAGATGCTCGTCACCGCCACTGCCAACAAGACTCAGCGGGAAGGAATCGACTTCTTCCCCCTCACCGTGGACATCGAGGAGCGGATGTACGCGGTGGGACGCATCCCGGGTTCGTTCTTCCGTCGGGAGGGACGACCGACCGAGGACGCCACTCTCACCGCCCGATTGATCGACCGTCCGCTGCGACCGTCGTTTCGCGACGGCTTTCGTTGCGAGACTCACGTGGTTGCCACCACTCTTGCCGTCGACGGCGAGAACCTCTATGACATCGTCGCCCTCAACGGCGCCTCAGCGGCGCTGACGATCAGCGGCATCCCCTTCGAAGGGCCGATCGGTGGAGTCCGCCTCGGGTTGAAGAAGGGCGAATGGATCGCTTTCCCGACCTATGAGGATCTCACCGAGTCGGTCTTCGAGATGGTCGTCGCCGGTGGACGCAACTCCGAAGGCGGGGTCGACATCATCATGGTGGAGGCGAGCTCCACCCCGCACGGGCTTCGGCTCATTGCTGCCGGCGATGCGCCTTCCGATGAGGCGACCGTGGCCAACGGCCTCGAGGTGGCGAAGGCCGCGATCGCCGAATCCATCGAACTGCAGATGCAGTTGCTCGAGCGGGTCGGCAAGAAGGACGCCGAATGGCCGATCGCAATCGACTACACCGCTGAGCTGCACGAGCAGGTGACCAATGCGGCTCGTCCCCGCCTGGCTGAAGTAATTCGCATCGCCGGCAAGACCGAGCGCAACCAGGCCGTAGATGAGACGGAGGCAAGTGTTCTCGCCGAACTCGGCATCGACGCAGAGGCGAGCGAGCAATTCAAACGAGCCTTCAAGACGGTGCTGAAGGACATGATGCGAGCCCAGGTGGTCGACGAAGGGATTCGTCTCGATGGACGCGGAGCTACCGACGTTCGCCCGCTGTCGATCGAGGTCGGAGTGGTCGGTCGAGCCCATGGCTCGGGCTTCTTCCAGCGCGGCGAGACCCAGGTGCTCAACTTCACCACCCTGGGGATGCTGAAGATGGAGCAGATGCTCGACACCCTCTCTCCCGAGGAGGGCAAGCGTTACATGCACCACTACAACATGCCGCCCTACTCGACCGGTGAAGCCGGTCCGATGCGAGGTCCCCGCCGTCGCGAAATCGGTCACGGTGCCCTCGCCGAGCGCGCTCTCCTTCCGGTCATTCCGACCGAAGAGGAGTTCCCCTACGCGTTGCGACTCGGTCTCTGAGGTCATCTCGTCGAACGGTTCGACTTCGATGGGATCGGTCTGTGCCTCGTCCCTCTCGCTGATGGACGCCGGTGTTCCAATCTCCGATGCTGTCGCCGGAATCGCCATGGGGTTGATCGAGCGGAACGGCAAGTACGTCACCTTGACCGACATCCTCGGCGCCGAGGACGCGCTCGGGCGACATGGACTTCAAGGTGGCCGGCACGGCGGATGTGATTACTGCTCTGCAACTCGACACCAAGCTCCAGGGCCTGCCGTCAGAGGTGCTGATCGAAGCGCTCGATCAGGCCGACGATGGCCCGACTCTTCATCCTCGACGCGATGAACAAGGTGCATCGCCAGCCCTCGCACCGAGCTCAACAAGTGGGCGCCGCGAATCGAGACGATCCAGATCCCCAAGGACAAGATCGGCGAGGTCATCGGTCCCAAGGGCAAGGTCATCCGCGAGCTCGAAGAGAAGACCGGCGCCACGATCGAGATCGAGGAAGAAGGTGGTTACGGCCTCGTCCGGATCGCCTCGACCGACAGCGAAGCACTGGCGGCCGCCAAGGAACGGGTCATGCACATCGTGTTCCCGCCCGAGCCCGAGTTGAACAAGGTGTACGACGGCGAGGTCGTCAACATCACCAAGTTCGGTGCCTTCGTCAACATCATGCCGGGTCGTGACGGCCTGCTCCATATCTCCAAGCTCGACGACACCCGTCGGGTGGAGCGGGTCGAGGACTACCTCGAACTCGGCCAGAAGGTGCCCGTGCTGCTCGAGGAGATCGATCGGCAGGGCAAGCTGGCCCTGAAGCTGGTCAACCCCTCGAGCGCAAGGAGGGCGCCGGCTCCTCGGAGTCCAGCGATGACCGTCCCCCACGCAACGACCGTGATCGGGGCGATCGGGGCGACCGCGGAGGATCGCGGCGGCGACCGCGGCGATCGGGGACCGGCCCGCGAGGGCGGCAACCGCGACCGGGGACCGCGTCCCGAGCGCCGTCCGGCTGAGCCCGTCCAAACCGGCGATAGCCGGCGCAAGGCGGTCTCCTTCGAGGACGTCTTCGACAACCTCCCCAAGCCCTAAGGACCGAAACGAAACCTAAGGCTCTGGGCCGTGGATTTCACGGCACAGAGCCCGCGGTTTAGGAGCGGTTCGCCGAGGCGAGCCTGCCCAACGCGAGGGCGCCGAGCAGCAGCCCGAAGTCGCGCAGGGCGACGTCGTAGAACCCTGGAATCAAGAGCAGGTTCACGATGATGAAGCCGAGCCAGGCGGCAACCACATAGGCGCCGAGGCGAGGTCGAACTGCACGAGGAGAGCGGCCACGAGCTCGATGACTCCGACGACACGCATGAGGCTCGAGGCGGAAAGCGGGCTCGAGCTCGATGACCGGTCGGACAGGTATCGCTCCCAGTCGGCCAGCCGATTGGAGAACTTGTCGATGCCCACGACCAGTGGCAGGACCACGAATCCGAAGCGAAGGATGTTGAACGCCTGGGTGACGGGGGCGTCGTGCGTGGTGCGCATGAGCAGTGCGCGGTATCGGTGGCCGTATGAAACCTCCTGTTTGGGCCGTCGGTCTCTATACGTTATAGACGTCGTTTCCGAACACGGCGTCTCAAGCACGACATTCGGCGCATCAGCGGGCGATCGGTTTGTATCGGACCCGGTGCGGCTCCAAGGCATCGGGACCGACGTTCGACTTCATCCACTCCTCGTACTCGGTCCAGTTGCCTTCGAAGAAGCGGACCTGTGAGTCACCTTCGAACGAGAGGATGTGGGTGCAGACCCGGTCGAGGAACCAACGATCGTGGCTGATCACGACTGCGCAACCCGGAAAGGCCAGCAAGCGCCTCCTCCAAAGCGCGGAGAGTGTCGACGTCGAGGTCGTTGGTCGGTTCATCGAGCAGGATGACATTGCCGCCGGTGCGGAGCATCTTCCCGAGATGGACCCGGTTTCTCTCTCCTCCCGAGAGCGTCGAGCCACCTTCTTTTGTTGGTCCGAGCCTTTGAAGTTGAGTGAAGCGACGTAGGCCCGGCTGTTGACCTCCGATTCCCGACCTTGAGAAAGTCAGAACCGCCGCTGATTCTCGGCAAACACGGTCTTGACCGGGTCGAGTGCGTCACGGCTTTGGTCGACATAGGCGAGCTCCACCGACGGCCCGATTTCGAACGATCCTGAGTCGGCTGCCTCGACTCCGGTGATCATCCGGAACAGAGTCGGTCTTGCCGGCTCCATTGGGACCGACCACACCGACGATGCCGGCCGGCGGAAGCGAGAACGAGAGGTCGTCGATCAGCAGACGATCGCCGTAACCCTTTTCGACATCGTGGGCAATGATGACCTTGTCGCCGAGTCGCTTGGTGAAGGGGATCTCGATCTCGAGCCGATCGGCACGCTTCTCGGCGGCCTGCGGCCTCGGCCACCAATTCCTCATAGCGGGTCAGACGCGCCTTACCTTTCGCCTGCCGAGCCCGCGGTGACATCCGCACCCATTCCAACTCTCGTTGCAGCGTCCTCTGCCGCGCTGAGGATTCCTTTTCCTCTTGCGCCAGCCGGGCCTGTTTCTGCTCGAGCCAGCTCGAATAGTTGCCTTCGAATGGAAAGCCGCGGCCCTGAGTCGAGCTCGAGGATCCAACCGGCGACGTTGTCGAGGAAGTAGCGATCGTGGGTGATCGCAATCACCGTCCCCGAGTACTCGTGCGAGAAATCGCTCGAGCCACGCGACTGATTCGGCGTCGAGATGGTTGGTCGGTTCGTCGAGCAGCAAGAGATCGGGGTGCGAGAGCAGGAGCAAACGACACAGCGCCACTCGTCGACGTTCTCCACCGGACAGCCTTGGATACGTCGGCGTCACCTGGCGGCAACCGCAATGCGTCCATCGCGATCTCAACCTGGCGATCGAGCTCCCAGGCGCCCGCGGCCTCGATCTTCTTCTCGAGGCTCTCCTGGCGCGCTCCGAGCTTTTCGTAGTCAGCGTCGGGATCGGCCCAGCCTGCCAGCACTTCCTGGTACTCGTCGAGCAGCGCCTTGGTCGGGGCGACGCCGTCGAGAACATTGCCGAGGACGTCTTTCGATTCAGTCGAGCTGGGGCTCCTGCTCGAGCATCCCGACCGTGTATCCCTCTTCGAGCCGAGCTTCGCCCGTAAACCCGTCGTCGCGACCGGCCATGATTCGCTGAGCAGCGACGACTTGCCGGCACCGTTGGGTCCGATCACGCCGATCTTGGCGCCGTAGAAGAAACTGAGGCTGATGTCGCGCAAGACGTCGCGGTCGGGCGGATAGTGACGTCCGACCTTGTACATGGAGTAGATGTAGTCAGGCATGTCTTTCGCTCTAGAGTTGTGAGGCTGCGGGCAGAAGGAAGGCTATGAAGAGTACCGACCTCACCGGCACCGTCCGGATGGCGGGCGAAGCCGATACAGGTATCCGGGTCGAGATCCATCTCGACGACGAAACCATGCGTCTCGTGTCTCCTTACGGCGAGTTGGGACGGTGGCCGCTCTCGGGCATGGGAATCTCGGCGCGCATCGACGGATTCCACATCAAGGTCGAAGGTGAGGAGTTGGTCCTCTCGACAAACGACGATGCGCGTTTCGCTGTTGCGGTCGGCCTGCGCTCTGCGAACTCACCTCGGCTGGTGCGCCAGCTTGCGCACGCTCGCGACGATGGCCTCGACGTCGGCGAGCATCTCACTGCCGCGGGCACCCGAGATACGCCGCCTCGAGCCCCGAACATCGGCTCCGCGAGCCCAACCGGGCGCCAGTCGCCATTGCGATCATGGCGGCCGCCGGCGCGTTGTTTCTGGCTGCGATCCAGGCATACGGAAGTCCATTGCGAGTGTTCGGGTCGATTCCGCTCTGGCCCTTTTGGTTCCTGGGCGCGATCGCCCTCGGCATCGGGAGCTTTGCCTTGTTCAATCAGATGGCGCCCGGTCGCCGGCTCGTGGCGGGAGGCGCCTTTGTCGGTTTGCTAGCTCTGATCGGATCAATCAGCGCCATTGGCTCGGCGACTTTTTCCTGGCTTGGCGACGGCGTTTTCCTCGGCGGAACCGGAACCGTCCTCGCTCTTCTGCTCTGGGGAGTGGACCTCCTCAACCGAGCCGACTAAAAACAAGCCGTTCTGTGGGCTGGTATCCGCGCAAACGCGGCATACGAACCCTGGGTTGGCAGATTCCATAACGAAAGAGGATTAATGACGACTGTTCTGGCTGCCGAGGGTGGCTATCAGGAGTTCACGCTGGGGGGCGCGGAGTGGACGTGGCTGATCATCTCGGGCATCACTGCCTTGATCGCGCTCGCCGTTGGCTACGTACTGTCCCGGGGAGTGATCGCGGCAGACCAGGGCACCCCGAAGATGCGCGAGATCGCCGCTGCCATCCAGGAAGGGGCGATGGCCTATCTCCGCCGGCAGTTCCGCACGATCCTCGTCATTCTGATTCCTCTGACTGTGATCGTTTTCATCACGTCCACCGAAGTGCTGCGACCTGATGGATCGGAGGCGCTCAGTTTCACCGAATCGGGAGCCGCTCGTACCGCCGCCTTCGTGGTCGGCTGTTTCATGTCGGGCCTCACCGGCTTCATCGGGATGGGTCTGGCGGTCAGAGGAAATGTCCGTACCGCGGCGGCTGCTCGCAACGGAACGTTGGCCGATGCGTTGAAGATCGCCTTTCGCACGGGCGGGGTGGCGGGGATGTTCACCGTCGGTCTCGGTCTGCTCGGCGCGACGTTGATCATCATGATCTTCCAGAACACATCGTCGGCGATCCTGGTCGGGTTCGGCTTCGGTGGTTCGCTTCTCGCTCTCTTCCTGCGGGTCGGTGGGGGGATTTTCACCAAGGCCGCTGACGTCGGCGCCGACCTGGTGGGGAAGGTCGAGCAGGGAATTCCAGAAGACGACCCGCGCAACCCGGCAACCATCGCCGACAACGTCGGCGACAACGTGGGCGACTGTGCCGGCATGGCGTCGGATCTTTTCGAGTCCTATGAGGTCACGCTCGTCGCGTCGATCATTCTTGGCGTCGCGGCCTTTGCGTCGATCGGCGCCAACCCCGCACTCGGGCTCGTCTTTCCGGTGATCGCCCGCGCCATCGGCGTGCTCGCTTCGATCGCCGGGGTATTCATGGTGCGCGCTACTCCGAAGGATCGCACCGCCATGGCCCCGATCAACCGCGGCTTTCTCACCGCCGGAGTGTTGACCGTGATCGGCACCTTCTTCGTCTCGATTTTCTACGTTGGCAACGAGAACGGCAACGAAGGCTGGAAAGTATTTGCCGCTGTGGTAATCGGATTGGTCCTCGCCCAGGTTGCGTCGCGTTTGACGGAGTACTTCACCTCAACCGAGGAAAAGCCGGTCCAGGACATCGCCAACAGCACCCGCACCGGTCCGGCGACGACTGTTCTCTCGGGGATATCGGTTGGTTTGGAATCGACGGTGTGGGCCGTTCTGGCAATCGCGGGGGCGATCGGCGTGGCGGTGTTGCTGGGCGGGGGCAACCTGCAGTTCGCGCTCTACCTCGTTGCCCTCTGCGGCATGGGCATGCTCGCCACTACCGGCGTGGTGGTCTCCGAGGACACGTTTGGCCCGGTGGCCGACAACGCCGCAGGAATCGCCGAGATGTCGGGTGAGTTCCACGGCGAAGCACAGAAGACGATGGTGAGTCTCGATGCCGTCGGCAACACCACCAAGGCTGTGACCAAGGGTTTTGCCATCGGATCGGCCGTGATCGCGGCCGTGGCGCTTTTCGCTTCGTTCATCGAAACGATTGCAGGAGAACTGGGCCTCGAGCTCGAAGGCTCGGCGATGTTCACCGATCCAAGCACCTCGATCAACGTCGCCAATCCGACGATCTTCATCGGGCTGCTGATTGGTGGCTCGATTCCCTTCATGTTCTCGTCCCTGGCTATCAGCGCGGTAAGTCGCACCGCGGGGGTCGTCGTCGAGGAAGTCCGCCGGCAGTTTGCCGACGGGAAGATCATGCGAGGCGAGAAGCGGCCGGATTACGGCCCGGTGATCGACATTTGCACTGCGGCATCGCTGCGAGAACTGGCGACACCTGCGCTGCTAGCGGTGCTCACCCCGGTGATCGTTGGCTTCGGGCTCGGCTATCTGGCGTTGGGAGGCTTTCTCGCCGCGGTGATTCTCACCGGCCAGCTCATGGCGAACTTCCTCTCCAACTCCGGCGGCGCCTGGGACAACGCCAAGAAGTACATCGAGGAGGGCCACCACGGGGGCAAGGGCTCGGATGCCCACAAAGCAGCTGTGATCGGCGATACCGTCGGCGACCCCTTCAAAGACACAGCCGGTCCGGCACTCAACCCCTTGATCAAGGTGATGAATCTCGTTTCGCTCCTGGTGTTGCCGGCCGTGATCGGTTTCCGCGACAACGGCACGGTCCGCCTGTCGGTGGTGATTCTCGGGTTGCTGGTCCTCGGCGGGGCGATCATCTTCGCCAAACGAGGTGGCTGGAGAAAGACAGTCACCGCCTGAAGCGTTTACCTTGGCCGGATGACACTTCGTATCCACGCAGATCTCCTGATCCCCGGGAGGGGAGAGCCGGTTGAAAATGGGGTGATGGTCGCCGAGGGGGCGACCATCACCTTCACCGGCCCGGCTTCCGAAGCCCCCAAACGCGAAGGCGACCCCGTTGAGGTGGCGGTGCTCATGCCCGGCCTCTGGGACTGTCACGCCCATCTCTTGGGTACGGCGCAATGGAACCTGGAGATGGCCTCGCTGGTTCCCCCCGCGACAAGCGGCGCCCGTGTCGCAGCCGACCTAGCCAACTACCTGGCCGGTGGAGTGACATCGGTGCGAGAGGTCGGAGGGTATGGCGTCGAGGTTGCGCCGGTGGTGGAGGAGGGATCTCTGGCTGGGCCGACGATCTACGGCTCGGGGGCGGTGATCTCCACTACAGGCGGCCACGGCGACGTCCATGCCATTCCGCTCGATTTCTATAACGCCCTGGGCGAGCACGGCCGCATCCTCGGCCGGTTGGCTGACGGTCCGGATGAGTGCGTGAAGGCGGTGCGTGAGCAGCTACGCAAGAACGCCAGAGTGATCAAGATTTGCGCCTCCGGGGGAGTCATGTCAGAGGTGGACCATCCCATACACCAGCAGTTCTCCGACGAGGAGCTGGCCGCAATTGTCAACGAGGCCGCCCGGGCCGAGAGAGTGGTTGCGGCTCACTGCCATGGGAAGCCCGGGATCATGGCCGCGCTCCGCGCCGGTGCTAAGACCATCGAGCATGGAACGTATCTCGACGAAGAAGCCGCCGACCTGATGAAGCAGAAAGATGCGATCCTCGTCGCCACGCGCTTTGTCGTCGAGGAGTTGATGGGGCTCGAGTCCCAACTTCCGCCTTATGCCTGGCGCAAGATGTCGGCCATGGCCGACCAGCATGCCCAGGCCTTGAAGATCGCCGTGGCGAGTGGCGTCAAGATTGCCATGGGCACCGACATCTTCACGAGCGGTCCCGTGCATGGTTTGCGTTACCGGCAGGCCAGCCGGGAGATTCGGCATCTCACCGAGGCCGGCATGTCTTCTCTCGACGCAATCGAGGCGGCCACGGCCCGCGGCCCGGAGACGCTCGGCCCCCAGGGACCGGCCTCCGGCCAACTCGCCGATGGGTTCGCTGCTGATTTGATCGCGCTAGACCGCAACCCGCTCGACGATGTTTCGGTCTGGGGCGATGCCGACCGGGTGGTGGGAGTTTGGAAGGGTGGCACGAGGGTCAAGTGACCGATCGCGACCGGGTGCTCTCTTATCTCCAGAGTCAGGCGGCGAAGCTATCAGTGCCCGAGCTGGTCGCCAAGGTTCGTAACGATGCGGAGCAGATGCGAGAAGCGATGACCGCGATCGACCCGGACCGCTTCAGCGAGGCGCCAATGGCGGCTGAGTGGAGTGGCAATCAGATCGCAGCTCACATAGTCACCACCGGAGACGACTTCGCCCGGGCGATTGAAGAAATCGTTGCTGGACGCGCTCCCTCGGAAACCCCGATTGACGCGCTCGCCGACGACATTGAGGTCTTGAGCGCCGACGAATGGTGGGCTCGGCACGTGGCCAATCGGGAACGATTGTTCAAAACCCTGGAGACCGCCGATCCCGAGGCTTACCTCGACAAGACGATCTACCACCCGCTCTTTGGTGATCTGAACTGGCGGGAGGCATTGCTTTTCTTCCGCGTCCACGACCTCGACCATGCTCGTCAATTCGCCGCTCTCGCTTGAAGGTCTCGATCGGCTTCGGAGCTCCCTACGCCGGACCGAATGCCTGGCTGGAGACGGTCGATTTCGTTACCGAGGCCGAACGGCTTGGCGTCGACTCTGCCTGGAGCGCCGAGGCATGGGGATCGGATGCCGTCACGCCACTCGCCTATCTGGCAGCGCGCACCGAGCGGATCAAGCTCGGCACGGGGATTATCCAGACCGGAACCCGGACTCCGGCGCTGATCGCCATGACCGCAGCGACCCTGCAAAACCTGACCGGCGGGCGATTTCTATTGGGCCTGGGAACGAGCGGACCGCAGGTGATCGAAGGCTGGCACGGGGTATCGTTCGACAGGCCACTCACGCGCTTGGGGGAAATTGTCGATGTCGTCCGCCTGGCATTGAGCGGCGACAAGGTCATCTACGAGGGCGAGTTCTATCAGTTGCCGCGACCTGGCGGCGAGGGGAAAGCGTTGCGACTAGGTCTGGCACGTGTTCCCCCTGTGCCGATCTATCTCGCCACGTTGGGCCCTCGCAGCCTGGAGTACACCGGGAAAGTGGCTGAGGGTTGGCTCGGCACCTCGTTTCTCCCCGAGCAGGCCGAGACGGTCCTGAAGCACCTTCGCCAAGGTGCCGAAAAGGCTGGTCGTTCCCTTGACGAGATCGATCTCCAGGCCGGGGGAGTGGTCGCGTTTGGCGACGATCTGGAGAAATTGGTTGCGCCGAGGCGTCCGGGAGTCGCGTTCACCCTGGGCGCAATGGGATCGAAGAAGAACAACTTCTACAACGACGCCATCTCGCGAGCGGGATTCGCTGAGGTGGCGACTCGAGTTCAGGACCTTTGGATAGAAGGGAAGCGGGACGAAGCCGCGGCGCTGATCCCCGATCAGCTCATTACGCAGAGCAATCTGTTGGGCACCGACGCGATGGTGCTCGATCGAATTCGCGCGTATCGCGACTGTGGGATCACGACGATCCGAGTTGCGCCCGAAGGTGAGACGCTTGAAGAACGGCTTAACACGCTCGGTCGCTTCATGAACCTGATTGCTGAGCTCTGAATGCTGTTGCTCTTCGGGATGACGACCCGCACCAAGACCTTGAGCTCTGGCCCGTTTTACTGCCGCAACGAGGGCGGCGAACGGAACTACCTGTTGCTAGAAGCCAGGCGATGGTTCACCCTGTTCTTCATCCCTGTGATTCCGCTCAAGGTCCTTGGCGAGCTGGTCCAGTGTTCCTCGTGCGGTGTGCAATACGACCCGGCAGTCCTTCAACACGCCGCGACAGCTCCCACCGACGAAGTGACCGCGGTTGAGGTCGAAGCCATCGTTCGCATTGGGACCGACCGCGGAATGTCACCGGAGAAGATTCGGAGAATTCTCGTGGAGAATGTTTCGCCGGAGGTTGTCGACGAGGCTATCCGCCGACTCTCTCCCGATGGAAGTTGAGGGAGTGGCCGCCTAGTTCTCGAACAAGCAGAACGGGTGGCCGGCGGGGTCGATCATGACCCGGTTGTCGAGTTGCGGTTGGAAGTCGGCCAGAGTTGCTCCCACTTCGAGCGCCCACTTCACCGCTTCATTGAGGTCCTCGACCTTGATGTCGAGGTGCATCATCATCTGCTGGTCGCCCTCGTCCGCCGGCCATACCGGCGGGACGTGCTTCTCCTCCAGCTGGAAGGAAAGTGCGGTTCCCCCTGCCGACGGCTCGATCTTCACCCAATCGGGCTCGTCTGCGACCCGGTTCCAGCCCAGGAGCTTTTGATAGAAGTCGGCCAATGCACTCGGGTCGGGAGCTCCGAGGACAGTCGAGAGCACGTTCATCTGCGGACGATCCATCGCCCCACCCTATTCTCGGCGAGGTGAGTCCGGAGGAACTGCTCGAGTACTGCCTGGCCAAGCCCGGCGCCTGGCAGGACGAGCCCTGGGAAGGCGACATCGTGGCCAAGGTCGGTGACAAGATCTTCGCGTTCCTCGGCTCCGGAGAGGCGGGCGTCGGCGTTAAGGCCGGGAATAACAGGGAGGAGGCCGACGAATGGCTCCTGCGCTATCCGGGCGACGCCGAAGTGATGGCTTACATCGGGAGATCGGGCTGGAACTCACTGCGAACCGACAGCGCGATCCCCGAGGATGACATTCGCGCCGCGATCGATGATTCATATGACCGGGTTGTGGCGAAGCTCCCGAAGCGATTGCGACCTGTCTCAAACTGAAGGCCAAACTGCCAAATCAAACTGCAGGCTGGATCGTCCCCGAGCAGATGCCGAATTCGGCTAACTCGGTGGCGAGAACGACCGTGTCGCCATCCTCGAGATAGCGCGCGTTGGAAGTGAGCTCGAGCATCGATCCCCGGCTCTCATCGCCCGGCCCGGAGATGGTCCCAGAAGCAAAGAGGTCACCGGCGCGGGTATGGGCGCCGTTGCTGGTGGCATGGGCGAGTTGTTGACTCATCGTCCAGTAAAGGTACGAAGTGTTAGATCGGGTGACAACTTCGCCGTTGATCGAAACGGTCAGATCGAGATCAATACCACGACCGGCCGGCGATAGATAAGGAAGAGGCGCCGGATCCTGTGCGGGCGCCGGAATCCGCCGGTCTTCAAGTTCAGACAGAGGTACCACCCAGGCGCCGACTGTGGTGGCAAAGGATTTGCCCAAGAACGGACCCAACGGCTGGTACTCCCATGCCTGAATGTCCCGGGCCGACCAATCGTTGACCAGCACCAGGCCAAAGATGTATCGCTCGGCTTCCTCCACCGGGATGCGTTCCGGCCCCGAACCTGTGATGAACCCCACCTCCAACTCAAAGTCGAGCCGCCGGGTGGGGCCAAACTCACCTTGGCCAATTTGTCCGGCAGGCCGTGTGACCGGGGTGCCATCGACGACGATCGTGCCAGAGCGCCCGTGATAGCCAATGGGGAGGTGGAGCCAGTTGGGGGACAGGGCCTCGGAGTCGGGCCGGAAAATCCGGCCGACATTCGAGGCATGAAAGCGTGACGAATAGAAGTCGACGTAGTCGCCGATGGAGCAGGGGAGCCGCGTGAGTACCCCTCCTTCGACCGGGGGCAGGTCGGCTTCACGGAGGCGACCAAGAACGTCGAGCCAGGCGTCCTGTCCGGCTTCGAGCAAAGCAAGCAACGAGGACCCGGCCAGGAGGGGAGAGACCGCTGAAGGGTCGAACAGCTGGTCACCAATCCGCATCCCGACCCGATCGACCGCATCGGCGGAGTAGACCCCGAGGGCGATTACCACAGGCTTCCCATCGCGACCAGATCGGCCACCGGCTCGTCGAAGGAGCAGCTGCCGTAGGAGCGCAGGAAGGTTCGAGCCGATCGCACCTCCGACACGGTGAACTCTCTCTTTCCCACCTGCAGGCCACCCCTCCCCAAACGCCCTTCGCGGCATTCGAGCATCTCGGTTGCGTCGTCGCGATCGCCGTTGAGCACCAGTGCCGTTGCGGCGGCAACAAGATTCAGGAAACCATGTCTCCAAACCCCCAGTTCGGGCCAAAAGTGCCGCCACGGATGGTGAAGGCCAGCCGTCGCCTTGAGCGGAAGCCCGCAGGCAAAAGTCGCATGCATGGCTTCGGCCAGGATCTGCGTGGAAGGAAAGTCCGATTGGCTTGCCCCGCCACAACGAACCTTGACTCCGATCCGCCGCCCCGGAGACTCGACAGCGATATCGAGGACGACTTTGGCATCGGCTTCGAGCCAGAGAGCATGGCCAGGGTCGATTCGATCGAGACTGCCAGCAATGGATGTGTCCCGAGTTTCAAGCTGGCGGATCTCAAGTCCGGAGATGGAGATTGCGTCAATGGCTTCAGCGAGGTGCTGGTCGATCACGACTCCAACCGGCACCGGCTCCCCGCCAAGCATCCATTCCAGATCGTGGAGCTTGGAGCTGGGGCAGAGGAAGACACCGAGCATCCACTGGTGCCGTGTGTGGCGATGGCGTAGGTACGAGGCCAACGCATCCTCGAGGCCCAATGACTCGGGGGGGTACATGCCGGCATAGTCGATGAGGCTGGAGAGGACGACCTCGGAGGCGTTAGCGGGCTGAGCCACGGCCGTATCGTACGAAGGATGACGAAGTGGATTCGGATCGAGAGGGAGGCCTCTGTCCTCATTGTCACGATCGCGCGGCCTCCACTGAATGCGATCGACGCTGAGCTCCACCACCAGCTGTGCGACCTCTTCCGCGACCTTCGCCAGGAACGAAACGCGCGGGCGATCCTGCTCACCGGCGAAGGCCGCATGTTCTCCGCGGGAGGGGACTTCGACTGGTTTCCGACCCTCCAGGACCCCGGTCGGCTGGCAGATCTACGACGTGACGCCAAGCAACTGATCTGGGATCTGGCGGATATCGAGCTGCCGCTGGTCGTAGCGATCAACGGTCCCGCGGTGGGACTGGGGGCAACGATTGCCTTGCTTGGCGACGTGATCTTCATCGCCGACACCGCTCACATCGCCGATCCCCACGTTCGCGTCGGCATTGTCGCCGGAGATGGCGGGGCCGCGATTTGGCCGCTCTTGGTCGGTCCGGCG
Source organism: uncultured Acidimicrobiia bacterium (assembly GCA_963840175.1). GTDB lineage: Bacteria > Actinomycetota > Acidimicrobiia > Spongiisociales > ZC4RG35 > JACCTH01. The sequence goes on from CAWIXU010000009.1 coordinate 59,197, forward strand.
CGAGCCAAGGAATATCTGCTCACCGGCGATCCGGTATCGGCGGTCGAGGCCGAGCGCATCGGATTGGTCAACCACGTGGTGCAAGCAGCTGAGCTCTTTTCCACCTCCCTGGCAATGGCGCAGCGTTTGGCCGCCGGAGCCCCGTTGGCGTTGCAGTACACGAAGGCCGCGGTCAACCAGCAGGTGAAGGCAGCGCTGCAGCTCTCGTTCGACTACTCGCTTGCCCACGAAATCGTGACCTTTGCGAGCGCGGATCACCAGGAAGCGCTGCAGGCGATATCAGAGCAGCGATCACCCCGGTTTGAAGGTCGCTGACGCCTCCGTAACCTGCTCGGCTCATGATTCGCCAGTTCCTGGCCACTAAGTGGTTCGCGCTCATCTTTCTCTCGTCGCTCGCCTCCGAGTTGACGAACAGCCTGCTGGTCCACTTCCCAGGGTTTCTGCTCGACCTCGGTGCCGACGAGGTACGGATCGGGACCATTGTCGGCATCTCCGGTCTGGCCTCGATCGCGGTTCGTCCGTGGATCGGCCGTGTGATGGACCAGAGGAGCCGACGACTCATGATTCGGATCGGCACAGGGATCGTCGTCGTTGCCACCTTCTCGTACGGGTTCGTCGACCAACTCGGTCCTGCCGTAGTTGGAGCGCGCCTCCTGCAAGGTGTTGGACAGGCGATGTCAGCGACGGCTTTCTGGACCTACATAGCCGACCGGATTCCCACTCAGTACCGGAGCCAGGGAATCGCTCTCTTTGGGATCTCCGGACTCGCCCCTCTTGGCATCGCTCCTGCTATTGGCGACCGCATCTTGTTGGGCGAATGGGGTTACCGCGGAATCTTCTTTGTCGCCGCGGCCTGTTCGCTGGTCGGCTTTGGTCCTGGCGTTCTTTCTCGAGCGCAGCGGCAAGAACACGGGCGCTACCACCACCGGGTTTCGCGAGGTGTTGTTTCGACCTGAGCTCCGTCCGATCTGGTTCGTCACTCTCGTTCTTTCGCTTGGGTTCACGGCGGCCTTCGTGTTCGTCAAGACATATGTCACGACCTCGGGCCTCGGCTCGATCGGCCCGTTCTTCGCCACCTATGCGCTCGTGGCCGTCACCTGGAGATTGACCCTGGCGTGGGTGCCCGACCGGGTTGGTCCGGTTCGAATGCTGGGGCCGGGCTTGGTCGCCTATGCGCTCGGCGTCGGGCTCGTGGGGCTCTTACCATTGCCAATTGGCCTGATCATCGGAGGCGCCATCACCGGACTCGGCCACGGCATTTCCTTCCCGGTCGTCGTCACTATGGCCACCAGTCGGGCCGCGCCAGGCGAACGAGGAACCACCACCGCAATCTTCACCGCCCTTTTCGATCTCGCCCTTTTCGGTGCTTCACCGCTGTTGGGTCTCTTGATTCGCGAGTTCGGCTATCAGGCGATGTTCGTGGGAACGGCGGTCGCGATTCTCGTCGGAACCGCTCTAGTGCTGTCGGCCGAGAAACGACTTACCGTTGATCTCAGAGACGAACCAGCGACCGCCCCAGTCCCGCATGTGTGAAGAGATCGCAAAACAGGCTCGGAGCTGACTCGAAGCCGTCGACGACGTTCTCGGTGTAGACGAGCTTGCCCTCTTTGATCCAGTCCGGCCATCGTCGCCATGGCGGCTCGAAAGTCGGCCAGGTAGTCCCAGACGATCATCCCTTCGATGCCGTAGCCGACGCTCGACGACCTCGCGCAGGTTGCGGATGCCGCGCGGCTCGGTCAGGTTGTATTCGGACACCTGACCAGCCACCACGATCCGGCCGCCCCGATTCATCGCGAGGAGCGCCAGGTCCGCGAGCTCTCCGCCGACGTTGTCGAAGTAGACGTCGACGCCCGTCAAGAGCGGCATCGGCGATCGAGAGGTCGGCATGTGCCGATCAAGACAGGCATCAAAGCCGAGGACGTCCGTCACGTACCGACATCGTTCCGGACCACCTGCGATGCCGATGACCCGGCATCCGTTGATGCGAGCGATCTGGCCGGCGGTGGCGCCGACGGTGCCGGCAGCCGATGAGACTAGAACCGTCTCCCCGGGCCAGATGCGGGCAACCCTGGTCAGCCCGAAGTAGGCCGTGAGCCCCGAGACGCCAAGTACCCCGATGGCGGTGCTCTCGGAGATCGGCGGGGAGAACAGCTCGGGATCGAGGCGCAGCAGACCTTTGCCATTCGTGACGTAGTGAGTTCGCCAGCCGCCTCCCGAGGCGACCCGATCGCCCACCGCAAACCGGGGATTGGTCGACGCAAGCACCTCGCCAACGGTGAATCCGTCGATCACGTCACCGAGTGCGGTGCGAGGCCCGTAGCTGTCGCGGCTGAGCCGATCTCGCACCCCGGCGTCGACGGAGATGAACCGATTGGCCACCAACAGTTCGCCTTCGGCGAGATCGGGGATTTTCCACTCGCGAAGCATGAAGTCGGATGGGTCGGGTAGTCCCTCCGGGTTGCGCGCGAGAACCCACTCTTTGGCCAGCACGGATAGAAAGGTACCGTTTTGGCCGTGCCCGAACTGCCCGACATCGTTGTCTATCTCGAAGCCTTGGAGCGTCGAGTCCTCGGCCACAAACTCGAGAAGCTTCGCCTGGCTTCACCCGCGGTGCTTCGCACCTTTCAACCGCCCGTTCGATGCGCCCGAGGGAAAGACCGTTGTCGGGCTCCGTCGCATCGGCAAACGCCTCGTGCTCGATTTCGATGACGATCTTTTCGTGGTCATCCATCTGATGATCGCCGGTCGTTTGCAATGGAAAGAGGGGAGGGCCGCTATTCCCAAGAAGGTGGGCCTGGCCGGGTTCGAGTTCGACAACGGAACCCTGATTCTCACCGAGCAGGGAACGAAGCGTCGCGCAGGGATCTGGGTCATCTCCGGCGAGGAGGATCTGGCGGCCGAGAATCGGGGAGGTGTCGAACCGCTCGAGGCAAGCGAAGACGAGTTCGCTGCGGCGATTACCTCCGAGAATCGAACGCTGAAACGGGTGCTGACCGATCCGAGGTTGTTCTCGGGGATCGGAAACTCGTACTCGGATGAGATCCTCTGGGCGGCTCAGCTTTCCCCGGTGACCCGCACCCGACAGCTCACCTCGGAACAGATCGAGCGTTTGCACGAGGCGACCGTATCCCAGCTCGATTATTGGACCGATGTGCAAAGGCGGAGCGTCGGAGATGGATGGCCAACCAAAGTCACTGCCTTTCGCCCCGAGATGGCCGTCCACGGAAAGTTTGGTGAGCCTTGCCCGCGTTGTGGCACCAAAGTGCAACGAATCGTCTACGCCTCCAACGAGACCAACTATTGCCCGACCTGTCAAACCGGTGGAAAGTTGCTCGCCGATCGATCGCTCTCGCGCCTTCTCAAGGAAGACTGGCCGCGGAGCCTGGAGGAACTAGAGGAGATGAAGCGCCCCAAAATCTAAGGCAATTAGGTCCAGAAGAGGACCGTGACGAGCCAGATCCCCGCGACCAGCAGCGCCGCGGTGAGTTCGATCAAGATCGAAAGGCCGGTGGCCTTCATCGCCGATTTGGTCGATGGCCAGGCTCGCTGATGTTGGCCGAGTCGCTGCCGTTCCGATAGGTAGACCCCGAGAGGGAATCCAATAAAGAGCCCTATCACCGGGATGACGAAGAAACCGACGATTGCCGCGAGCCCGCCGATGAGGAGAGAGCGTTTGGGGACGCCCGCCTCCCGAAGCCGGCGACCGGGCAGAATGTATTTGCCGGTTTCGCCCGCAATGAGCAGGACCGTGGCGATGCCTACCACGACCCACGCCGCTGCTCCGCCCTCGACGAGCGCCCACACCAGCACGGCTCCATAGACGAGGATCAGACCGGGCACCGCCGCGACCACGACGCCGACTAGCCCGGCGGCGATCACCAGACCCACGACGATGAGCCCGGGCGTGTCCATCGGCGAACCTTATGTCCCTGCTTGCTCGGGGTTGTGTCGAACAGGTGTTCGACTAAACTGTCATGTTCATGCTGGCGGAACATGCGGTCGGACAGCTTCCCTCGTTGGCTCTTATGCCGGGAAAGATCGTCGGGTTGGAGGGGCCGGCTGGTTGGGGTTTGACCCGGGTGGGCCTGACGCTCCTCGCCGCTCCCTCCCAAGTCGGAACGGTGGTGATGATCGATGCTCGCGGAGGGTGGCTGTCGCCGCTGGCAGCCTGGGAGGTAGGGGTGAAACCCGGACGGCTGGTGGTGGTTCGTTGTGGCGACCGCAGACTTTGGGCCCGGGTGACTGCTGCGATCCTCGAGGGAGTAGCCGCGGTTTATGCCGAAGTACCTCATGGGGTGGGGGAGAACGAGTTGCGACGATTGGCCGCGCTCACCCGGGCGCGCAAGGCCGGGCTCGCGTCTGCGACCGTTGCGTGGTCAATTGCCCGCGGGCATCACCCATCTCCGGATCAATGGAGCGGGAGTGAGTTGGGAAGGAGTCGACCATGGTCATGGTCGTCTGCGCGAACGTCGTCTGGCGTTGGAGGTGAGCGGCAAGTCGATGCCCTGGCAGACGTTTGAAATCGGTGCCTAGGTGCGCACCATTTGTGTTTGGTTTCCGGAATGGCCGCTCATGGTGTTGGGAGGGAGCGGCCCCGGGTTTGTCTATGAAGAAGGACAAGCCGCGGGGGGAGAGGCGCAACGGGTGGCTGCGGCCAACTCGGAAGCCTCGGCACTCGGGGTGACAACGGGAATGGGAAGGAGAGCCGCCGAAGCTTTGTGTCCGATCGCGGAAAGTAAACCGCGTGACCTCGGTGCCGAAACCCGGCTCTTCGAGCCGATGCTGATAGAGCTGGAAGCACTGATCCCGCGCGTTGAGGTGGTCGAACCAGGTTTGGTGCTCATCGCAGTGGAAGGAGCCATTCGCTACTACGGGGGCGAGGACGTGCTGGTAGCCAAGGTCCAAACACTGGTCGGCTCCCAGGCGCGGGTCGGTCTGGCGAGCGGTCCTTTTGCCGCACGTTGGGCAGCGATCACCGCGACCAAGGGCGCGCAGGTGATCGACGATGACATGGGTTTTCTCGCCTCCCTCGACATCGCTGCGGTAGGACGAGAAGAGATGATCGACACTTTCCGCTGGTTAGGTCTCACCACGCTCGGGGCTTTGGCCAACCTGCCCCGCGCCGCAGTCGCTTCTCGTTTCGGAGACGAAGGTCTTTGGGCGCACCGCCTCGCCAGCGGAGAGGATCGTTCCGTCAGCCCCCGGACCATTCCTCCGCATTTGGCTGTCGAAGCCCACTACGACGATCCGCTCGAAACTCTCGATCAGGTCGCCTTTTCCGCCCGCGCCCTCTCCGCTCGACTGATGAACGGCTTGCGCAAAGAAGGCCTGGCTCCATATCGAGTGGAGATCGAAGCTGAGTCGGCTCGGGGCAAGATTCGCAGCCGGGTTTGGCGGTCAGCCGATCCTTTCTTGGAATCGACGCTGACCGATCGCGTCTGGTGGCAGTTGCGGGCTTGGATCGACCAGGAAGGGGTGGAGGGAGGCCTCCACCGGCTGCGTCTCGATCCTTCCGACCTTTCCGGTGCGGGCCGGCAACTGGCTTTGCTCGAAGCAGTCGGCGATGGTTGGGAGGGATATGACTCCACCCGTCCGGAAGCCGAGCGCGCTCTCGCCCGCGCTCAAGCCTTGGTCGGGCCTGACGCGGTGCTCCAGGCCGGGCGGCAAGGGGGACGGATGCCCGCTGAACAGGTCCGTTGGTTTCGGCTTGGTGAGGATCCCGGACCACCCGAGCGCGATCTCGAAGCTCCCTGGCCGGGAGCAACGCCCGGTCCCGCTCCCAGCCTGGTGCCGCCGCAGCTGACCGCGATCGACATCGAATGGGACGACGGTTTGCCCACGCGGATCCGTCTCGGTTCGCGCTGGGAGCCGGTGCTCAACTGGGCCGGCCCCTGGCGTGTGCTCGGTCGATGGTGGCGGGGAGAAGGTGGGGGCGATCGATACCAAATCGTGACTTCCGCCGGTGCGTTTCTCATCGTCACAGAAGGAACTAGAAGCTTTCTGGCTGGAATCTACGATTGAGATATTGAGACGGTCGCGCACGATGCTGCTCGTTGTCGTTTCTCGCATCGACGGCGACTCGGAAACGTTCACCGATTCGACTGACTAAACGCCGACTCGCCTAATGCCCGATTCAATCGATTGGCGGGCCTGTTCGGCGAGACGGCCGGTGTCATCCCGGTTCAGGCCGACGGTCTCGATCGGTGGATGGATCTCGGCCTTGAGCTCTCCTCCCCGAACCCACATCCTCCCCGGACGCCAGGCCTCATAGGTCCCGATGATCGTCATCGGCAGCACCGGAATCCCGCCGGCGATAGCCATCGTGAAGGCACCCTTCTTGAACGGTCGCAGGGTCCCGTCGCGACTTCGGGTTCCTTCGGGATAGATGATGAGCGACCGGCCTGACGCCACGAGCTCTTTGGCCTGGCGATTGACCTTTTCGTGGATCGCCGAACGCGCCGCCCGATCGACTTCGACGATCCCGTACGACCGCATCGCGGGGGCGAGGATCGGAACCGAGAACAACTCCTTCTTAGCCAGGAACCGAATCGGTAGCGGCACGGCCAGGAAACAAACCATGATGTCGAGCACCGAGAGGTGGTTGGCAACCACGATATGGCTTCGACTGCGATCAACGTGTTCGACGCCGGTGATTTCGAGCGAGCAGCCGGCGGCCCACAACCAGGACCGGCTCCAAGCCCGGGCACACGCCTCGATCAGGGGCGTCTTTGGCCGAAACCGGGCCAGCACCATCACCACTGGAGCGAAAAAGAGGGTGACGCCCACTCCCACCACCACCGTCATTACGGTGCGCAAAGGAGCGAGCAGGCTTCGCATGGAGCCGACGTTAGGGCGGTAGCGTGAAACGAGTGGAGTCCAAGGCGGAGCTGAGAACCTGGGCGAAGACGTTGGATCCGGCGACCAGAGACGAATCAAGGGCGGTGGCCGAACATGTTTCCACTTTCATTGCCGCGAATCGCTGGCGCAGAACTCTCACGTTCCTGGCGATGCCCGGGGAGGTCGACCTCGCCACCATCAGAGGTGACCTCGAGTTGGCAGTCACCAGGACACCTGCGCGAGGCCCGCTCACCATTCACCGACTCGATGACGACTTAGAGACACATTCCTTCGGATACCGACAACCTCGAGAAGGAGCCGAACGAGTCAACCCGGAAGAGATTGAATGCGTTCTGGTCCCTGGCGTGCTCTTTGCTCGCCGACGGATCACGGCTCGGTCACGGCCGCGGCTACTACGACACCCTCCTCCACAGTCTCACCCATCGGCCGTTCTTCCTCGGCGTCACCCTCGCTCGGCGGGTGATCGCGGAGCTTCCGATGACGGACACCGACGTCTACATGGACGCGATCGCGACCGAGAACGGAGTCACGCTGACCAGCTCGTCGACCCGGTGACTTCGATTGAGATCACCGGGCCGGCCAACTCGATCGATTCGTATTGTGGATATCGAGCGCGTAGGCTGTCAGCGCCTGCTCGTCAGTCGCCAAAACAGCTGCTCGACCGTCGATGCGCACCCACCACAGCCTGGTCCAGTCCTCGTCGTAGTGATGGACAAGAAGGCTCACCAACGGATTGGATTGGATATTGGCCATCCGGCGGAGTCGGGCGGTGGTCTTGGCCTTCCCGTCGACCGCCGTGACAATCCGGCCCTCGCTCAGGGCGAATACCACGGGGACGAGATGTGGACTGCCGTCGGGATTGACAGTGGCCAGTATGGCTACCCGAGCGCTGTCTAGTTTCTCCGGGTCGATTCCGTTTGGGACCTGCATGGACTCTTGCCCAAATAGGCTAAAAGGCCTAGCCTCAAAGGCAGGAAGGGAGGTGGGGGATTGTCGATTTTTGGTGGGCAGCTAAATCGCCAGGACGAAGCCCCGATCAGAGGCACCGTCCAGATCGAGGACGGTCGGGTTCGTATCTGGACCGACCGTCGTCGCCTCGTCTCGTGGGATCAAGCCCAGGTCCGTTGCGAACGAAGCAGCCCCTTCCGCTTCGATCTCACCGACGGTGAGGCCACCTACGAGTTCCATCCCGCCGACCCGGCCGCCTTCTCCGAGGCGATCGGCGCCGTGGTCGATCTCAGGGCCCCGAAGAGCCGCTTCGGTCTCGCCGATCGGATCCGACAGGCGAAAATCCCTGAGTAAAGGCCCGGGAAAGAGCCGGTTAGCCGGGGCGTATTGACGGGCCCGGCGCTTTAATCAGACTGTGCCTACGCCCCATATCGCCGCCGAGCCCGGCGACTTCGCTGAATGCATCCTGCTCCCCGGCGATCCGCTTGCGGGCCAAGCACATCGCCGACACCTTTCTCGTCCGACGCGAAGCAGGTGACGGGAGTTCGCAACATGCTGGGGTTCACCGGCACCTACCAGGGAATGCCGGTGTCGGTGATGGGGACCGGAATGGGCATCCCGAGCGCTTCGATCTATGCCACCGAATTGATCACCGAATACGGCTGTCAGCGACTGGTGCGGGTCGGTTCAGCGGGCGGGATCTCCAATGCTGTGCAGCTCCGTGACGTCGTTGTGGCCACCGGGGCGTGCACTGACTCGGCGGTCAACCGGGCGCGCTATCACGGCTGGGACTACTCGGCCGTCGCCGACTTCTACCTGGCCCGAACGGCGGTTGCAGCCGCGGAGGCGCTCGACGTTGAGGTCAAGGTTGGCAATGTCCACTCGGCCGACCTGTTCTACAACCCGGTCGCAGAGGTGTGGGACGTGCTGGAGGGAATGAATGTTTTGGCCGTCGAGATGGAGGCGGCCGGCCTCTACGGGGTCGCGGCAGAGAAGGGAGCGAGGGCCCTAGCCATCGTCACCGTCTCCGACCACATTCGCACCGGCGAGGCAACTACGGCGCTCGAAAGCGGAACAGACTTTCAATTCGATGGTCGAGATCGCACTTGCAAGGGTTGTTGCTGGATCGGAATCAGCTCAGCCCGGCTGACGTCTTCGCCGTACAGATAGACCGGCATCCCGATCTTGAGTTTCGGTTCGCAGGAAGTCCATGTCCTCGATGCCGACCCGAACGCAACCATGCGACGCCGGGAATGGTGGGACCGATCCGGAGCCGTGAATCGCGTAGCCGCCGTAGAAGTAGAACGGGCGAGTAGAGAAATCCGAGATAGGACTCCCACCAACCGTTTCGCTGACGGCCAAATTCGAATCGCCCTTCGGGAGTCACGGCGTTGATGAGCCTGCCGCTGGAGTTGCGGTAGGACTCGCCGTTGGCCGACGAGATCGGGAACACACCGGTCACTGCTTCCGCTTCGATCAGATAGAGCACCTGACGGCGTAGGTCGATCTCGATCCGGTCGGCCTCGGGTGCCGGTCCCGGCCCGAGGATCTCACGGTCGAGCAGCTCCCAGTCCTCGGTGCGGAAAACACCGGTCCGCTCGAGGTCGTAGAGCTTCTGCATGGCGTACACCGCGGCTCGGGTCTGGCGACCGAAGACACCATCTTTGCGACCCGGAAAGAAGCCGGCGTCCTCCAGCCGATGCTGGAGTTCCACGACAGTAGGTCCGCTCGAACCTGGCCTCAGATCGGGAGGAAGCGGGTTCGTGATCTCCTCACCCGGCACGCCACGTGAGGACTGCGCTGAGGACGATGGCGACCAGAGGCACAGGCAGCATCATGAATTAAATCGGCATCCCTGACGGAGACTCAACGGTAGGTTCAACGGTTCCCCAACTGACTATTTGGGCCCTCTGCTCATGACTGCACCCTCCTATCGCGCCACGCTAACTACCTATCTCCGCCCTCTGCGCGGAAAGGTCGCCACGCTCGCGGTCACCCTTCTGGCGTCGATCGGTTTGCAGCTCTACGTGCCTCAGCTCCTCGCCCGTTTCATCGATGAGGCGATAACCGGATCCGCGCCCGTGTCAGCGCTGATTGCGATCGGGGTCGCCTATCTGATCGCGGGCCTCGTCAACCAGGTGCTCGATGCCGTCTCCTCCTACCTCGGCACCGACGTCGGCTGGATCGCGACCAATCGTTTGCGCGAGGACCTCAGCCGGCATCTGCTCGCCCTCGACATGGGATATCACAACGACACCACTCCGGGCGAGATGATCGAGCGGGTCGACGGCGACGTGACCGCCGTCTCGGATTTCATCTCCCGGTTTCTCGTGCGTCTGCTGGGCGCCGGCCGTTCTCCTCGGTGGCGTGCTGGTCGTGTCCTGGTTGACCGACTTACGGATGGGTTTGGCCCTGACCCTCTATGTCATCGGCGTGCTGGCGTTGCTGTGGAGCTTGCGCAATCTCCCGATCAAAGCCGCCGAGGAGGAGCGTGAGGTTTCGGCCAATCTGTACGGATTCATCGAGGAGCGTCTGGCGGGGATCGAAGACATACGCTCGCTTGGGGCAGGGCGATTCACGATGGCGCGCTTCGTCCCGGTCATGGAGAACTACTTCCGTCGCACCACTCATGCCTGGCGCAAGCGGGTCATCGTCTGGGTCACAGCCAACACCGTGTTCTGGGCTGGTGACGCCCTCGCGCTCGCAGTCGGCACCTGGCTGGTTCTGCGCGGCGCGGTCACCGTCGGTGCGGCCTTTCTCCTTCTGCAATACGTCCAGCTGGTCCGCCGTCCCATCGAACAGGTCACCCAGGAGCTGCAGCAGCTGCAGAAAGCCGCCGGCGGCCTGATCAGGATCGACCAGCTGCGGAAACTCGAGACCAGTCTCCAGCATGGAGACCAACCCGCCGGTTCCGGCGCCTCTGTCGGTCGAGTTCGACGATGTCTCGTTTGCCTACGAAGACCAGTTGGTCCTCGACCGGGTGAGCTTCCGCCTCGAAGCGGGAACCGTCCTCGGACTGCTCGGCCGCACCGGTGGCGGCAAGACCACGATCACGAGACTGATTTCTCATCTCTATGAACCGACCAGCGGGGTCGTGCGACTCGGAGGAAAGGATCTGCAGGCTCTTGACCCGCCGTCCCTGCGGGGCGCCCTCGGCGTGGTGACTCAGGACGTGCAGTTGTTTCGAGCGACGGTGCGAGACAACCTCACCCTCTTCGGCTCAGCCGGCAACGACGAGATCCTGGCCACGCTCGACCGGGCCGGGTTGGGGGAGTGGGTTAGGTCGATCGATCTCGACACAGAGCTCGGCGCCGGGGGTCAGGGGCTGTCGGCGGGTGAGCAGCAGCTTCTCGCCTTCGCCCGGGTCTTTTTGCAGAACCCGGGCGTGGTCATCCTCGATGAACCGTCGTCGCGACTCGACCCCGCCACCGAGTCGCTTGCTCGCGGTGGCTACCCAGCGGCTCTTTGCCGGGCGAACGGTGATCATCGTTGCCCATCGCCTCGAGACGGTGCGCACCGCGGATGAGATCATGGTGGTGGACGCCGGGCAGGTTGTTGAGCACGGCAGCCGCGAGGAGCTCGCCCTCGATCCGTCGAGCCGTTATAGCCAGCTGCTCGCGCTGGGCGGAGCTCCCACCGAGGACCTGTTGGAGGACATCCGATGACGCCTCTCACCACGCAGCTCACCACTCTGGGGGTGATCCGCGAGCTGATCCGCTATCGGCCGGGGCGGTTCTTCTTCTCTTTCTTGATGTGGACGGTCACCCACGGTTCCCCCTTGCTCTTCGGGATTCTCATCGGTGCAGTCTTCGATCGCCTGGCCGGCGACGCCGACCTGGCCGCGACGGCCTGGACTCCGGTGGCGATCTTTTCTGCATCTGGCGATTGGACGCAACGGGATCATCTGGCTCGGCGATGTTGCCTGGGTCAAACATTGGAATGAGGTCACCCTGTTGGTGCAGCGAAATCTCCTGCGATGGTTGCTCGAGGCCCCGCGCAGCCGGGTCTTGCCGCTGTCGCCCGGAGAGGCGGTGAGCACGTTCCGCGATGACGTCGAGGACTTGTTCGAGTACCTGGAGAACTGGGTCGACATGGGGGGCCTGGTCCTGTTCGGGGTCGGATCGCTCGTGATCATGGCCGCGATCGATTTGCAACTGACCTTGCTCTTGCTGATTCCCATCCTGCTGACGACCGTGATCACCCAGGCACTGGGTCCGCAAATCCGCAAGCGCCGGCGGGCGATGCGCGAAGCCACCGACGACGTCACCGGTTTTGTCGGCGAAACATTCGGTGCTGTTCAGGCCATCAAGCTCTTCCGGGCCGAGGAACCGGTGCTCTCGCGGTTTGCCGGCCTCAACCGGATTCGTCATCGGGCGGCACTGTCGGACACTTTCCTCACGGAGCTGCTCCGCGGTGTCAATCGCAACATGGCAACGATCGCGATCGCGGTCGTATTGATTGTCGCGGCGTCGGAGCTCAACACCGGCTCGATGTCTTTCGGCGACCTAACCGTGTTTCTCACGTACCTGCCGCGGCTTGACCGACTACATGGCCTTCATCGGCGACATCATCGCTCAGCACCGTCGCACCGGGGTTGCCTTCGAGCGCATCCGCCAGCTCGCCGTCGACGCTACTGACGCCGACCTGCTCGAGAAGACCCGGGTGCCGCTATCGGGTGCACCTGTTGTTATCGACGAGGTCCTGGTGGACCCCACCCTGATCAATTTGGGCCTTTACGAGTGCTGTCGGTCCGAGACCTGGGTAGCGAAGGGGTCAACTTCGAAGTTGAGCGGGGAAGCTTCACGGTCGTCACGGGCAAGATCGGTTCGGGAAAGAGCATGTTGGTGCGCGGGCTCTTGGGACTCATCCCAGCCCCCGGAGAGGTCCGCTGGAACGGCGAGCTGGTCGAGGATCGCGGCATCGTTCTTCGTTCCACCCCGCTCCGCCTACACCGCCCAGGTTCCACGCCTCTTTTCCGAGTCGTTGGCCGACAACATCGCGCTGGGCCACAGAGCCGCCCGCGAGCGGCTTGCGACAAGCGGTGCAGCTGGCTGTCCTCGACCCGGATCTAGAGCGTCTGGAACAGGGCCTCGAAACCATGGTCGGTGCCCGCGGAGTCAAGCTCTCCGGCGGACAGGTGCAGCGGTCGGCTGCCGCCCGGATGCTGGCTACCGAAGCCGAGCTGTTGGTATTCGACGATCTGAGCTCAGCGCTTGACCTTCACACCGAAGCCGAGCTTTGGCGGCGGCTCTTCGAACAGCGGGAGGCGACCTGCCTGGTGGTGTCGCACCGGCGAGCTGCGCTCGAACGAGCCGACCAGATCGTGCTGCTCGACCGCGGCTTGCTCGTCGGCAAAGGCACATTGGATGAGCTCCTGGCCAGGTCACTTCTCATGCGCGATCTCTGGGCAACCGGGGAGCGCTAGACCCCCGAAAGTATATGACGCCGAGTCTAGGGCAGGTAGGTCACCGCTGACCGGCTTCCTGGCGAAGCCGTCCGACGAGGACCAGGTGTTCGAGGTGGGCGATCGTTTCCCGCAACGCCAGGCGTTGATCCATCGGGCCCAGGTTGGGACGGAAGACCTGCTCCATCACCTCCCAGGCACTCGTCCCGAGGGGTTTGACGACTTCGCGCATGTTGGCCAGCCGCCGTTGATGGTGAAGGAGGATCTGCTCGGCTCGCGCCGATCCATGTTCGACCACGTCGCCGTGAGCCGGATAGGTGGTCGTCACGCCGAGCTTTTCGATCTTGCGCAGCGAGTCGAGGAACTCGCCCAGGACGTCGGGGAACAGCTCGTCGTACGCGACGAGAGGGGTGATGCGGGGAAGGATGTGGTCGCCGGCGAAGAGGTGGCCGGTGCGTGAGTCGCGGAGACAGATGTGGGCCGGCTTCGTGGCCGGGAGTGAAGATCACCTCAAGGCTGCGATCACTACCGACCGGGATCAGGTCGCCCTCATCGACGGTCTGATCCGGCTGGTCGATGTGCGGCATCCACATCGGGCCGGGGGCCGACATCGACGAAGGCGTCGAAGAATGGCGAAGCAACGCCGTGTTGATCGGCCAGCTCCGTGGTCCTCCAGGCGAAACCCTCGCTGTCGTTGTAGCGATCGATGAGCTTCGACGCTCGCTGGTGCATGACCAGACGCCAGCCGTAGGTTGACGTGAGATGGGGCGCCATTCCGACGTGATCGGGGTGCAGGTGGGAGACCACAAGAGTGTCGATCGACTTGAGGTTGTAGCCGAGCTGGTCCAATCCGCCGATCAGAGCGTGGCGGCACTCGGGCGAGTCGACTCCGCAATCGATCAGCACCAGTCCGTCGCTGCTTTCGATCACATAGGCGTTGACTGTTCTCGGACTGTGGAAGGGGAGAGGGAGGGTGATGAGCGAGATCCCCTGGCCGAGGGAAACGGCCGGGGGAGACTTCACTCACGACTCATCGACTCCCGCACCTTGAAGGTGATGTCGAGAACAACCTCAAAATCGGTCGGCACTCCCGGAGCTGTCCACCTGGCCGGAGACGTGCGCCACATCAAACCGGGTGATGTCGCGTATCGTCACCGAGGCGCGGGCGAGCACAGTGCGGATGGCGTCTTCGATCGAATCCGAGGATCCCCCGGAGAGGCGAACGGTCTTGGAAATAGTCATGGCATCCATTCTTGCGTACGATCCAGCCCCTAAACACGAGGACAAATCCGCAAGAATGGGTGAAAGAACCTACAGCGAGGATTTCCAGTGACCAGCGACCCCAATCATCATGAAGTAGACGCCCAGACCACCCGCGACCGGGTGGTGGTCGATCGGAAGACGTGGAGCCCCGCTCAGATCGTCGCCGGCGGAGTCGGACTCTTTCTGAGTGTGCTCGGGGCGATCGCGGCGCTACGGGTGGGCTTCGACTTCGACTCGACCGACTCAGTGCTCGGACTTTCGCACACGTTTCTGATGGCAGTCATCCACCTGATCGTGGGAGTCATCTACCTGGTCACGGCCGGCAACGCCCTGGGAAGCCGGAGGACGCTCACCACGATGGGTCTTGTCCTCGTGGCTTTCGGCCTCGTCTACGGCATCGAGAGTGAGTCTCTCGCTGGACCCCTTGGCGGTGACAACCGAATCGGTTGGATCTACGCCATCATCGGGGTCATCAGCCTGATTACGGCGTGGACCTCGCCAACGATCCATGTCCGGCGCGAAGCGACGGCCCGCCTCACCGACACCGTCCACGAGCAGGAACCACCGGTCTAGAGCCGGGCGCTGGTGGCGCTCGACAATTTGGGGGCCGGGAAGCGAGCGCATATAGTTAATACGAACATATGTTCGACTATGCCGAGTTGCATTGCCACACCAATTTCTCGTTTCTCGACGGGGCTTCGCATGCCGAGGATCTGGTGGCCAGGGCAGTCGAGCTTTCCTATCGGGCTCTGGCCGTCACCGATCACAACGGCTTCTACGGCGCGGTGCGGTTCTCGACCGCGGCTCGCGATGCGGGCTTACCTGCGGTGTACGGAACCGAAATCGGCTTGAGCCGTAACTGGAAGCCGCCAGCGGTGCTCCGCAAGGAACCAACGCACGCTTCAACCTGGAATCCGCCGGCGCGGACGCAACAAGCGGATGCATGGACAGAAGCCGACCAACAAGGAGCCGACCGATCATTTGTTGCTGCTCGCCGGTTCACCTGCCGGCTACCGCGCCCTCTCACGCTTTGTCACCAATGCTCAGTTCCGAGGCGAGAAAGATCGGCCGATCTATGTGTAGAGCGATCTGGAAGATCTGGCCAAGGTCGTCGGATCTCGTCGGTCTTCAGCGGATGCCGCCAGGGCGTCAGTGGCGAAGCCGCCAGACCGGGGCGACCTGGCGGCAACGATGAGCGGCGGCCATCGCGCTCCGTGAGGTTTTTGGCGATCGCTTCTACCTCGAGATGTGGCATCACGGCATGCCCGAAGACGATCCCCGCAACGATCTCATCTGGGAGGTTGGCCGGGCCGTCTCAACCTCGGGATGGTCGCAACCAACAACGTCCACTATCACCGCCGTGAGGACGCCGATCTTTCCGAGGTTCTCGCGGCAGTGAGTCGGCCGGCGCTCTTTGGAAATGGCGGACGGTTTCCGTCCGGCGACCGATGAGCGATATCTCAAATCTCCGGCCGAGATGCATCGGCGATTCGAGCGCTACCCGGGCGCGATCAGAAATGCCCTCGCCCTCGCCGAGGAGCCTCACCTTCGACTTGAGGTTGGTAGCACCCCGCCTTCCCGACTTTCCGATGCCGGGACATTTTCGTTCCGAGATGGAGTATCTCCGTTCATCTCACTTGGGAAGGGGCCCGCGACGATCTATCCCGGCAACGGCGAGGGGCTGGTCGATCCGATGGCGCGGACCCGGCTCGAACACGAGCTCGACATCATCGACCGGCTCGGTTTCGCCGGCTATTTCCTCGTGGTTTGGGACATCGTCACCTTCGCCCGTAGTCAGGACATCTATTGCCAGATCCGGGGCTCGGGAGCCGACTCGGCGGTGTGTCGTTGTCTCGGCTTGACCCGAGTCGACCCGATCCGTCTCGGTCTTCCCTTCGAGCGGTTTCCTCTCCGAGGAACGAGGTCGTCCGCCCGACATCGATCTTGGATCTCGAAGCCGACCGTCGCGAAGAGGTGATCCAGTATTGCTATCGCCGCTACGGACGGGAGCGGGCGGCGATGGTCGCCAACGTCATCACCTACCGGGCCCGGTCGGTGCTGCGCGACGTCGGCAAGGCTTTCGGTTTTACCCAGGCTCAGGTCGATGGGCTTTCCCGCTATGTCGACAGCCACGATCCCGCCGCGCTCCGACTCGATGCTCCGTCTTCCTCCGGGTCTGACTGCCGAGTTGCTCTATGACGTCTGCTGGCGGCTCGATGGCTTTCCCCGGCATCTCGGGATCCACTCCGGGCGGGATGGTGATCGCCGATCGCCCTCTCGCTCAGGTGGTTCCTCTCGAGTGGGGGAGGATGGAGGATCGCTCGGTTCTCCAATGGGACAAGGACGATTGCGCGGCGATCGGGATCGTCAAGTTCGATCTGCTCGGGTTGGGAATGCTCAATGCCCTTCATCTCACCGCCGACCTCGTCAAGGAGGCCCACGGTTTCGAGATCGACCTCGCGACCATTCCGCAGGAGCCGGCGATCTATCGAATGCTGACCAAAGCCGACACCGTTGGCATGTTCCAGGTCGAGTCACGCGCGCAGATGGCAACTCTGCCGCGGATGAAGCCGGTCACCTTCTACGACCTCGCCGTAGAGGTGGCCCTGATCCGCCCCGGACCGATCCAGGGCCAATCGGTTCATCCCTATCTGCGCCGGCGCAACGGTGACGAACCGATTCGTTTTCCCCATCCGCTCACCGATTCCCATCCTCGAGAAGACGATGGGGGTGCCGATTTTCCAGGAGCAGTTGATGGAACTGGCGCGGGTTTGTGCCGGCTTCGACGGCGGCCAATCGGATCGCCTGCGTCAAGCGATGACCCACAAACGCTCGGAGGAGGCGATGGGCCGGCTGGCCGAGGAAGTTTTCGCCGGCATGGCCAGCAAGGGAGTGACCGGAGCGGCCGCCGACGAGATCTGGGAAAAGCTCCAGGGCTTCGCCCACTTCGGCTTTCCCGGAGAGCCATTCGGTGAGCTTCGCCTACATCGTCTACATGTCGGCCTGGTTGAAATACCACTGGCCGACCGAGACCCTGGCCGGGCTGCTCAACGCCCAGCCGATGGGGTTCTACAGCCCCAACAGTCTGGTCCAGGACGCCGCGCCGGCACGGGGTGGAGAACTCTGGCTCCGTGTGTCAACCGCTCGTTCCACGACTGCACGATCGAAGGATGGTCGGTCGATCCAGACGACACGGTCACCTACTACGGAGCGAGCTGGCGGAGGGGCAGGGGGCCTATCGAGGATCCGCTTGCGACCGGCCATGGCGGTCCGACTCGGGCTTGCGCTATGTCCGCAACCTCGGGGAGAAAGACATCGATCGGATCGAAGCCGCCCGTCAGATCGGGGGCGAGTTCACGAGCCCCGAGGACGTCGCGTTTCGCACCGGGTTGTCGGTGCAAGCTCTCGAAGGTCTGGCGGCCAGTGGAGCGTTGGAGATCCCTTGGGCATCGAACGACGAGCCGGGATGTGGGCGGCCGGACCGCTATCTGAAATCGACCCGGAGCGGCTTCCGCTTTCTCCCGGGATCGAGGCACCCCCGCTGCCGGGAATGACGGCGGAGGAAGAGCATCGCGCCGACCTGTGGTCGACCGGGGTGTCCAACACCCATCCGATTCAGTTCATCCGCGACGAGTTGCAGTTGCCGCGGGATGTCTGACCGTGATGGAAGCGCTGGCAGCTTGCGCCGCAATGGGGTGATGGCCGAGGTTGGCGGCGTGGTGACCCATCGTCAGCATCCGGGCACGGCCGCAGGCGTGATCTTCTTCAACCTCGAGGACGAGACCGGGATGCTGAATGTCGTGGTGCTGCCACCGGTTTGGTCAGCGAATCGCGAGGTTGCTCGCAAGACCGCGGCAATGGTGATCGGGGGAAGACTCGAGTATCGGGACGGAGTCACCAACCTGGTGGCGCATCGATTCACACCGCTGCATGTGGCAACGCTTAAGTCCCGCGATTTTCGTTAACCGCAGCTCCAGTAACCCCAGCCCGGACCGGCGTACACGATGTGAGCGGCGACGGAGACATTCAGTGCCGGATCAAAAGGATCTGCCTCTGCCGGCAGACCCATCTCGGCCAGTGCCAGCGCCCAATCGGTGGGATCGATCTGGAACAAACCCACGGCGCCGGTGGCGGGATCGATCGAATCGACATCGAAGCGGGACAAGCACCAGGCCACGCGGACTGCCTGATTCACATCCCCGGACGCAAAGTCGCTGTTCACCAGGTCCCGAAAAACGACCGAGTCGAGCCAACCGGTGTCGAGCTCGACCGAAGACGCCGTGCTAGATGAATTGCCAGATGAGTTGCCAGGGGCGGAAGTCGACGGCTCCTCGGTCAAGGGCTCGATTGCCGGCAAGGGCGCGACCCGAGGAAGGCGCTTCGTTGGTGTTAAAAGCGGCGAAACCCACAATTGTGAGCAGGATCACCGCTGACCACCCAGCCATGTGCAAAAACCTGTGGAAACTCATGACTCCGACCCGTGGAAAAAGGTATTCCGCCGCCCTTCCGGCGGCAAACCGCTAGAGGGTTACTTTTCGCGTCTTGCAGCCAGTCCACAACCAACCCCCAAGCAGAACTTGAAGGTTCTAAAAAGGAGCCGTGGCTTCCTTCGCATAAGACGAAATCCACGGTCGAAAATGCCTCGGCATAAGCAGAGACAGCATCCGGCGGACTTACCGAGTCCTCGCGTGCGGCCGCGACCACCGCGGGACCGAGTGGAGGGGACCGATGCTGGGGTGAGTAAAGCTCAGGGGAAGGCTGATCGCCCGCGAGAAGACGGCTCACGGGACCCGACCACACCGGGTCCTGGGCCGCTCTGACGAGGTCAGGGAACGGGGCCAGAGCCGCAATCGGACCCGGATGGAACGAGGCGGCCCAGAGGACCATCGTGGCCCCGGCCGAGTGACCGATGAGGGCAGTGTTCTCAGGCTCAATTCCGGTCGTTGCCGGCAGATGCTGCGAGCGCTCGAGCCAGGTCCTCGAAGGTCTCCGGCCACCCGCCCCCGAGCCCGACCCGCCGATACTCGAGGTTGACCGTTGCCCAGCCGCGCCGGGTCAGATCGATGGCGATTCGCTTCGGTGGTGTCTGCGGTCCACTCGTGTCGCCAGAGGCCACCATGAACAAGCACGGCCAGGCGGCTGGCAGTGCCTAAGCGGCTGGCGCCAAGGTCGCCGTATTGATCGGGCAGAGGGCCGTACACGACCTTTTCCACCTTCCAAGCCAGGCGATTTGCTAAGTGGCGAATTGCGGAGCTGTAGCCGCCGTTCCCCGCCCGTATATCTGCGAGTTCGCCGTCATAGCGGAGCGCCGCCGGAAGGGTTCGCGCTCGAGGATGTTGGAGATATGGACCTCAACTACAGGCTGAGACAATGCCGAGAGATGCGTCGCCCAAGGCCCGCGAGTAGTGGGTGAGGGCCCCCGGGTTGATCACGATGCCGTCGACGGCAGGCTCCTCGCCGGCGAGTGCATGTGGACCCTGTCGACGAGAGCAGCCTCATCGTTGGCTTGAAAGAACGCGACCTCGACTCCCAGGCGGTCACCGAGATCCTTCAATTCGGCCTCGAGCTCGGCCAGTGTGGTTCGTCCGTAGATCTCGGGTTCGCGACTACCGAGCTGGTCGAGGTTCGGACCGTTGATGACTAGTACCCGGGACATCTCGCCGATGATGGCAAAATTGACTTGTTGAAGCGATCTTCTCTATTTCTGATGCGGTTTTTGCCCCTGGCGATTTTCGCTCATGCCTTTGCTCGGCGCCTGTGGTGACGCCCCGCTGAGCGACGTCGGCGATGGCGCCTCCGATTGGATCGGAGAGCCGACCCTGGTGAGCACCGCGACGACTGCGAACTCGGGACCGGCGCTGGTCGCCACCCGCCGGGTCGAGTGGTTCAACGGGGACCTCGCACCGGTGGCAGGTACGACCTCGGCCGAGATCATTTCCGGCGTTTACGCCCGGGCGCAATCGAGCGACCCCTTCGTCCAGGCGACTCCGGAAGAGATCGCCCTAGCTCTGCCCGGCATCGAGTTTCCGAGCCAGGTTCCGCCCGAGGTCAGGTACGTCACGAGCCAGCTCGTCTACGACCTGGCCCAGGTGACCCTTTCCACCGAGCAGGTCGCGGCCTTCGGCCTCTGGTCGGTGGAGCCGTACACCCGGTCGCGCTCGGTCGGTCAGCAAGCGGTGTTGACGGTGGTCAACGATCCGGAGGGATTGGCCGCGCTCGCATCCGGGACCGCCGACACCAGCTGCGCTCGCTACATCGACCGACAAGCGGAGTGCTCGGTCACCACTGTCGAAGGAGGTCCGGCCTGGGAGCTGACCGACCGCTTGGGAACGTCGCTCATCTGGTACACGACCACCTATCGCTACGAGCTCTTCCTCCGCTCCGGGGTCAACCCCGGGTGGGCGGTGCCGATGGCTGACTCATCCCGCTCCCTCGACTCGGTCAGTGGATGACCCACTTCGGTTGGAACTACATCCGGTATGACCCGGAGGAAGCCAAGTCCGATCTAAATCGCGAGTTGCTCGGTCGAGTCTGGCGTTATGGCCGGCAGTACCGCCGCCAGCTGGTCGGGGTCATCTTCACCGTGGTGACCACTTCGATCCTCAGCGTCGTGCCTCCGCAGCTGACCAGGCGGCTGATAGATGAGGCGCTGCCGCAGCGGAATCTGAGACTTCTGACGATCCTCGGGCTTGGGATGGTGCTCTTGCCGCTCGTCAATTCGGCGATCGGCGTTCTGCAGCGCTGGTGGTCGGCCCGGGCCGGCGAGGGGATCATCTTCGATCTCCGGCGCCAGCTCTACGAGCACCTGCAAAAGATGTCGCTTGCGCTTCTTCACCTCAACCCGGACCGGCGAGCTGATCTCGCGGCTCAACACCGATGTCGTCGGCGCCCAGCAGGCAATCACCGGCACCTTCATCACCGTGTTC
This sequence comes from uncultured Acidimicrobiia bacterium, assembly GCA_963840175.1. GTDB lineage: Bacteria > Actinomycetota > Acidimicrobiia > Spongiisociales > ZC4RG35 > JACCTH01. The sequence continues at coordinate 80,596 of CAWIXU010000009.1, forward strand.
TCCAACCTCGTTTCGGTGGTGGTGATCTTGGTGGTGATGCTCCGCGCCGAGTGGCGGCTGACCTTGCTCGCGTTGATGGCGCTGCCGCTCTTCGCGCTTCCGGCGAGACGTGTCGCCCGAATTCTCCGGCGCTACACCGACCAGCAAATGCAACGAAACGCGGAGATGTCGGTGATTCTCCAGGAGACGTTCAATATCTCGGGTGCGTTGCTGGTCAAGCTCTTTGGTCGCGAGACGAGCTGAGTCCGGGCGTTACGCGGCCGAGGCTGCCGCGGGCGCGCGATCTCGGGGTGAAGCAAGCCATGGTTGGACGGTGGTTCTTTGCCACGCTCGGTCTGGTGGGAGCTTTCGGCTCCGCAGTCGTGTTCTGGGTCGGCGGTTGGATGGTCATTCGCGAGGAGCTCACCATCGGCACCGTTGTGATGTTCACGGCCCTGATCGGACAGCTCTACGGACCGCTGAGCTCCCTCACGACGAGCCGGGTGGAATTGGCCACGTCGCTCGTTTCTTTCGAGCGCGTCTTCGAAGTGCTCGATATGAGACCCGATGTCAGCGAAGGAACCGAGGATCTCCGCGAGATGAAAGGCGACGTCGAGTTCGACCATGTCTCGTTCCGCTATCAGAGCGGCGAGCTGATCGGCCTCGAGGCGGTGAAGCGACGGGGTCGCCGCGCCAACCTCGACGAGGGCCTTGTCCCCCAACAAGTGTCGACTCGCCAATGGGCCATCGAAGACGTCGATTTCAAGATCAACGCCGGCCAGCTCGTGGCGCTTGGTAGGCCCGAGCGGCGCCGGCAAGACGACGGTGTCATATTTGATCCCCCGTCTCTATGACGTCACCCAGGGAGCCATCCGCATCGACGGTGTGGATGTGCGGTCGTTGACCTTTGAAGTCCATTGCCCGCGGAATCGGAGTCGTGACCCAGGAGACCTATCTCTTCCACGACACGATTGCCGCCAATCTTCGCTACGCCCGCGCTGACGCCACGACCGACGAACTATGGGCGGCCGCTCGAGCCGCCAACATCGCCGACTTCATCGAAGCCTTGCCTGAAAAGTTCGAAACGGTTGTCGGTGAGCGTGGCTACCGCCTGTCCGGGGGCGAAAGGCAACGCCTGGCGATCGCCCGCGTGATTCTCAAGGACCCGGCCGTGCTCATCCTCGACGAGGCGACCTCTTCGCTCGACTCGCGCTCGGAGGCGCTGATCCAGGAGGCTCTGGAACGATTGATGCAAGGACGTACTTCAGTGGTCATTGCCCACCGGCTGTCGACGATCCTGGCCGCCGATCAAATCCTGGTCCTCGATCAGGGCCGGCTGGTTGAGCAAGGCTCTCACGAAGTTCTCCTCAGCCAGGGGGGTTTGTATCGCGAGTTGTTCGAAACCCAGTTCCGGGCGGTGACTGTTTCTCCCGCTTTCCCCCCTCGAGCGAAATAGTCAGCTTGGGCCGTTTCTCCCCCATTGCGGAGGAGAAACGGGGAGTGGCCTGTAGGGCCGAGGGGCGGCTAGGGGTAAAACTCGCCGGTGTCCTCGATCCGGCTTCCGGGGACAAGCAACAAAGGGATCTGGCATCGATCCATCGACGCGGACGGAGACGCTTTTCCAGGCCTGCTCGGTGAAGAGCCTCCGAGTGGCGCCCATGACGATGGCGTCCGCTCCGACGTCCTGAGCCGTGTTGATGATGGCCTCGGCCGGGTCGTCGCCCTCGACCAGACGGATCGAAGCAGTCCGGGACTTGGCAGCCAGGGCCGCGATCAGCGGATCGACGATGCGGCGTCCGCGCTCTTCGAGGTAGCGAGCGGCTTTGACCTCAGCCTGCTCGTTGCGCCGGGCATCGTCGTCGAGCAGCGAACGGCGTTCTTCGTCATCGAGGGTGGCGAGAAAGGTGCGGGGCACCTGGATGACGGTCATCACCGTGATCGAGCCCAGGTCATTGCCGACGAGGAGGTCGCAGAAGTCGGCTACCGAGTTCGGCGGCAGGACCCCGGTGGTAGCGACGAGCACATGCACGGACCGGGAGGTTAGGGCGGATCGCTTGCTTAACTCCTCCGACATGGATGTACGCCTCGACGGAAAAGTCGCCATCGTCACCGGGGCCAGCCGGGGGATTGGCGAAGCCACTGCCCGGTTGATGCTCGAGTCGGGTGCCGAGGGCGTGACCATCACCAGTCGCAAGCCGGACAACCTCGACCAGGCGGTCAAGGAACTCGTCGGCGCCGGCGTCGCCGCAGGATCGGCTGCTATGCGATCGCGCGCGCGGGCCGACGATCCCGAGGATGCCAAACGAGCGGTTGCCGCGACGATCGAGCGCTTCGGCTCTTGTGACATCCTCGTCAACAACGCCGGTACCAACCCCGCTCCGGGACCGCTCGTCACCGTCGATCTCGGCGCGGTCGACAAGACCTGGGCGGTAAATCAACGGGGACCGCTGATTTGGTGCCAGCAAGTGGTGACGCAATGGATGGCTGATCACGGTGGCGCCATCGTCAACGTTGCTTCGGTTGGCGGCCTGCGGCCTGCTCCCATCCTGGGGGCCTACAACATCTCCAAAGCCGCCCTGGCCTACATGACCCAGCAGCTCGCATTCGAACTCGCACCGGTGGTTCGGGTCAACGCAGTTGCTCCCGGAGTGGTCAAGACTCGACTGGCCGGATCGCTCTGGGAGGGTCGAGAAGCGGAGGCCGGTCAGGCGCATCCGTTGGGGCGAATCGGCGTTCCCGATGACATCGCCCGGGCGATTGTTTTTCTTGCCTCCGATGCCGCCAGCTGGATTACCGGGGTCGTGCTGCCGGTTGATGGTGGAGTGATCGGCGCCGGCGCTACCTCGATTTCATGATGCATCCCGCCCCTGATCGCGAGCTGGCGCTGGCCTATCTCGACAGTCGCCTCGACCCTGCCCCTCTTTTCGCACACGCGACCGCGCTGCGCGACGCCGGTAAGGGCCGGACGATCACCTACAGCCGGAAAGTGTTTCTTCCGCTCACCACCCTTTGTCGCGACCGCTGCACCTACTGCACCTTTGCGCAGCCGCCGGGAGGCGGGGGGATGTATCTCACACCCGAGGAGGTACTGGCGGTGGCCACGGCTGGAGCCGAGCATGGATGCACGGAGGCGCTCTTCACGCTGGGTGACCGGCCCGAGGATCGCTGGAGGCAGGCTCGCGAGTTTCTTGACGAGGCCGGCTACGAGCCTCGACGATCGACTATGTCGTGGCGATGAGCCGGATGGTGCTCGAACGAAACCGGTTTGTTTCCTCACGCCAATCCCGGGCTCATGTCAATCGAGGAGATGGCGGCGCTGCGTCCATTCAACCCGTCGATGGGGTTGATGCTCGAGAACGTTTCACCGCGATTGCTGGAACCGGGCATGCCGCATTTCAACTGTCCCGACAAAGATCCTGCGCTCCGGCTCGCGACGATCGCCAATGCGGGACAGCTGCGGGTTCCTTTCACGAGCGGGATCCTGGTCGGGATCGGAGAGACCAACGCGGAGATTGTCGACTCATTGCTCGCACTCTCGGGATGTCGAGCTGCAGGAGGTGATTGTCCAGAACTTTCGGGCGAAGGCGAACACCCCCATGCGCAGGCAAGCCGAACCGCTTCCGAGCTGGTTCGCTCGGGTCGTGGCGGTTGCGCGCTGGTTGCTCGGTCCTGAGGCGAATCTGCAGGTTCCGCCGAATCTCACTGAGAATTTCGAGCTTTACCTGGATGCAGGGATCAACGATTGGGGTGGCGTCAGTCCGCTCACCATCGACTGGGTCAATCCTGAGCAGCCCTGGCCCCACCTCGATGAGCTGGCGGCGCGTACCGCGGCGGCTGGCTTCGAGCTCGTTCCCCGCCTGCCGGTCTATCCCGAGTTCATCACCCCGGAATGGATCGATGTCGATCTGCTCGACGCGAGTCGAGAGCGCGGTCGACGACCGGGGTTACGCTGCCATCGGAACCCCGGCATGAAGATCACCTTTGTTCAACTGCGTCTCGCCGACACGATGACGGCGACTCTGGCCGACACCCGCCGCCATGAAGGCACGACGGTCATTGAGCTCGGCGAGGAAACGGCGATCGTTCCAACCCTCGAGGGCGGTCTCCTCCCGATTGGGAAGTCGCCAGGCCATGGCCGCAATGGTCGTCGCCGTGGGGGAGGCGGCCGCAGTGCCGAGCTGGCGACTGACAATCGACGCCGGGCAGGAAACGTTCGAAACGATCCTCGACGACGTTGCCCGGCGTCAGCCGGCGTTCCTGCGCGGTGGACGCAAGCGGGTCGCCGAACTGAGTCGAATTGTCAGCCTGCCCACGATCACAACGCGGCTGTCGGTGTTCGTGGACAGCATCGAAGCCGCGCTGGAGGCGTGTGGCGCACGGAGCAGACGATCTCATTCTTCGAGATTGGGATTTCGACTTGGTCGGAGAGCTCCGTCAAAGACTCGCACCTCACACTCTGGTCGAGCGGGGACCGTTTCCGTTGGAGGTTTCGATCGATGTGTTGCGAGAGGAGCTGCCGGACCGCATCTTCACGACCTGGCTTCACCAGACCGACGGGACCGGAGCCATTCGGCCGCGCACGGGTTGGGCGCCAGGTAAAGAGGAGACACTTCCGGTGCCTCCCCGCCGGCTTTCGGCGCAATGGCTGGATTCACTCTGGGTGGACTCAGCCGGGCCGGCTGCAATTTCCGGTGCCGATGATCTGACCCCGGTGCTCGAACGGTCACTGGGAGGTGAGCCACCGACGAGAAATGAAATCGAGGCGCTCTTTGCCGCACGCGGGGAACAGGTCGAGGCGATCGCCTGGACCGCCGACCAGCTAAGGCAGCGAGCGGTGGGCGACACCGTCACCTACGTGATCAATCGAAATATCAACTACACGAACCAGTGCTACTTCCGCTGTGGGTTCTGTGCATTCTCGAAAGGGCCGCGCAGCCTCAACCTGCGAGAGGATCCGTATTTGATTCCGCTCGAGGGCATCGTCGGATTGGCGGAGGAAGCCTGGGAGCGGGGAGCAAGCGAAGTCACACTCGCAGGGTGGGATCCATCCTCAATTCACCGGCGACTTCTATGCAGGAGTGGTTGAAGGCATCAAAGCCCGGCTGCCAGAGATGCACATCCACGGGTTCACTCCACTCGAGATCTGGCAAGGAGCTGAGACGCTCGGTGTTTCGGTCCGCGTCGTTCCTCACCCGTCTGCCGCGACGCGGGCCTCGGCAGCTTGCCCGGCACTGCAGCCGAGGTGCTTGACGACGATGTCCGCGTCCACCTCTGCCCGGACAAGATCCGCAGCTCGCAGTGGGCCGAGGTGATGATTACAGCGCACGAGCTGGGCCTGCGGGCGACCGCGACATTGATGTTTGGCCATATCGACTATCCGGCGGCCTGGGCCAATCATCTCGAAGTGATCCGGGAGATCCAACGACGCACCGGAGGATTCACCGAGTTTGTACCTCTGCCGTTCGTCCACATGGGCGCCCCGATCTATTTGCGAGGCCAAAGCCGTCCGGGTCCGACCTGGGACGAGGTAGTGCTCGTCCACTCGGTGGCTCGCATCGCTTTCGATGGTTTGATCCCCAACATCCAGGCCTCGTGGGTGAAGCTGGGTCTCGACGGCGGGGCGCGGCTTCTCAATGCCGGCTGTAACGACCTCGGTGGAACCTTGATGGGGGAGATCATCACCCGCTCTGCAGGAGCGGCTCATGGCCAGGAGGTCACGCCCAGAGGAATTCGTTGCCGCCATCGAGGGGGCGGGACGCTCACCCGCGCAGCGCAACACCGTCTACGAGCTTCTAACGGAGTGGGTATCCCGGACGGCCAACCCGTAGCCAATCCTCGAAGGCCTCCTCGGTGGTGACATCGCGCGTCAAGCGAGCCGCCATTTCGTAGCGATGGTTGAGGATGTCGCAATACGCCTGGATCGGGTCGATATCCCCTAGGGCAATGAGCTGGCTCATCATCGGTTCGAAGCGGGTAGCTCGCCAACGTATCGCGTTTGTGGCCTTGGCGGTAGCGTCGCCTTCGCCGCCGAAATAGTGGACGTCGGCCAGGATGGCTCGGGCCTGATTCTCGAGGGCGTCGATCCCGGTCAGGGACTTGAGACGATTGCGATGAAAGCCACGGCCTCCAACTCTGACCTTGATCTGTATCTCGGAGGTGTCGTCGATTAAGGGCACGAGATCGACTTCCTCGACATCGAATCCCAAACGGTTGATCCTCTCTACTCGCTCGGTGATTCGATAGCGCTCGTCGGAACTGATCTTCTCGGCCTTCCCTAGCTCCAGCCAGAGACTCCGGTAGCGATCGGCGATGTCGAAACCGAGGTCGAGGTCCGCGAGATCAACATCGACCCCGGCTTCGGCGGCAATGTCGGACATGCCCCCGGCGACGTTCTCGACCATCAACTCGAGGTCTTCTTCCCGCTTGCCGTCGCTGAGCCCATCGTCGTAGATACGGGCGGTTTCGGCATCCACCATGATCGTCTCGATCGCCTCGGCATCGAAGCGGTAAAGGACGTTGGAGAGGCTGCAATCCCCCCAGAAACAGCCGGCGATATGGAGCTCGACCAGGAGGCTGGCAAATGCGTCGAGCATCTGATTTCGGCGGAGCCCAAAGCCAGGGGGGCGATCGCTGCCGTTGTCAGCCGCGGCCAGCCTGGCTCCGACGAGCAATTCGCGATATGAGAAGGAGAAAGGTTCGTAGGCAGTTATGAGGGCCGCCGACATCTCTTCCCCAGGGTCAGAGGTCCGGTTCTCAACCAGGCCGACCGCCACTACGGCCGGGGCGCCGACCGCCTCAAGGCCCCGCAGTACGGTGTAGTCGTTCTCCGCCAGAGACGCACAGAGCTCTTTTACTGCATAGATACCCTGCGGATAGGAAAGGAAGCGAACTTCATGCCGGCTGATGCCTTTGGGCAAGTCCAGCATGTTGGGCAGCGTCCAACTCGGCAGCGGTCGCGACCACGGCAGATCGAGGAAGTCAGGGTGGCCGGGACGAATCGTTAGCTGCGGGGGCACCTTGTCACGAGCCCCGGAACGCCAGCCCCTTGAGGGCGGGGACAAAGCCCCACTCGGTCAGGGTCGCCCCGAATGACGATTGAGAGGCGGGGACGTTGTCGATCTCCTCGATGAGGAGTCGTCGCCTTCTGAGAGCGATTGCGGCGAGCTCGCGCGCGATCTCGCCTTCGGGTTCGGCGAAGAGATACAGCCTCCTCCCGCCGCGGTCGAGGTAGGCCAGAAGCTCACCGTTGCCCATGATGACGTAAGCGCCAGCTGTCCGCACCAGTCGGGTCGCGGTGTCGGGCCAGGGGAGGATGGTGCCGAAGGGGTTGGCCGGGTCGGTTGCAGCCAACCCGACAACGTCTTGCTTCAGCTGACCTCGCAAACGATCGACAGCGCCGGCGAGAGCGAATTGGGCTCCCCCCAATCCTTCGACGAAGTACCCGCGGCGAACCCTCCCGACCTCCTCCATCCGGGTGAACACGGGATAGAGAGCTGTCCAGCCACCCGGGATACCTTCGGCGGCAACGTGGGATCTCGTCACGACTCCGTAGCGGTCGAGCAGCTGTGAGGCCCAGGCGGTGGCGAACGTGGTCGGGTCGGTGGGAGTGACGCGGATCGCAGACCAGCGACCCGAGGCGTGGGCTGGAAAGGAAGAGGTAAGCGGACGGCGGCCACCGGGGCGGCGCCCGCCACGGCTCGAAACGTAGAGCGCGAAGCGGCACCAGCGTGTCGTTGGTGACAAGTCCGGCCCAGACCAGATCCCACAAGGTTTCGAGCGCGGGCTCGGGATCGCCTCCGCCAGCGGCCTCGTACAGGTCGTGAAAGAAAGCGGCCCCGCCGGATCCGAGCGCGTCCAGGAGCTGTGCGTGTTGGGCCGAAAGCTCAAAGGCTGGGGTGACCGGCGAGTAGAGGGCGCCGAGCTGGGACCGTCGATAGAGGGCGACCTTGCCATCCCTGCCACCGAGCGATCCGCGTCCGACCCAGACGAGCTCACCGTTGAGCATGAGGCGATCCAGCCATGGACTGGGCTCGGCGCTTCGTTGTGAGAGGAGGTCCCGCTCGAGTACCGAAGCTGCGACCTCGTAGCCCTGGAGACGCGAGACGGCGTCGGCCAGCGAATCAACGCTGCGCGGGGGTTGGGAGCTGACCCCCTGCCACTGGGGGACGAACCGGGCAAGGGCTTTTGTCTCGACCGGCTCGATCTCTTCGCGCAGGACTGCGAGGCTGCGTCGTTTGATCCGGCGGAGGACTTCGGCATCGATCCATTGATGGGCTCCGAAGCCCCCGGCCAGGACTCGCTCCTGGGCTGCCGAGACGCTCGAGGACCATCGTCACAACGGCCAGCGGAAGGCCGAGCGCGCCCGCCGCCGACTCCGCCGTGAACGGCCCGTGGGTGCGGGCATAGCGCCCAACCAGGTCAGCCAGCGGGTCGGGCACCGGCTGCAAGAACGAGCCGGGGACGTTGAGCGGTGCCGGCACCCCGAGACCGTCTCGCAAACGGGCCACATCCTCGATCGCCGCCAAACAATCGCGACCCCCCATTCGGACCTCGATCACTCGCCTCTCAGCAAGCAGTTGGGCAATCGTGTCTGGAAACGAAACGAGGTCGCAGCGAACCTCGAGATCTTGCAGGGTCAGCGGTCCGAGATCCCGCAGGAGGTCGTGGACCCCGTCGATCGTCGTCGCCCGCCGTTCGGGAGTGAGCTGCTGGAGCTCGACTTCGATCATCGCCAGGATCTCGGGTGAGATCAGCTCACGCAGGTCGCCTTCGCCGAGGAGGCTGCGCAGCAAGTCGCGGTCGAGGGTCAGCGCCGAGGCCCGACGTTCGGCCGCAGGCATATCGGCCTCGTAGAGAAACGCGGCGACGAAGGCGAAAAGAAGCGACGAGGCGAAGGGCGAGGCCGAGGCGGTCTCGACCTCGACGAGACGAATCTTGCGAGAGCGGATGTCGGTGAGCACTTCGGTGAGCGAGGGAAGGTCGAAGTCCTCGGTCAGGATCTCTCGATACGTCTCGAGGATGATCGGGAAGGAGCCGAACTGGCGGGCGACCGCCAAGAGGTCGGCCGCGCGCCGTCGCTGCTGCCAGAGCGGAGTGCGGCTGCCGGGGCGGCGTCGGGGGAGGAGCAGAGCCCGCCCGGCAGCTTCGCGGAATCTGGCTGCAAAGAGCGCGGTGTCGGCGAGGTGTTCCTCGAGCAGCGAGCGCACTTCCTCGGGCTCGAGAGTGAGCTCCTCGAGATCCGGGGACCTCGTCGGCGTCGGGAAAACGGAAGGCGATGCCGTCATCGGCCCAGATCACGTCGACGTCCCGGCCGTAGGTCGATCGCAGCTTCTGAGTCAGGGCCATCGCCCAGGGCGCATGAACCTTGGCGCCGAGCGGCGACAAGAGCACGACTCGCCAGTCGCCGATCTCGTCGCGGAACCGCTCGATGACCAGGGTCGGTGTCAGTGGGCAGGACGCCGGTCGCCTCTTGTTCCTCGGTGAGGTAGCTGCTGAGGTTGTGAGCGGCCAGCTCGTCGAGGTGGTATTCGGTCTGGAGCATCCGCACTGGGTCGATGTTCTGCGAGCTCTGTCAGAAACTGACCGATCTTGCGGCCGGTGGCGATCGGTCGGCCCGGGTGCATCGCCCTTCCAGAAGGGCACCTTGGCGGCCGGGACTCCCGGGAGCCGGAATGACCTCGACCCGATCGGGTCCGATGTCGGTCACCCGCCAGGTGCAGGTTCCGAGGACGAACACGTCGCCCACCCTCGATTCGTACACCATTTCTTCGTCGAGTTCACCGACCCGGCTCCCGTCCGGGAGAATGACCCGAAAGAGTCCCCGGTCGGGAATGGTCCCGGCGTTGGCGATCGCCAGCTGGCGGGCTCCAGGTCGCGCCGTCACGGTGCCCTCGACGACGGTCCCAATTGACGCGGGGCCGAAGTCCGCGAGCAGGTCGGAGGGGTAGCGCCCGGCGAGCATGTCGAGGGTGGCGTCGAAGAACGGCCGGGTCAGCTCCGAGTAGGGACGGGCACGCCGGACGAGATCGTACAGATCGTCGGCCGGCGCGGCGCCATGGACGACGGCCGCCACGAGTTGCTGGCTGACATGACGTCGAGGGGATTGCGGGGGATGACGGTCGTCTCGATTTCGCCTTCGACCATCTGCTTGCCAACGACGGTCGCGACCAGCAGGTCCCCGCGGTACTTGGGGAAGATCCTGGCCCGGCTCTCGCCTCCCACCTGATGGCCGGAGCGCCCGACTCGTTGCAGTCCGGAAGCCACCGACATCGGGGCCTCGATCTGTATGACCAGATCGACTGCACCCATGTCGATGCCCAGCTCCAGACTTGACGTGGCGACGACGGCTTTGAGCTCGCCCCGTTTGAGAGACTCCTCGATCAGAACCCGTTGCTCGCGGGACACCGACCCGTGATGGGCCCGGGCTGATCTCGGTACCGGCGAGCTCGTTGAGCTCAGCGCAGATGCGCTCCGCCAGCCGACGGGAGTTGGCGAACACGATGGTGGAGCGGTGGGCTCTCGATCAGCTCGAGAATCTCGGGATAGATGGCCGGCCAGATCGATGGAACCCGTTGGATCTCGGGGTCGAGAGGGTCGGGCGCAGGGCCGGTGGGCCGGTCATGTCGTCGACCGGCACGACGATCTCGAGGTCGAGGGGTCGGTGGCCGGAGCGTCTGGCGATCACCACCGGCCGAGGCCGATAGGTCGTCGACTATGATCCCGCCGCCGAGAAACTCGGCGATCGTCGCAAGCGGCCGCTGGGTGGCCGAAAGGCCGATGCGCTGAGGCGTCACCCGGGCGAGATCTCCTCAAGGCGCTCGAGGGAAAGCGCCAGGTGGGCGCCACGCTTTGGTCCCGCCACCGCGTGGATTTCGTCGACGATCACCCACTCGACGCTGGCCAGGACCTTGCGGGCCTCTGACGTGAGCAGGAGGAAGAGCGACTCGGGGGTGGTGATGAGGATGTCGGGCGGGTTGCGCTGCATCCTCTGTCGTTCCTGGGAGGGGGTGTCGCCGGTCCGGAGGAACGTGGCGAGGCTCGGGCAGCTCGGGCTGACCGAGGCGCAAGGCGGCGTGCCGGATCCCGGCGAGAGGTGCGCGCAGGTTGCGGTCGACGTCATAGGCCAGCGCCTTGAGCGGCGATACGTAGAGCACCCGGCAGCGGTCATCCTAGGAGGACGCGGCTCGTGCGAGCAAGCCGGTCGAGCATCCAGAGAAACGCTGCCAGGGTCTTGCCCGATCCGGTGGGGGCATGGATCAGGGTGTGGTGCCCGCTCGCGATGGCTTTCCACCCGGATTCTTGCGCCGCGGTCGGCGCCGGAAAGGATGCCCGGAACCAGGCCGTGGTGGCGGGCTGAAAGATTTGATCCACGCCCGAACCCTAGGTCGGGACAAGGACTTCTTTCATCGGGGCAGGCTTCGGCCGGCAGAGCTCGCCGCGTTCGGTGACGGGCCAGGAACGCCTCGACCACACTGCGGGTCGAACTGGGTACCGGAGTTGACGATGATTTCGTTGATGGCGTAATCGACCGACAACGCCGGCTGGTAGGCGCGGTTGCTGGTGATGGCATCGAAGGCGTCGGCGACGAGGACGATCCGGCTGAGAAGAGGGATCTTTTCGCCGGCGAGGCCGAACGGGTACCCGACGCCGTCGTAACGCTCATGGTGGTAGAGGATCGCCTCGGCGATCCGGCGATCGAACTGTTCGGTGATCATGGCGTAACCGATTTCGGGATGGCGGCGCATGTGATCCCGTTCGAGGTCGTCGAGCGGTCCTGGCTTGGCGAGGATGGCCGGGTCGATGTGGATCTTGCCGACGTCGTGGAGGATTCCAACGAGGGAAAGCCGCTCGATGTCTTCGGATCGAGGCGCATCTCCTTGCCCACAGCCACGGAAAGATCGGCGACGCGATGAACATGACCGTAGAGGTCGTCGACCACCCCCTTCATGGCTTTGATCAAACTGTCGTCCAAGACATCTCCCACTGGATGAATCCGAGAATCGAAAGGTTGCCCTAGCTAGCCAGCCGGGCTATGGGTCTCTGGTATCACCACCCTAGGTGACTAGACACCACCCAGGGTTGCCGCTCAAGACGAAACCGCGGGCTGAATTAGCCGGTTTTCGGCCCAAATCCGTCAATTTGGGCCTTAGTTGCGCTCTTGCCCAGCCTTTCGACGAAGTGGTCCACAGCCTCGTGATGGGCGTCGGTGTGATGGGAGATCGCCTGAAAGGCCGCTGAAAAGTCGAGAAATCCGTCGAGGTCCATGCTCCGAGCATGCCGAAGGAGGCGTTTGGTCAGCCGGACCGAGTGGCTGGGCTTTGCGGCGATCGAGGTAGCGAGCTCCTGCGGCCCGGGCCACGACGTCGTCGGTCACCTCGAGCAGGATGCCAAGCGCGGACCGCTTCGTCGGCGGCGACGGTCCGCCCGGTGAAGGAAAGCTCGGCGGCCCGTTGCCAGCCGAGCAGGCGGGCAGGAGCCAGGCTCCGCCGTCGCCGGGGATGATGCCGAGATCGACGAACGTGTGGGCGAAGCGGGCGGCCGGTCGAGCCCACTCTGAGGTCGCAGCCGAGCACCAGATCGAAGCCCGGCGCCGACCGCCGGCCCGTTGACCGCAGCGATCGTGACGAGGTCAGTGTCAGCCAGGGTTCTGGTCAAGCCGCTGGATGCTCGCCCGATAGCCCTCGTTGATCTCTTCGGGAGTTCCGGCAAAGAGGCCCTTTCCTTGCGGCCATGTCCTTGACGTTGCCTCCTGCGGAGAAGGCGGTGCCGGCGCCGGTTATCACGAGTACCTGTGCCTCGGATCGGCTGAGCCATTCTCGATGGCGCCGACCATCTCGTCGAGCATCTCCTCGCCGGTGATCGCGTTGCGAGTTTCGGCGGCTCGTTGAGCACCAACAGCCCGACCCTCCTCTCGAAGGGTGGATCGGCTGCGCTTCACCCAATCCAACCCACGCCGCGGCCTCGCGAACAGTTCTCGGGCCGCGGACGGGGTCGACGGGTTGACAGCGATGCCGTCGACGTTTCAAGGACGAGCCGACGATGACTCCGTCGGCGAACGTCGGCCAGGTCGCGGAGATTGGCGAGTCGTGGCGCCCGAACCGACGAGAATCGTGCGTCGGCAACCGCTTTGCGAAGTCGGCGTCCATCGTCGGGGTCGGCAGGCAGTCCGGTCCCGCTCCCCGACACGATCAAGTGCATCGGCACCGCCTCGCTCCCACGTGTCGAGCCCAGCCTGCTCGAGTCGTCAGACCCGGGGGAGGGGTGGCATGCTTCACGAAGACGTCGGCCAGGATTGACGTCCGGGGCACACTCCTGCGACGCCGGGCGACCCTCGGCCGCCTGCCCGACGATCGGACCCTGGTCGGTGTTCATGAGACCGGTGAGAACATTGACGCGGATCAAAGCAGGCACCGGTGGCAGCGGCGATCGCGAGAGCCGCCATGGCGTCGTTGCGAAGGACGTTGACTCCGACCGGCAGCTCGTTGCATCGAGCATCCGAGCTCATGACCCGGGTCATCGCAGCGACCGTTACCGGAGGCACGTGTCGGGATAGAACGGTGCGTCGCCGAAGTTCTCGATCATGAGCGCCGGGAAACCAGCCTCTTTCAGAAGTGGTGGCGTCCTCCACGGGCCTGTTCGATCAGCGTCGAAATTGACATCGAAACGCAGGGGAGCCGGGAAGCGGGCCGAGATGCACCATCCCGATCAGGGACGGCAAGGGTCAGATCTGACCGTCTCAGAGATAGGCGCGAACCACTTCGAGAGCGGTCTCGGCGACGTCGCCGGTGGCCTTCAGGTTCTTGGCGTCCTTGCGCTTGATCCGTCTGCACGGCCAGGCGAGCAAACTCGCCGGCCGGGCCTTTGATCACCTGATCGGTGTCGGCTGGTCCGAAGACCCACTTGGCATAGGCCGGACCCATGACTTCGACCCGGACCGGTGAGTAGTCCTCGTCGGCGGCTCTTGAACGCGTAGGGCAGCGTCTTCCAACCGAGGAAGCAGACGTGCCGGATGCGGGCAGTGTCCTCGATCTCGGCCTTCATCGCGGCGTAGATGTCAAGACCGTGGGCCCACGTTCTCCATCAGGCGCATCGTGGCGAAGGTGCGAGCCGCTCATCGATCCGGCAATCCATTCGATCCGCTGCTCGGCGTCCATCCGGGAAAGTGGTTCGACCACTTTGGCCCGGCCGCCGCGCCACCATTCGATGACATCCTGATAGCGCATCTTGCGGCCCTTCTTCACGGCCTCCTGGCGGAGGGCGTCGAGGTTGGGGGCGACCCGGTAGGTCTCGATTCTGCTGCCCCCGTATCAGGGCGTCCCGGCCAGTTCGGCGGTGTCGGCCAGGTGGCTGATGGTGTCCCGGATCGACCAACCCTTGGCAGGAGTCGGCTTCTCCCAATCCTTGGCACCGATCTTCTGGAGGAACTGATCGAGAAACTGCTGTTCGGCGACGAGGTCCGACAGGAGCTCTCGCACAACCGAATGGTAGTCGCTTCGCGAAATTCGAAATTCGGCCCAATTAGTCAGTCCAGGGCTCGCCGGGGAAGATTACCAGGGTCGTTCGGCTTGTTCCTCCTCAAAGGGGTCGGGGGGCTTGACGGTTTCGGGGGTCGCGATCACGAGCGAATTGAGCCGATCGATCAGCTGGCGCAGCCGGCCGTAGCTGCGGCGATCGAAATGGAGGACAAGCGCTCGACAGTTCGACTGGTCGCCGTCGTCCTAGTCTCGGCCGCCGATGGCTCGCCGGTCTCGATCGATCCTGAGGCGAGGAGTCGGCGAATTCCTCGTTCAACTCGGCCAGTGTGCGGGTCATCAGGGCCGGTGTGGATCCGCAAGACCAGCCGGCCCTCGACATAACGCTGCGAGTGGTAGTTCGAGTAGAAGTTGAGGATGTGCTCGACGGCGTCGTCGAGCGTCGCCGGTGAGCGTGAAGAGATTCATGTCTCCGGCGAGATCAGTCCCTTTGTCGATCAAGACGTTCGAGCAGAACTCGAGCAGTGGCGGCCAGTAGCCGGTTCCGGGCGCTTCCATCAGGACGATCGGATGCAGGTCGCTCTTTCCGGTTTGCATCAGGGTGAAGAGTTCGAACGTCTCGTCGAGGGTTCCGAAGCCGCCGGGGCAAGAGGACAAATGCGGCCGACTCCTTGATGAAGGTCAGCTTGCGCGTGAAGAAGTACTTGTAGTTGACCATTCGCTTCGGGATCGATTGTCCGAGTTGGATCCGGTTCGAACGGCAAGCGAATGTTCACCCCGTAGGCGTGGTCGAGTCCGGCTCCCTAGGGCACCGGCCTCCATGATCCCGGGCCCGGCCCCGGTGATCACCCCCCAACCTTTGTCGGCCATCTATCGCCGCGAGCGATTCGGCCAGGTCATAGTTGGGATCGTCGGCGCGGATGCGGGCGGAGCCGAAGATCGTGACCTTCGGTTCGAAGTGCCGCGCAAATACCCGGATCGAATAGCGCATCTCTTTCAGGGCGGTGTTGACCAACTTGAGGTCGCCCCGCTCGGCCCGGTCGCGATGAAGCTTGAGGATCGTCGTGACCATTTCGACGATCAGATCGTGATTCTCGCCAGCGACGGCTGAGGGTGCAGCGTCGGCGATCAACTGCCGAACCTGTTCGTTCAGTTCGGGTCGCCCCAGGTCGTATTGCTTCGTCGTGTCGTGCCTTCCCGGGCAAACCGTAGTCTTTCGACATGGTCGGCCAAGCACTGGAATCTTTGGCGGGGAGCCTCGAAAGACGGGCCGCCAGCGCTCCTTCCCCGGCCAAATCCGAAAAGGCCACGAGGCTCGCTCGCCATATCCGCGATTTCCTCCTGCCCCGGGCCGCCGACCTGAGCTCACCATTGATTGTCGTCCTGTTGGGTTCGACGGGGGCTGGGAAGTCGAGCCTGTTCAATGCCATCGCCGGCCGGAGGGTTAGCGAGTCGGGGCTGCTGCGACCGACGACCCGGCAAGCGGTTGCCCTGGTAAATCCGGCCGACGATGCGAGCCTCCGGCTCCCCGAGGTGAGTGTGGTGTCGGACCCGCTGACCCCACCAGGCCTGGTGTTGGTCGATTCGCCGGACTTCGACTCGGTCGAGCTCGCCAACCGCAAGCTCGCCCTGGACTTGCTGGAGGCGGCCGACCTCATCATCTTTGTCACGACCGTCACCCGCTATGCGGACTTTGTGCCATGGACCGTGCTCGCCCGCGCCAACGAACGCGGCGTTCCGATGCTCGCGGTGATCAATCGGATGCCGGCAGAGGTCGAGGACGCGCGGGCCGTCATGGATGACTACCGGCGGTTGCTGGTCGGTGGCGACATTGAAAAGTTGGGTGCGTTTGGGAATCTCGAGGTGGTCGCGGTCGAAGAAGGGGCTCTGGATCGAAATATCGACGGCCTCGCCCACGCTTCGATCACTCCGATCCTGGGGGCGATCGAAAGGTTGCAAAGCGACACCGAGGCACGCAAGGAAATCGCGCGCCGCGCGCTCAAGGCTGCCGTCGACAGTTTGCCCGAGAGTGTCGAGCAAATTGCACGCGAACTTGCAGCTGAGGAGGAAGCGGCTGCAACGATGGTGAGGAAAGCGGAGGAGAATTACCGGCGCGCTCTCGCCGAGGTGGAAGGAGAGATTGCCAGCGGCACGCTTTTGCGAGGTGAAGTCTTGCGACAGTGGCTGGACTTCGTCCGGGCCGGTCCCACCGCACGCTTTCTCTCCGAGGGTATTGGCCGCATGGCCACCAGTCTTCGCAACCTCTTCCGACCTCAACCGGCGGTGCCGGCACCCGACGTTCGTGAAGCAGCCTTCTCGGATCTCATTGCGTCGGCGATTCGCCAGGCCGACGAGGCGGCCCGCAGAACCGCGAACTCCTGGGC
The DNA here is from genome assembly GCA_963840175.1 of uncultured Acidimicrobiia bacterium. Classification (GTDB taxonomy): domain Bacteria; phylum Actinomycetota; class Acidimicrobiia; order Spongiisociales; family ZC4RG35; genus JACCTH01. The sequence continues at coordinate 97,430 of CAWIXU010000009.1, forward strand.
GGAGGACGAGTACGGGGCGGCGGCCCTGGCCGGTCACCCTGACCTATGGGGAAGCCGATCGAATCTCGGAACGATCCTGGCCGAGAGCCTCAATCGCTGGGTCGATCGGATTGCCGACGAGATCGCGGTTGTTGGCCAACAACGCAAGGGTTGGGCCCAGGCCGCAACGATCGGTCTCAACGTCCTCGGAACCAGCGTGATGCTCGCCGTGTTCGTCCATACCGGTGGCCTGACCGGAGCCGAAATCGGGATCGGAGCTGGGACCGCAGTTGTCAATCAGAAACTCCTGGAAGCGATCTTCGGCGAGGCCAATGTCGCCGCCTTCGTCAAGCAGGCGCCGCGATCGGCTTAATGAAGAACTGCGGCGGGCTTTTGACGGCGAAAAGGATCGCTTTGTGGCAGCGCTCGGTCCGCTTGGCAGCGGCGACCTTGCGTCAACTCTCCGTGCGGAGGCGAAGGCTGCCAAAGCCGCGTTCTCGTGAAGGATTTCTCAGAGCTCAGGCAAGCGGCCGACGCTGCTCTCGACCTCGGATTGGAAGATGACGCCCGCCGGGCCGAGCATGTCCTCGGCGAGGTCGAAGGGCGAATGGGCTTCGAGGGCACTGCCTACGTGCTGGCGCTCGCCGGAGGTACCGGGGTCGGCAAGTCATCGCTGCTCAACGCGCTTGCGGGCAGCCCGGTTAGCGAAGTGAGCCCGCTCCGTCCCACGACCTCGCGTCCTCTTGCCTGGGTGGCGGCGAGCCAACGCGTGGAAGTAGCGCCTTTGCTCGATTGGCTGGGCGTCGAAGCTGTGATCACACACGATCGCGAGGAGCTTTCGGGCATGGTGATCCTCGATCTCCCGGATTTCGACAGTGTCGCAGTCGACCATCGCGCGACGGTCGATCGCCTGCTCCCGCGCATCGACTCGATGTTGTGGGTGGTCGATACCGAGAAATACGACGACGAGCTGCTCCACGCTTATCTCCGGGACCTGACTTCGCACGCGGAGCGAATTGGCTTCGTCTTCAACAAGTCGGACCGCCTCGACACCGACGGTCAAAAGCTCGTTGGGGAAGACTTTCGCCGTCGACTCCGCTCGGCCGGATATCCCCGGCCCGACCTGTTCATGGTGTCGGCGAAGACGGGCGCTGGTGTAGAGCCGCTGGTCAGTGCATTACGCCGGCGGGCCGACGACAAGGAGCTCGTCCAGAAGAAACTGGAAGCGGACCTCGGCTCAAGCCTGGTCGAATTGGCTGCGGCGGCGGGCGTCGATAAGAGCTATGCCCCGCTGGTCGATAACCGCGAACGAGAATCGGCGACAGCGGACGCCGTGCGAGGAGCGCTGGCAATAGTCGACCCCGAAGCCGTGGCGGCTCAAGTGAGGGCGGCTGTGCTCTACCGGGCCCGCCGCCAGGGCGGCTCGTTACTCGCTCGAGTCCTGGCGTTGTTAAGCAATTTGACTGGCACCCGCCGCAAGTCCGCCGATCCAGCGGGATTCTTGTTGGCGTGGAATCAACGCGGATCGCTGGGCCACGTTCTCAATCCTGTCCGCCGCCTTTTGGTCGACTCGGTTTCGAGGCTGCCCGCGAAAGCCCGACCGGGAGTCATGAGAAAACTTGACCTCCCCGACCTCGAAGCTCGGTTAACTAAATCGATCGACGGGGCCGTTCGCTCGGCCCGGAACGACCTCGAAGTGGCCCGCTCGGCGCTCTGGGTTCTCGTGGGAGTGTTGCAACTGATCCTCGGTGCTGCGTTCCTTTTTGCTGTCGCGTGGTACCTCACCTTGATCTTCGGCCCGGCGAGCTTGCCGGTGGGCACGGTCGAGATTCCCTACCTGGGGCCGGTTCCGATCCCTCTCGCTCTCATCGTCGGGTCCCTGGTCGCCAGCCTGCTGCTCGGGCTATTGCTCAACCTTCATGCCAGCTGGATCGGCCGGCGGCGGGGTGCCAGGGTCGCTTCGGCGGTTCGAACTGCCATCGAGTCGACGATCGGGGAAACGGCTTTCCGACCGCTCGATCAGATCGAAGATGCGCGCCGGCGGATCTCCGAAGCTAGTTCTGGAACGGGGCTCCGCTAGGACCCCGCCGGACAACGGCGTTCCAAACCGTCTCGTAATGGTCGCGGTCGAAGGCGTCGACATGGGGCAGCACGAACGCTTCCCAGGCACGCCGCAGCGGATCGGTCTCGTCTCGGTAGACGCGCAAGCCGGTGGGGATCCGATCCAGCACAGAGCGGAGAGAAAGAGGCGACTCGACTCGGGTGGAGGCATCGGGCACGACGAAGGAGGCGTTGACTTCCACTGCGAGCCGTGAGATAGCTTCGACCAGGTCCTCGCGGAGGGACGGGTAGCGGCGTTTCAACATTGCCTGCACCTGCTCGCCGCCGGGAAAGTCCTTTTCCCAAATCACCCAGCGGTCGGCAAAGGCCTTGTTTAACGTCTGCGTCCCGGCGTAGTCGCGGATGTCGGTGGGGTTCATCGTTCCGAAGACGCGAACGTCCGGACGTAAACGCACCGTTTCCCCGTTGGGGAGATCGAGAGCTCCGTAGCGGTCGAGAAGCCCGTGCAACGCAAAGAGCGTCTCTGCTCCTGCCGCGTTCAACTCGGAGAGATTGAGCAGGGCCGGTCCGCGCAGTGCCCGGGTGATGTCGCCATCCTCCCAACGGCTCTCCGTTCCCCCCTTGCCATCCCCATGAAGTCGGGTCGAGCCGATCAAGGTGACATCGCGGACCTCACCGGTCAGGGGAATCCGGTAGTAGGGGAGTCCGAGCTGGGCGGCGAACTGCTCGATGTCATGGTCTTTGCCGGTCCCCATGTGACCGCGCACGGCCAAATGGAGCGGAGCAAATCCCTCGGGATCCGAGCGGCGCACTGCTTCTACCTGGGCAAAGCGGTAGAGCATGCCGAGGTCCACGTAGTGCGGGTCGGGCATCGGGATCTTGCCGTTTCTCTGTTTCGAGTCGGCCACCTTTTGGTCGACGGCGAACTTCTCCAAGGTGATGGAAGGTCCCGACCCCGTGGGATCCTCGAAGGTCACTTTCTCACGCACTGATTAACTCCCTAGGTGTTGCAGATTTCTGTGGTCGGAGCCACCAGGTGTCCATGCCCCATAACGACAGCCCCCGCCGCAAGGCGCCACGGGTACCGTCGATCATGGCTCTGGTCAAGGCCTCGGGCCGGTTGACTGTTTCGAAGCGGTGATAGGCCCCGGTGGCGGTGTCGTCGCCGATTCCGATTCCAAGCACCGTGGTGCCGGAGCGTTCGACTGCGGTGACTGCCGAGCTGAGCGCTTCGACCGAGCCGCGAGTCATGCCGTCGGCGAGGACGACGAGCACCCGGACCTGGGCGCCGAGCTTGGCCATGCGCTCGGCGGCATGAATGACGTTGAACTCGTCGACGTTGGCCGCTCGCTCGAACAGTGACACAGGCGGGCAGGTTCGTGGATCGCGCCGCGTGGCCAGAGCTGCTTTGCCCGGCTCCGACGCGGTCCAGAACATTCCGGCGAGGACCGGCTCGGCTTCGCGCCACCGCCGGTCAAACGACTTGACCAGGTAGTGATTGACGGTTGTTGTGAGTCGTGCCGCCGCTGAGCCGTGCGTCTGGCGGAGACCGGCCGCGGCCTGACTGGCCGAGCGGGTGTAGGTCCATTCGGTGTCGTTGGGCCGGGTGGCAAAGCCACGGTTGAAGAGCGCCACCTCGAAATCGACCTGGAGCTCATGACAGAGGCGCGCGAGAGTCGTGGCGCCGAGCAGTGCCGCGGCCATGCCCCACGGCCGCCGATCGGGATTGCGAGGCTGCAGCATCGACGCGGAGGCATCGACGAGAAGGCTCACCGCGTACGAACGTCGGGTCCGTGAGGCGCGTCGTTCGTACATGCGGTCATAGAGACCGGCACCGATGAAGAGGGCGGCATGAGGGGAAACGTCGCCCTGGTCGTAGCCGGACCGCAATCCCCGCCGCTGGTTCGCCGCGAAGAGCGGGTAGAGCTCACCCGAAACCTGGCGTTGGGCGACACCCCACTTTCGGGCCGCCGCGTCCATCGCCGCCAGGCCATCGGCGGCAAATCGGGCGAACGTCGTCGGCGCGGGAGTGACCACGAGCTTTCCGCCCATGCCAGTGGGCAAGTAGACGGTGGGAGCCTCGCTGACTCTCAGCAGTTGATCCGTCGAGGCGTCGCCGGCCAGTTCGGAGGCGCCCTTCTTGTCTGAGTCACCGGCGCGAGCCTCGGCCGCGCGCTGGACGTCGTGGTAACTCTCGGTGTTCCTCAACACGGGACTCGGCAGGCGGACCAGGTCAGCCCCGTCGGCCGCGGCCTCGGCATCCACCTTCTGCACCATTCGTTTTTGGGCCTGAGTGCCTTCTTCCCTAACCGAGGTCAAGAGACCGTGAGCCCGGGCAATCTCATGGAGGGCAAGAGCATGCTTGGCGACCTCGCGAGGATCCGTTTCGTTGCCCGCCTTGACACAAATCGGATAGGCATCGGCCAGCGCTTGCTGCGCGCGGGAATTGAGGCGGCGCTCAAGCGCTTCGCGTTCGATGTAGCTACCGCAGTAGAGAAAGCAACCGAGGGTGAACTGACCGAGCGGGCCTGACTTCGAGATCGCGAACGAGAGCGCCGATAAGTAGAGGTCGATGAGAACCGACCGCACCCCGGGATAGTTGACCAGGCCCTGCACCTCCTGGCGGGCGTCTTCGAGATTGAAGAACAGGATCTCGGCCACCGGGTCCACCCTCGCGGGCAAGAAAGTCGAGGAGGTCCTCCTCACCGTTTAGCTCTCCATTCGTCTCGTCGGGGGCGAACGGCTCATCAAAGTTCGTGGAGAGAAGGTGGACCACCTCGTGCATGGCGGAGGCGAGCGCCATCTCCGGGGCGGTGACGGGAGCCTCGCGATTGGTGGCGGCCTGGAAGAGTCGAGGGTCGCAGACCACCTCATCGCTTGTGACCGCTGCTGCGGGCCCCAAGACAACGCGGAGCTTGGGATTGTCGGCCAGTGAACGAGCGAAGCGGGTGACGGCCGGGGCAACGGCCTGGTAGCGCGACACCACCGCTTCGATGGCTTGCTCCTCGGGCGGGAGCATCTCGCGGAGAAAAGACGGTCTCACCCCGGGTTGCTGACGGACGCGCATAAGCCTTCATTGTCTCACCCGAGTCAACTCGGGTGAGACAACTTGAGCTCGTTACCTTGGATTCGAGGGTCCTTACACTCCCCGGCGATGTCTGAGACGATTCGCGGGTCCCACTATCAGCTCACGACACTGCCCAACGGATTGCGGGTCATAACCGAGGAGATGCCCTGGGTCCGCTCGGTCGCCGTCGGGTGCTGGGTCGACACCGGATCCAGGGACGAGGTCGGACAGGAGGCAGGCGCGCTCTCACTTTCTCGAACACCTCTTGTTCAAGGGCTCGGAGCGCTACTCGGCGCAGAATGATCGCCGAGACCTTTGACGCGATCGGTGCAGAGTCGAATGCTTTCACCTCGAAGGACAACACCTGCTTCTGGGCCCGGCTCCTCGATGCCGACCTCGTTACCGGTGTCGACCTGCTGGCCGAGATGCTCCAGCGTCCCGCTTTCCGTCCAAACGAGATCGACAGCGAACGTCAGGTCGTGATCGAAGAAATCAACATGAACGACGACGACCCTTCCGACGTCGCCTTCGAGGAGTTCACGCAGGTGTTGTTCGCCGGGCACCCGCTCGAAGGTCCCGTGTTAGGGACCCGCACCTCGATCAAAGCGATGACACGGCGACGACCTCTCCGGATATTGGGAGCGTCGCTATGGGTCAAGATCGACGGTCATCGCGATGGCTGGTTCGGTGCAGCACGATGCCGCGGTTGACCTGGTGAGCAAGCACTTTGGCGATTGGTCGGGCGAGAAGGTAAGTCACGAACTTGCCGAGCCGCACGATCGACCCGCGGGTCCGGCTGGTCCGGCGAGACACCGAACAGGCTCATCTCGTCCTCGGCGGTCGCGGGCTCACCCGAGGCGACGAACGACGCTTTGCCTTCGACGTTCTCAACCACATCCTCGGCGGCGGAATGTCGTCGCGACTCTTCCTCAAGATCCGCGAGGAGCGAGGTCTGGCCTATTCCGTCTACTCCTTCCGGCTCGCGCATAGCGACACCGGCGGGTGGGGGGTCTATGTCGGGACGACTCCCGACTTCTCCGAGACGTGTATGCAACTGATCGAAGAGGAACTGGCCGCGGTCGTGGCCGAGGGCATCACCGCCGACGAGCTTGATCGCGCCAAGGGCTCGCTGCGAGGTGGACTGGCTCTGTCGACCGAGGATCCCAACAGCCGGATGGTCCGCCTCGGTCGCGACGAGCTCACCGGTGGCCCTCATCTGTCGATCGACGATCGAATCGCCCGGCTCGAGGACGTCGATCTCGAGGCAGTCAAGGAGGTCGCGGGGGCGGTTTACACCGGACCACGGGTCATGGGGGCAGTAGGCCCGTTCGAGATGGGCGATCTCGACCGCTGGGTTCAATGAGAGCTTGATCTATGAGGGCCAAAGTTTGAAAGTCGGCGTTTCCGGTGCCGCCGGGAGGATGGGTCTCATCACCTCCGAGGCGGTCGCGGCGACGCAGGATCTCGAGCTGGGGGGACGTTTCGCGCCGGGTCATGGCGTCGACGACGCCGGCCGCGCTGGCTGGCTGCGATGTCGTCGTGGAGTTCGGGCCAGCCGCTTCCGCACTCGAGAACATTGCTCGTTGGCACTCTCAGGAGAGCGATGTAGTGGTCGGAAGCTTCGGGATTCGATCGACGGCGGCTCGATGAGCTGACGGAAATGTGGGGCGAGGGGCCGGGCCATTGCCTGGTCGTTCCCAACTTCTCGTTGGGAGCTGCGTTGATGATGTGGCTAGCCGAGAAGGCCTCATCCTATTTCACGGCTGCCGAGTTGATCGAGCTGCATCACGATCGCAAGAACGACGCGCCCTCGGGCACCGCCCTCGCTACGGCCGAGCGAATGAAACCGAGCGGCCAGCGAGCGGTCGAATCAAAGGAGTCGATCCCCGGAGCACGCGGCGCCGAGGTCGGCCAGGTCTGGATTCATTCCATCCGCCTTCCCGGCTTGCTCGCCCACCAGGAAGTCCTGCTGGGCAACCCCGGGGAGATGCTTTCGATCCGCCATGACCAGAGCGATCGCAGCGCTTTTGTGCCGGGCATCCTCCTCGCCATCCGGTCGGTGTCGACTCAAACCGAGCCGGTGACTATCGGGCTGGAAGGACTGCTCGGGCTCTAGCGCTCGGAAATGGTCACCGAGCGGATGACGGCATCCTGGGTTGGCTTCTCGGACTTGGTGGGCAACGCGGCGATCGAGTCGACCGCCTCCATGCCCTCGGTGACTTCGCCAAAGATCGTGTAGGCGTGCGGTAGCCCGACCTTCTCCAGGCAGATGAAGAACTGGGAGCCGTTGGTGTTTGGTCCGGCGTTGGCCATGGCCACGACTCCCCGGGTGTAGGTTCCCTGGCCTTCGAGCTCATCGCGAAACTCATAGCCGGGGCCGCCGCGACCGGTGCCGGTGGGGTCGCCCCCCTGGATCACGAACCCGGGCACGACCCGGTGAAAGATGACGCCGTCGTAATAGCCCTCGCGCGCGAGGAAAACGAAGTTGTTCACGGCTTGAGGTGATCGTTCGGGATCGAGGTCGATCGTGATCTCTCCATGCGTCGTGTCGAGGGTTGCGCTGTATTTGGTTGCCAGGTCGATCGTGAGGTCCGGGGCGGTCTTGTATTGCTTTGCCATCACCTCCACCTTAAAAGCGAACCCTGGGTTCGTAGCCGCCCCGTACGCGGATACCAGCCCAGTGAACACGGCAGTTGAACAAAACCTGGAGAGACGTCGTCCAACCTCCAAATGAGGGTCGCTTATGACTCCATCGCCTGTACTACGGATGCCGGCTTCGCTGGTTTGTTGAAATTAAGACGACCCGCAAGGGCCGATTGTTCATTTCCCGTCTAGAGCATTCGTTTAGAACAATGCCGACGCCAACCGACGCCGGTATTCAAGGGTTAGCGGATGCTCGGGGCCCAGGAGATCGAAGAGGTCGATCATGGTGAGACGAGCGGAGTCTTGGTCCTCCCCGCGGGCCTCGACCGTGGCCAGAAGGCGGGGGAGTGCCGCCTCGGGGTCGGCCACGTCGGCCTCTCCGTTCGCCAGCAAGCGGGCGGCGGCCATCATTTGGCGCACCTCGGCGGTCGGCGCTTGCCGTTCGAGGATCGCGAGCGCCTCGCTGGTCTCCTTGTCCTCGATAAGCAAACCGGCCAGAGTGAGGGCCGCTTCCTGATTCGTCGGCTCGACGTCGAGGATTTCGGTGAGCCGTGGCTTTAGCGCCATCGATGTTGCCGGCATCGATCATCGACTCGACCTCGACAACGCGCTCGTCGGCTTTGGGTGGCATCAAGCGGGAAATGAACTCGCGTACCTGAATCTCGGGCACCGCACCGGTGAACATGTCGACCGGACGTCCGTCCTTGAACGCGATGACCGTAGGAATGCTTTGCACCCCGAATGCCTGCGACACCCGCTGGTTCTGGTCGACGTCGATCTTGGCCAGCGTGAACCCACTCTCCGGCTCGTTGGCGACTCGTTCGAGGATCGGGTCCGAGGGTCTTGCACGGCTCGCACCAGCCGGCCCAGAAATCGACCACCACCGGCTCAGTCTTCGAGGCTTCCATGACCTTGGTCTGGAAGTCGGCCTCGGTGACTTCGATCACGCTCATGGGGTGAGGGTAGTTCGCTAGGTAAGCTCTGATTGACCTAGCTACGGAGATGCGATGGCCGCCTTTGGCCGGGTTCTAACAGCCATGATCACTCCGTTTCGCGAGGACGGAGAGGTCGACCACGAACGCACTTGGAACCTCGCGCGTCGCTTCTTGGCCAGCAATGGCTCCGATGGTCTGGTGTCACCGGCACGACGGGCGAGTCGCCGACGCTGGCCGAGAACGAGAAGGTCGCTACTCTATCGCACGGTGGTCGAAGCGGTCGCCGGACAAGACGTGAAGGTGGTTGCCGGCACCGGCACCTACAACACCGCCGAGTCGGTGCATCTCAGCCGACGAGCCGCCGAAGCCGGGTGCGACGGCATCCTGGCGGTGACTCCGTACTACAACCGGCCCAGCCAGGAGGGTCTCATCGCCCATTTCCGAGCGATCGCCGACGCCACCGACCTGCCGGTCATGCTCTACAACATCCCCGGCCGCACCGCGCGTCTGATCGAGGTCGAGACGTTGCAGAAGCTCGTCCGACCACCCCCGCATCGTGGCCGTCAAGGACGCGGTGATGGACATCGACTTCACGTCGCGGACCTGTGCCGAAGTGCCCGATCTCGAGGTGTACTCGGGTCAGGACTCCTACACGTGGCCGATGATGGCGGTGGGAGCGGTCGGCGTGGTCTCGGTGATCTCCCATCTGGCGGGCGAGGCCGTGGCGGCGATGGTCGCGGCCGCCGCCCAGGGTGACATTCGAGCGAGCCCACGATCTGCACCAACGATTGCTGCCGCTCGGACTTCGCCTGCTTCCTCGAGCCCAACCCGGGCCCGGTCAAGGCCGCCCTGAACTCGCTCTGGGAGCCGGTCGGTCTTCCCCGTCTGCCGCTGGTGGCGGCCTCCGACGCGACGGTTGCGCGCGATCAAGGAAGCCCTCGACGCACTTGTGACGGCCAGCTTTGACGGCCAATCGTGACAGCCAATCATGACATCAAGGTCACGTTCCTCGGCGGCCTCGGCGACATCGGGCGCAATTCCGCCAGCCATCGAAATCGACGGCAAAGCTCGCTGCTGATCGATTGCGGGCTCATGTTCCCCGAGGAGGAGATGCTCGGGGTCGACCTCGTCTTTCCCGATTGGAGCTGGCTGGTCGGAGCGAACCGCCGATGTGATCGCGTCGTTCTGACCCACGGCCACGAAGACCACATCGGTGCCCTTCCCTATTTCCTCCGCGACATCAACGTCCCGGTTTATGGCACAGCCATGACCCTCGGATTCGCCGCAGGGCCGTATCGACGAGTTGGGGGTCGAGGCCGACCTGCGAACGATCGAAGTCGGGGAGCCCACCAGATCGGCCCGTTCCAGTTCGCCCTGGTCAACGTCGCCCACTCGGTTCCCGATGCCTGCGCGGTCGCCTCTCGACCCCGGAGGGGACCATTCTCCACACCGGCGACTTCAAGCTCGATCCGACTCCGATCGACAGCCGCGCCACCGATCTTTCGACGCTGGCCTGCTTGGGTCGGTCGGGAGTCCGGCTGCTTGCTTTCGGACTCGACCAATGCCGAGCGCCCGGGCTTCGTTCCCTCGGAACGCACCCTGGCCGACCCGATTCGCGACATCATCGGCGATGCCCCGGGCCGGGTGATCGCGGCCTGCTTCTCGTCGCACATCCATCGGATCCAGCAGATCATCGACGCGGCGGTAGCGCACCGGACCGCCAGGTCGCCATTTTCGGCCGGTCGATCCAGCGCAACACCACGGTCGGCCCAGAGCTCGGCCGTCTCGAGCCTGCGCCGCCGGAGCTGATGATCGACATCGTCGAGCTGCTCAAGCTGCCGCCCGAGCACCAGCTCTTGATCACGACCGGCAGCCAGGGCGAGCCCTTTGCGGCGCTGTCGCTGATGGCCCAGGGACGGCACAAGTACGTCGAGATCACCGAGGGCGACACGATCCTTCTGTCGGCCACACCGATCCCGGGCAACGAGACCGCGGTGTCGCGGGTGATCAACCAACTACTGCGGCGGGGGCTCGAGTCGTCCACGGCGGCAACGCCCAGGTCCATGTCTCCGGGCATGGCAGCCGCGATGAGCTGCTCACGTTGCTCCACGTGGTCAAGCCGCATCCTTCGTCCCGGTCCACGGCGAGTATCGACATCTGGCCGCCCACGCCGAGCTCGCCCGACTCGCCGGGGTTCCCTCGGTCGAGATCTGTGAGGACGGCGATCGGGTCGTTCTCGACGGCGACGAAACCCGGGTCGAGCGGCGAGCGGTGCCCGGCCGGGTACGTCTATCTCGATGGCGACGCGGTTGGCGATGTGCAAGGGTGTCTTGCGCGATCGCAGCCACCTGGCCGACGAAGGGTGTCGTCGTGGTCGACCGTCGCCGTCTCGCCCAACAATCGGGAGATGGTCTACGGCCCTGACTTTCACAGCCACGGGGTGATGGACGATCCCGACGTCGGTGCTGGAGAAGGCCGGGCAGGCCGTGCGCCAGGCAATCGACGATCGCCTGGCCAACGGTGAGAGCGATATGTCGGTCCTGCAGCAGGCCGTTCGGCAGTCGACCGCCCGCGTGATCAAAGGTGAGACCGGCCGACGACCGGTCATCGTGCCGGTCGTCTTGGAGATGTAGTTCCCGGACGAAGCTCGTGCCAGCCGTTAGGCTCACGAACCACATGACCAAACGGACGCCCACCCGTCGGGGTGGCAGCGGGCGGAAGCGGGTGTCCCAGAACAAAACGAAGGAAAGCGTCGGAATCGATCGGTGCCCGGCTGGCGGGTTTCGGATCCGGATCCGCGAGCGACTCGGTCGTCAGACCGATGACGTCTGGGGCATGCTCCTCGATCGTTCTCTCGATCTGATCGTGCTCGGGTTTCTCGATCTGGCCGGTCCGTTGGCGGGGGCAGTAGCCGACGGACTGCACTTCCTCTTCGGTCTCTGGCGTTTCCTGGTGCCGGCGGTGATGGCCGCCATCGGAGTGGCTCTGATCGCCGGTCGGCCCCGCCAGGGCGTCGGACGTGCCGTGGTCGGCGCAGTGACCATCTTCTTCGCCTCGCTGGCGTTGTTCCATCTCTTCACAGGCGGGCCATCGCTCTTCCCCGATGTGAAGCCGTCAAGACCAGTGGAGGGGCGGTCGGAGCCCTGATCGCCTACCCCCTGCGCAGGCTGGTCGGCTCGTGGGGGGCGTTCGTCGTGCTCGCCTCGGTCATGGGAATGGGCGTGCTCCTCGTCACCCGCACGACGGTCAAGGAGGTGGCCGCCGACGTCGCCGCCTTCGCCCGGAGTTTCCGCAGATCGACGGACCCAGCCGATGCCCGCAAGGCCAGTCAGCTCGCAAGCCAATCGAACAGACCGCTCCGTCGAAGTTCAGACCGTGGTTTCCGAGCCGGCTCCGGTCAAGAAACCCAAGCAAAGACATGCCGTGAAGACCAAACCGATGGCCGACTCGAGGCCTCCCCGCGCAGCGGTTACCAGCTGCCGCCCCTCGATCTGCTCAGGTCCGGGTGGAGGAGGGGAGCAGAGCCGCAAGGCGCTGGAGGACACCGCCGTCCAGCTCGAGGAGACGCTGCGCCAGCACGGGGTCGATGCCCAGCTGACCAAGATCGTGCCGGGGCCGACCGTGACCCGCTTCGAGATCGAGCTGGCCCCGGGAGTCAAGGTCAACCGGGTTTCGAGCCTGTCCCACGACATCGCCTATGCGCTCGCCACCCCCGACGTCCGGCTTCTGGTCCCGATCCCCGGCAAGTCGGCGATCGGCGTCGAGGTCCCCAACCGCAAGCGACGCCTCGTCACGCTCGGCGACGTTCTCCGCAGCCCCGAAGCCGAGGCCGCGAGCCATCCTCTTGCGGTCGGACTCGGCGTCGACATCTCCGGGCGGGCCCAAGATGCTCAACCTCTCCGAGCTGCCCCACGTGTTGATCGCCGGCGCCACCGGAGCCGGCAAGTCGTCTTGCATCAACTCGATCGTCAGCTCGATGCTGATGCGCACCACCCCCGACGACGTGCGTCTGATCATGGTCGACCCCAAGCGGGTCGAACTCGGGCAGTACAACGGCGTTCCCCACCTCCTGACGAGGGTCATCACCAACCCCAAGAAGGCAGCCGAGGCCCTGAAGTGGGCCGTGGCGAGATGGATCGACGCTACGACCTGCTGGCCGATGCCAAGGTGCGCGACATCATGGCTACCGGCTAAAGACTCGACGCCGGGCTACTGCCCCCCGAAGGCTTCGACCGTTTCCCCTATCTGGTCGTGATCGTCGACGAGCTCAACGATCTGATGATGGTGGCCGGCCGCGAGGTCGAAGAGGCAATCGTCCGCATCGCCCAGATGGCGCGGGCAGTTGGCATCCACCTCGTCATCGCCACCCAGCGTCCCTCGGTCGACGTCATCACCGGCGTGATCAAGGCCAACATTCCCTCCCGGCTCGCCTTCTCGGTGGCTTCACAAACCGATAGCCGGGTGATCATCGACGGCGCCGGAGCCGACAAGCTGATCGGCATGGGCGACATGCTGGTGACCACCGCCGCCGAGCCTCGACCGACGCGCTACCAGGGCGCCTGGGTCAGCGAGGAAGAGATCCACTCCATCGTCGACTGGTGCAAGCAACAGACGGAGGCCGAGTACCAGGAGTCCGTGACGGAGCGCAGCGCCGAGGCTGCACAGGCCGCGCGAGGAGGTCGACGACGAAGAAGAGATGCTCGATTCGCCAGGCGATGGACCTGATCGTCCGCAGCCAGCTCGGCAGCACGTCGATGCTGCAACGCAAGCTCCGGATCGGATTCGCCCGGGCCGGCCGGGTGATGGACATGCTCGAACAACGCGGCGTCGTCGGACCCTCGGAGGGATCGAAAGCGCGCGAAGTCCTGATGACCATCGAGGAGCTCGAAGACCTCTACGAACGCGAGAACGTCTCCGTTTAACAAGCCGCTCTGATCGCTACGCTCGGGTCCTCGCGCATGTTGCCGTCCTCACCCCTTCCGGAGACCTTGTTGCGCCTTCGCCTTGGAGCCCGACCTGGTCCGGCGGCTCTACCGGGCGATGGTCTTCGCCCGCACTTACGACCGCAAAGGAGTCGCTCTCCAGAAGCAGGGACGGCTGGCGACCTACGCCCCCTTCGAAGGACAGGAGGCAGCCCAGGTCGGGAGCGCGGCTGCGCTCGATCCCGACGACTGGATGGTTGCCACCTATCGCGATGCCGCCGCGATGTGGATGCAGGGCTATCCGCTCGAGTTGCTGTTCGCCGGACGAACCGGCGACGAACGGGGAGGCTCACCTCCCGACCATGTCCCGGTGCTGCCGCCGTCGATCACGGTCGGCGGGCACATGGTCCATGCCGTCGGGCTGGCGTGGGCGGCGCGGACTGCTGGGTGAGCAAACGGGTGGCGATCACCTACTTCGGCGACGGCGCCACCTCCGAGGGCGACTTCCACGAGGCGATGAACTTCGCCGCGGTCTTCAAGACACCGTGCGTCTTCTTCTGTCAGAACAACGGCTGGGCCATCTCGCTGCCACGGGAAGAGCAGACCCAGTCGGAGACCATTGCCCAGAAAGCGATCGCTTACGGGATGCCGGGGTTCCAGGTCGACGGCAACGATCTTCTGGCGGTCTATCAGCTCGACGCTCGAGGCGGTGGAGCGGGCCCGCAATGGGGAGGGGCCCGACCCTGATCGAAGCGGTCACCTACCGGATCGGCCCCCACACGACGGCCGACGATCCCGGCCGCTATCGGAGATCGGCAGCAGGACCGACGAGTGGAGACGACGGGATCCGCTCGAGCGAGTGCGACTCTTCCTCTCCGAGCGCGAGCTCTGGACCGAGCGACTGGCAGGCAGGAGATCGAGCGACGAGGCCGCGACCGAGATCGACCGGGCCAGTCGAACTGGCCGAGGCAATGAAGCCATTAGCGGCCGGCGACATCTTCGAGGCGATGTACGAAGAGCCTCCCGCTCATCTGCGGCCCAGCAAGTCGAGAAGCGAGAGGTTGGGAATGACAGTTCGCAACATCGCCCAGGCCCTCAACGATGCTCTCGATCTCGCGCTCCGGAAGGACGAGACCGTCGTCGTCATGGGTGAGGATGTCGGCCGGACCGGGGGAGTGTTTCGAATCACCGACGGTCTCCGTGAGCGTTACGGCGCCGAGCGCGTCATCGACAGCCCGGTGGCGGAGTCGGCGATCGTCGGAGTCGGCTTCGGGATGGCCGTCGGCGGGATGCGGCCGGTTCTCGAACTGCAGTTCATGGGCTTCTCGTATCCGGCCTACGACCAGATCATCAATCATGTCGCCCGGATCAGAAACCGGTCGCGTCACCGCTTCACCGCCCCGATGGTGATCCGAATCCCCTACGGCGGTGGCATCGGCGCAGCCGAACATCACTCCGAGTCGATGGAAGCGATCTACGCCCACGTCCCCGGGTTGAAGGTCGTCGTCCCTTCGACTCCCTTCGACGCCAAGGGCCTGCTCCTGGCGGCCATCGAGGATCCCGACCCGGTGATCTTCCTCGAGCCGATCCGCCTCTATCGCGCGGTCAAGGAGGACGTGCCCGACGAGTGGTACACGGTGCCGCTCGGTGAGGCCCGGATCGAACGGGACGGCGACGACGTCACCTTGATCACCTGGGGGGCCATGACCAAGGAGACGCGGCAGGCGGCCGACCTGCTCGCCGGCGAAGGAATCTCGGCCGAGGTGATCGATCTGCGCTCGCTGGTGCCCCTCGACGTCGAAGACGTTGGTCGAATCGGTCGAGCAGACCGGCCGGGCCGTCGTGATTCACGAGGCCCCCCGCACCTCTGGCTTCGGGGCAGAGGTCGTCGCGGCGATCCAGGAGCGATGCCTCTTCTCGTTGGCGGCGCCGATCCAGCGGGTGACCGGCTGGGATACCGTGTTCCCGTTGAAGCGGTCCGAGCATCACTACCTGCCGTCGCGTCGAACGCATCGCCGCGGCCGCCCGACGCACCCTGGAGACCTGATGGCCAAAGAGTTCCGCTTGCCCGACATCGGTGAGGGTCTGACCGAGGCCGAGATCGTTCGTTGGTTGATTCCCGTCGGAGGCGCGGTCAAGGTCGACGAGCCGGTGGTCGAGGTCGAAACCGACAAGGCGGTGGTCGAGATCCCGAGTCCCTTCGCAGGCACCGTGCTTCATCACGGTGCCGCTGAGGGGCAGACGGTTCTGGTCGGCAACGTCCTCATGGTTATCGGCGAGGCAGGCGAGATCCTGGCCTGCCGGGAGATTCGACGACAGCTCGATTCAGAGACCGAAGCCTGGCTCGATCAGGTCGAGGAGGAGATGGCGACCGACGAGGGGATGCCCGAAGCGCCCAAAGACCAGGCGGCGCCGATCGTCGGCAGCATCAGCGACGAGGCCGAGCAGCTCGGTACAGGGCGCCGCAAGGGGAAGACCGAGAAAGCGCTCGGGTCGGTGCGAGCGCTGCCGCTCGTCCGGAAGCTGGCCAAGGACCTCGGTGTCGACCTATCGCAAGGTGACCGGCTCCGGGGCCGATGGCCGGATCACCCGCGAGGACGTGATTGCCGCCGCCGAGAAAAACGGCGGCACGGTCGAGCTGCCCGGAGGCGCCCGGATTGCCGCCGCTGCCGGTGGATCGCAAAGGGGAGCGCAAGCCACTGTCGAAATTGCGGCGAACGATCGCCTCCAACATGAGCAAGTCCTGGAGCGAGATCCCCCACGTCACCACTTTCGACGAGGCTCCGGCTGCCCGGCTCCTGGCGGCGCGCAAGGCGCTCGAAACCCGCCACGGAGTCAAGATCCCGCTCGAAGCCTTGATCATCAAGGCGGTCTTGCCGGCGCTGATGGAATTCCCGGAGTTCAACTCCTCGATCGATGGCGACGACCTGATGGTCTTTGGTCATTACGACATCGGGATCGCAGTCGATACCCCGGATGGGCTGCTCGTCGCGGTGGTGAAGGCCGCGGACACCCGGACACTCCTCGAGACCGCGGCCGATGTACGAAGGCTCGCCGAGGCGGCCAAGGAACGAAAGCTGAAACCAGCCGAGCTGACCGGCCAGACTTTCACTATCTCCAACATCGGGGCGCTGGGAGGCGGTTACGGCACCCCGATCGTCCCACCGGGGACCACCGCCATCCTCTCGGTGGGTAGGGCAACCGAACGGCCGGTCGCCGACGATGGCAAGGTTGCGATCGCCCCGATGATGCCGCTCTCGCTCTCCTACGACCACCGGGTGATCGACGGTGGACAGGGCCGTCGGTTCATGGCGGTGGTGCTGGAAAACCTGGCCGAACCAGCGCTATTTTTGGCCTCCTGACCCAGAAGAAACTCTTAACCCGGCCGCTGCTTTGGCCTAGTTTGTGGGCTCATGGAGCACTACGAAGGCATGTTGCGCCTGGCGGGCGACTTCTCTCCTCCAATCAAGGTGACAATCGATCTCACCGACGACCAGGAGCTTCGAATCGCGACCCCAGACATGGAAATCGGTGAATGGGATCTGTCCGAGGTGGCGATCAGGGCTCTCGACGATGGTTTCCACGTCCTCTCGGACGGCGAGGAGTTGGTGATCACTACTTCTGACGATGCCGGCTTCGCCCTGGCCGTCGGGATCAGAAACGCACCCGTTCATCTCCGCAAGCAGATCTCAACGCTGATGCGAAAAGACCCTCGTTTCCGGGTGGGAGCCCCTGACACGGTTTTCCCCACGGAGGAAGAGCCCTACTAACCGGCTCAGGCTGCCTAATTCCTGCTGCTGGCAGATAACCTCGGGCCATGAGCGGCATCGAGGTCAGGGCAGGCGGGCGGACCGACATCCTGACTCGGGAAGCGCTCGACTTCGTCGCTTCACTGGACCGGACATTCAGAGCAGAGAGAGCCAGGCGACTCTCTGACCGTCAAGAAAAACAGCGTGAGCTGGACAGGGGCGGATCTTTCCGACTACTCCAGACTGCACCGGCGGATTGGACGATCTCTCCGGTCCCGTCCGACCTGATCGAGCGCAAGGTCGAGATCACCGGACCTGTCGAGCAGAAAATGATGATCAACGCGCTCAACTCGGGCGCCTCGGTGTTCATGGCCGATTTCGAGGACGCGCACCAGCCCGACCTGGCCCAATCTGATCGAGGGTCAGGCCAACGTGGTCGCGGCCTATCGCGCGCGAGCTTCGTCTCGAGACCCCGGAGAAGTCCTATCGATTGAACGACGAGCTCGCGACGTTGATGGTCCGGCCCCGCGGCTGGCATCTGCCTGAGAAGCATCTGCTTGTCGATGAGCAAGCCGGTCTCCGCCTCGCTCTTCGACTTCGGCTTGTACCTCTTCCACGGTGGTCGGGCGGCACTCGAGGCCGGAACCGGGCCGTACTTCTACCTGCCCAAGCTCGAGAGCCACCTCGAGGCCCGGTCTCTGGAACGACGTCTTCGTCTATCGCCCAGGAACGCCTCGGGATTCCAGCCGGAACCATCAAGGCGACGGTGCTGGTCGAGACGCTGCCTGGCTGCTTTCGAGATGGACGAGATCCTCTACGAACTGCGGGAGCATTCGGCCGGTCTCAATGCCGGTCGATGGGACTACATCTTCTCGATCATCAAGAAGCTGCGGACCCGGCGCCGACTTCGTGCTTGCCCGATCGCTCGGCGGTGACGATGACGGTGCCGTTCATGAAGGCGTACACGAAGCTTCAGGTGCAGACCTGCCATCGCCGTGGCGCCCATGCCATCGGCGGCATGGCCGCGTTCATTCCCAACCGGCGCGACCCCGAGGTCACCGAGCGGGCTTTGGCCAAGGTGAGCGAGGACAAGGACCGTGAAGCACGGCAGGGTTGCGATGGAACCTGGGTGGCTCATCCCGATCTGGTCCCGGTTGCGCGCGAGGTCTTCGACTCGGTGCTGGGCGATCGACCCAATCAACTCGGCGTCGTTCCGGACGGCGAGGTAACCGCTGACGATTTGCTCGACTTCCCGACCGGGCTGATCACCGAAAGAGGGCTGCGCCAGAACATTCGGGTCGGCCTCCACTATCTCGCCTCATGGCTCGGCGGTAGCGGCGCGGCCGGGATCGACAACCTGATGGAGGATGTAGCCACGGCCGAGATCTCGCGCAGCCAGATCTGGCAGTGGGTCCAACGTCAAGCCTCTACGGACGAAGGCGATCTCGATCGATCGCGCCTATGGTCGAAAAGCTGGCACGCGAGATCATGGCCGAATCAAGACCGATCTCGACGAGGCGTGGGAGTCTGTTCGCCGAAGTCTCCCTGGAGCCGGACTTCGTCGAGTTCCTGACCTTGCCCGCCTACGAGTCGTCTCGATTAGGAGAGAGCCGAATGACCACGACCGACCAGCCAGAGATCGAGCAACTGGAGAAGAGCTGGAACGGAGACGCGCGCTGGACCGGGGTCGTCCGCAACTACTCGGCGGCGGACGTCGTCTCATTGCGGGGATCGCTGCGCGAGCAGCACACCCTGGCCCAGGCGATGGCGGAGAAGCTGTGGGGATTGCTCTCCGACAATGACTACGTCAACGCTCTCGGCGCTCTTTCCGGCGGTCAGGCCGTGCAGATGGTCAAGGCCGGACTGAAGGCGATCTATCTCTCCGGCTGGCAGGTGGCCGGCGATGCCAACCTGGCCGAGCAGGTCTATCCCGACCAGTCCCTCTATCCGGCGAACTCGGCGCCGGCCCTGGTCCGACGGATCAACAACGCCCTGCGCCGGGCCGACCAGATCCATTGGGCGGAAGGAGACCACTCGATCGATTGGTTCGTGCCGATCGTGGCCGACGCCGAGGCCGGCTTCGGCGGCGCACTCAACGTTTTCGAATTGATGAAGTCGTTCATCGAAGCCGGGGCGGCCGGGGTGCACTTCGAGGACCAACTGGCGGCCGAGAAGAAGTGCGGTCACATGGGCGGCAAGGTCCTCGTGCCGACCAGCCAGCACATCCGGACGTTGCAGGCCGCCCGCCTGGCCGCCGACGTGATGTCGGTGCCGACGATCATCGTCGCCCGGACCGACGCCAACGGCGCCAACCTGCTGACGTCAGATATCGATCCCGGCGACCAGGAGTTCTGCACCGGCGAGCGGACCGCCGAAGGGTTCTTCCGGGTCAAACCAGGTCTCGACCAGGCGATCTCGCGAGCGATCAGCTATGCGCCCTACTGCGGATCTGATCTGGTGCGAGACCGCCCGCCCCGATCTCGACGAGGCGGCCAGGTTTGCCGCGGCAATTCACGACCAATATCCCGGCAAGATGCTGGCCTACAACTGCTCGCCCTCGTTCAACTGGAAGAAGCATCTCTCTGACACCGAGATCGCCGGCTTCCAGAAGGAACTGGGCGCAATGGGATACCAGTTCCAGTTCATCACCCTCGCCGGGTTTCCACTCCCTCAACGCCGTCGATGTTCGAACTGGCCCGCGGCTACGCCGCAGGCGGGGATGCCGGCCTACGTGAAGCTCCAGGAGCGCGAGTTCGCCCTGGAGAGCGACGGCTACAGCGCCACCCGTCATCAACGCGAGGTCGGCGCCGGCTACTTCGACCAGGTGTCCGAGATCGTGAGCGGGGGACCGCCTCGACGCTTGCCCTGAAGGGAAGCACCGAGGAGGAGCAGTTCTAGGATACCTAATGCATTCCGGCGGAATCCCCGGAAATCAGCATTCAGGTTCGCGAGAAGAGAAGAGAGAGATCATGAACATCGTCCACGTCGTCGGGACCGGGACCATCGGCGAGCCTCTCATCGGTCTGCTCGCCGACCACAAGGCCGACTTCGGGATCGACGAGGTGACCTTTCACAAGCGCACGCCGCTCATCACCGAGCGGAGCAAGGTCAACGACCTCGTCCGACGAGGGGCCGTGCTCGCGGTCGACGAAGACAAGCGCTCGACGTTCGAGGAGCTCGGCCACACCCCGAAGTGGGAGGCGAAGGAGGCGATCGATCGGGCCACGGTGGTGATCGACTGCACCCCGGTCGGCAACGACAACAAGGCCGAGTTCTACGACCAGCGCGGTCCATCCGCTCGGCTTCATGGCCCAGGGCTCGGAGTACGGATTCGGGAAGATGTATGCGCGCGGGATCAACGACAGCGCGCTGGTCCACGAGGACGATCGCTTCCTCCACATCGTGTCGTGCAACACCCACAACATCGCGGTCCTGATCAAGACGCTGGCGATGGACGCCGACGGGACCAACCATCTCACCGATGGCCGCTTCATCTGCATCCGCCGCTCGAACGACATCTCCCAGGACTCCGGATTCTCGCCTTCGCCCACTGTGGAACGGCACAAGGACGATCGCTTCGGCACCCACCATGCCCGCGACGCCCACGGGCTCTTCGAGACCCTGGGTTACGACCTCAATCTCTTCTCGTCGGCTCTGAAGCTCAACAGCCAGTACATGCACTCGATCCACTTCTCGCTGACCCTCGACGAGGAGATGACGTCGACGAAGCGAAGGAGCGGCTGCTGGCCAACAAGCGAGTGGCGATCACCTATCGCAAGTCGGCCAACAGCGTTTTCAGCTTCGGCCGTGACCACGGCTATTTCGGTCGCATCCTCACCCAGACCGTCGTTGCGATCGACACGCTGACGATCCGCAACGGCAACGAGCTCGTCGGCTTCTGCTTCACCCCTCAAGACGGCAACCCGCTGCTGTCGACCCTCGCCGCCACGCTCTGGTTCATCGACCCCGACGAGGTGGACGATCGACTCGACATCATGCGACCGTATCTCTTCCAGGAGGTCTGAGCCTGGAAGGGCGAGCGCCAGGCTCAACAGGCAGCGGAACGGGCCATCGAAGCACTTGAGCCAGGGCGATCCGGTCACAGCCCGAGTCGGCAGTCGACGTCGCGGTCGAGAAGGACTCAGAGCGGGATCTGTTCGCCGCCCTGGCCGACGCCGTTCATCTCGCCGCGACCCAGCTCGAGAGGAAGGGCATCGCTCAGCGGACCCACCTGGGACATTCTCGCCGATGCGGTCGGCCCGGGGCCGCTTGCAGGGCCTGGTCGAGTCGCTCCGCACCAGCTGAGCTCGTGTCCGACTATCACCTCCATCTTCATCCGCATGGGCGCGACTTCGATTGGCCTCCCCATGGGGAGTACCCGACGGCCTGATCGAGGCGTACGTCGAGGAGGCCGCTGCCCGCGGGGTGATCGAACTCGGCTTCACCGAGCATCTCTACCGAACCGAGGAGGGGGCGGCGGTGCTCGGTCGGTTCTGGGAAGCCGAGCCGAACGACCGATGCTTCGGCTCGACACGCGAGCAGCTGGTGGAGAACGACGCCGGCCTGTCGCTTGCCGGCTATGTCGAGGCGATCCTGGCCGCCAAGGAGCGGGACTGCCGGTCAAGCTCGGGCTCGAGGTCGATTTCTTTCCGCCACCATCGACGCGGTGATGGAGCTGCTGGCGCCGATTCCGTTCGACTTTCTGATCGGCTCGGTGCACTGGGTGGGCGGCTGGGCCATCGACAGCTCCGATGTCACCGGCGAGTTCGAGCGGCGGGGGATCGACCGGGCCTGGGAGGAGTACTTCGACCTGGTCGACGACCTCGCCGCGCGCGGAGTGGTCGACGTCCTCGCCCATGTCGATCTCTGCAAGAAGTTCGGCTACCGCCCCGCGACGGAACCGATCCATCTCTACCAGAAGGGTCGTAGACGCAGCGGCCGCCATCGGGCATGGCCGTCGAGGTTTCGAGCCAGGGTTTGCGAAGGCCGGTCGGTGAGGTCTACCCATCTCCACTCTTTTCCAGATGTTCCAGCAGGCCCGGTGCCGATCACGTTCGCCTCGGACGCGCATCAACCCGCCGACGCCGGCTTTGCATTCGATGCTCTCAAGAGCTGGCCAAGGCCGCCGGCTACAGCTCATATCTCAGGTACACCGCGCGGGTGGCCGAGAGGTCCCCCTAACCTGAACCCGTGACGATCCACAACGAGAATCCTTTCCTGCCGCCGCCTGAGGCGCGCGATCGGGCCCGACAGCTGCGGGGTCGGTTGGCCGCCCCCGTCACGATCGTCACCGCCGGCGATGACGGCATGACCGCCTCGGCCGTGCTGGTGCTCGAAGGGTCACCCCCCCGGGTGTTGGTGGGAGTCAACGAAGCCGCCGATTTCCATGACGCGGTCAACGCACCAAACGGTTCGTGATGCATGTCGGCGGCCAGGAGCATCGCCAACTCGCCGATCGATTTGCCGAGATCGCTCCCTCGCCGGGTGGCCTTTTCGCCGGTCTCGAGATAGCCGAAACCGAATGGGGTCCGCTCATCGACGGCTTCGACAACTGGGCCGGTTGCCGGCTCGAAGCATGTCACTCGATCGGCTAGCAGGTCCTGGTCGTGGGCGAGATCGAGCATCTCGAGGTCGGTGAACTGGCCGACCCGCTCATCTACTTCCGCGGTCGCTACCGCTCGCTGTCCTGATGACTGCCGCACCTTCTGGCTGACGACTCTTGGCTGCGCCAAGAACCAGGTCGACTCGGAGAAGGTCCAAGCGATGCTGGCCGAGGCGGGCTACGAAGTCGCGGAGTCACCGGAGCGGCCGATGTGGTCATGGTCAACACCTGCGCTTTCATCGAAGATGCCCGGCGGGAATCGGTCGAGACGATTCTCGAGTTGCAGGCCGAGCGTAAGTCGGGAGCGCGCACGATCGTGCTCGGGTGCATGGCCCAACGGTTCGGGATCGAGGTCGAGAAGGCCTTGCCTGAGGTCGATTCTGTCGTTGGGTTGGATCGTTACGAGAACCTCGTCCCACTGCTCGACCGGCTACACGGCGGGGCCGGATTGGCAGCCGGTGCGTTTGCGACGGCCGGCGATGGACATCCTCCATATGGTCAACCGCCCAGCCCAACTTTGCCCTATGCCTATGTCAAGGTGGCGGAGGGATGCGACAAGCCCTGCACCTTCTGTGCCATCCCGTTGATCAGGGGAAAGCAGCGCTCACGCCGCCCGCCCAACATCGTGGCCGAGGTTGCCGGTCTGGTCGACGCGGGAGTGTCCGAGATCGTGCTGGTCGCCCAGGACCTGGCTGCCTACGGCCGGGACATCGACGCTCCCGGGGACATCGTCGACCTCGTCAGGCTGGTGACCGAGGTCGATGGGGTCGAGAGCGGTGCGTCTTCTCTATCTCTACCCCAAGGAGATCAGCCCGTCGCTGATCGATGAGATGTGCGGCAACCCGAAGGTCGCTTCGTACTTCGACCTGAGCCTGCAACATGCCTCCAACCACTGCTCCGAGCGATGAAACGGCCCGGGAGCGGCGAACGATTTCTGACGCTGATCGATCAGATCCGCGCGGCCGACCCTCAAGCGGCCCTGCGCTCGTCGTTCATCGTCGGCTTTCCGGGTGAGACCGATGAACAGACGAGGAGCTGGCGGAGTTTCTCGAGTCGGCGCGGCTCGATTGGGCCGGCTTCTTCCCGTATTCGGCCGAGGACGGAACCCCGGCTGCGCTGTTGCCGGCGCAAATCGCTTCCGACACCGTGAGCGAGCGCCTCCGCTATCTCAAGGAGATCCAGGAGGACATCACGTCCGAGGCAAACCTCGAATCGATTGGATCCAGAGTGCCTGTCTTGGTCGACCAGCTTGAGGACGGTCGATCGGTGGGTCGCTCCTATCGCGAAGCGCCCGAGATCGATGGAGTGATCGTCTTGGACCAGGGTGCGGTGGGGGAGTGGCACCAGGTCGAGATCACTTCGGCATTCGGGGCGGACCGAGAGGGCGTTGTCGTCGGGTGATCGTCGAGATCGTCGCGGTGGGCACCGAGCTGCTGCTCGGACAAATCGTCAACGAAAACGCGGCGACCATCGGTGCTCGATTGGCCGAGGCTGGATTCGATGTCAACCATTCGGTGATGGTGGGGGACAATGTCGCTCGCGTAGCCGAGGTCCTCGCCCAGGCCGCGTCCCGTGCCGATGGGGTGATTATCACCGGGGGCATCGGCCCTACTCAGGACGATCTCACCCGGGAGGCGATCTGTCGTGGCATTCGACCTTCCCATGCGATTCTCCGATGCCTACGCGGCCGAATTACGAGAGAAGTGGGCCGCCTCGGGGCGGGTGATGCCGGAATCGAACCTCCGCCAGGCCGAGTATCCCGAAGGCGCCGAGCTGCTTGCCCAATCCCAAGGGCTCCGCTCCGGGTCTCGCGCTCGCTGTCGAGGACTGCCTGGTCTTCGCCGTTCCCGGTGTTCCCGAGGAAATGCTGCTCCTGCTTGACAGTGAAGTGGTTCCTCGGCTCATGCAACACTCGGGCACAACCGGGGTTTTGAAGAGCCGGCTGCTCCGCACCTGGGGACGGTCGGAGTCGCAGGTGGGGGAGATGCTCGACCACTTGTATAAGAGCAGCGCCAATCCCTCCATCGCTTTCCTCGCATCTTCTGGCGAGATCAAGGTACGGATCACGGCAAAGGCAGGTGACGTCGGGACCGCCGAGAACCTGATCACCCCTGTCGAAGCCGAAGTGAGAGCAGTCCTGGGAACCAGTGTGTTCGGGGTCGATCAAGAAACGATCGAGACGGTTGTGGCGGAATTGTTGCTTGAACGGGGCTGGACGATCGGCACCGCCGAGTCGGCTACTGGCGGAATGATCGCTGCCCAGTTGACCTCGGTTCCCGGTTCGTCGAAGTTCTTCCGCGGCTCGGTAGTCGCCTATGCGCCCGATCTGAAGAAGACCTTGCTCGCGGTTGAGTCGGACCAGCTGGTGAGCGAGGCCACGGCGCTGGAAATGGCGATCGGTGGGCGTGAGACGTTGACGGCCGACGTGGTCGTGGCCGTCGTGGGCTCGGCCGGTCCGGAGCCTCTGGAGCAGCCTGCAGGAACCATGGTCATTGCCGTGGCCACTCCAACATCAGCCCGCGCGCTGACGCGCCGGTTTCCGGGTGATCGAGAACGGGTGCGAACCTATTGCACCACTACGGCGCTCCATCTGGTGAGACTCGCCCTCACCGATACTTGGTGGTGAATCGCCTCTTCGTTGGGATTCCGATTGCTTTCGAGGTTGCAATGGCGCTCGAGGCAACGCTGCCCCGTCTGCCCGGGCGGCCTGTTTCGCCCGGCAATCTGCATTTGACCGTTCGCTTCCTCGGAGATGTCGACGAAGTCATGCGTGACCGACTCGAAGCCGCCCTCGATGAGTCCGATCTCGGTGGTCGTTTCGAGATCGTGCTAGGAGAGATGGGTGCTTTTCCTCGTCCAGCCAAGGCTTCAGTTCTCTGGATCGGGCTCCTCGCGGGCACGCCTGAATTGATGCGGCTCAATGCCGTTGTCGAGGAGGCATGTGAGGACGCCGGCATCGACCCAGAAGAACGGCCATACGCGCCGCACCTCACGATCAGTCGAATCCGACCCGAAGTCGACGTGCGTCCATTGCTGCTCAGTTACCGACCCGAGCCAATCAAATGGAAAGCCACCGAGATGTTCCTTTACGAGAGCCGCGTCTCCCGTCAAGGCGCGATCTACAACCCCCTCGAGCGCTTTCCGCTGTAAAGCTCCTGCAATGATCCATCCATGACTCCGCGCACGATCGTCGGCGGTGTGTTGGTCCTTGGCTTGAGCATCTTCCTGACAGGCGCGGCCAGGTGGCGTCTTGCCTACGAGCAGCCTTTGGCGGCGTCCCTGCCACTAATTCACGTTGACCGCAGACGCCGCGCCTGGATTCATGTCTGGATGATCGTTGCGCTGTTCTTGACCCCGGCGGGAGTCGGCGGCCTTGCGCTGTTGGCTCGCAACGAAGTCGCCACGATCGCGGCAACGCTCGCAACAGTTGTTTACGGCATTGGAGCAACGGGACTGATCGCGGCGCTTGCCTTCCGGCTCACGGTGGTTCCTTGGGCCGCTGAACGCACTGTGTCTACTGGAGGTGTGCCGGATGGCTTCGAGGCGCTCAACGCCTGGGCCGGTTCGCTCTACGTCGTTCAAATGGTCGCGGCTTATGTTGCCTTTGCCCTGCTGGGAGTGGCGATTCTCGCTGAGGAAAACCTCCCAACCTGGCTCGGATGGCTCGGTCTGGCGTGGGGAGCGACATTTCTCGTCGGCTTCGTCGTCACCCGATTCTCCGGCATTTTCAACCCGCCGTTTTGGGCCCATGCCTATACCGGTGTCATTGGGGTAGTCCTGCTGACCAGCTGACTGATCGTTCCCGTCTTCCGAACGTCTGTTCGGCTATGCTCGCGGGATCACAGGTATGTAATTTGTCGGTGCGAGCGCGTACATTCACCAGAGCAAGAACTGATTTGCGGAGAGAGGAGCCACCTCAGTGGAACGGGACAAAGCACTCGACATGGCGGTCAGCCAGATTCATCGCCAGTTTGGCCAGGGGGCGATCATGAAGATGGGTGATGTCGCCGATCGCAAGATCGAAGTCATCTCCACCGGAGCTCTCGCTCTGGACTTGGCGTTGGGAGTGGGCGGGGTTCCTCGCGGCCGGGTCGTCGAGCTCTACGGCCCCGAGGCCGGTGGCAAGACCACGCTCGCCCTTCACATCGTCGCCGAAGCGCAGCGCAACGGCGGCATCGCCGCTTTCATCGACGCCGAGCATGCGCTCGATCCGGCTTATGCCAAGGCGATCGGCGTTGACATCGACGAACTGTTGATCTCTCAGCCCGACACCGGTGAACAGGCGCTCGAAATCGCCGACATGCTGGTCCGCTCGGGCGCGCTCGATGTGGTTGTGATCGACTCTGTTGCCGCGCTCGTACCCAAAGCCGAGATCGATGGCGAAATGGGAGATGCCCATGTTGGCCTGCAAGCCCGGTTGATGTCTCAGGCGCTGCGCAAGCTGACCGGCAGCCTCTCCCGCTCTCGCACGACGATGATCTTCATCAACCAGCTGCGGGAAAAAATAGGGGTGATGTTTGGTAGTCCCGAGGTGACCCCTGGAGGCCGAGCTTTGAAGTTCTACTCGAGCGTGCGGCTCGAAGTGCGAAGGATCGAGACAATTAAGGATGGTGCCGAGAGTGTCGGCAACCGGGTGCGGGCCAAGGTGACGAAGAACAAGGTTGCGAGCCCTTTCAGACAAGCCGAGTTCGATATCGTTTTCGGCGAGGGCATTTCTCGCGAGGGCAGCTTGCTCGATGTCGCGGTCGAACAAGATGTTGTGAAGAAGAGCGGGGCGTGGTTCACCTACGACGGGGACCAGCTCGGACAGGGCCGCGAGAACGCCAAGCGGTTTCTCCGCGAGAACCCAGAGATCGCCGTTCAACTCCAGGCCAAGGTCTACGAACTGGTCGGTATGAGCGACAAGCCCGCCGATCAGGAGTCGGCCGAGATCTCGATCGACGAGCTCTAACCGATTCCTGGGTTTCGCGCTCTGGCGCGGGCGATGCCTGGCTAGCATGCGGGCCCTAAGACCTATCAACCCTTGAAAGACACCGTGAAGCACTTGTCCCGCCCGAATTTGAGGAGATCTCACTAAGAGGTTTGGCCCCCATTTGGTTTCGGACATCAGTGCTCCACTGGGAAAGCAGCACAATGGAAACAGTGTGGATCGTGGCGATCGCCGCATTGGCGGTCGTCTTGGCGGGCACAGTCGGCTTTCTCCTGGCGAGGAACCGCCGCCGGCCCAGGGCCGACTCCAACGAAGACTCGGTCGGAAGTGCGCGACTCGAAGCGCAACGCATCCTTTCCCGCGCCGACGAAGAAGGTCGAGCCAAAGCTGAGGTCTATCGACAGCGCGAGGAGGCCTCCCTCGAGCACCGGCGTGTCGAGCTCGATGGAATTGAGACCCGGCTCGGGCACCGCGAACAGACCCTCGAGCAGCGTGCCACGAACCTCGCGCAACGCGAACAGCTGCTGATCCAGCGCGAAGGTGAAGTCGGCACGCGCCAGGTCGAACTCGACAGTCTGAAGGAGAACGCTCGCAGCGAGCTCGAGCGCATCGCCGGGCTGGATGCCAAAGTCGCCAAGGACGAGCTACTAAACCAGGTTGAACACGATGCTCGGCGAGACGCGATGATTCTGGTCAGAGATCTCGAAGCCAAAGCAAGGGAAGAGGCTGACCGGCGAGCTCGTCGCATTCTCGCTACCTCCATTCAGCGGCTGGCTTCTGAGGTCGTAACCGAGTCGACCATCTCGGTGGTGAGCCTTCCTTCCGACGACATGAAGGGGAGGATCATCGGTCGGGAGGGACGGAACATTCGGACGCTGGAGGCCGTGACCGGAGTCAACCTGATCGTCGACGACACCCCCGAATCGGTCTCGGTCTCGTCGTATGACCCGATTCGCAGGGAGAAGGCCCGCATCACCCTCGAGAAGCTGGTGGCGGACGGGCGTATCCATCCCGCCTCGATCGAAGAGGCGTATGCCAAGGCCCAAGACGAGGTCGAGCAGTCGGTGCGCGACGCGGGAGAGTGGGCGCTTGTTGAGGTAGGACTCTCGAAGATGCATCAGGAACTCGTCGTTTTGCTCGGACGTCTTCGCTATCGGACGAGTTACGGCCAGAACGTTCTCAACCATTTGGTCGAGTCGGCTCATATTGCGTCGATGCTCGCCTCCGAGCTCGGTGTCGACCCGATCCAGGTGAAGCGCTCGGCGCTTCTCCACGACATCGGCAAGGCTGTTACTCATGAGGTCGAAGGCTCTCATGCGTTGATCGGCGCCGAGATCGCTCGCCGGTTCGGTGAGGATCCCGCAGTGGTCCACGGGATCGAGGCGCATCACAATGAAGTCGAACCACGAAGCCTGCTGGCAGTGCTTGTGCAAGCGGCCGACGCGGTGTCCGCAGCTCGTCCCGGCGCCCGCCGCGAGGCTCTCGAGTCATACGTGCGGAGGCTCGAGAAGCTTGAGTCGTTGGCATCCGACTTCGGCGGCGTGAAACAGGTGTTTGCGATGCAAGCGGGTCGCGAAGTGCGGGTCGTCGTGGATCCCGGGGAGGTCGATGACCTGGCCGCTTCGGACCTGGCGCGGAGGATCGCGCGCAAGCTGGAGGAAGACTTGCAATACCCGGGTCAGATCCAGGTCACGGTCATCCGGGAGTTCCGCGCCACCGACCACGCTCGTTAGGAACGGCCAGTGGTCATGATCGCCCCGCCGGTTCGAAAGCCGCTGTCGACGCGGCCGCAGACGCGAGCGTGGCAAGCAATACCTCATCCGCACCTTCGGGTGTCAGATGAATGAGCACGACAGCGAACGCATCGCTGGCCTCTTTGCACTCGATGGCATGTCCGCGACGTCCGATCTTGATGCGGCTGATGTGCTCTTCATCAACACCTGCACGATCCGCGAGGCGGCCGACAACCGAATGTACGGCAATCTCGGCCAGCTGAAGGAGTGGAAGGATCGACGTCCCAACTCGTTGCTGGTGGTTGGTGGTTGTGCCGCGCAGAAGGATCGGGAGCTGGTCCGGGAGAAGGCACCGTGGGTTGACGTGGTGATGGGGACCAACAACCTCGACCGGGTGCTCGACCTCATCGACTACGCCGAAGCGTGGGGCGGCATCACCGAGGTCGTGGACTCGCTCGAAGCGATGCCGTCGTCACTTGCCGGTGCAGCGAGAGCTCGCCCATGCTGCCTGGATTTCGATCCAGGTTGGCTGCAACAACTCCTGCACGTTCTGCATCGTCCCCGCGGTGCGCGGCCCGGAGGTGAGCCGGCGGCCCGGGCGACATCCTGGCCGAGGTGCGCGCTCGCTAGCTGCCCAGGGAGTGGTCGAGCTGACCCTCCTCGGACAGAACGTCGACACCTACGGCCGCGATCTTGCTCTCGATGGTCGGCGCCGTTCGCTTGTTTGCCGATCTGCTGCGCCAGGTTGGATCCGTTGACGGAATCTCCCGGGTCCGTTTCACCAGCCCGCATCCGGCCGACTTCAAACGCGATGTCGTGGAAGCAATGGCGGAGACTCCAGCGGTCTGCGAGCAGCTGCACCTTGCCTTTGCAGTCAGGCTCGGATCGCATCCTGAGCGGCGATGCGACCGCGGCTACACCACCGCAGCGCTATCTCGACAAGCTCGCTCTCGCTCGCGAGTTGATTCCCGATCTCATCGGTGTCCACGGACATCATCGTGGGCTTTCCAGGTGAGACCGAGTCCGATTTCGCAGGCGACGCTCGATCTGGTTCGCGAGGTCGAGTTCGATTCAGCCTTCATGTTCATCTTCTCTCCCCGGCCGGGAACCAGGGCCGCTTCCATGGTCGAGGACTTCATCCCGGACGAAGTGATTGCGGAGCGATTTGCGCGACTGGTCGAGATCCAGAACGCCTCCTCGCTCAAGCGCAATCAAGCGATGGTTGGACGGAGCTACGAGGTGCTGGCGCGAGGGGCCGTCGCGCAAGGATCCCGACGTGGCCACCACCCGCACTCGCGGCGGCAAGCTCGTGCATCGTCAGGTCGGTGTTGCCCCGGGAGAGTTTCGACAGGTCGAGATCATTTCCGCTTCGCCCCATCACCTGCTCGGGCAAGTGACCCGCATCCTGGCGCTTCTCGGGCCGACCGCCTCGGGAAAGAGTGACCATCGCCATCGAGTTGGCCGAGCGAAGCGCGGGATTCCGATTCTGTCGGTCGACAGCATGCAGGTCTATCGCGGACTCGACATCGGAACCGCCAAGCCGACTGCAGCCGAGCAAGCAGCGGTCCGCACATCAGATGATCGACCTCGTCGAGCCCGACAACGAATACAGCGTGGCCGAGTTTCAGACACGAAGCTCGCCGGCTGCTCGAGCGGGAGGAAGAGGTGCTGATCGTGGGCGGCTCGGGTCTGCATTTCCGCTCGATTGTCGATCCGCTCGAATTTCCTCCGACCGATCGCTGGAGCTGCGCGCAGAGCTCGAGGCCCTGGAGGATCCGGTTGTCAGCAACTGGTCGGTGCCGATCCCGGCGCCAGCGAGCTCGTCGATCTCGCCAATCCCCGACGGGTCGTCCGAGCTCTTGAAGATCCTGCAGCTCACGGGCCTGACGCCGACGGCCCGCAGTACGAACAGGAGAGCGCGCCGTCAGTTCGACGAGTACGTGCCCTTCTACGAGTTCACCGCGGTCGGTATCGATCCCGGGCCGCTGCTGCGGAGCGGATTCGACAGCGGATCCAGGCAATGCGGCAACGCGGGCTGGTGGGAGGAGGTCGAGGCGACTTCGGGAGATCGCTCGGTCGCACGGCGCGCGGGGCAGTCGGATACCGCGAGCTGCGTGAGGCGCAGGCAGGACTGCGCGATCCAGAAGCAGTCTGGGACGACATTGCGCAGCGACCCCGAGCGTCTGGCGCAAACGCCAGCGAACCTATTTTCGGCGAGACCCCCGAATTCGCTGGATTGGCTGGAACCCCGATGGACAACGTCGAGGACCAGGATGAGTCGGACAGCGTTGGGGCTGTGATCGAGTTCACGAAGATGGAAGGGCTCGGCAACGACTTTGTCGTGGTCGACGAACGGGTCGACGTGTCGAGCGGACCTCGTCCGAGTCGCTCTGCGATCGCCACTTCGGCGTGGGTGCCGACGGCGTTTTGCAGGTGCAGTCTGGACGAGGGACCTGGTCCGCATGGACTATTGGAACGCCGATGGGGGAGTGCGCCGAGATGTGTGGCAACGGTCTCCGTTGCGTCGCCCTCTTCGCCGTACGACAACGGACTGGTAGCGAACAAGTCATTCGTCGTGCAAAACCGCGGTCGGCGAACGGCGGGTCGAGGTCGGCGACGAGATCCGAGTCGAGCTCGGCCCGGCGACGGTCGGGGAGTCAAGGTCGATGGGAGGGAGAGACTTTCCACGCTGGCATCGGTCGGCAACCCTCACGCGGTCGCATTTGGCGAGGACTCCGGACGAAGTGGATGTCGCCGGTATCGGTCGAGCCCTGGAGCAGGCGACTCCGGGTGGAGTCAACGTCGGTTTTGCGCCAGTGCGACGCGTCGACGGAATCAAGCTGCGGGTCTGGGAACGAGGCGTCGGCGAAACTCTGGCCTGCGGTAGCGGGATGGTGGCGGCCGCGGCCGTCGGCCAGCGGCTCGGGCTGAGCGGTCGCGACGGTGACGATGGTCGTTCCGAGGCGGTCGAGGCAGTCGTCGAATTCGAGGACGAAACGACCTGGCTGACCGGGCCCGCCCGTTTCGTCTTTAGGGGTGAGCTCTCTAGAGGGTTCGGATTACGTTGTTGACCCGGCCGATGATGTCGACGCCGCTCTTGTAGGTGACCGGCTGACAGGGCCGGGTTCGCCGGCTCCAGGATCACATTGCCGTTGCCACGTCGCAGCCGCTTGACCGTGGCCTCCTCGCCCTCGACCAGAGCGGCGACGATCTCACCGTCGCGACCTTCGGCGCCGTGCTCGATGACGACGAGGTCGCCGTCGAGGATGCCGGCCTCGATCATCGAGTCACCTTTGACCCGCAGCATGAAGACCTGGCCGCGGCCGACAAGCGAAGTCGGGAGGGAGAGAACCTGTTCGACTTCTTCCGTGGCGAGGATCGGGGTGCCGGCGGCGATGCGACCCAGGACCGGTACCTGCCGGACCTGGGGATTCTGAGGCCTTTGATCGAGATGCGAACCGAGCACCTCGATTGCCCGTGGCTTGGATGGATCCCGGCGCAGGTAACCCGCCTTCACCAGCGACGAGAGATGGCTGTGCACGGTCGACGGCGACGACAGCCCGATCGCCTCACCGATTTCGCGGACCGACGGTGGATAGCCCCGTTCGGCGACGGTCTCGCGGATGAAGATCGAGAACCTGGTTGCTGGCGATCGCTCAGAGTCGGGTTGGGGGCCACGTTGTGCTCCTTTCGTGTAGTCTCCCCACGTATCGAACCTCGGTCGACGAAATCCAAACATCTGTTCGACTTGACCGACGCGAACACCTGTTCGCTAGAGTCACGAACACGAGTTCGGATTCTGTCACACCCACCCGATACGTTGACCAAGGGTCCGAACCAGGGACTCGAGATCGGAGGAAGTACGTGATACCATCGCCAACAGTCGCTTTCCCTCAGGCTGCTGATCCTCCTCATGGCGACGGTCGCGATCTTCCTCCTGATCTCGAACCGAGTCGAGGCAGGTGTTCCGGCAGGTGAGCCGGTTCCGCACCGGGTCGTCGCCGGTGACAGTCTTTGGGAGATCGCCTCCGCGATGGTCGCCTTGACCGCGACATCCGCGCCGTCGTGGGCGACATTCAGCAGCTCTGAACCGACTGTCGGGACCCACGATCCAACCAGGTCAGATACTTCTCCTGCCCGGCCGCCTAGAGAGCGTGTCATGCCCTACGGGTACGCTGCCGGGTGCGCTGTCCCATCTGTGGCGATGAAGAGACACGAGTCATCGACAGTCGCCCCGCCGACCAGGGGGCGACGATTCGGCGACGTCGAAACTGCTCTGAGTCTGTGGACACCGGTTCACTACCTACGAGCGCAACGCACCAGTCGTGCTGGTGCGGAAACGCAACGGACGGATCGAGCCGTTCGCGCCCGAGAAGCTCCAGCGGGGCGTCGAAGCGGCATTCGCCGGAGGACCGATTCCGGACCCGGGACTCGCCCAGCTACTCGAAGAGATCGAGGCGATCGCGGCCAACCACGCCGGCCCGATCCGCAGCGATCAGATCGGGCGCTTGGTGCTCGACGGCCTTCGGGAGCTCGACGAAGTGTCCTACCTGCGTTTCGCCTCGGTCTACAAGGGATTTCCAGGTGGCGGGGGATTTCGAACGTGAGGTGGCGGCCCTCGAGGACATCGCTCGCCGACCTAGAGCTGAGACAGAGCCTCGGATCAACCGGGCCCGTTCGGCGTCGGCCGTGACCAGGATCTGGGTCAGAGGCGTCCTCACCGCTCTGGGCGAGGATCGCCATCTGGCCCTCGAGGTCGGCTGCCGCCGCGACCGCCGCCGCCTGATTCGCCGGCGGTGAGAGCATCCAGGTAGCGAATCCGCCAGGTCTCGACCGAGGCGATGAAGCCTCGCACCTGTTCGACATGATCGGCGAGATCAGGGGAAGTCGGGAAGGTCAGCGACGACGTCGGCCAGGCTCACCTGCCATTCGGCGATGCGTGCGGCGGCCATAGTCGAGTCAGATACGCCCTCTAGATCGGGGCTTTGCCACAGTGGCTCGAGGACGACCCGATAGTTCAACGCGTCGCCGAGCGCGGTTCGCAGGGCCAAGGCCGACTGAGCCGCGCCGATCGCGGCCTGGCGATTGGCACGGTGTCATCGGGCATGCCCGGCCGCGAGTTCAAAAAGCTCGCGTGCGGCGCGATCGACGTTGAGGAGCAGCGCACTCGATCTCGGCGACACCGCCGGCGGGGTCTGCGATCACCGAATCGAGCCGGCTCAGAGATGCCGCCAGATTGGTGGCCGACGTCGGAGAGCTCGCTGGTCTGTCGGGCGGTTGTCGCCGCTGGGGCCTGCAGCAACGACGCGACGAGAGCAACCAGGATGATCAGACTCAGAGTCAAACCCACGATGGTGAACGAGGAGACGCGCCCGCGCCCAAGTTTCGACCGTGCGATGACGTGCGGCCGCCAGCCCGTGATTTCGAGGTCGGGAACCTGCGAACGAGACGATGGTGCGGGCAACGTGGGCGCAATCCCGGGCGGGGTTGCTTCGGTGATGGTGACCACCATCTCATCGCTGTCGCTGTAGAAACCAAGCGTTTCGAGCATGGAGAGTTCGATCGAGCCGGCCTCGGGACGCTCGAGCAGACCAACGGCCGTCGAGCTCGACGAGTGCCGGGGCTCAAGACCACCGCTGGCATTGGCCGGTGACAAATCAGAAGTCATCCGACCAACGTCGATTACTTCACGGATACCCTTCGCGGCTTGGTTGCCCCATTCCTTGCAATGTCAGGAGAAAGGAAGAGAGACTGGCCGGCAGCGATGGCGCGGTGATCGGGCCGGTGTCGGCTTTGGAAGTCGAGGGCTTGGCGGAGATGCAGTCCTGGGGATCCGGGGTTCCCGCACCGGCTGTCGGTTGCGGCTTCGGGGCGAGATGGCGCCCACCACGAGGCGACGTCGCTTGGCAGCGGTGGGCGGTGGTCGGCTGGGTGATGCGCACCCGGCAGGTGCTCGGCATCGCAGGCGAGGCAGTAAGAAAGGGCCAAATCGGTCTCCGTGGTTCGGTCTCCGCCCGAAGCCCCAGATCACTGTCAACTGTGCAATCGTTGGTCCAGCGCGATGCACCTTACTTTCAGACGATTCTCAACAGTTGGTATCTGTCCCGACCGCCCAACATCGCGGGCGACGCCGGCTATGACCTCGAGGCGGCAGTCGATGTGGTCCTGGGACCGGGTGAGCGAGCGCTGGTTCCGACCGGCATCGCCGTCGCCATCCCCGCCGGATATGCCGGATTGGTCGTGCCGCGCTCCGGTCTGGGCGATCAAGCACGGGCTCTCGGTGGTCAACGCGCCCGGGAATCGTCGACGCCGGATATCGCGGCGAGTTCCAGGCGATCCTGATCAACCACGGTGCCGAGCCGATCGCGATCAAGGTCGGCGATCGGATCGCCCAGCTGGTGATCGTGGCCGTGCCCGAGGTCGAATGGCTCGAAGTCGACGATTCTCGAAGACGTCCGATCGAGGTGAAGCGGGGTTCGGCAGCACCGGTCGCTAGTTGGCCTGGGCATCGAGGGGATTACAATGCCCGCTCCCACGCGGAAGTAGCTCAGTTGGTAGAGCGCAACCTTGCCAAGGTTGAGGTCGCGGGTTCGAGCCCCGTCTTCCGCTCCCGGGCGACGTGGCCGAGTGGTTAGGCGCGGGTCTGCAAAACCCGTCACTCCGGTTCAATTCCGGACGTCGCCTCCACCCGGCAAGTAAACCGGGAGACAAAATCGGGCCCTTAGCTCAGTCCGGCTAGAGCGCTTCCCTGACACGGAAGAGGCCACTGGTTCAAGTCCAGTAGGGCCCACAAAGGTTTTTCGGGGTCCAGAACGCCCAGGGAGCCAACCGGGGAGCCTATTGAGGAAAGCGATGAAGACTGATCCGGTCAAGCAGGTGATCACCGATCTCTTTAGCGGTCGGGACGTTCACTTCATCAAGGTGGGAGAGCAGTGGCTCGGCGCCTTCCCTGAGGGCCTCGTGATCATCACGAAGGTTGAGGAGGACCAATTCGGCTATCAGGTCGAAGCTCGGGTGGTTCCCCTATCTGCGGTAGACGTGTTCACGACCTACCGATACGGCCCGCAGAAAAACCCCGGTGACGATCATGAGGGGGAAGTGTTGATCACAGTTCCGAACGGTGAATTCCGCTTGGTCCTCAAGGGCATGGCTCGTCACGAATACCAGGAGCAGGATTTCGCCTGGGTCTCCGAGCTGTTGCGGTTCAAGCTCAAATTCGAGTAATCCCACCCAGGACCTCAGTGCGCCCCGGCCGGGTCCATGGAAGCGCCAACTACCCAGGGAGGTCCGACGGGAGCGCCGGCGCAACGATGAATGACCGCTGCTCTTATGAGCGCGCTAACCGCCGTCCTTTAGGAGCGGTGATGTTTCGCGCCGTCGTATGCTCGAGCCGTCGTGGAGATCCGTCCGGCTGATCCGAGCCGGAAAGCGCACGTCGCGGCGGTCATGGGCCGCGCACTGGTCACCGAGCCGATGATGACGTGGTCGCTCGGCGGACGAAGTGACGACCTCGAGGAACGCTGTGTTCGAACATACGAGCTGTACCTTAAGCCTCTCCTAGATGCGGGCATGGTTTGGGAGAGCGCAGATGGACACGGTGCCCTCGTGCTCGTACCACCCGCACGTGGAGAAGTCTGGGACGACGCGATCGCTCACGTCGATGATTCGGAAACGCACGACGTGACAGACGACGGCGGGCGCCGCCACGAGATGTTCTACGAGTGGATCGCCGCAAGGATTCCGCCCGAGCCGCTCTGGCATCTCGACTCCGTCGCGGTCGAGCCCGGATGGCAGGGCCGTGGAATCGGCTCCAAGCTCATAGAGTTCGCGCTCAAGCAGGCGAGCCAGAGCGAGGTCGCGATGGTTCTCGAGACCGGGACGCCGCGCAATGTTCCGCTCTACCAGCGTTTCGGATTCCACGTCGTGGACGAGGCAGACTCTCCGGAGGGCGGCCCTCACGTCTGGTTCATGCGCTACAGCCCTCAACTGGCGCGAACCAGCGATCGATGAGCTGGTTCACTCCGCCGACGCCTTCGACCTCCGCACGTTCAGGCTGATCTAGCGGTACACCCCCAACTCAAATCCACCTCGGCGGCGAATAGGCAACGCTCATCTTCGCTGTAACGGGGTGCCGCCACCCGGGCGGCGATGTTGCGGCCTACTCGAGGGGCAATCTGCCCATCTTTCCATCGCCGGGGGCGAAACTCTCGTCAGCTAGCCGTCCCCGAACGTCAATCGCAACGTCAGCCGGAGTCTGTCTCGAGGTGTCA
Source organism: uncultured Acidimicrobiia bacterium (assembly GCA_963840175.1). Lineage (GTDB taxonomy): Bacteria > Actinomycetota > Acidimicrobiia > Spongiisociales > ZC4RG35 > JACCTH01. The sequence continues at coordinate 135,321 of CAWIXU010000009.1, forward strand.
CCTCGTCGGTGATTTCGATTATTTCATTTTCCATTTCGGGAACCTCCCGGTCCTTGTCGGGGCGCCACCGTCGACGCCGGATCGTTCTCTTCATCTGTGAGTTCGAGATCCGCGAGCATCCTTCGAACCCTCTCGGGGAGCGGCCCGCGTCTCCGGGCCGGTATCTGTGGTGGCATACCGGCCAGCCGGTTGCGTTCAGCCAGATGGGCCGGCACCCATTGGAGGAAGTATTCGAAAGACAGATCGTTGGCGTCGAGCCAGGCATTGCGAAGCTCGGTCTTCCGCTCCTCGGCGGACGTCCCCCAAAGGTCGAGGTCGGGGATGGGATGGGATGGAAGTTTGAAGGCCGGCTTGGGCCTGGCCCGCTTTTTAGCCACGGTTCACCGCCTTCTCCTTGTCCCACCGAGCCCGGGCGGCACGACGAGCCTGCAATGTGACCCTGGACTCGCCGGTTTCCTCATCGGCGGACCCCGGCACCGGCAACCTCATCGCCTCGATCAGCTTCGCCAACGTCAGCGAGTAAGACCGTTGAGCAACGAGAAGCGGATGCTCGATGGTCTGGCCGGCTCTGCCCTTCGTCGTCAACTCCTCCAGCTGGGCAACCGCCTCGTTCACCCGCGCCGAGGCGTTGGAAAGCTGCTCGACATGATCCAACAACACCAGCTCGCCGGCATCGAGCTGGTAGGTGGCGAGGATCGCCGCCTTCAACCTGGCGCCGGCGGTCATTTGCGCACCCTCTGCCTATACCAAAGGCCGCCACGGCGTGGACATCGTGGTCCTGGACCGACACCTACGACTGACACGTCCTCGCTGCCGGGACTCTCACCTGTAGCGGCTCCCTACGCCGCGGCGCTTGGAACTATGCCCGCCAGGCCGGCTTACCTCGGGGCGACCGGGCTGGGACAGGACAGGTGACCGACGATGGTCGTGCACGAGCGGGCAGGCTTCGCTAGCGCTACGAAACTCACTCGTTCAGGTGCGGGCCATTGCTTCGGAGCCCTCAGTCACTTCGCTCTTATGCGCTGCAAAGGCAGCTAAGACCTCTTCATTCTCCTTTGCAGGCACGCCGACGACGTCGAGGGTGCGTCCAAGCTCAGCAGCTACCTCATCGAATTCTTCAGGAGAAATTTGGAACTGGCGGTGAGCTTCTTCCAAGCCGATGGGTGTCATCCCTGGCTTGGTGCCCACATACTCGAACGGGCCACCGCGACGTGGCAGAGCCACAGCGTGCGCATGAACTTGAGCCCGGGAAGCCTGTCGAGGTTCTTGGTGTGCCACTCCCGCAAGGCGGGGTTCTTCGAAGCTTGGCCCACAATGGGATTCTTGACGACCGCATCGCTGAAGTGCTCAACCACCGCGGCGATGGCGAAAACGCCACCGAGCCTTTCATAGAGAGTCTTCTCTGCCACGGGTGCTTCCTCCTCTGTCATCACTCGACGATTTCTGTTCTATCAGTACGCAGGAGGGGCTTGACGGGTTCCAGCAGGTTTTTCCCACCGCCAGGGGGTTACCGTCCCGCCTCGGGCCGGTGGGCAGGCAACCCCCGTTCGAACGATCCACCTCACGGGCGGCCAGCTCTAGCTTTGACGGCCAGCATCACGAGCAACAAAGGAGGCGGCCATGGCCGAGGGTCGCGGTTTTACGGACTGGTTCGAGAAGTTCTCACAGCATGTCACGCACGCCACCGGAAGGCCTTGGGCTTTTCTTATCGCGTTTCTGGTCATCATCGTTTGGGCGCTTACAGGCCCGTTCTTCGGTTTCGGCGACACCTGGCAGCTTGTCATCAACACGAGCACCACCATCGTCACCTTCCTCATGGTGTTTCTCATCCAGCAGACCCAGAACAAGGATGGCAAGGCCGTGGAGCTCAAGCTCAACGAACTCGTCGCCGCGACCAAAGGAGCAAGCAACAGGCTGATCGACGTCGAAAACCTCTCAGAAGCCGAGCTCGACATCCTCCATGGGTATTTCCAGGAACTGGTGCGGCTTGCCAAAAACGACGAGAGCATGACCGAGTCACACTCGATGGAGGAGGCGGAACGACTTCACGAGCAGCAATCTCGCTGACAGCACTTCGGCGACCTCTAACGCCCTCCATCTGGTTGCCTGTGGGGTGGAGTTCAGTTTTGGCGGCGGGGAAACCGTGGTGGTGACCACGTCCGGTCCCCGAAGCGTGCAGGCATGGCTCGACGACCTTGCCAGCGCAGATGGCGTGACCACGACCGCGCCCTCGAGACCAAGGTCGGTAGCATCTCGGCCCTCTCAGTTGATGTCGAAACCGTCCTCGGAGAACACGGCGGATTCGTGTGGTTAGGCCTGCTGGACAAGCAGCAAGAGTCGCCGGGCCGTCCAGCCCTCTTTTCGATCGGCGCCCCACGTGGACCCGAAAAGCACTTGTACCCAACCTTTGAGGAATGGTGGGCGAGGTGGAGGACTCACTTCAAGTCGTGGTTTGGCTGGAGCCCGTGGCCAGTACGACGGCGGCGGCCGACCCCGCCCCGCCCGAACTTCAAGAGTCCGGTCAATAGACCAGCGCGCTCACGGGCCCGGCCAACAAGGACTCGCCCGCTCCGGTTACTCGTCCGTGACGGGCTCGAACTGGATGGAATCCACGACGGCGAAGAGTTCCTCGCGGTCTTGTTCGGTAGCGCCCGGCATGTACATGGCGTCGATCACGAGCCGGGAGCCATCTATGTCGAGAATCCACAACCGATCAACCTGACCCGGACCCTGCTGGTACCGGTCGGAACTCCAGCCGAGCGCGGTCCAACTTTCGAAGAAGCCCTCGTCGCAGGTGGAGAAGTCGATATCGGTGGGGACGGACCACTCCAGCATGAAGCCCTGATAGCCGTCCACGGTCACTTCGACCGGCGTGGTGGCGTTGCGCATCGGCTGGTCGACCAACGCCGCCACCAGTCCTTCCACTGTCCGACCCGGGTCAACAAGCGGCTCACTACTCCAATCACAGGGATGGGCGTAGACCTTGTCGACGTCCCAAAACGAGACGAACACGTGGCGTGGAGTATCCCGTCGAGCGCCGACGAGGAAGCCGCTTGTAGTTCTGCCAACCATCGGGCACGGTGAGCACGACTTGGGGATAGCGCCCCGAACCCGCCGCCCGTGTCTGGAAATCGAGAAGGTAGGTGCCGGGTTCGAGATCCTCTTCTCCAATCGCCAAGGGTGGGGATGGACTCGACGGGCTCGGTCGTCGTCGAAGCCGGATTTAGGGTCGTCGACGGGGCGATGAGCAGCGGTCGTCGACTCCTGCTCAGCGGCAGATGTTGCTGACCCTTGCAGTCCGCCACAGGAGGCCACGGTCAGCACGGCGACCAACCAAGCCAGACGTCTGGGGTGTGTGAAGGTCACAGAGGCCGTTCGTTGTCGGTGACAGACTGTACTCAGCGGCTTCATCGCCCACCGCTACAAGGACGAGCCGGTGATCCGGCCACGTCAGAACCGACCCGAATCCAGCTCAAGGGACATATTCGAACCCTTGCTCGTGCGAAGGTGCTGGCTCCGGCCGGACCTTCGCGGGTAGTTAGTGCTTCCACGGACCCGGCCGGGGCGCCTTTGGTGCGCGTTTGGTGCGCGATTCGGGGCAATTCCCCGTAATGTCGCGTAACGCCCAGATGGCGGAAAACCCCTGTCAGCATTGAGAAATCCGACAACGGCAAGGCGGCGAACTTGCCAAAGTTCCCTGACACGGAAGAGGCCACTGGTTCAAGTCCAGTAGGGCCCACAATTTGGTCCCAATGCACTCGTTCGGCTTCTGGGTGGGCGGCAAGTCCTCTGAGCCGTACGTGCCGCTAAGTTCGGCCTGAGTCAGGGTTAGATACGGCACATGGAAGACCCGTTCGTACCGCTGAGCTTCGACGTTCCGCAAACCTTCGGCTGGTCCGAGTTTCACCTGGAGCCGTTGGGCGAGCAACACAACGAACGTGACCACGCTGCATGGATGTCGAGCATCGACCACATCCGATCTACTCCCGGATTCGGGAAACAAGAAGAGCCGGATTGGCCAGCTGAAATGACGTTGGACGCAAACATGGAGGATCTGGTCCGACACGCCAAGGACTTCGAGGAGCGCCGGGCTTTCACTTACTCGATCCTCGATGGTGACGATGTCATCGGCTGTATCTACATATACCCGGGTCGCCACCCGGGCCACGACGCGTCGGTCAGTTCATGGGTCCGAGAGAGTCGTGCCGAGTTAGATGCGACGGTTCGGGAGGCGTTGTCGAGGTGGATCGATGAGGCATGGCCCTTTTCGAATCCGTACTACGCAGGGGTGGTGTAGCTGCTGGTCGCCCGGCGCCAATGGCTGGAAACAAGTGTCGGCTGATCACCCCGGAGTCACGTCGGCCCACCAGAAGCCGTCCCGTTCGATCACTTCCCCGATCGCGATCGAGAGGGGCGTGGGGAACATCGGGCCTGCCCAGCAGAAGGTGTGGAATTCGCCCCGCTCGCCCAGCGGATCGACCCCGACGGGAAGGACGGTGTGATCCCAACTTCTGCCTGCGAACGAAGGGTCGAGCTGGGCGGGGTCGACAGAGGTGATGACGGCGCGCACCCCTGAGGCCACCATCCGCTCAGCCAGAGCCCGAGTGCCCTTCTCTCCACACCAGATCGGAAACAGTGGCTCGATCGCGGTCGGCGCCATCATCTTCTTCTCGATAGGCGCGGACATCCTCCAGGAAAAGATCGCCAAAGGCGACGTGGGTGATGCCCTCGGACACGGCTCGCTCGATCGCCTTGTTCATGCGCCGTTCGTACTCCTCATTGGGACACGGCGCCGGCAGCGGCACTTCCCACACCGGGAGTCCCAAGGCCTCGGCCTGAATGAGGAGCAACTCACGGCGAACCCCTTGCATCGACACCCGGCCCGCCTCCTCGTTCAAGGTGGTGAGCAGCCCCACCACCTCGATACCGTCACCGCGCAGGGTGTGAAGCGCCCAGGCCGAGTCCTTCCCGGACGACCATGAAAGCAGCACCCGCATGGCGGTCGAGGCTAGGTAATCCTGAATTGTCTGCAGATCACCACCGGACCAAACGCCAGATTGAGCGCAGCGCGCTTGAGCTCGTGGCAACTCGGTGTAACCGCACGAGGCCCACTCTGAGAGCCCCGGCGCTCGTCGCTAGCGTGGCAGGGTCAATGTCGATTCCGGGCCATCCCGATCGACGCACGGGTAGAGGCGCCATCCGGTCGCTGTTAAGGCGAAGGAGCACACCATGGGAATCATTTCTGCCGACCTGTTCATCACCCTCGACGGGGTGTATCAAGCGCCAGGCGGCCCCGATGAGGATCGCGAGGGCGGCTTCGAGTTCGGCGGCTGGCAGGGGCACTATTTCGACGACGAGTCGGGCGAGGCGATCGGCGCCGGCGTCGATCGCATGGACGCGCTGCTGCTCGGCCGCAAGACGTACGACATCTTTGCGTCCTACTGGCCGAACCAGAGCGACGACGAACCCATTGCAGCAGCCTTCAACGCCCTGCCGAAGTTCGTCGTGTCGCGTTCTCTAACCGATCCGGCCTGGGAGGGCACCACGGCGTTGTCGGAGGTCGCAGAGGTGCGGGCCTTGAAGGATCGCTTCGACGAGATCCACATGTTCGGCAGCGGTGATCTCATCCGATCGCTGCTCGAGGCCGACCTCCTCGATCGGCTGAACCTCTTCCTATATCCGCTGACACTCGGATCGGGCAAGCGCCTCTTCGCTGATGGCACGGGCGTGCCGGCCGCGTTCCGATTCGCGCAGCCGCCGCAAGCGTTCCCCAAGGGCGCGATTTGGCTTGTCTACGACCGGGCTGGGGAGCCGGTGACGGGGATCGACATCAGCCAGCAGTAACGCCACCTTGAGCGGCCAGGTAGTCGTCTAGCCGCCGGAGGTGCATCGCCTTCGACTCCTCTGGTGCCCAGGAGATGGTGAAGGTGTTGCGAACAAGCTGCGCCACCTCGTCCTGGGTGAGCCCACCTTCAGACTGGGCGGTCTTCAGGTTCTCGGTGAGGTAGGCCTGGAAGTAGGCGGGGTCGTCGGAGTTGATCGTGACCAGCATTCCTTTGTCGAGCATCGTCTTGATCTCGGCCGCCTTGCTGTTTTGAACGACCTGGATGTTCGAGATCGGACACACGGTCAGACCCATCGCCCGCTGGATGATCTCCTTTGTTAGGGCCTTCGTCGTCGAGTGAGTTGACTCCGTGATCGATCCGCTCCACTTCGATGTCGAAGAGGGCCTGTCGAATGTGCTCGGTGGTGTTGAGCTGGTCGACGTCGCAATGCATCGTCAGGCGATATCCCTGGGTGCGGGCCATGTCGTAGACCTCTTTGAACTTGAGAGGAGGGTTGTCCCTCTCGTCTGAGTCGAGACCGATGCGATGATCAGGTCCTTGTAGGGCTCGGCCTGGTCGAGGTCTCCATCGCCGAGTCGGCACTCATGTCGCGGAGAAAGCACATGATCAGTTGTGCCTCGACTCCCAGTTCGGTGGCGGCGTCTTGACGGGCTCGATGCAGACCGTTGATCACCTTGGCGAACGGAACCCCGCGGCTGGTGTGTCCCTGCGGATCGAAGAAGATCTCGGCGTAGATCAGATTCTCGGCGGCCACTTTTCGAAAGTAGGCCATCGCCAAGTCGTAGAAGTCCTGCTCTTCGACCAGCACCCCCATCCCCTCGTAGTAGCCGACCAAGAACGAGGTCAGTGAGTCGAAGTCGTAGCCGGCGATTGCTTCCTCGACGGTCTGGTAGGGGAGGCTGATCCCGTTGCGAGCGGCTAGTTCGAACTTGAGCTCAGGTTCCAGCGTTCCCTCGATGTGAAGGTGAAGCTCACCTTTTCGGGATGCCTTCGATGAACGCCTTCATGTCCGCCATAGGACTCCCTCCCTGGGACCGTGGTTTGAGCCAGGAACATAGCTGGAGACGAACATCGCCGGCACCCCATTGACAGCCTGAGAGTTCGGGAGCCTAAGACGGAGAGGTAGCCCCGAACCACGTTGCTAGTGCTCGAGGCAGCTCAGGGTCGGTGAGGTCACCCGCCCAAGCGACATGCCCGTCGGGTCGGATCAACACAGCCGGAGGAGTCGCAACCTCGCCGAGGACCGGGAGTTCGCATACACCGTCGTGCTTGGCCTCAACGAACTGGACTCGACCCGCCCAAGGCTCGATGTCGAAACCGCCGGTCGCGCCGAGGTTGAGGAGCACCCCCCGGGGGCGTCGTGCAGCAAGGCGAATACGTGCCTAGGACCCTCGGCTGTCTCCAGGTCGAGGTCGGGCATGCGCCGCCCGAGCAAGGGGTGTCCCTCGCCCAGGTCGTAGTGGATGTCGAGTCCGGAGATCATCCCGGCAATGCGTCTCCGGGGCTCGTCCATCTTCAACAATTCGAGGATGGTGTTGCGGAGTGCCTGGCTGCGCTCGTCGATGCGGCTGAGTGCGACTTGCGCCATGGTGTTTTGCAATACCCGGGCACCGACTGGATGGCGTTCGGCGTGGTATGTGTCGAGGAGGCCCTCGGGTGATGATCTGCTGACCACCTGAGCCAGCTTCCATACCCAGGTTGACGGCATCCTGCACGCCGGTGTTGAGGCCCTGTCCACCCTGCGGGCCATGCACATGGGCGGCATCGCCGGCGAGCAACACGCGTCCTTTGCGGTAGGAGGCGGCTTGGCGCGTCATGTCGGTGAATCGGGAGAGCCAGGTTGGGCTGTGCATACCGAAGTCCGTCCCGTAGGCGGCGATGAGGGCCTCGCTGAGGTCCTGGGGGG
>CAWIXU010000010.1:0-14780 GCA_963840175.1 uncultured Acidimicrobiia bacterium
CAACGACTACGAGCTCACGGCGGCGGCGATCGAAGACCCTGCCGTGCGCCTCGCCGAGTTCCGCAAGGCGTTGCACAAGACTTACCTTTTCCTGTGGTACCTCCGTTGGGAGCTCGAGGTGACCGATTGGGCGGTCGACAGTTTTCAGGAATACCCGAGGGCGCAACGATTGCTTTCGGATGATTTGATTCCCGACGTGCTCGAGCAGCACTTGCCTCCCTATCCATATGTCCGCGAGGCGCGCCGGTTGAACACGGTGCAGGAGCTGGGTCCCGCCGACCTCGCCAACGATGTCCGCGGTCTGCATCGCTTCGACGACTCGGTGATGCTCGGTGGGTATTTTTCCGACTTCCACGGATGCGTCGAACCCGAGGCCGGCGCAGGCTTCGGACTCTTCGAGGTCCCGCTGGGAGTGTTCATCCCTGAGACTGTGGACGGTTTCATGCCCGGCATTGTTCGAGCCGCGGGAGTCTCGCGCTCGGCTGCCGCCGCCGTGCGCACGCAACCGGAGGAGATGTGGGGTGGCGAGGCGGTTGGCATCGTGGCTGGAATCGCCGCCCGCGACGACATCGAGGTTCGCGACGTAAGTGCCCAAGCGGTGCAGGCACAACTCCTCGCCAACGACCTCATCTACTTCTTGCCCGGCTAGACCTCCTTCTAGGCTCCTTCCCCAATGCCCGTCCGGCGCGTTCTTATCTGCGGTTACTACGGCTTCGGCAACACCGGCGACGAGGCGATTCTCCATGTTCTTCTCGATGACGTGCGATCTGTGTTTCCGGGAGTCGAGATCGCGGTCCTGTCCGGCGATCCCAGAACGACGGCCGGGCGTTATGACGTCGCCGGCGTTGACTGGTCATCGCCTGCTGACCTAATCGAGGCAGCTCGCGAAGCCGATCTGATGGTCCTGGGAGGAGGCGGTTTGATCCAGGACTACAACGGCTTCGATAGCTCGGGTCTTCTTACCTCGGGACATGGCGACGTTATCTGGGCAGAGTTCGCTCTCTTCGCCCGAATGCTTTCGAAGCCATTGGCTATTTACGGCGTTGGCGTTGGCCCCCTCACGACGGAGGCCGGACAAGGCGCGGCTCGACTCGTTTTCTCGCTGGCGAGCGCGGCATCGGTACGCGACGAAGAGTCGCTTGCGCTGCTGGGCGAGATCGGGGCAGCCACGAACGACGTCCTCCTCGGCGCCGATCCGGTCTTCCGGCTTCGGCCCGCACCCCGGGTGGAGTCGATTCTCGAGATGGAGGGTCTCCCGGCCGGCGGACCAACGTTTGGCGTCTGTCTCCGTCCGTGGCGCACCGGACTCCCGGTTTCCGAATTAGCCGAGGCCCTGGACCGCCTGGTTGAGCGGGAAGAAGGACGCATCGTTTTTCTGCCTTTCCAGGTCGCCCCAACTCGCAACGAGAACGACGCCTACGCCGCCCACCAGGTGATGCTCTCGATGAAGCGTGGCGATCGCGCCGGCATCATCCGCGGGGCCTACGGTCCCACCGAGAAGCTCGCCCTCTTCTCCCAATTCGACACCGTGATCGCGATGCGGCTCCATGCGGCGATGTTCGGAATCAAAGCCGGAAAGCCCACCGTGGCAATCGCATACGACAAAAAGGTCACATCATTGATGGCGGATCTCGGTCTAGAAGATGTGGTCCTGCCGCTCACCAATCTGACTGCGGACTCAATCGTTGCAGCAGTCGAAAAAGCAGCGGCCGTGCAGGATCCCGAACCGCTCAACGACGCAATCGTCAGGCTCTCGCAGCGCTCGCTCCGAAATCGCGAGGCTCTCGCCATCGCAGCCGGCGCCACCATTGAATCCTCAGCCGATGACCAGGCGGTGTTGGCCCTGCTGATCGAGGCTGCCATGGCACGGTCGCAAGATGCCTTGGCCCTCAATCAAGCCCTCTATCACCAGGCTCGCAGCGAAACCACAGTGGAGCTCCTCCGGGCTGAGCTTCGTGAGTTGCACGACTCGCGAGCGCAACGTCTGGCTCGTCGATATTGGAAGCTGCGCCAGGACGTCCGCGAGACAGGAATCGCAGTCCGCAGCAAGCTCGACCCGCGGAGCGCGCAACAAGAGCCAGCGATCACTTTCGAGCGCTTCAACGATCCCCCCGACTACGGCGGCGCTACGGAGCTGCGAGCTCACTACCAGAGCGAGCTCGCCCGGATCCTGGAGGACCATCCGCACGTCGTCGGCTACGCCGTGCTCCCCTTCTCGATTGGCTGGAAGTCGAGCCTCTTCCAACGCCCCCAGCAGATGGCTCTTGCCCTCGCGCGGCAGGGTTACCTGGTTTTCTACGGCCTCGATCATTGGAACCGCGAGCAAACCGACGGCTTCCGCCAGGTCGGAACCAACCTTTTCCTCTTCTCAGTCTTTCCCGACTACCTCGACGTGCTTTCGGGAATCCCGAAACCGCTCACGCTCACCTATGCCTACAACCATCGCTTCGTCCGCCACCTGCGAGATCCGATCACGGTTTTCGAACACATCGACGAGCTCGAAGTCTTCACCGCCACCCATGAGATGGAGCACCTCGAGCAGTGGTACGAGGACGCGATCGAGAACGCCGACATCGTCGTCGCCTCTGCCCACGACCTCTTACAGACCGTGCAAAAACGGCGGCCGGATGCCTTCCTCTGCCAGAACGGGGTCGACTTCGATCACTTTGCAGTCGCCCGTCCGGATGCTCCGCCACCTGATCTGCCGGATGGCGATGGACCGATTATTGGTTACTACGGCGCCCTCGCCGAGTGGCTCGACTACGGATTGCTTGACGATGCCGCCGCTCAGCTCCCCGAATTTCGCTTCGTGTTCATCGGGCCCAACTACGACCAATCGATGGACAACCAACCGGTGTTTCGACGTCCCAATGTTTTCTGGCTGGGACCGAAGTCATACGAGGAACTCCCGACCTACCTGCACTACTTCTCGGTGGCCACGATTCCCTTCGTACTCAACGACGTCACCCACGCAGTCAGCCCGGTCAAGCTTCATGAGTATCTCGCCGGCGGAAAACCAGTCGTCACCACGGCGATGCGTGAGTCGGCCTCTTACGACGTCGTCGCCGTGGCCCATGACTCCGACGAATGGGTGGCCAAACTCGTCGAGGCGGTGAAGCTCGGCCAGGATCCCGACCATGTCGAACGATTGCGCATGACTGCCCGGGCCAACACCTGGGACCAACGGGTCGGATCTTTGATCGACGCCGCCGCCCGCCTTCATCTGGGCTGAACGGTGAAAACGTCGGTCATCATCCCCGTTCTCAACGAGCGGGATTCGATCGAAGCGTTGATCCAAGCGCTGCTGGCGCAGACCCGGAGACCGGATGAGATCGTGGTTGCCGACGGGGGTTCCACTGATGGAACCCGGGAACTCTTGAGCCAGCTGCAAGCAGTTATCGACATTCTCCGTGTTGTGCCAGGCCCAGGGCCGATCGCCGAGAATCGCAACGCAGCCATCACCGCAACCGACAGCCCGATCATCGCCTGTACAGACGCCGGGTGTGTGCCCGTACTGGATTGGCTCGAGCGACTTGTCGAGCCGTTCGCGGACGGGGCCGAGTGGGTGGCCGGCTTCTACCGGCCCGAAGGGCTTTCCGTTGCCTCGACGGCGGCAGGTGCGGTCATGATGACAACGCGGAGCGAGGTCGATCTGGACAACTTCTTGCCCGGGGGCAGCTCCCAGGCATTTCTCAGAACCGCATGGGTCCGCGCCGGCGGTTTCCCGGAGGGCCACTCGGTGGGCGAAGACACGCTGTTTGGGGAGCGAATGCGGGCCCTCGGCTACTCGCCGGTGTTTGTCCCCGAGGCGGTGGTGGCCTGGCAGCCGCCGATCAGCGTGCAATCCATGGCTGACAAAGCCTGGCAGTGGGGGCGAGCCGACGGAGTCAACCAGGTCCGAACCGGCGCCTATGCCAAGGTTCTTCTCGCCTACTGGTTCTTTCCTGCCCTGATCGTCATATTCGCCTTGGTAAACAGGTGGCTGGGGCTGATTGGCCTGCTCGCATATCTGGTCCTCGTTGCGTATCGCACTCGCCATAAGTACGAGGTCGTGGCGGGGTGGACCAAGTTCTTCTGGGTGCCCTGGGCCCACATCCGCCAACAGATGTTCCAGAGTTGGGGGTGGGTCGAGGGATATGGCTGGCGCCGCCTCGGCCGCAAAGTCGCCTCTCGTCTCGGGCTCCGAAAGTTCGGTGTTGCGGCAGGCACCGACGCGCCTCTGCGTCACAACGTCGACCTAATTGTGCGAAGCGAGAGCGAGGCACGGCATTGGCTTCCTGATCTGCCTACCACGTATCGGGTCGGCGCGATCGCTCCGGATCCCGCGATCCCATTCGTGACCGCCTCAATGAGCCCGACGAGAGCCGAGCCCACTGTGGCTCCGGTCACCGTCGAATACGGAGCCGCAGATGGTCCACTCCTCAATGACCAGGTGGCGCGCTATGAGTATTTGCGACAGACGGGCATCACTTATCAGCTGACGCCCGCGCCGGGAGGGCTCACCCAACGTGCGGACGAGATCGAAACCGAGATCGCCGCGGTGGTCCTGGCCGCGGTCCCGCTCCACGACGTCGGCGGTGGGAGCCGGGGAGCCCAACTCGCGCTCGAGATGGCTGGGCGAGGGATCCATGTCACCTATGTCCACCGATATGACGCCGCCGAAACGGTCGATCTCGGACTGCGCTTTATCCACCCTGCGCTTGAGGAACGGCGTTGGGATGAGTTCTCGATCGAGCCATACCTCGGGAGGCTCCGCTCGCCACGACGGTTCGTCCTGGTCGAATTTCCCCATCGTGATCACACATCTGTCGCCCAGACCCTGCAGGGCCACGGATTTGATCTGGCCTACGACCTGATCGACGACTGGGCCGACAGAGCGCTCGGAGGCTGGTGGTATGAGAAAGAAATCGAAGCGAGGTTCATCGACTCGGCTGCGGTCCTGATCGCGTCGGCCCCTACTTTGGTCTCCAACCTGCGGTCGCGCAGCGGGCGTGATGCGACCTTGATCCCCAACGCCGTCAACCCCGGTCTGTTCGACGCCGCCAAGAACTACGAGCGGCCAGCTGATCTTCCTCCGGGACGGATCATCGAATATCACGGCTCGCTCTACGGCGACTGGTTCTCGTGGGAGGCGGTGCGCGCGGTGGCCCTTGCGAACCCCGATGCAACCGTGATCTTGATCGGGGATCCGCCCAAGGAGCGGAAGCCACTCCCCCCAAACGTGCAGTTCCTCGGCCTCAAGCCACAGGCTGAGTTGGCCGCCTACCTCGCTCAGACCGACGTCGCGCTGGTGCCCTTTCTGGTGTCGGACACCACCCATGCGGTGAGCCCGCTCAAGGTCTACGAGTACCTCGCGATGGGAGTCCCGGTGGCCGCGCCACCGCTCGACACATTGCGCGGTCTCGATGGAGTGTTTTGTGATGAAGATCTCGTCGCCGCGGTAGAGCGCGCGTTGGCAGCTCCCCGGCCCGATCCCGCAGTGGCCATGAAGGAACACACTTGGGGGGCGCGGCTGGAAACTATCTTTGGTCTTCTCGGATTCACCTTGCCCTCCCCCGACCAGCGGGTTCGGGTAGAGCAGCGACCGGTGCGTCGCTACCGACCCGACGAGAGATTGATTACTGCGCCCCCCGGCCGGTGAAGATCGTCCGGATCGTCTTCAGCATCACGATGAGGTCGAGCAACGGCGACATGTGCCGGACGTAGTAGAGGTCGTACTGAAGCTTCTCGATGGTGTCGTTGACGTCGTCGGCATATCCGTAATGGACCTGTGCCCAACCCGTGATTCCTGGCCGCACCAAGTGGCGATAGCGATAGAAGGGAATCATCGATTCGAAGTAGCTGGTGAATGCGGTTTGCTCGGCCCGCGGTCCGACCAAAGACAACTCACCTCTGAGCACATCCCAGAGTTGTGGTATCTCGTCGAGCTTGGATACACGCAAAAACCGTCCGATGCGAGTGATGCGTGGATCGTCAGGAGCGGTGAACTGTGGACCGCCCTCGTCAGCGCCGGCGATCATGGTCCGGAATTTGTGGATGGTGAAGGGCCGATCATTGATGCCGGTTCGCGTTTGACGAAAGATCGCCGGTCCTTTCGAGTCGGCGCGGATAGCTATCCAGGTGAGGAGACCGAGGAAAAGCCACAATGGCGCTGTCGCGATTACCAAGAGTGTCTCGAGAACCCGCTTGTAGGGAATGTACGGAGCCCGTTGCTCGAGAGGAACGCTGATCTCCCATCCTTCCGCTAGATGAATGAGCGCCACCCGCCCGAACTGCTCCTCGTAGACCTCGCTCAACAAGCGAACGTCGTAACCAGCCAGGGTGCTGGAAGAGACGTAGCGAGCCATCGAGTCAGACATCGGAGAAGTCAGGTCGACGACCAGGGTCGTCGTGGTCGGAAGCGCGGCTGCCGGGGGCTCGCCGCGAGGATCAAGTAGCTCGATGACTTCGGCGTGGGGGGATTCGCTGAGATCGTGAGCGAGAGCTTTCTCGTCGGTGACCACCACCATCCGTTCTCTCCACGGCCGGCGACGCCGAATCGCTCGGTGCAGCAGGCCCACGACGAGAAAGCCTCCGATGGTGAGTGGGACCCAGGATCTGGAGTAGTAGGTGCGGAGCGCGAACTGGCCCACGAGTGATGCCCCCAATCCCACCGCGGCCGCGACGAAGGCGCGTTGGTAGAGCGGCCGAGCCACGTGGGGCTCGATCCAGGTGGTCGACTGCCAGCTTCCGGCGACGATTCCGAGGAGGAGAATCAAACCCATGGGCTCCGGTGATCGAAAATCTGTCAGATAGTTGGGCGCTCGCCACAAGAGGGCCTCGCGGAAGACGTATTGAGAAGCCGCGGTCGCGGCCAGTAGAAAAGCTGCGAGGTCGTAGGCCACCGTCTGCAACGCAAAACGCGTCCGGTGGTTCATGGTCGGAAAGCTACTCCGGCCGGGATGGTCGCTTCGACCGGCTGGCCAGGATTTCTGCGAGGGCGAGCAGCGTCCTGGTGCCGAATCCGGTGCCACCAGCGGTGTACCAACCGTGAGCTTTTTCGGCGCGAGCCGGCCCGGCGATGTCGAGGTGCACCCAGCGGTGTGAGCCGGCAAACGGCGCGAGGATGAGCGCAGCCGTGATTACACCTCCGTAGCGACCGCCGGTGTTCTTGACGTCGGCCACGTTGGACTCGATGAGCGAGCGGTAGTCGGGGATCAGCGGCATCGGCCAAAAGCGTTCTCCCGCCAGGGCCCCCGATGACACCGCCAGGTCAATGTCGCCGGCTCCGGAGGCGAGTTCATTGCCGAGGACGGCGCCCACGCGATCGCCCAAGGCAATTCTCTGGGCACCGGTGAGTGTGGCAATGTCGACGATGAGATCGGCCTCGGTTTCGCTGGCCAGGCACAGGCCATCAGCCAACACCAGCCGCCCTTCGGCGTCAGTATTCAGGACTTCGATGGTTCGAGCGTTGCGATAGCGGATCACATCACCTGGCTTGGTGGCCAAGCCTCCCGGCATGTTGTCGGTGATGGGCAGGTAGGCCTCCACGTTGAGGCGCAGCCTGCGCCGGGCGATTGCCCATACGGCACCGGCGACCGCAGCAGCTCCCGACATGTCGGTCTTCATCGGCTCCATCCCATCGGCTGGTTTCAGCGAGAGCCCTCCGGAGTCGAACACGATTCCCTTGCCGACCAGCGCGAGATTGAACTCCGCGCCTGTGGGTCGATAACTGAGACGCACAAAACGCGGAGGACGATCGGAGCCGGCGGCGACGGCGAGCGTTCCCGCCATCTCCTCGACCACCATCCGATCGCGATCCCAAATTTCGGCTTCCACGTCCACCGATCGCGCCCGGTCAGCGATCTGGACTGCCAGAGCTTCCGGCGCCTTGTCGGCGGCCGGGGTGTTGATCAAATCGCGGGCAAACATCTCAGCCTCAACGCCGATCAGGGCCCGGTCAACCTCGCCCGGCTTGGCGTCGTGCAGCTCGACGATGTGCTCGACTTCTTGACGCGACCGATAGCGGTCGAAGCGGTACCCCCCGAGGCCGAAACCCTTCTACGACCGCCTCGGTCGCACCGGCGATTGGCGTCAGGTGCAGGCTCGTGCCGATTCGTTCGAGGTTTCCGAGATGACGGGCCAGGACTCCAGTTGCGTTCCGCAGCGAGTCGACCGAGGCTTCGCTTCCCAGACCCACCGCGATCAGTCCATCACCGACATCGGCAATCTGGCCGAGTTTGCCCTCGAACCCTTGCCGGCGGAGCGAATCAGTAGCCCGGCCCAGAGCGGCCCCAAATCCCGGCACGACTGGCTCCATCCCCTGCAGGACCGGAAACGCATGAAGGAGAGAACGCGTCCTGGCCTTCGGGGTCTCAAAGGAAATCACGAGGGAAGACTAAGAGACATCAGATATCAGACATCAGATCTCACCTACCTTCTGGAGTCTGACATCTGATGTCTTTGGAATCACCCTCGGGGGTGATTCCAAAGTGTCTTGGGGGGTGACGACAGGAACCCCCTCTTTCCATACGTTCACGGCATGAACCTCAAACAACATCTCCCGCAGACGTTCCTACACCCGCTTCATTGGCTACTCGTCGGTCCTGTTCGCGGCGTCGGCGCTGATCCACCTGGTGGTCGCCATCGCCCGTGGTTGGGATTGGGCCGGATCGGTTTCGTTCCGTAAGCCGGTGACCTTTGCGCTCTCATTCGCCCTCCTCGCTGCCGCCATCTGGTGGACCCTCGACCGTCTGCCTCATCGGCCCCGATTGGGTTGGGGATTGACGATTCCGTTCGTGATCGGGAGCGTCATTGAGACCGGGCTCATCACGCTCCAGTCGTGGCGAGGCGTCGCGTCGCACTTCAACGTCGCCGAGGCCTTCGACGGAACAGTGTTCTCGCTGATGGGCATCACGATCATCATCGTTTCACTCGCCCTCGTCGGGATCACGATTTGGACGTTCGTCGAAGGCCCGCAGGATCGGTCGACGCGACTCGCCGTGCAGGCCGGGCTAGTCATGGTTGTCCTCGGGCTGGGGCTCGGGATGTTCTTGATCCAGGCCGGTTTCGAATTTCTCGAGCGCACCGGGTCGATTCCCGAGTCGCTTACCGTTGGTACAGCTGGGGTGGCGAAGTTCCCGCACGCGGTCGCCTTTCATGGAGTGCAGTTCCTCATCCTCGTGGTCATCGCCGGCGAGCGGGTTGGTCAAGCCACCAGGCACACGATCACCCGCCTCGGCGTTGTCAGCTACTCCCTGGTGCTGGCCTGGGCGACCCTCCACACCAATCAGGGACGGGCCCCTATCGACCTCACCGGAATCGAAACCGGTCTCCTCCTCGGTGCGGTCGGAGCGGCGGCGACTGCCGGCATCATTTGGTTGCGGGGCTTCGCGATCGCGACAAGACGCGATACGTTGCCAGCATGAAACTCCCGCGGGTGAGCCGGGTTGACATTCTTCTCAGCCTGCTCGCAGCAGTGCTGCTCCAACTCGAGGTTTGGATGTTCGACCCAGGACCCCCCTCAGTAATACGGGCGGTCCTCGTTCTGATCGCCGCCGGAGCACTCGCCTTTATGCAACCGTTCCCCGTGGGGGCGTATCTGACGAACGGTTTTGCGGTGTATGGCTTGATCGCGGTCGGATCTCCAAGTGACCTCTATCAATGGACGAATTTCATTGCGCTCGTGTTCATGGGAGCTCGCACACCGGTCCGCCGAGGAGTGATCCCGCTGCTGCTGGGCCTGGGTGGGGTCGCCTTCTACTTCTTGAGGTTTCCGGACGAAGGCGGGATTCTCAGCATGCTGGTCGTGCAGAGCCTTTACCTTGCGGGGTTCCTGGGTGGAACCTCGCAACGCTCCCGCCTGAGGTCAGAAAGGCTGGAAAGCGAGCGCGACCTGGCCGAGGCTCGGGTCGCGGCCAGCGTGGCGAAGGCCGAGCTCGAAGCAGAACGGACCCGGATGGCACGAGAACTGCATGACGTGGTCGGCCACGCGCTCGACGGCGATCGTCGTCCAGGCCGGGGCCGCCGACCGAATCCTCGAGCGCGACCCGGAGGCGGCTCGCAAGGCGATCCAGACCATTGCCGGCCAGGGCCGGGAGGCTTTGGCCGACATGGACAGCATGCTCAGCATCTTGCATGGCGAGACTCCCCGGACTCGACTCCCCCGGCTCGAGGACCTAGAGACCCTCGTCGCGGGCATCGCCGCACCCGCTATCAAGCTCAGAGTCTCGGGCGACTTTGCCAAGGTTCCGCCGAGCGTGAGCCTCATCGGTTATCGGATTGTGCAGGAAGCCCTCACGAACGTCGTCCGCCACGCCCAGGCGCATCTCGTTGTGATCGACTTGCAGGTCGGTTCCGACCTCCGGATCAAAGTCTCCGATGACGGCGTCGGCGGGACTCCACTGGTCGGGCGCGGGTTGACTGGAATGGTCGAACGAGCAGAAATCCACGGAGGGACCGTCCGTTTTGGTGAATCACCCGAGGCTGGCTTCGAGATCGAAGCTCGGATCCCGTTGCCCGCGTGATCAAAGTTGTCCTCGTCGATGACGATGTCCTGATTCGGGAAGGGCTGCGTCTGATCATTGAGCAGGAGACTGATCTCGAAGTCTCCGGCCAGGCGGCCGACGGGAAGGAGGCGGTGGCGATGGTCGATCGCCTTCAGCCCGATGTTGTCCTGATGGACATCCGGATGCCGCTTATGGACGGCCTGGCGGCCACTGCCGCAATTACGGCAACTGGCGACGCTCGGGTCATCATCCTGACAACGTTTGAACTCGACGAGTACGTATTCGAGGCTCTGAGAGCTGGCGCCAGCGGATTTCTCTTGAAGCGAACTCCCCCTGAACAGTTGCTCGAAGCAATCCGAGTCGTCGCCGCCGGGGAGGCACTTCTCGCCCCATCCGTTACCAAGAAGTTGATTGAGGCGTTCGCCGCCCGACCACAACGCGAGCGCGAAAGCAGTCGAGTCGTTGACTGCCCGCGAGAGAGAAGTGCTCATAGGAATCGGGCGCGGGCTCTCCAACCAGGACCTCGCCGAAGAGCTGTTCATCTCCGACAACACCGTCAAGACACACGTCAAACGAGTCTTTCTAAAGATTGGCGCGCGCGACCGCGCCCAGGCAGTGGTGATCGCGTACGAGGCAGGCCTGATCTAGGCCCTTATCCGATTCGTCGGGGATAGCCGATCCGGACTGTGACCCCCGGTGACCAGTGAACGATTGGTGCGACATTGGGAGCTCGAAGGCCCGCTGCTTCGACCAAGTCGTCTTGACAGGTGAGAAACCTCGCTCGGTGGAGCCGCCAGGGCAAATGCTCAGCTCGCGCCACCAGCAAGCGCCGACCCCAGGTTCCGTAGAGGGTCCACCGGGCAGTCAAGAAGTGATCGAACTCGGTCAATTCCTCGGGTGAGTACTTGGGGCCAATTTGGATCTCTGTCGTCGACTGCACATCGCTCTGAGAAAAACGCCGGCGAGATTCGTACCTGATGACCTCCCTATTCCGAACGACGCTCATTCGCGACCAGAAATATGGAACCCGGTAGAGAATCCTGGCCATCGATACAGCCGCAAGACGGGCAGCATCGAGGGAGAAGAACCACACCCCAGACTCTCCTTCCGGTCCGCGCACGTAAGTACGGACATTGGTTTCCGGAAATTCGAGCATCCAGGGCAGGCGCGAGAGATTGGGAAGACGAACCTTCATGGAAAACGGCACCAGTCCCACCCATGCCGAACCTTCGTATTCCTCCACTGTTAGACCTTTCGGCAGGAGACGTTGCACAACCTCTGGGTCGTATCCCCAGTGGAGAAATGTCAGGCGATCCCAGCGCTGGTGCATGGCGACTCGATCGACCCGGTGTGGGCACTCTGGCCCGTAGCGCGCCGAACCTGGCAAAGACACGCGCGAATTCTGGTCTAGATTCGAATTGGTTGAGCGGTTCAAACGACTCCCAGGGAAGTGCGGTCGGACTCATCCGACCGATCACCGACTTTTACGCCCGTGTATTGCGCTCGCCGCGTCTTGCTCATCATTTTGAAGGAGCAGCCATGGAGGCTTTGATCGCAAAGCAAGCTTCGTTCATCTCAGCTGCTCTTTCCGGCGAGACCCGCTACACCCTCGAGGACTTGACCAGAGTGCACGCCGCGGCTGTTGATCTCAGACGACGAATTCACCGAGTTGATCTCCATCCTGAGATCGACCTTCGACGATCACCACCTTGGGCAGGAGCAGCAGGAGACGATCGTTTCCACCTTTGAGGAATTCCGCGATCCGATCGTTCATGACTCGATAGTCCGGCCCTAACCCGGGCGGGCAATAATCGCCACGGCCAGCGCCACGAGAGTGGCGAGGTACGAGAGGCCTGTCGCAGCCATTACGCCCGTGTAGGACTTGACCCGGAGTGCGAAGAACACGGCCACCATCAGCCCGGCCGTAAACACTGCCAGCGACGCCAGCAACCAGGGCGAAACGAGCAGCAGATCGTTACGGCGAGATAGCGCGAAGGCTCCTTCCAGCAAGGCACCGACGACCCCGGCGATGGCAAGACGCCGAAGTGGCCAGCGAGGCAGCTTGGGATCGACCAGAAACCAATGGCCGAGCACCATCTCCGAGGTGATCGCACCGAGACTCGCCGCACCGACAGCTGCCGATAGCCAACCTGCTTCGCTCCCGGCGATGAAGAACGCGACGGCGGCGAACGCAAGTGCCCAGACTGCAGTCGACCGCCAGAAGCCCGCGACAACTGCCAGAGCCGCCCCGAGCCAGGCCCATCTGCTCGATCCGGCCAAGGCGGCAAGCAGACCTAGCAATGCAACGATCCATGAGACCAACCTGAGATAGCCCGGTCGGGCAACGTTCCAGAGGGCCACCACCGAACCTCCGGCGGCCAACCCCGTCGCCCACATCGCCAGGACCGCACCGAGGTCGGGCGGTCTCAACTCAGCCAGGAATTGATGCGGTCGGCGACAGCTTGGGGAGTCAACCCGAAATACGGAGCGAGATCGGCGGCGGGTGCCGACGCCCCAAAGCGATCGATCCCGATCGCCAACCCGTCGCTCCCGATGATGCGCTCCCAGCCGAAAGTGGCTCCGGCTTCGATCGAAACCCGCGGCAAGTCATCGCCGAGCACCGAGCGCCGGTATTCCTCATCCTGCTCGAAGAACAACTCCCAACAAGGAAGGCTGACGACGCGGACCGAGCGGTCGATCAGCTCGGCTGCCTCGAGAGCGAGCGAGACCTCGGACCCGGTCGCCACCAGCACCAGCTCGTCGCCTTCGCGTAAGACGTAACCACCCCGCTTCGACTCCCCCTCGTTCGCGTTCGAGCACCGGCAGGTTCTGTCTCGTGAACAGCAGCACGGTGGGTCCGTCGGTGCGGTTGAGCGCGACCTCCCAGGCCTCGACCGTCTCGGTGGCGTCGGCGGGGCGGACAACCCAGATCCCTGGCATTGCCCGCAAGGAGGCGAGGTGCTCGATCGGCTGATGGGTGGGACCGTCCTCGCCGAGGAAGACCGACTCGTGGGTGTACACCCAAATCGAGGGAATCTCCATCAACGCGGACAGACGAACCGCCGGTCGTTGATAGTCGGAAAAGACGAAGAACGTCGCGCTGTAGGCCCTGAGCCCGCCGTGGGCCGTGAGGCCGTTGGTGATCGTCCCCATCGCGTGCTCGCGCACCCCGAAAGGCGAGGTTGCGCCCGGTCCGGTCGCGGCGAGAAAATCGTTTCGACTCTTTGAACTCCGTCTTGGTCGATTCGACGAGGTCGGCCGCTCCGCCGAGGAGGTTCGGAACCTTTTCGCCAATCTCCTCGAACAGCTGCCCCGAGGCTGCTCGGGTGGCAATTGGCTTAGCGCGATCGAATTCCGGACCGTCGAGTTTGATCTGAACCGGCTCCTGGAACTGAGCGAGCTCGATCGCGCGATCGCCTGCGTTCTCCGCACGCTCGTTCCAGAGCCGGTGCTCTTCCCGACCGCGATCCATCGCTTTGCGGAAGAACTCGACGACGTCGTCGGGCACCAAGAAGCTCTCGTCGGTTGGCCAGCCCATCGCCTTTTTCGTGGCCACGATCTCCTCCTCCCCCAGGGGTGCGCCGTGAGCCTTGGCCGTGTCCTGGGCATTGGGGGCGCCGTGCGCGATGTGGGTGTGGGTGATGACGAGCGTTGGTCGATCGACCTGCTTTGATTCCCTCTTCGATCGCCTCGGCGATCGCCTCTCGATCGTGGCCGTCGATCTCGTCGACTTCCCACCCCACGGCCCGGAAACGACCGGCCACGTCCTCGGAGAAGGTGATGTCGGTGCTGCCGTCGATGGAGATGTTGTTGTCGTCGTAGAAATAGAGGAGCTTGCCCAGACCGAGGTGACCGGCGATCGAAGATGCTTCGGCGGAGATCCCTTCCATGAGGTCGCCGTCGGAGACGAATCCATAGGTGCGGTGGTTGATCAGGTCTTCGCCAAAGCGAGCCCGGAGATGCTCCTCGGCGATGGCCATCCCCACTCCCATGCCAAACCCCTGGCCGAGCGGTCCGGTCGTGACCTCGATGCCGAGTTGGGGATGGCGCTCCGGATGCCCCGCAGTGACGCTCTCGAGTTGCCGAAAGTTCTTTAAGTCATCAAGGGTGATGCCAAAACCGGAGAGATGGAGGAGGCTGTAGAGCAGCATCGAGGCGTGGCCGTTCGAAAGGACGAAGCGATCGCGATCGATCCACAATGGATCGTCGGGATCAAGGTTGAGATAGCGGCCCCACAGCACCACCGCGATGTCGGCCATCCCCATCGGGGTGCCGGGATGCCCGGAGTTGGCC
>CAWIXU010000011.1:0-48396 GCA_963840175.1 uncultured Acidimicrobiia bacterium
CATGCTCTGGCTCCAGGCCGGCGCCCACTTCTGCCCGCTGCCGGCGATGACGGTCTTGATCGAGAGTTGTTGGATCCCGGAAAGCATCGGGCCGGTCGTCGGTTGCCGCCAGCACTACCCCAGTCCGATATTGCTGGGACAGCAGTCGGATCACCGCGAGCGTCTCTTCGTCTGGGGTTCCGGTGATGAGGATCAGCGCACCACCCCGGCTCTGGCGGCGGATCGGGCTGCGACTGCCCGCAGATCGATGGCCGGCACCGGTTGGACGACGGCGAGCTCCTCGAACGCCGTCCCTGCCGCCGCGAGATCGATGAGGCCGGATCCGAGCCAAAGGTCGCCGGCAAAACCGGTGCCAAGATGCATGGCAACCGAGGCCGTTCCGCGTACAGCGCGCTCAAAGGCTTCGGGGTTCTCGTAACTCTTTCTTCTGACATCGAAGAAAACGAGGGCGCGCGATTGCCACGGCGTTTCCATCTGACGGATCATCAGCTCGTCGAGCTTGGCCGACGAAGCCCAATGCACCCGCCGCAAGTCATCGCCTTCCTGGTAGGAGCGAAGGGTGTAGAAGTCCTCGCCTCCCCGGCGGCTGAACTCGGGTCGGCTGGCCGACATCGCCGGGTCACGTCCGCGGACGGCCGGAAAGCCGCTCAAGGCTTCGATCGCCGGATAGACGATGAGGCGATCGCTGATCGTTGAGACACGGCTGCTGGAGGCGATCCCGAACGGATCGCTCACCGTAACGGTGGCGGGACCCACTGTGTATACGCCCCGGCTGCGACAGGCGATGTGATAGGTCGCGGTGGCGATCCCGTTTCCGGGAAGCATTCCGACCTGGAACTTCGCCGAGCCGAGGCCCGAGACGCCATCGTCAACCGATACTGCGAACGCCGGAGCCCGACGCTCGTTGACGATCGACAGGTTCACGGAAGCCCGATCGCCTTCGTGCACCGTGGTGGGCTCGAGCCAGCGCGTAACTTCGATTCGCGGGCGGGTCAGTCGAGTGAGAGCGAGGGCAACAACGACTGCGACCAGCATGGCTGTGGCAGCGGCCAAGAGCTCGACCTCGCCGAGGATCACCCAGGCCAACAAGAAGGCGAGTCCCCCTCCGACAACCTGGCCGCCCCTGCTCGTCACGATTGGGCCGTCAAAATTGGGCCGTCACGGTTGGGCCGTCACGCCTAACTCGTTCGGTGAATCGGGATGCGGGTGCTTCCGACTACCGACGCAAGCAGTTCGCCGCTGGTCACGCCGCGCATTTGCGCTTCGGGACGAAAGGCGAGCCGGTGTTCGAGGACCGGTCCGGCCAAGGTCTTGACGTCGTCGGGCGTCACGTAATCGCGGCCGTCTGAGGCAGCCCGGCGCGGCGAAGCCTTCTGCAGGTACAGGGCCGAGCGCGGGCTCGCCCCGAGCAAGACTTCGGGGTGCCGGCGGGTGCCTTCGACCATGTCGATGATGTAACTCCGAACGGCCGGGACCACTTCGACGCGACGGGCAATCTCGACCATCGCGGCTATCTCCCGGGCATCACCACCGGTTCGAGGATCATCGAAGGTCGAGTGGAGACTGTGGGTCTCGAGCATTTCCAGTTCTTTGTCTCGCGACGGGTATCCCACCGAGACACGCATCATGAATCGGTCGAGCTGGGCCTCGGGCAACGGATAGGTGCCTTCGTGCTCGATGGGATTCTGAGTCGCCACCACCATGAACGGCTCGGGCAGGAGCTTGGTCTTGCCGTCCGTCGTGACCTGACGCTCCTCCATCGCTTCGAGGAGGGCGGCCTGGGTCTTGGGGCTGGCCCGGTTGATCTCGTCGCCGACGACGATGTTGGCGAAGATCGCCCCCGGCTTGAAGACGAAAGCCGACTGCTGACGATCCCAGATCGAGACGCCGGTCACATCCGAAGGAAGTAGGTCGGGGGTGAATTGAATTCGGTTGAACTCGCAGTCGATCGAGCGGGCGAGCGACTTGGCGAGCAGGGTCTTGCCGACGCCGGGCACGTCCTCGATCAAGACGTGTCCCTCGGCGATCGAGGCAGGTGAGGACCTGTTCGATCGGGGAGCGCTTGCCCTGGATGACCTTTTCGATGTTGTCGGCGATGCCGGCGAAGCGGTCGGCGAACCGGGAAACGTCCTGCCTATCGACTGCAGTCATTACGACTTTCCTGCAGAAACAGATTGTGGGGCTCGTGACATTTCTTGACACACTTGGCTGATGGTCATGTCTGGTCCCTTTCGTGCATGTCGCAGTTAGTCCCTTGGGGGGTAGGTAGGCCGGGGGTAGTGTGAAACACCATATTGCGGGGCGGGTCTTAGAAGGAGACTGCAGGTGGGATCGGGGCGGGCAACCCTCACGGCGTTCATTCATCTTGTCGCGGCGTTCATGTCGTTCCGACGCCATCGGTGGTGGACCAAGACACCCTTCCTCCCCGTCCCTGATCGTAAGTATTTCCAGTGGCGGATGTACACGGCTTATGGTGCTCAGACTGCCCGACCGACATGGTCGGATCTAGTCGGATTCGCGGAGTGGCGATGGAGAGTGGAGCAATATCGGCAGGGGGTGGCTGAATGACCGTCACCGGGCTGCGCCAACGGCTGGAGGCGATTCAAGGTGTGTCGTCGATCCAACTGGAACTCGGTGACACGGGCCTGACCGGGATCAGAGTCACGTTGGCAGAAGGAGCGGATGAAGCCACGATCCTCGACCGCATCCGGGCCATGCTCGTCACCTACGGTCTCAAAGCTCCGCAAACGGTTTCCCCGGCCCCTGCCCGGATATTCGCCGCCGATGAACTGGTTACCGAGATCGAGGAAGCCGGCCAGCTTCTGCGCATCGAGGTCAAAGGGGAAGGCGATGCCGTCGTCACGCTGGTCGACGCCACACCCCTGGCCGCTGCCCGAGCCGTTGGCAAAGCGCGGGCTCAACTCACCGGCACCGGTGAGGTCGAGGTGATGTGGATCGGATTGGATCAAATCGGCGAATGGCGAATCCTCACCGTCCTCGCGTCGATCGGGGATGAGAAAGTCAATGCCGGCGTCGGCTGTGGTGACCAGTGGCTGGGCGGATGCTCTTGACCGCGCCGTTGGGCGGCTGCCCTCCGAGCTACGCGGTCAGCAGGTAGGGCTGCCAGGACGGGTCGAATGAGTGCCCGGCGCTGGCGTAAATCCAGGTGTAGCGGTGAGGAACCGTGGGCCGGCGGGCCAATGTCAGCCCCACCTCGGAAAGAAGGCGATCGCCCTTGCGCAGATTGCATCGGCGGCAGCACGCCACAACGTTCTCCCACGCATGGAGCCCGCCCTTGGAGCGGGGCAGGACGTGATCGATGTTCTCGGCCGGGCCACCGCAGTATTGGCACGAGTGCTGGTCACGCCCGAATACGGCGCGCCGGCTGACCGGAACTGTTCGTTCGTACGGCACTCTGACGTAGCTGGTCAGCTTGATCACAGAAGGTACGCGGATGTCCAGGTTCTCCGAGTGCCAAACCTCGTCTCGCTCGGCCATCACGTGGGCCCGCCCACGCGCGACCAGAACGACCGCCCGTCGGCTCGAAACCACTGACAACGGCTCGAAGCTGGCGTTGAGAATCAACGAGGCAACCATGCCGACAAAAGAATAACTGGACAAGACCGTTTCTCCCCCCGGAGGTGAGTTCTCGTTTCTCCCCCCGGAGGGGGGAGTGGATGCCGACGAAGGCGGCAGACGAGGGGGGCGTTCTGTTGACGTGCGAGAGGTTGTTCCTTTTCGAAGTCCGGTGCAAGGAGCTACCTCTCTCGCGTCTGAGTAAACGCCCCCTACGTCCTCACTTCGTTCGGACACTCCCCCTTCCGGGGGAGAAACGGCGGTGCATTCCCCTTCGGGCCCGGCCCGCCAATCATTTCCTCCCTTGGGGGAGGAAATGATTGACAAGTGGGGGAAAGTGGGGCAAGATGGCGCGACTAGAGGAGAGAGTGCGTTGAGGGACGCGAGCAGATGTTCACCGGGAAGTACATACACACGATCGACGAGAAGGGCCGGGTCGTGCTCCCGTCGACGATGCGCAAACAATTCGAAGGCAGTGGCACCTGCATCATCTCTCCTGCCCTCGACGGCCAGCTCGCCATCAATCTCCCGCACGAATACGCGGCTTACCTCGACCGCGAGGAGGCCAAGGCTTCGACCGCGGCAGTGCGGCGCCGGGTCCGCCTTCTTTCGAATTCAGCCATCGAGCAAAGCGTGGACAAGGCCGGGCGTGTGGTGATCAACGAAGAGCTGCGCGCGCTGGCTGGCATCGGCCTCGGATCAGAGGTGGTCGTTGCCGGCGCCCACAAACACGCCGAGATTTGGAATCCAGAAAGGTTTGCCAGGGACCTCGAGCTTGCCCGGGTCGAACTGGCACGGGAGATCGCCAGCGAAGGCAGTCAGCCAGGAAGCGATCAGGAGGTGGTCGGCTCTTAGCCCTGGATCATCGCCAGCCCCCCGGTTACCAAACGGAAGGCCCCTGACTCCGCCCGCTTCCTTTTGGTGCCAGCGCCCGGGGGGCTGGCCATGACCCAGGACCAGGAGTCGGGCCAGGTCTACCACCGGCCGGTGTTGGCCGGAACGGTGACCGAGCTCATGGCTTCGGTTCCTCCCGGGGTGGTGGTGGACGCCACTTTCGGGGGAGGGGGTCATGCGAGGGAAATGGTTGCTCGTCTCGGGAGCGGATACCGGCTAATCGGTATCGACCGCGATCCCGAGGCGGTCGCCCGAGGAGATGCCCAAGTGGGTGTCAGCCAAGGTGACGACAAATTGAGGAGGACCGAGGCAGTGATGGAGGTTCGGGCGGGGAATTTCGCCGATCTGAGCGAGATCCTCGCCACCGAAGGAGTGACGGCCCCTGTCGGGGTCCTCTTCGACTTCGGCGTTTCTTCCCATCACTTCGACGAGCCCGGCCGGGGTTTCTCCTACCGACTCGAGGGCCCTCTCGACATGCGGATGGATCCCAGTTCTCCGGTGACGGCGGCCGACTTGGTCAACGGCCTCCCGGAGCCCGAGCTGGCTTCCTTGCTCCGCCGTTTCGGGGAAGAGCCAGCCGCCCGCCGGATCGCGGCCGCCGTTGTCGCGCGGCGGCCGCTTCGTACTACGACAGAGCTGGCCGCGGTCATCGAGCAAGCGGTTCCTCGGTCAGGCCCGCGCGGTCGTCGGCTTCATCCGGCGCGTCGCACTTTCCAGGCGTTGCGGATGGCGGTCAACGAGGAGCTCGAAGCCATCACCTCGGGGGTTAGCCAGGCCCTCGAGCTGCTGGCGCTAAATGGGCGCTGCATAACGATCGCGTATCACTCCCTCGAAGACCGTCTCGTCAAGAATCTGTTTCGGGACGCGACCAACGGATGTGTGTGTCCCCCCGAGATGCCGGTTTGTGGCTGCGGAGCTGAGGCTCAATACCGGTCGTTGACCCGCGGCGTCGTCAAAGCCCGATTCCTTCGAGGTCGCGAACAATCCGCGAGCTCGCTCGGCCCGGCTGCGGGCCGTCGAACGAGTGGCCGCGTGACTGCGCTCAGCCCTCGCGCCAATGCCCGGATTCGGCCCGGCCTTTCCGTCGTGAGCGGGCGTCGGCCCCGGCCGCGGCTTGCTTTCCTGGACTGTGTTCTCCCTTCTGGCCGTGGTCGCCTTCCTCGGCATGGTGTTGGTGCGAACCTCACTTGACAACACTGCCATCGAGCTGTCCCGGATCGAACGGTCGCTGGCCGACGCGAGCGCCCTCAACCAACGGCTCCGCCTTGAGATTGCTCGTCTCGAATCCCCGGCCCGCGTCGGCTCCACTGGCCCAGGACCTCGGCATGGTCTACCCCCAGCAAAGCGAACAGCTCATCGTCGAGGGGGTCGTTTCGGCAACGATGAGCGATCCGCGATGGGCCGAGATGAATCGGTTTGCCGCGAGCCAGACCAGCCTGAGTCAAGGAGAAGCTGACGCCTCGGGTGAGGGCGCCCCGTGAACGGCTACCGCGCTGGAGCCAGATACCTTCGGGGCGACTTGCCCCGCGGGTTTTCGACTCCAGCTGCCCGAATAGCTATGGCCGCCCGCCGGGCTGGCCACAAATTCGGAGCTGTCCCATCTGCGCCTTGCTCTGTTGGGACTCGGGCTCGTTGGTGCGTGGATCGCGATGGGCGTCCGCCTCTACCAGGTCCAGGTCATCGAAGCTCCGACACTGGCGGCCGAAGGAGTAGGTCAGCGCCGAACGGAACAGGTGCTGCTTCCCCAAAGAGGCAACATCTTTGATCGCAACGGCGACCCGATTGCTATGACGGTTGAAGCGGAAAGCATTTTCGTCAAACCGAACGAGTTGACCGAGCCGCTCTTCGTCGCGCAGCAAGTCGGCGGGATGCTCGGGGTCGACTCCAACGAGCTGCTTGCGAGCATCAACTCCGGTTCCGGATTCGTCTACGTGCGGCGACAGGTCGAACACGATCAGGCTCAGGAGGTCCTCTCGCTCGGGCTCTCGGGGGTGCACGCCCATGAGGAGGCGAAGCGCGTTTATCCCGCGGGCAGCATCGGCTCGCAAGTCGTCGGGTTCGTCAACATCGATGGAATCGGGAGCGAAGGAATCGAGTACGAGTTCGAGGAGATCCTGCGCGGCGTGCCCGGAACTTTCTCCTTCGAGTCAGCCCCCGACGGAGTCCCGATCCCCTGGGCTCCCAACACCTCAACCCCCGCGGTCCCCGGCGACGACCTCGTCACCACGATCGATATCCCAACGCAGTACTCGGCTGAGACGGCCTGTCAGGAAACGCTGATCGCCACCAGTGCTCGCGGTTGCTGGATCGTCGCGATGCACGTCGAGACAGGTGAGATCCTCGCGATCGCCGGGCGCTCCGAGTTTCGACCCGCAGTCCCGTGTGGCCGCCGATGGAACGGGGTTCGCCAACTTCGCGGTGCGCGGGATGTACGAGCCCGGATCGACGATCAAGCTCATCACCATCGGCGGAGCGATCGAAGATGGCGTCGTCTCGCCCAACACCGTGATCGGCGCAGTGTCCGATCGGATCGAGCTACGCGACGGGGCGTGCAAGAGCGACACCGACGAGGTTTACGGGTGCTACTCCGACTTCGAAAGCCACGAGACCCATGACATGTCAGTGGCTGAGATCTTCCGTCAATCGTCGAACGTGGGGACCATCAAAGTCGCACAGATGCTCGACCGAGAGCGAATCTTCGGCTACCTCGATGACTTTGGCCTCGGACAGTCGACCGGGCTCGACTTCCCGGGTGAAGCCGCAGGACTCATCAACCGCGACCCGAGCTGTCAGACGTGCCCGATCTCGGCCGCGATCGGGTACGGAGTGGCGGTGACTGCCGTGCAGATGGCCGCCGCCTACGGCGCGATCGGCAACGACGGGGTCTGGATGCAGCCGCATCTCGTTGATCAGCCAGCACGGACCAGGGACGGCCGCAACGAGGCAGTCGAGGTTGAGAGCCATCAGGTCGTCAGCCCCGAGACCGCTGCGACGATGCGACAGCTGCTCGCCGAGGTGGTCGAGGTCGGGACCGGAATCTCGGCGCAGATCCCGGGATACATGGTCGGGGGAAAGACCGGGACGGCCAACAAGCTCGGAGACGATGGCCGCTACACCGACATCACGATGGCGAGCTTCGTCGGCATGGCCCCGATCGACGATCCCCAGGTCGTCGTGGCAGTGGTGGTCGACAGTCCCGCCTGGGAGTTCCGCACCGGGGGAGCGGCAGCCGCCCCGGCTTTCGCGCAGGTCATGGAGCAGGCCCTGCACCGTCTAGGAGTGACACCAGATGCCAGCGGCGGGTAAGCCGATGGGGTTGCTCGCCGATCTGGTCGACGGCCGGCTGACCGGCGATCCGGACACCGCCGTGGCCGACGCAACCATCGACAGCCGCACGGTGGTCGAAGGCTCCCTCTTTGTCGCGGTGCCGGGAAGTCATTGGGATGGACACGCTTTTATCTCCGAGGCAGAAGCGAACGGCGCCGCCGGCCTGTGCGTTTCCCGGGATGTGACCACCGAACTTCCCACCATTGCAGCGTGGCCGACACCCGGGCGGTGCTGGCCCGGCTCGCCGCCACGATTCACGGCCACCCCTCCCAAGCGATGGCCGTGATCGGAGTGACCGGGACCAACGGCAAGACGACAGTGACCTTCTTGCTCGAAGCCATCGCCTCGCACGCGGGCAAGGCTTGCGGACTGATCGGGACAGTGGTCACCCGGCTCGGCTACCGGCGGCTCGTCAACCCGCACACCACTCCGGAGGCGACCGACTTCCAGCGCCTGCTCGCGGAAATGCGCGACGGAGGGGCTGAA
Organism: uncultured Acidimicrobiia bacterium; assembly: GCA_963840175.1. GTDB lineage: Bacteria > Actinomycetota > Acidimicrobiia > Spongiisociales > ZC4RG35 > JACCTH01. Next base: position 8,284 of record CAWIXU010000011.1, read on the forward strand.
TGGGTTGCAACTGAAGTCTCGAGCCATGCCCTGGCACTCGACCGTGTAGCCGAAACGTCATTTGCCGTCGGTGCGTTCACGAATCTCTCTCAGGACCACCTCGACTTTCACGGCGGGATGGAGTCCTACTTCGAAGCCAAGGCCCGACTGATGGATATGGCGACCCAACAGGTCATTTGGGTGGAGGATCCCTACGGCCGGCGCCTCGCCGAACGGCATCCGGCCGCGTTGCAAGTGGGCTGGAACGACGCGGTCAGCGCGCAAGCGGGTGCAGGCCGACCAAGACGGCACCAGCTTTCGACTGCGCCTTCCCGACGGCGAGGCTGAGTCGCGGGTCAATCTCCCGGGTCGGTTCAATCTTGCCAATGCGCTCGTGGCAGCGGCTGCGCCCACACCCAGGGTGTCGACGTCGAGACGATCGCCGCCGGGATCGCCTCGCTCAAGATGGTTCCAGGACGATTCGAGATGGTTTCCGCGAGCATCCGAAGTCACGGTGGTGGTCGATTACGCCCACACTCCCGACGGCATCGCGACCGTCGTCGAGACTGCCCGCACCCTCGCCCGGGGCCGGGTCATTGCCGTCATCGGGGCGGGCGGTGACCGCGATCGCGGCAAACGCCCGCAGATGGGCAAGGCGGCATCAGCTGCCGACCTCGTCATCGTCACTTCCGACAATCCCCGCAGCGAGGATCCGGATCAGATCATCGCGCGAGGTCATGGCCGGGGTCGACAACCCGGCAGTGATGACGCTGGTCGATCGACGTGAAGCCATCGAGACCGCCCTCGCCGCGGCTTCGCCGGGAGACATCGTTCTCATCCTCGGCAAGGGCCACGAAACCGACTCAGGAAGTGGCAGGCGTCCTCCATCCGTTCTCGGATCAGGAAATCGCCCGCGAGCATCTCGCTCGACTAGACGAGGAGCGCCCGAAATGACAAGTCTGAAATGATTGGGGGGCCAGCGTGATCAGCTTGTTGATCGCCGGGTCGGTCGGACTGGCGATCTCGATCTTCGGCACTCCCTGGGTGATCGCAGTCCTGCGCCGTCGCTCGATCGGCCAGTTCATCCAGGAGGAGATCACGATGCACGCCCACAAGCAGGGAATTCCGACGATGGGCGGGCTTGTCTTTGTCGGCGCCACAGTCGTCGGCTACCTCGTGGCCCACGTCCGTCTCTTCACGCTCGACGGAGGCTTCCGTCCCCAGTTCATCCCCTTCGAAGCGGGTGGCTTGCTGGCCGTCCTGGCGCTGGTGGGCATGGGGGTGGTGGGCTTTCTCGACGACTACGTCAAGTTCGTCCGCAAGCACAGCGACGGCCTCAACAAGCGCACCAAGTTCGGACTCCAGCTCTTGATCGCGATCGTGTTTGCCGTTGTTGCCCTCCAGGACGGACCAAATCGGGAGTCAGCACCGAGATCTCGTTCGTGCGACCGCTCGGGTCTGAACCTCGGGGTGTTCTTCGTTCTCTGGGCGCTATTCATGCTCACAGGTGCCGCCAACGGCGTGAACCTGGCCGACGGCATGGACGGCTTGGCGGGAGGCAGCGCCGCCCTGGTGACCGGGGCCTACACCGTGATCTCTTTCTGGCAGTTTCGCAATGACACCGTCTACCAATCGCTCAATCCGCTCGATCTCGCCGTCGGTCGCCGCCGCGATGTTCGGGGCCTTGCTCGGCTTTCTGTGGTGGAACGCGCCGCCGGCGCAGATCATCATGGGCGACGTCGGGTCGCAGGCAATCGGTGGTTTGCTGGCGGCGCTCGCTCTGCTGACCAACACTCATCTTCTCCTCGTCGTCCTGGGCGCGGTCTACGTCGCCGAGACTCTGTCGGTCATGATCCAGGTAGCGAGCTTTCGAGCCACCGGGCGGCGGGTCTTCCGGATGACTCCGATCCATTTCCACTTCGATCTCGGAGGATGGCCGGAGACCACCATGGTCATCCGTTTCTGGATCCTGACCGGAATGGGGGTCGCCCTCGGGCTCGGCCTCTTCTACGCCGACTTCCTGAGGGTGGTGGTCTAGCGATGAGAGTGCTCGTTCTCGGTGCAGGTGTCTCCGGACTGGCTGCTGCACGGCTCGCCTACCGGCTCGGCCACGACGTCACCGTCTACGACCACGCCGCCGGCGCAGGTCTCACGCTGATCGGCGAGGGAATCGGAGTGGTCAATGGCCGCTGGGATCGCGATCTGTTGGCGGGAATCGATCTCGTCGTGACCAGCCCCGGCGTGCCGCTGCGGTCAGCTCCGATCACCGATGCCCGCGAGGCGGGCGTGATCGTTTGGAGCGAGATCGAATTCGCCTGGCGACATCTTGAGATCCCGAGTGGTTGCCGTGACCGGCACGAACGGCAAGACGACGATCACCGAAGCCATCGCCGCGATGCTGTCGGCCTCCGGTTACGACACTCGGCGGTCGGCAACATCGGCACCCCGCTTTCCGACGTGGTCGGGAAACCAAACGATCTTCTGGTCGTCGAGGTGTCGAGTTTCCAACTCGATCTCACCGAGGCCTTCCATCCGCCGACCGCGGTACTCCTCAACATCGCTCCGGATCATCTCGACTGGCACCCGTCGATCGCCGCCTACATCGCCGCCAAGGCCAAGATCTTTGCCAATCAGGATGGGGCGGATCTTCTGGTCTTCGACGCCGACGACGCGGGGGCTGCGGCGGCGGTCAAGGCCGCCCGGAGCAGATTGCATCCCGTATCCGGCGTGCGACGTCCCAATGGCGGCAGCGGTCCCGCCGACGGGACACCTCCACCTGCCCGATCTGACCGTTCCGCTGGCCGACCTCGTCTCGGCTCATCCCACGTTGGTCGTCGATCTGGCTGCCGCGGCGGTGGCGGCGATCGATCGGGGAGCGGACCCGAGGCAGTCGGCAGACGTGTGCCGTCGTTTCCGGCCGGGCGCCCATCGCCGAGAGGTGGTGGGCAGCAAATGATGGCGTCACCTTCGTCAACGACTCGAAGGCAACCAATCCCCACTGCGGCCCTAGCCAGCATCCAGAGCTTCGAGACGGTGGTGTTGATCGCCGGTGGCCTCGCCAAAGGTCTCGACATTACGCCGCTGGCTCAAGCCGAAAACGTGCGGTCCGTCGTCGCTATCGGCGAATCGGCCCCGGTGCTGCTCGCCGCTGCCGGTCAGGGCCGCGGGGTGTCGGCCGGCTCGATGACCGAAGCAGTCGCCATGGCCGAAAGAATTGCGCAGCCGGGGGACACGGTCCTGCTCGCCCCCGGTTGCGCGAGCTTCGACATGTTCGACTGACTATGCGCAGCGCGGCGACGCGTTCACCGAAGCCGTGCGAGTCGAGCGATCGATCGAACCGGGAGGCGCGCATGACCGCAAACGTGACCTCGATCGCCAGGGTGCGGAACGCCGCGCGCCGACGGGAGGAGTCGACCGCTGTCAACCGACGGCTCATTGCGGTTCTGCTGGTCACGGTTGTTGTCCTTCTTGTCATCGGACTCGGTGAGCTGATGTCGGCCAGTTCGATCCGGGGGTTCGCCGACGCCGCCGACCAGTTCTTCTACTTCAAACGGCAAATGGTTGGTCTCGCCATCGGATTGGTGGTGTTGGTGGCAGCCATTCGGATCCGCTATCAGACGTACAAAAGCCTGGCGATGCCGTTCTTCCTCGTCAGTCTCGCCGGACTGGTGGCAGTGAAGCTCATCGGGCTTGCCGCGGAACGGCTCGACCAGCGTGGCTCGACCTGGGCTTCGTCACGTTTCAGCCATCGGAGATTTCCAAGATTGCAGTGATCATCGCACTCTCAGCGCTCTTCGAGTCGAAGGGCAACCTCCTCAGCAATAGACATCACTTTCTAATGCCGATCTACAAAGTCGTCGGCAGCACGGCATTGCTCATCATGCTCCAACCCGATCTGGGCACGACGCTGGTGGTGGTTGCTGCGGCGATGGCGGTGATGCTCGTGTCGCGGGCACCGCTCCGGTATGTGCTCGGGCTGGCGGCGATCGCGGTTGCGGCCGCCCTTCTTCTGGCGATGGGGGCGTCCTACCGGATGGATCGGATCACTTCGTTCCTCGATCCCTGGGCCGACCCCGCCGGCACCGGCTACCAGGTGATCCAGGGCTACTACGCGATGGCCGAAGGTGGCTTGTTTGGAGTGGGTCTCGGTGCAAGTCGGGCACGATGGTCATTTCTCCCCAACGCCCACACGGACTTCATTTTTGCGATCGTCGGTGAGGAGACCGGTTTCGTCGGAGGGTTGGGAGTAATCGCACTCTGTCTTTTCATCGCCCTCTGCGGATGGTCGATCACGAGCCGGGCACCGGATCGATTCGGGCGGATGGTTGCGGGTGGAATCACGACCTGGCTTTCGTTCCAGGCCCTGGCCAATATCGGAGGAGTCCTGGGAGTTCTGCCGATCACCGGGATCGTCCTGCCCTTCGTCAGCTATGGCGCGACGGCGTTGATCACCTCTCTTGCTGGCGTTGGGGTTCTGATCAACATCGCCCGCCAAGGCGTCGCTCGTTCCGACCCGTAATTTTCAGGTGAACTTCCTCATTGCGGCCGCAGGGACGGGAGGACATGTCTTTCCGGCCCTGGCGGTGGGAGAAGCGCTGGTGGATCTGGGAGTGGACCAGAGCAGCGTCGTCTACGTCGGTGGCGACCGCCTTGAGAAAGATGTCTTTCCCGCGGCCGGGTTTCCTTTCCTTGGGCTTGACGTCGCCGGTTTGAAAAGGAGCCTCGCCTGGAGAAACCTGCGCCTGCCGGCCGTTGTCGCGCGTGCCAGCCGATCAATCTCCCGGGCAATCAGCGAACGTGGGATCGGAGCGGTTCTGGGGATGGGGGGATACGTGACCGTGCCCGCGAGCCTGGCGGCGCGCCGGGCGCGGGTTCCGCTGTATGTCGCCGAGCAAAACGCCGAGGCAGGGCTCGCCAACCGCATCTGTAGCCGCTGGGCTCGTCGGGCGTTCGCATCTTTCCCCGACACGATTGGCCTCGCTCGAGCGGATTGGGTGGGTAACCCGATTCGGGTCCCGCTGGCGAACTTCGATCGGGCCGCCCTGCGGCCAGAAGCTCGCCGACATTTTGATCTGCCGCTCGACGGCACCGTCGTGGGCGTGATGGGAGGGAGCCTGGGCGCAGCCGTGCTCAATCGGGTAGCTCGACTCTTGTCCAGGTCGAATCCCGGCTATTCGATTCTCAGTCTCGCCGGTTCGGCTCATGCCGGGGCGCTGGAAAACGAGGCGACGCACTCTGGCTCCAACAGGCCTTCTGGATTCAAATGGGTCGTGCGAGGATTCGAGCCCCGGATGGAACTCTTTTATGCGGCAGTCGATGTAGTGGTGGCGCGTGCGGGCGGAGTCGTGGCCGAGTATCTCGCAACGGCGACGCCGGCCATCCTCATCCCCGGGGGTTTCGGATCGGGCAGACATCAGATCGCAAACGCCCGGGCACTCGAACGGGCTGGAGCCGCGTTGGTCCTCGAGGAAACGGAGGTCGAACGAGCGGCTGTTGTGGTTGCTGATGCACTGTCACGCCGCGCGGAGCTGAGTGCGGCTGGCGCCCAGCTCGCCCGGCCGCGAGCTGCGCATGAAATCGCTCGAGCGATGCTCGACGGAGGGCCCACGTGAGCCTCACCGGTTCCGAACTGAACCTGACGAGAAGAATTCATCTCATTGGCATCGCCGGCGCTGGCATGAGCGCACTGGGAAAGATGTTGCACCAAGCGCGCGCCCCCGACGGCACTAGCACCTGGGTCATCACCGGCTCCGATCTCCGAGCTGGTCTCGAACTCGACTCTCTCGCCGCGCTCGGAATCGAAACCTGGTCAGGTCACCGTCCCGAGCGGATGGGTGGCGTCGAGCTGGTGGTCGCCTCGTCGGCCGTGCCCGAGAACGATCCAGAGTTGCGAGCGGCAGCTGCAGCCGGCACTCCGGTGTGGAGACGCCCGGATTTGCTCCGGGCGATCACTAAAGCGGTGCCGACGATTGGCGCCACCGGCACGCACGGGAAGACGACTACCACGGCGTTTATCAGCCTCTTGATCCAGGCTCTCGGAATCGACGCGTCATTTGTGATCGGTGGGGAGCTGATTGAACTCGGCACCAACGCTCATTTCGGACCCGATCCGCTCCTGGTGGTCGAGGTGGACGAGGCGTTCGGAACTTTCGAATACTTGTCTCTGGCGGGACTGGTCGTCACGAACATCGAGGCTGAGCACCTCGACTACTTCGTCGATGCGAAATCGATGGAGGCGGCCTACGCCCGGGTCATCGCCAACGTGGCGGGTCCGGTTTTGGTTTGCGCCGACGATCCCGGCGCGCGCCGTCTCGGGTTAGAAGTCGATGCCATCACCTACGGGATGGACCGGGTCGCGCAATGGCGAATCGAGTCTCTCTCGTTGGGCCCGAACTCGGTCGATTTTGAGTTGATGTCTCCCCGACTTCCCGCCATCGGGGTCCACATCCCCCAACCCGGCCGGCATCTCGCTCTCAACGCAGCGGGCGCTCTCGGTCTCATCGCCGAGATGGGCTACGACCCCGTCCGCGCAGCGGCCGGACTTCGCAGCTTTCGGGGAGTGAAACGGAGATTCGAGTTTCGCGGCTGGGTCGGCGGAGTGACCATCGTCGACGACTACGCCCACCATCCCACGGAGGTGGCGGCCACCGTGGCCGCCGCCCGGATCCGTTTAGGTGCTGGCACCGGTTCGTTGGTCGTGGTTTTCCAACCGCATCTCTATTCGAGGACCGAGAGCCCTCTATCGCGAGTTCGGTGTGGCCCTGGCGGCAGCAGACCTCGTGGTCGTTACCGACGTGTACGGCGCGCGGGAAAGCCCGGTGCCGGGAGTCACAGGTGAATTGATCGCTTCGGCAGTGTCGGAGGCCGCGGGCAGGGTTGTCTATGTGCCCCACCGATCGGAGGTCGCCGCCGCAGTGGTACCGCTACTCGCTTCGGGCGATCTTCTCCTTGTCATGGGAGCGGGCGACATCACCCATGCCGCTGGTGAGATCGCCGAAGCCCTGGTCCGGAGCCGCCAGTGACGCTGCGCGAACTAGTTGCGACTGGTCGCATGCGGACGGACGTCCAACTTGGCGCGTTAACCACCTATCGCTTGGGCGGACCGGCGGCATATCTCCTCGATGGGGCGACCCGCGCAGATCTCGCTGACCTGGCCCGCGCTCTGGCTGACGAACCATTGGAGGTGCTGGCGTTGGGGAGGGGGAGCAACCTGGTCATCGCGGACAGTGGATTTGGCGGCGTGGTGGTCAGGCTCGGCTCCGAGTTCGATGACATCGACGTTGCTGACGGCCTGGTGTCGGTGGGTGGGATCGTGCCACTGCCCCTGGTGGCGCGCACTGCGACTTCCGCCGGCCAGCGCGGACTCGAGTTTCTTATTGGCGTTCCCGGCAGCACCGGTGGGGGAGTTCGGCAGAACGCTGGCTGTTTCGGTTCGGAGATCGCCGACGCTCTCGTCTCGGCTCAGATCTTCGACCTCCGCACCGGCGAGCAGAGAACGGCAGACGCCTCCGAGCTGCAGATGAGATACCGGAGCACATCGGTGGCGAGCACCGACGTCGTTCTCCGTGCCTCGTTTAGAGCGCAGGCAGGGGACTCTGTCGAAGGACTCGGATTGATTCGTGAGCACACGCGCTGGCGTCGTCTCCATCAGCCGGGAGGCACCCTGAATGCCGGGTCGGTGTTCAAGAACCCACCAGGTGACTCGGCGGGTCGGATCATCGATTCTCTCGGACTCAAAGGTTTGCAAGTGGGGGCGGCCGAAGTATCGACGAAGCACGCCAACTTCTTTGTCGCAATGCCGGGCACGACCGCGGACCATGTTTACCTTTTAGTTCGGAAGGTACGCGAGATCGTCGCTAGTGAGACTGGAATCGTGCTCGAACCCGAGATCGAGTTCGTCGGCCAATTCGCTGACGATTAGTTCGCAGAATGGAAAAGCAATGAGCAAATCGCAGGGCCAGCCCCTTGGCGCGGTGATCGAAATCGATCGCCGAATGTTGCGACGTCGCGCCGAGGTCGCCGAAGGCCGGACCCGTTCGAGTCTGTCCCGCTTGGGCATCTTCCTCCTGTTCGCCCTCTTCGTCGGGCTGGCGATATGGGTGTTGCGGTCTCCGCTCCTGGCGGTGGATGAGATCAAGGTCGAAGGAACCCTCCCCGGCCTCGCTGGCGAGCTTCGGACCCGGACCGGAATCGATCTCGGACAGCCGCTTGTCACCGTGCGGCCCGCCGAAGTCGAAGCCAACCTCGAATCCGATCCGCGGGTGTTGGCCTCCGAGGTGGTGCGGCAATGGCCCAATGGGGTCTTGGTCACGGTGACCCCGCGCCTGCCAGTGGCGTGGATCGCCGATGGTGCGGCCTGGTCGCTGGTCGGCGTCGACGGCGTGGTGCTCGACACCGCGGGTCAGCCGGGATCGGGTATGCCCAGGGTGACGGTGGATCCTTCGCAACGAGCCACACTCCTCGGTGGTCTCGAGTTTGCCGCCAACATCGACCCACTCCTCTTCGGCGGGGCGACGATCGAGGTGCGAGGCGAGGAGCTTGTGGGGAAATATCGGGGGCTACGAGGTGCGGCTCGGTCGTGCAATTGACATGGCCGAAAAGGCCCGGGCCTTGAACACGATCCTGCGCCAGCAGCTGGTGCCCGGCTCGCTCATCAATCTCATCGCCCCCGCCCGACCGGCGATTACGCTTCCCACTGCCGCCGCATGACTTCAACTGTCATTCTCAACGTGAGCCTTAAGGTATCGGGTTTACAAGCTCGACGGCGCGGGCTAAACCTCTACTTCACCTTCCATTCCATCCCTCAATCGGAGATCGACCAATGGAGTCGACTAATGAGTTCCAGATCGAGTCAACGCAGTGTCACCCAACCCGCCGGTTACCTGGCTGTCATCAAGGTCGTCGGTGTGGGCGGAGGCGGCGTCAACGCCGTCAACCGCATGATCGAAGCCGGGGTGACGGGGAGTCGAGTTCATCGCCCTCAACACCGATGCCCAGGCCCTGTTGATGTCTGACGCCGACGTCAAGCTCGACATCGGCCGCGAGGTCACTCGCGGTCTCGGGGCCGGAGCCAACCCCGAGGTAGGCCGGGCGGCGGCCGACGGTCACCGCACGGAATTGGAAGAGGTGCTCAAGGGTGCCGACATGGTTTTCATCACCGCCGGCGAAGGCGGCGGCACCGGCACCGGAGGCGCCCCGGTTGTGGCCGAAGTGGCCCGGAGTCTTGGCGCGCTGACCGTTGGCGTCGTGACCCGTCCGTTCGGCTTCGAAGGCCGGCGCCGTGCCCTTCACGCCGAGCAGGGAATCCAGGGTCTTCGCGAGGCGGTCGACACTTTGATCGTCATCCCCAATGATCGGTTGCTCGATGTCGCCGATCCCAAGGCTCCGATGACCGAGACGTTTCGGCTGGCCGACGATGTGCTCATGAACGGCGTCAAGGGCATCACCGATCTGATCACCACTCCGGGTCTGATCAACGTCGACTTCGCAGACGTCAAGACCGTCATGTCCGATGCCGGAACCGCCGTCATGGGCATCGGACGCGGCACCGGTGACGAGCGAGCCGCCCAGGCTGCCCAGCGGGCGATCTCGTCACCGCTGCTGGAAACGTCGATGGAAGGAGCCCGGGGAGTGTTGCTCTCGGTGGCCGGTCCCACTTCGATGACCCTGCATGAGGCGACCAAGGCTGCCCAGACCGTGGCGGCCCACGCCGACGAGGACGCCGAGATCATCTTCGGGGCGATCATCGATGACAACCTCGGTGAAGAGATGCGGGTCACGGTGATCGCCGCCGGTTTCGACCGCAAGCGGAGTTCCGACCGCCCGGGAGGCACCGCCGCCAGCCCGACTCGGTCGACATTCCGTCTTTCGTTCAGGGGTGACAAGTCGGCTTCGGGTTCAGCCACACAGCCGACGGCGATTTACGAAAAGACTTGAACGCCCGGAGTGACTGGGCGACATCGATCGGGGCTCCGCGCGAATGGGCGACGGTGCGCCAGCAACACGGGGCCGAAGTCGTCCGGGTTTCGAGTCCCAGGTGACGCGGGAGAAGCCGACGCCCTCTTACACCACAGTCGCCGGTTTAGGCCTCGCGGTCTTCACCGCCGACTGCGCGGCGGTAGTCGTTGGATCCGAAAAGGGAGTGGGGGTCGCGCACGCCGGGTGGCGGGGCGCCGCGCCGGGGTGGTTGGAAAGCTGGTCGAGGCGATGCGCAATGCGGGAATCGAAATCACCGAAGCCGTCATCGGACCAACCATCGGCCCGTGCTGTTTCGAGGTGGGCCCGGAAGTCGCTGCGCAATTTGCCGGCTTTGTGACCACCACCACTTGGGGCACGACGTCGGTCGATCTTCCCAGCTCGATTCGCAGTCAACTAGCCCCTCTCTCAGTGCTCTCGGCGGGGGATTGCACCTTTCACGAGTCGCAATACTGGAGTCACCGCCGGGATGGCGCGCGCGAACGAATGGCAGCGGTGGCGTGGTTAGACGAGTGAACCGGTCTAGATCGCGTTCGGACTCGAATCGCCGCAGCGGCAAAGTCGGTGGGTCGCTCACCGGACGAGGTCACGCTCGTCGTCGTCACCAAGGAGCGATCGGTCGATGAGATCGACAGCGCTCTATGCGCAGGGACAAAGGCACTTTGGCGAGAATCGGGCCCAGGAGTTGGCGGCCAAAGTGGGGAAGCTTCCTGACGACATCGTCTGGCATTTCATCGGACCGCTCCAAACGAACAAGGTGAGAATCGTTCGCCCGATCGTGACGCTGTTTCATTCACTCGACCGGGCGGATCTGATCCCCGCCTGGGTGAAAGGACCCGGCAAGTCCTCCCCCGGCGCTAATTCAGGTGCGAATCGGAGGAGAGGTGACAAAACATGGAGTCGACTCCGGAGGAGGCGATCACGCTTGGGACTCAAAGCGCGCACGCTCGGAGTCGAGGTGAAGGGCGTGATGGCGATCCCGCCACCTGTGTCGGATTCCTCCGCAGCGCATCCCGTCCTTTCGAGAACTGGCGAGCCTCGGGTCCGAGTTCGCTCGGCGCATTCCGGGAGCGACCGAGCTCTCGATGGGAATGAGCGACGATTTCGAGGCGGCCGTGACCGAAGGCGCCACGATTGTCCGGATAGGCCGGGCTATCTTTGAGCCGGTGCCAAACTAAAAGGCACCACTAAGACGCCCCGACCAAAAGGGCTTCCGGCACAAAGGGCATCAGATATGGCATCTCTCTTCTCGAAAGCTCTTGTCTACCTCGGTCTGGTAGACGAGGACCCCGACGAAGGCGACCCCATGGGCGACGACCCTCGTCGATCACGTGGCAGCGGGGCAGGCCCGACGGGCAATGGGGAGGATCGGGACGCGGCCGGGCGAGCTGGGAAGAGGAAGACGACGACGAAAACCGGGGCGGATATCGCCGCCCGGACCAGAGGCGCGAGGACCCTCGCCAGCTCGACACTTTCTCTCGCGTGGAGGGTCGGCGGGTTGAGCCACCGAGCGCCAATTCGAGGACCTCGGCATTTCGACCTGGCGACTCGGTCGACTCACCTGTGCGAGCGGTGAGACCAGTAGACGTCCAGGCCGACATCCTCCTGATCGAGGAGTTCGGCGACGCCAAGATTCTGGCCGACCGCGTCCGTGACAAGGTGCCCGTGGTGCTCGACCTGCGACGCACCGAACCGGACCTTGTTCGCCGCGTGATCGATTTTGGGAGCGGCTTGATCTACGCCCTCGACGGAACCATGAGCAAGGTCGGCGAAGGCCTCGTGATGGTGATGCCGCCTCGGGTGACCGTCAGTCGCGATGAGCGCCGCCGGCTGCAACGCCTCGGCGTATACGAGCTTGCCGAAGAAGACTCAGCTGGTTGAGACGGTCCAATAAGACTGACCCAAATAAGACTCCCAAATGAGACTGACTTTGGGCAAAGACTGATCCTTGATCATCGTCTGCTACCTGATCCAGGCCTACTCCTGGGCGGTCCTGATTTGGGTCATTCTCTCCTGGGTGCGGGTGTCTTCCGTCCATCCATTGGGCCGTGTTCAGGTTTTCTTGGACCGGATCATCTATCCGGTGATCCTCCCGATGCGCCGGGTGATTCCCCCGCTCCGGCTCGGGATGGCCGCCATCGACCTCACCCCCCTCATCCTCTTATTTGGCCTCCGCCTGCTTCTTCGTTTTGTCTGTTGATAACGCGAGAGATTGGTCCTTGGCCCTCGTGATAGGACCACGTAATGTCGTGATGAATACTCTGAGAGGTGAGCAATGAACCTGACTCCGATCGATGTCGAACAAAAAGCGTTCACACAGGCCTTGCGCGGCTATCAGATGGACGAAGTCGATGACTTTCTCGACGAGGTCGTGGGCACCCTCCGGTCATACGAGCAACGTCTCCGCGAGGCACACGACAAGATCAGGGTGCTGGAGACGGAGGCAACTCCGACCCAGCGCGGTGGCGACGAGTCCGAGATCTCCCGCGCCATACTCGACCGCCCAGCGGACCGCGGACGCTTGCTGGCAGACGCCCGGAGTGAAGCCGAGTCGATCCGGGCCGAAGGCGAGGCGGAGAACTCACGGCTTGCCGCCCGCCGCGACTCCGAGCGAAACCGTCTCCAGGTCGGAGGTGTCGAGCATGTCCGAGCTTGTCAACAACCTGCGCGACCAGCCTTGCCGCCTTGACGAGTTGCGATGAGCAACCAGGTCGACGACATGGACGCTGAGATCGTGAGTCGGCGAGCGCGGGGCTCGGTCAGCCCGACGACGTGGTGAGGAAGCGTTACGGACCAGAACGTTTCCGAGGAAGAGCTTCTCGACGACTTCGATGCGAGTCTGCGGCAGACGAGACGTCGACGTGACGAGCGATGAGACGGTCGACGACGGATATGCCCTCCGATCCTTCTCTGACATCTTCCCCGAGCCCGAGGTCGGATCTCAGCGAAGCCGCCGAAGCCAAGGGTCGACCTGCCCGGCCCTGGGAGCGCGGCTAAGCGCGTAGTTAAGCTGGGGACTAACTCGGATCCGGAGCGCGACTTCCCTCGATCGGCTCGGTTTCGTGCTCGGAAAGGTCTCGGACCAACCGCAGCTCTGAGCCCAGCACTTCGGCCGTGACGTAGTCGCCGATGGCGGTCGACAGCCGCAACCAACGCCGGGTGTTCGCTCCACCAGTCCACCGTGATCCGATCGGTGACCGCGAGTTGCTGCTGGCGACGGAGCTGTTGGATCCTGCTGACGAACTCGCGAGCGAGGCCTTCGGCTTCGAGCTCGGGATCGCTGGCGAGATCGAGCGCCACCGCCAGATCACCGGCCGACGCAACTGCCAGGCCCGACTCCGGTTGTCGGTCGATCACGAGGTCGGCCGCGGTCATGGTCGTGCCAGCGATTTCGACACCCTGTCCGTCGACCAGGCCTTCGATGTCAGTCGCGGTGAGTTCACCGATGCGCTGCCGCCACTTCCTTGACCCGGGCGCCGAGGCGCGGACCTAGCCGGGAGAAGTCCGGCTTGGCCGACAGGCGCAGCAAGCCCTCCCCGCTTTCGGCGACGACGACAGTCTTGACGTTCAGCTCGTCGCCGATGAGTTCGGTGTGAGCGACACCGCGGCTCGCGCCACTTCGGGTCGTGGGTGATCGACCGTCAGCGACCGAAGCGGCCTTCGCACCTTCGTTTGATGCTGCTTTCGCAGGCCGTGACCGAGGCTCACAACGGTTCGAACCGTGGCCATCGCCCGCTCGAGCTCGTGGTCGATCAGCGCGGGTTCGGCGACGGGGTAGTCGACCGTGGTGGACGCTGCGGGCGCGAACTCGTCGGTCGATCGAGGCGACCAGATCTTGATAGATGCGCTCGGAGATAAACGGGAGCACGGGTGCCACCACCGAGACGAAGGTCGTCAGGACTTCGTAGAGCGTGGCAAAGGCGGCGAGTTTGTCGGCGTCGTCTTCGCCCCGGCGCCGCCAGAAACCGGCGACGGGATCGACGGACGTACCAGTTGGTCAGATCGTCGACGAAGGCCAAGCACCGACGGGACGACGTTGTAGAGGTAGTAGCCCTCCATCTGGTGTTGACGTCGGCGACCAGGCTCTGCAGAACCGAAAGCACCCAGCGATCGAGTTCGGGACGGTGCTCGGGTCGTCGGTGCTCCCGCCAGATCGGCGATCGTGATGCCGTCGGCGTCGGCATAGGTGGTGAAGAAGGAGTGTGCATTCCAGAGGGGGAGCAGGACGGTCCGGGTGACTTCGCGGATCGCCGTCGTTCTGGAAGCGGAGGGTCTCGCCTCGCAGCACCGGAGAATTGATCAGATAGGCCCGGAGCGCGTCGGCTCCGTAGGTGTTCGAGGAGCTCGGAGGGATCGTCGTAGTTCTTGAGCGACTTCGACATCTTGCGACCGTCAGCTCGACAGGATCAGGCCGTTGACGACACAGTTGCGGAATGCCTGCGAATCGAACAACGCCGCACGCGAGGACATGGAGGGTGTAGAACCAGCCCCGGGTCTGGTCGAGGCCCTCGGCGATGAACTGGGCCGGAAAGGTCGACTCGAACCGTTCGCGCGATTTTCGAACGGATAGTGCACCTGGCCGTAGGGCATCGACCCCGACTCGAACCAGACGTCGAGGACCTCCGGGCACCCTGGTCATCGGTCCCGCCACACTCGGGGCACGGGAAGGTCACCGGGTCGACGAAGTGCTTGTGAAGGTCGTTGAGCCGGGTACCGCTCAGCTCGGCGAGCTCTTCGATCGAGCCGACGCACTTCACGTGGCCGTTGGCGCATTCCCAGATCGGGATGCACGATCCCCAGTAGCGGTTGCGCGACACCGCCCAGTCGCGAGCGTCCGCCAGCCAGTTGCCAAAGCGGCGGCTGCCGACGTACTCGGGTACCCAGTGGATCTCGTCGTTGAGCGCGACCAGCCGGTCGCGCATCGACTCGACTCGCACGAACCAGGTCGGGATCGCCTTGTAGATGAGCGGCGTGTCGGTCCGATAGCAGAACGGGTACGGATGACGGATCCGTTCGTTGCGAAAGAGGTGTCCGGCCTCCTTCAACAAGCGGATGAGGGTCGTGTCGGCCACCTTGATGTTCTGGCCGGCGACTTCGGGCACTGCGTCGGTGAAACGGCCCTCCAGAGTCGACCGGGTCGACGAGGATATTGAGACCCGCGCTGGCGAGCGCGGCGAAGTCGGCCTCGCCATAGGCCGGGGCCATATGGACGAGGCCGGTTCCTTCGTCGGTCGAGACCTCGGTCCCGGCAATCACCTGAAAGGCGCCGCGATCCCGCTCCTCGCCGAAATAGTCGAAGGGCGGGAGATAGGTGGCACCGAGCAGTTCGCTCCCCTGCGCCGCTCGGCAACCACGACCGGCGGCTCGTCGTAGTAGGCGCCCAGCCGCGTCCCGGCCATCCAGTAGCGGACGTCCGCTGTCTTCGAAGGCGACGTAGTCGATGTCCTCGCCGACGGCCACGGCGAGGTTGGAGGGAAGTGTCCAGGGAGTGGTCGTCCAGATCAGATAGGACGTCGCCCGGCCGAAGGGCGCCTTTGCCTTCGACCACCTCGAGGCGGACCGTGAGCGAGGGGTCGTCGACTTCGCGATATCCGCCCAGGTTCACCTCGAAGTTGGAGAGCGGGGTCGTGGCTCCCCAGGAGTAGGGGAGAACCTTGAAGTCTTTATAGACCAGGCCCTTGTCCCATAGCTGGCGGAACACCCACCAAACGCTCTCCATGAAGTCGACGTCCATCGTTCGGTAGTCGTTGTCCATATCGACCCAGCGTCCGATGCGACCGATGACCTTTCGCCAGGTTCTCGGTGTTGGTTTGGACCATGGCTCGGCACGCCTCGTTGTAACGATCGATCCCGAACTCGGCGATCTGGCGCGGGCCGGAGATGCCAAGGGTCTTTTCGACCTCCATCTCCACCGGGAGGCCGTGGGTGTCCCAGCCGAAATCGTCGCTCGACCCGAAAGCCCCGCATCGTCCAGTAGCGAGGCACGACATCTTTGATCACCGAGGCCAGCAACGTCCCGAAATGTGGGCTTCCGGTCGGGAACGGTGGCCCGTCGTAGAAGACGTACTCGCGATCAGGCCGACCGCTGCTCGACTGACTGGACGAAAGCGTCGAGCTCGTCCCAAAGGTCCAGCACCGTCCTGTTCCAGAGTCGGGAAATCGACCTGGGAACCGACGGGTTTGAAACTCGACGCAGAAGGGCCCGGTGACATGGATTGAGCCGATTTTAGGGAACGGGCCACGGGGCTCAGCCTGGCCAAATGGATCGCTCCAAATAGTCGCGGGTACCAATTGATAGTTCGGCACAGTCGCTATCGTTCCGCCGCCCCGACGCGGGGTCGTAGGAATGGCCAGAAAACTTGCCGCCAACACCCTGAAGAAGTTCCGGACCCAACTCGAGTCAGAAAGAGTGCGACTCGAGCAGATGATCGCCGACCATGTACGCGAGCTCGAGGAAGCTCGTCAGACCGAAACCTCGGCCGAGCGCAGTCCCGACCCCGGGAAGCGCCGAAGCGGGCTCGATGAACTTCGAGTTCGAAAAGGAGCTCTCCCTCGGCCAAAACACGGTCGATCTGCTCCGCAAGGTCGAGCGGGCCCTGGCACGGGTCGATGACGGCACGTATGGCATCTGTGAGAGCTGTGGCACCCAGATCCCGGTGGCCCGCCTCGAGGTGCTGCCTTACGCCACCGAATGCGTGTCCTGCGCCCGCCGGACTTGACCGCGCCGACCTCCGAATCGAACTCCAGTTCCGACGGCTCGCCCCGGCTCGTAAGCGCTGCGATTGCCTACACGCTGGCCGCGGCGATCCTCGTCACGATCAGGTGACCAAACGCTGGGCCGAGGCGAACTTCGCCGATGGGCCCCGAGCGCATCCTGGGCGACTTCCTCGTCTTTCGGTTCGGTGAGAACTCGGGAGCGGCGTTCTCGCTCTTCCAGGACGCGGGACGGTTCTTCGGTATCGCAGCCGTGGTCGCGATCGGGGTCGATCGCCTACGCGCTCACGAAGCCACGGCCGCGCTACGAGGTCGTCGCCTTCGGGATGGTGATCGGCGGGGCGCTGGGCAACCTCACCGATCGCATCTTTCGCGGTCCGGGATTTCTCGACGGCAAGGTGATCGACTGGATCCAGGTTCCCTATTGGCCGACCTTCAACATCGCCGACTCCGGCGGTCAGCATCGCCATCGTCGTGCTTCTCCTCGGTTCGATTGCGCCAGAGTAAATGAGAGTGGGTAAATGGAGGTGCAGGGCGGTTCGATTCCGTCGGACCTGGCCGGAGAGCGGGCCGACAAGATCGTGGCTCAGCTGGCAGGAGTGTCGCGCAGCGCGGCCCGGGCCCTGTTCGATTCCGACCCCGGAGTACTGGTCGACGGCCGTCGAGTGGCGGCGAATGAGCGCCTCGCGGGGGGGTGCTGGCGTTTTCCGGCACCGGAAGCGCGCCGAAACTGTCGTCCCCGAGCTTGTTTCCTTCGGCGTGATCCACGAAGACAACGATCTGATCGTGATCGACAAGCCCACCGGCATCGTCGTCCACCCGGGAGCGGGTCAAGCCGCGGCACCCTCGTCGCCGGCCTGCTCGAGCGTTACCCGGAGCTCGAAGGGGTGGGCCAGATCCGACCGTTGGGGTCTCGTCCATCGTCTCGACAAGGAAACATCGGGCCTGCTCCTGGTCGCCCGCAACACCGAAAGTCTACGAACGCCTGGTCGGCCGATCTCGCCGCGCGGCAGATTCATCGGCGCTACCTGGCTTTGGTGCACGGCGCCATGGAGATGGCGACCGGGACAATCGACGCCCCGATTGGCCGGGATCCGCTGCATCCCGACGAGAAAACGGGTCACAGCGACGGCCGCCCGGCCCGCACCCACTACAGGTGCTGTTGGGGACTGTCGACGACCTGAGCCTTCTCGAGTTGACGCTCGAGACTGGCCGAACCCATCAAATCCGGGTACACCTCGACCGCGATCGAGCATCCCGTGGTCGGCGACCGCACCTATTCGGCCGCCGACACAGTGCGATCCCGCTGCGAAGAATGTTTCTCCACGCGGCCAAGCTCGACCTCGTCCATCCCAGGACGCGAGAAAGCCATTCGTTCGAGTCGCCACTCCCAGCCGAGCTGGCGGACTTTCTCGACGACTGGGTAGCTTTCCGACATGACCGAACCCCCGATGACAGGACCAGTCGCCCGGAAGCAGGCACCTCGGTCTGTTACCGGCATCCGGATCGTCCCACCGGGCTTGCGGTGCTCCAACTGCGAGCGCCCGATCTGCGGTGCCTGTTCGATGCGAAGGGACGGTCGGCCAATTCTGCCCCGAATGCGCCCACGAGACGGGGAGGGCAGAAGGTGATCCCCACCCGGGGCTCGGGCGGCAACGCGTCTGCGCAGGGCCGCTCCGGTCACGTTCTCGGTCATCGTTGTCACCGTCGTCGCCTTTGTGCTGGCGCGGGTGTCGGGTGATCTCGATGACACTCTGTTCGAGACCTTCGCCCAGGCGAACTTTCTCATCAGTCGTTCGGAATGGTGGCGGATCTTCACCCCCATTCTCCTCCACGGATCGGCGGCCCACATCGCCTTCAACATGTACGCCCTGTATCAGCTCGGGCCTGCAGTCGAAGTGCGCTACGGGAAGCTCAATTTTCTGGGTCTGTACCTGGCCGCTGCTGCGGCGGGAGGAGCCTTCGCCTATCACTTCGGCGATGAACGGGACATCCTCGTCGGTGCCTCCGGGGCGATCTTCGGCCTCTTCGGCTTGTGGCTCGACTCTGCCTATCGCCAGCGAGAGACGGCATTCGGCCGGAGCCTGCTCTCGAGCCTCTGGATCTCCCTGGCTCTCAACATCGCCTTGCCCTTCATCCTCCCAGGAATTTCCTGGCAGGGCCATCTCGGGGGCCTGGTCGCCGGCATCCTGATCAGCGGAGCTCTGGGCGCGGGCGCCCTCTCGGGTCTATTGGATGACTCCGGCGGCGGTAGCCGTGGCGGCCGTGGCTTCGGTCCTCTTTAGAGAGACCAGACGGCAGACTCAGATCTCTCTGTCTCTCGTCTTCACGTCTTCTGGTAAAACTACAGCCTTGTCGTTTTCGGGCACCTCCTTCGCGCATCTGCACCTCCACACCGAGTACTCGATGCTCGACGGTGCGGCCCGGATCAATGAGGTAGTCGAGGCGGCGGCCGCCGATGCCCAGCCAGCCGTGGCGATCACCGACCACGGGGTGATGTACGGCGTGGTCGACTTCTATCAGGCGGCGCAGGCGGTCGGCATCAAGCCGATCATCGGCATCGAGGCCTACGTGGTCGACGGTTCCCGCTTCGATCGGCCCCGTGCTGCAGAAAACCAGCGGATGCACATGACGCTCCTGGCCACAAGCCAGGTGGGTTATCACAACCTGATGAAGCTGTCCTCGCTCGTCGTATCTCGAGGGTTACTACTACAAGCCACGGATGGACGTCGATCTCCTCGCGCGGCTATTCCGAGGGGATCGTCGCTACCTCCGGATGTCTCAGCGGCCCTGTGGCCCGTCATCTCGCACCCGACGCCAGCCGGGAGGAAGGGGGCCGTCGCACGATCCGCGACTTCGACGCGGCACTCAAGGCTGCGCCCAATACCAGGACATCTTCGGTCGGACAACTTCTTCATCGAGGTGATGGATCACGGGCTCGAGGCCCAGCGGCTGGTCACCCCCGACCTGCTCGAGATCGGTCGGCAAATCGGCGCTCCGCTGCTCGCCACCAACGACGCCCACTACACCCGGCGAAGCGAGGCCGATGCCCACGACGTGCTGCTTTGCATCCAGACGGCATCCAATCGAGACGACGCCAACCGGCTCAAGTTCGATGCCCAGGAGTTCTATCTCAAATCGGCCGCAGAGATGCGTGCCCTCTTCCCGAGGACATCTATCCGGATGCCTGCAACAACACCCTGGCCGTCGCCGAACGGTCCGAGGTGAATCTCGCGTTCGGGTCGTATCTGCTTCCGCACTTTCCGGTGCCGGAGGGCTTACTCCGAAGCGAGCTATCTCGAGCACCTGGTCCAGCGGGGAGCTCGCGAAGCAATACGGCGACCCTCTGCCGACCGAGGTAGTCGAGCGCATCGCCAGCGAGCTATCGGTGATCAACGAGATGGGTTTCCCGGCGTACTTCCTGATCGTCTGGGACCTGATCCGCTTTGCCCGCGAACGCAAGATCCGGGTCGGCCCGGGACGGGGCAGTGCCGCCGGTTCGATCGTCGCCTACTCACTCCGCATCACCGATCTCGATCCGATCGCAGCATGGCCTCATCTTCGAACGCTTCCTCAACCCGGGCCGGCGGGAGATGCCCGACATCGACATGGACTTCGACGAGCGCTACCGCGCCGACGTGATCCGCTACGCGGCCGAGAAGTACGGCTCCGATCATGTCGCGCAGGTCGTCACCTTCTCGACGATCAAGGGCAAGCAGGCGCTGCGCGACTCCGCCCGGGTGTTCGGACATCCGTATTCGGTTGGTGATCGTCTCGCCAAGGCGATGCCACCGCCAATCCTCGGGCGTGAAGCCGGGCTGAAGGTGAGTCTCGATCCCCTGGCCAGCGACGCCTCCCGCGAGGACCGCGATCATCACGACAAAGCCACCGAGCTGCGTTCGATCTATGCGACCGACGCGGCAGCGCGCGAAGTCATCGACATGGCCCGCGGTCTCGAGAATCTGCGCCGTCAGGATTCGATCCATGCCGCGGCAGTGGTCATCACGCCGGCTCCGCTCACCGAGTTGGTGCCGGTGCAGCGCAAAGGCGACGACGCCGAGGTCGTGACCCAGTACGAGATGAGGGGGATCGCCGCCCTCGGCCTGCTGAAGATGGACTTCCTCGGCCTTCGCAACCTCTCGATCATCGAACGGACGTTCGAGTTGATCCGGGATGGCTTAGGGATCGAAGTCGATATCGATCAGCCAGGATTTCGACGACCCGGCGGTGTTCGAGCTATTGCGACGAGGCGACACAGTCGGGGTCTTCCAGCTCGAAGGTGGAGGTCTCCGCAGCCTGGTCCGCACGCTGGCTCCCGACCGTTTCGAAGACATCGTTGCGTTGATCTCCCTGTATCGCCCGGGGCCCCTAGCGGCCAACATGCACACCGCCTACGCCGAGCGCAAGAACGACCGTGAGCCGGTCGCATATCCCCATGACGCGCTCGAGCCGTTCTTGCGCGACACCTACGGGATCATGGTTTATCAAGAGCAGGTTATGCAGGCTGCTCAGGCGATGGCCGGTTACACGATGGCCGAGGCCGACGAATTGCGCAGCGCGATGGGCAAAAAGGTGAAGGCGAAGATGGCGGCTCACCGTGCCAAGTTCATCGCCGGTTGCATCGACCAGGGCTACGCCCGGGAAGTCGGCGCCGGGATATTCGATGCCATCGAGCCGTTTGCCGGTTATGGCTTCAACAAGGCGCACGCGGCGTGTTACGCAGTTGTTGCCTATCAGACGGCATGGCTCAAAGCGCACTACGCCCCTGAGTATCTGGCTGCTCTGCTCACCGCCACCAAAAGAGACAAGGAGCGAACTGCGATCTACCTCGCCGAGTGCCGCAATCAAGGCATCGACGTGCTCGTGCCCGACGTCAACGAGTCTGATGTCGACTTCATCGTCCGCGAGGGAAAGATTCGCTTCGGCCTTTCGGCGGTTCGCAACGTCGGTGAGGGCGTAGTCGAAAAGATCATCGCCGCTCGCCGCGAGGCACCTTTCGCCGACTTCGCCGACTTCGCCAATCGGGTCGACGTTCTCGCTCTGAACAAACGGACTGTCGAATCGCTGGTCAAGGCCGGCGCGTTCGACGGGATCGGGTCACACTCGCAAGAGCCTCTTCCTGGCCTGCGAGGAGATACTCGAAGGAACCATCGAACGTCGTCGCAACGAGGATCTCGGCCAGTTCTCGCTGTTCGGTGGCTGATGTAGCCGAAGTCTCCCCGGTCCCGGTCGAACTGGGCGGCGAGGAGTGGTCGCCGAAGGTGAAGCTCGCCTTCGAGAAGGAGATGCTCGGGCTCTACGTCTCCGATCACCCCTTGCTGATGGTGGGCTCCGCGCTCGCCGCCGAGGCGAGCCCGATCAATTCACTTGACCGAGCTCGCCGACCGATCGCAGGTGACGATCGGCGGACTCGTCGGATCGATCTCTCGTCGGTTCACGCGCAACAACGAGCTGATCCTCTTCTTTCAGCTCGAAGATCTCGATTCCTCGATCGAGGTCATGGCGTTTCCCAAGATCGTCGAGGAGTTCGGGCAATTGGTCAACCCCGACGCGATGATCCTGGTCGACGGCACGCTCGATCAGCGGGGCGACGAGGTCAAGCTGAGAGCCAGATCGATTCGGGAAGTGAAGGTCCGATCGGATGCAACTGTGCGTCTCAAGATCGCGGCGCGGGCGGTGTCGACCCGGCTCGTCGGCCAGCTCAAGTCAATCATCCAAAGCCATCCCGGGCCATCGGCGGTGATGCTGCATCTGGAGTCCGGCGACACCCACAAGGTGCTGCGCTTCGACGACGGTCACCGGGTCAGCCCGAATTCAACCTTCTACGCCGAACTGAAAGAGCTGCTCGGCCCCGGAGCCGTGATCTAGTCAGCTCGGGATCGCTCGACGATCTTGCCGTGCCGGCGGCCGAGCACATAGGTTCCGGCCGCAGCGCCGGCGGCGACCGTGGTGCCCAGTCCGAATCGCCATTGCCCGCTTGGTCTTGCGAGCGAAGATCACCATCGGCCAGCCGCGGTCGTGGGCGACGTTCTCGAGCCGGCTGTCTGGGTTGACCGCCACCGGATGGCCGACCAGCTCGAGCATCGGCAGATCGGAAATCGAATCCGAATAGGCGTAGGACGCCGCGAGGTCGTAGCCCGCTCGCGGGCGAGGTTCTCGATTGCTTCCGCCTTGCCGGCGCCGTATACAAAAGGTCCGTCCAGCTCGGCGGTGTAGTGGCCGTCGAAAACCTTGCCCTTGGTGGCGATGGCACCGGTCATCTCGAGCGTGTCGGCCAGTGGAGCGACGATGCCATAGGGCGAGGCGGAGACGATCCACGTCTCGCGTCCGGCGTCGTTGTGCATCTGCAGCAATTTGGTGGACTCGGGACGAACCCGGTCGGTGAGCCGGGGAAGAATCCGTTCGGCCACCTCGTCGATGAGCTCGACCGAAACCCCTTCGACGTGGCCGAGGATCGCGGCCCTGGTGCCCTCCGACTTGTCGCCCTTGTCCCCGAAGACCAGAAACGCCAGAGCGCCCGGCGGCAAATCTGGTGATGTCGGAGTTCTTGATCAGCCCGACTCGCCACGCCTCGACCGCGAACGGAAAGACCGACGCCCCTGAGATCAGGGTGCGGTCGAGGTCAAAGAACGCAGCACTGGCCATCCCCAAGAGGTTACGTCGGTCTACCAGAGTGACGGCATGCCTTCGGCGAGGTCGACGATGGAGCGCAGGCCGACGAGGTCGGTGGGTGCGGTCCGCCAGCCAGGGAATCGTGCAAAGGGGCGCCTCGAATCGGGCCGTGAAACCCACCCGAGCGTCTCGCTGGCGGAGCGACTCGGCGCCCCAACGTTGCAGGTTTTCGGCCAGTTCGACCGAGGTGCGGGGTGGCACCTCGGCCCGGGCCCAGGATCGCGGGCAGGGTGCGATTGAAAATCGACGGCAACTGGAGGCAGCTGCCACTTCCGGCAGCTCGCCAAAGAATCGGGCCGCCTCCGCCAGCGGTGCGGGGTCGGCGGTCGTGACCACCAAGAGTGGCCGCCTTGCGGAAGTGCGACTTCGATCAGCTTCGATTGCTTTGCCACGCCGTCGTAGGTGCTGCGGAGATCCATCAAGAAGAGAGCAACCCTTTCCAGCAGGTCGGCACCGAGAAGCTGATCGGCGAATCGAAGCAATGGCCGGGCCCCGCGGTTGAACAAGGTGTTTCGACCCGGGATCCGGCCGCCCGTGAGGAGCCGCAGCAACCGCCCGCCGACGAGGTCCGCCATCCGGGCCGGGGCCGTGAAGAACTCGATTCCGCCAGCAGCGGGTGGCGTGTCGATGACCACGAGGTCCCAACGCAGCGAATCGATGTAGGTGGAGGCCTCCTCGGCCGCGGCATAGGACTGACTCGCCGGGAAATGGACCGTTGCTGCTTCGAAGAACTCGTTGTTGACCAACCGATCGGCGACCGCCGGGTCGGCGTGACGGCGGGCGACCGTGACCCAGGAGGCCGCGCCGTCGATCATCGCTCCCCAAAGCTTCGGCAGCTCGGGATGGCGGGTCGGCCGTCCTCCCAGCTCGACTCCCAGCGCGGTGGCGAGGCGGCGCGCCGGATCGACGGTCAGCACCAAAGTTTCCTTGCCCTCGGACGCCGCCCTCACCGCCAGCGACGCGGCGATGGTGGTCTTGCCGACTCCACCGGCCCCGGTCACGATCACTGCCTTGGCCATCATTCGCCCCACATATCGGAAAGCCGGGCCGCGATCTCACTCTCGGTAAAGACCCCGAACAGATAGGGAAACTTCTTGCGGGGCGGAAGCCGCTCGAGCCATTCCTCCTGGCTACGAAAAAGCGAACGATGCAAGGCTGCCGCTTCCGCCACCATGCCGGTGCCCTTCCATCGGTTTGCTGTGGAGCCGGTTGAGGACACGATTGGTTACGACCATCGTCGATCCGATGAGGTTCGACTTGTCGATCAAAGCCATGGTCTCTTCGGTCTCGATCGTCGGTAGCTCCTCGGCGAGTGTCACGAGAACCAATTCCGATCGATCGGGGGAGCGCAGGATCTCTGACATCCACTCGGCCTGGTTGCGAATCCGCCCGGCGGGCACCAGTGCCGCGATGGTGTCGGGTGCGCCGAGCAGCCCGGTCGACCTGGCCGGTCGGAGGGCAATCGGCGACCACCACGTCGTATTGCGCTTGCTTCACCTCCCACACCACTTTTCCCAAGGTGACGACCTCCCGGACACCAGGGGCAGTCGAGGCGAGAGCGTCGAAGAACCTCGCGGCCGGTCCCAGGGTCGCCAGACCGGGCATGCCGACTTGGACCTGCAGATACTCGATGAGGGCCTTGGACCGGTCGACGGCAAGAGCCGAAAGCCCGGTTCGGATTGTCTGTGCTTTGAACCCGAGAGAGCTGACTCCGAGATGGGCCGCGAGGCCCTGGGTGGCAGCGACGTCGATCGCAAGGACCCGGGCGCCGGCTCGATGGTGAGCAAGAGCGAGGCTGGCGGCCATGGCCGACTTCCCCACCCCGCCTTTCCCCGAAACCAGGATGAGCCTGGTCACAGGTGCAAGTCGGTCAACTCGACCGTGATTCGGGATGGAGCGGGATACGGAGGATCAACTCGTCACCCTCGACCGTCCAGGAAGCGGCCCCGATCAGCGAGTAGTCGAGGAAGTCCTGCTCGGCCTGAGCGATGAGCATCTTCCTTTCGTCCCCGGCCACCGGCGGCAAACCCCGGTCCTTCACTGCCTGGGCGCGCTTGCGATAGCGATCGATGAGGGCGTCGATGTCGAGTTCGGCCATGGACCCAAATTATCAGGCGCCCCGGGCGATCGACCTAAAAAGGAATCAACCTAGGTCGAGGCGAGACGGCGCTGCTCGGCACGGCGTTCGCCGGCCAGCCGCTCGAGCTCCACTTCTGAATAGTCAACGAACGTCATCGCCTCGGCGACGGAGTGATGTTGCGCCACCTCGTCGATGAGGCGATGCATCTCCAAGGCCACCCGTCGATAGGAGGGGTGCCCTGCGGGTTGGGAGCGAAGCTCGATCAGATGGAAGGCTTGCCGGGCGTTCATCTCCATGACGAAGCGAATCTGGAACGCAAACGGGACGACGTACTGGGCTACATCAGCCCCGACCACCCCGAGGACTTCCTCATGGAACGCACCGGCCTCTTCCATGACCCGGCGAAAGTCGGTGGCCACGCCCGCTTCCTCAAGCTCGGGAGGACACTGATAACCGAGCCTTGTGCCCAGGCGCTGCCACTCGATCGTCATCAAGCGATGACGTTGCAAGTCGCGAAAAGCGCCAAAGTCACAAGTCACATCAAACCGGTAAACGATTCGCTCTAGAGCCCGCCCTGGCTTGTGTCGCCGATTGCTCCGGTCTCCGAAAAGGGCGGCAATCACGCCCGCCCGTCGCTCGGAGCTGAGCCCTTTGACAAAGTCGGCGAGTTCTCGGTCCGAAAGGTTCGATCCCGCGTAGAGGGCCGCGGCGGCCAGCTTCAATTCTCCGTCGGGGTCCCAGTCGGTCAGCTCGACCCGAGCGTCGGATTCGAAGACCCCTTCCTCGTCGCTCGCCATCGGAGCGAAGGACTTCGATGGCCTCGCGACTGGATCGTAAGTAATCGCTCCACGCCCCACCGCGATCGGGAAGATCGACCCGGGTTAGAAACGAAGGGATAACTTTGCGCAACTCGGCGAGCATCAGCTGGCCGTAGTCCCGCACTTCGGCGAGCGGGTTGGCGGCCATGCGCACCAACGCCATCTCGTAAGCCTGCCCACTGCCATAAATACCGACGTTCGACAGAGTCGAGGCCGGGAGCAACCCGCGGACGGTGTCGCAAGCCTTCGCCCTGATCGACGCGGTCCAGGCCATCTTCGAATCATCTTCCGCGCGGGGGAACCGCCGTTCGAAGTAGTCCGTCATGGTCCCGACCATGCCGCGATAGGTGTCGAAGATGTTCTCCATCATCTGCCGGTAGGCAGAACCGAGGCCGGCTAGTTCGATCTCGTCGGGCACCATGTAGCGATAGCGCTCACCGAGGGGCACGTCGTAGGCGATATAGCGCGTTGACTGCTCCAAATAGGAGGCGAGTCGTCCCCACTCGAGCACTTTGGTGAGGATGTTGGATGCCTGCTCGCAGGCAAGATGGACCCCGCCGAGTTGAGCCACCGAATCGTCGCCGTACTCGAAGAAGACCCGCCGGTAGAGACTCTCGGCGCGCTTCTCATCGACGAGAGGATCTTGGGCAATGGCGGCGATCCCGGTCTCGGGATCGTTGACGAACTCGTCGAGAAACAGCCGGCGCACCGACTTGGACGAGCGGGAATAGCGGGCGAAGAGAGCGCCTTTGACGACCTCGGGAAGGTTGATCAGGGCGAAGACGGGCCGGTCGACGTTGGTAAAGAAGCGATTGAGGACTTCGACTTCGCTCGGCGTGAAGGATTCCTCGTGGTAGGGCAAGGGAGTCGGAGTGTACCGAGGCGGGCTGAAAGGCTGGGTAGCGTGACCGCCGATGCTGGCGCTCAGGCTCCTCATTTTGGTGCTCGTAATGGCGGCCCTGGTGGTGGCGGCGCTGCCAGTTTTGGTGCTTCTGGATTTGCTTCGCGGAGGCACCGGCTACGGCCTGTGTGCGGGTGGCCTCCAGGCCTGCCCGGCGCGCTTCACGGCCGGCCCCGCTCTAGCGGCCTACCTTGTCGTGATCCTCATGATCGTGGTCGCCTTGATCCGCCTGGCCACCCACCTCTATCGCAAATTGCAACGCTGAGCATCCCCGAAGACGGGAATGGGTTAGTCAGCCTGGCTCAGGGCCACAGTCTTGAGGGACTCCTCGCCGCGCAGGATCACCAGGAAGATCCCGGCCAGGATCAGGACCGCACCGATCCAGCCGCGCACCGTGAGTCGCTCGTCGAGAACCACCGCCGCGGTGGCGACTCCGAACGCGGGCTCGAGGGCAAGCAACACACCCGTCCGACCGGGCCCGATCACGGTTTGGGCCCAAATCTGAAGCAGGTAGGCACCGGCCGAAACCCCGATCGCGGTAAGAAGCAGGGCTGGGACCTCACGCCGACCGGGGAGGGGAAGTCCTTCGACGATGAGCGCGCTCGGTAGCGCCAGGAAGGCGGTGACCAGCAACTGGTAAGCGGTAAAGAGGACAATCGGATGGCGGTTGGCAAAGCGGTCGAGAGCGAGGATGTGACCGGCAAAGGAAAAAGCCGCCCCGATGGTGAGGAGGTCGCCGACGGACGAAGCTCGTGCCCGGTTGCACGGTCAGAAGGACAACTCCGAGCAAAAGCGGCAAGGGCGCCCAGCACGACGAACAAACGCGGCAAACGTCGAACCAGGAATCCGGCCAGTAGAGGCGTCAAGACGACGAAAAGGCCGGTGATCAACGCCGAGTTCGACGCTCCAGTCGTCGTCAGGCCCGCGGTCTGGAAGGAGTAGCCGAGAAAGAGCAGCGAACCGGCGATTGCTGCGTCCCGCCAGATCCCACGCTGCGCGCTTTGGTGATCACGCGGCCAGGCAATCAGGACGAGAACGACACCGCCGAGGAGGAAGCGCCAAGCGACGAAGGAGATCGGCGGGAACGACTCCACCGCATCCTTGATCACGACAAAGGTGGTCCCGAAGAGAAACGAGGCCAGCGTGATCGCCAGGCCGGCGAGGGTGGAGCGGCGCATCAGGGCGGGGAAGGGTAGAGCGGGTCAATGCCAGCTCCCCCAATACCATCAGTCCGTGCCAAAACCGCCGAAGCCCTCGCCGACCCCCACCCAGTCGGCTAAGCGCAGAGCCCGCACAATCCTCGCGCCGGCTGAAGCGTCGCTATCCCGAGATCAAGACCGAGCTCAGATTCGCTGATCCCTGGCAGCTGCTGGTGGCAACCGTGATGTCTGCGCAAACGACTGACGACAACGTCAATCGGATCACGCCGATCCTCTTTGACCGCTACCCGACCTCGGCTGACCTCGCGGCGGCGAATCCCGAGGACGTGGAGAGGATCATCTACTCCGCCGGTTTCTTCCGGCAGAAGACGAAATCGATCATCACCCTCGAGCGCGGCTCTGACCGAGCGGTTCGACGGAGTGGTGCCCAACGACCTCGAGCAACTGGTGACGCTTCCAGGAGTGGGGCGCAAGACGGCGAGCGTGCTGCTCAGTGAAGCCTTCACGGCTCCTGCCATCGCGGTCGACACGCACGTACGCCGTGTCACCGGCCGCCTCGATCTGACCGAGTCGACCAACCCGGTGCGGATCGAGATGGATCTGCAGGCGCTCTACCCGCGCAAAGAGTGGGCGGGGATCTCGATGAGATTCATCCAGTTCGGACGCGACATCTGTGATGCGCAGCGTCCGCAATGTCGGGTGTGTGAGCTCAATCGCATTTGCCGCTGGCCGTTCAAGCGAATGTGATTCGTGGTCTCGGGTAGCCGGCAACAACGCAAAGGGCTCGATGCACGTATCTTTGCGCTCGCCATTCCCGCCGTGGGCGCATTGGCTGCCGATCCATTGCTCTCATTGGCGGACACCGCTTTCGTCGCGCGCCTCGGACCGGAGGCACTTGCCGCTCTGGGGATCAACGGCGCCATCTTCGGCTTTGCCTTCGTGGTGTTCAACTTTCTCGCCTACGTGACGACACCGCTCGTCGCCCGGGCGATGGGAGCCGATGACCGGCCTGAGGCGATGGCGGTGATCTCGCGAGCTCTCATCCTGGGAGGCGTATTGGGAGTCGCCGCATCCCTCCTGCTTTGGATTCTCGCCCCTCAGCTTCTCGACTTGATGCAGACGGGTGCCGAAGTGAGGTCGCCTGCCATGGCCTATCTACAAATTCGGGCCTGGGCGGCCCCGGCGGTCTTGGTCACGCTCGCCGCCCACGGCAGCTTTCGGGGCCTGGCCGACACCCGCACGCCGCTCGTCGTAGCTCTGGTCGTCAACGTCATCAACATCGTGCTCAACCCCATCCTGATCTTCGGCCTCGGGATGGGAGTGGCCGGCTCGGCGCTGGCGTCGCTTGTCGCGCAATACCTCGGGGCCGGCCATGCTCATACGCAGTTTGCGGCGCCGGGTGGGAGCGTTCTCCTTCACCGAAATTCGCTGGACAAGTTTCGCAACTCTGCTCCGCCCTGGCTGGTTGGGTCACGATGCGGACCTTGATGCTGGTTTTCACGTTGGCAGCGACCACCGCCACAGCTTCAAGTCTGGGGACGGTCCAGCTCGCCGCCCACCAAGTGGTGCGAGAAACGTGGTTCCTCTCGGCAATGGTGGTCGACGGTTTGGCCATCGCCGCGCAAACGCTGGTTGCGACAGCCAGTGGCCGGCTCGACTTCTCCGACGAGGCAAACGTGATTCGACGGCTCCTGTTCTGGGGGACGGTGATTGGAGTCGTGCTCACCGGGCTTTGGCTCGTGGCCGGCCCTCCGCTGGCCGCCGCGTTCGCTCCAAATCCGGAGGTGGCCGAACAGATCCGGGCCGTGACCCCGGCGATCGCGGCGTTCGCCGTCGCGTCCGCGTGGCTCTGGGTAGTCGACGGCGTGGTACTCGGCCAGCTGCGACTGCGAAGGATGGCGCTCTCCACCGCGGTCGGCGGCGCGTTGGCCCTGGCCGTGCTGGCTCTAGTCCCCCGATGGGGCTGGGGCCTCCCCGGGGTATGGCTGGCGATCGGGGTGATGATCCTGGGCCGACTCGGCGTCCTCGTTTGGGGAGGTCTCCAGCGACCTGCCCCGGGTCTCGGGTAGCAGGAACTCGGCGAGAACGGCCAGCATCACCCCGAAGGCGAGGAAGTCCATCGTCGAGGTAAGACCGAGCCTTCCGATCAAGAGCCCTCCCGCGACCAATCCCAGCGTCGATCCGATAGTGCCCACCCAGGTGAGACTGGCAGTGGCCGTGGCCCGCTCGTCACGACCGAACAACTCCGCTCGCCGGCTCAAGGCCGCGGGCACGTAAGCGAAGGAACCAAACGACGAGATCACCAGCGCGACAAAGAGCGGAGCCGTCGATTGCAGATGGAAGACACCGGTACCGCCGACGAGGATCGCGAGCAAGGCAAGGACGGTTGCGGGCCGGCGTCCCCAGCTGTCAGCCAGCCGACCTCCGAGAAAGAACCCCAGCCCACCGATCGTGCCCGCCGAGAGTGTCAACGCCACGGCCTCTCCCGACGAAAGTTCGAGAGTGCCAACGAGGCGTTCGGTGAGAAAAGCGAGACCGAGCGACGAGTAGGCGGCGGGGAGCAGCGCGGCGAGACCCGCGAGCAAGAAGAGCGGGTTGAGCAAAAGCCGGTGATGGTCTCGGAGTCGCGCCACCTGTTGGGCGATGCGATCGCGCGATGTCTCGGCGACTCGCCGGGCGAGGATGGGAAAAAGCAGGAGCCCGACCCCGGTGGCGAAGTAGGGAAGCCGCCAGTCGAGATCGGCGAGCGGCAGGCCGAGCACGGCGAGCCCGGCGCCAAGGCTGCCGGCGGCTCCATACAGGGCGACTCCGTAGGCTCGGACCAGGGGCCCGACATGTTCGGCCAGCCAAACCACCCCTAGGGCCGACACGCCAGAAGTGGCGCCGCGCACCACCGACTGTGCGGCTCCGAATCCAGCGGCGTTGGTAGCAAGACCACTCGCGACGCTGGCGACGATAAGCAAAACGTAGGCGACCAGCAGTGGCCGGCGGCGCCCCCTCCGGTCGGCCCAGATCGAGAGCCCAACGGCGAGGATCGCGCCGAGTCGGGCCCAGGCAAGCAGCGAGCTCATCGCCGCCTCGTCGAGGCCGAGCGCCCGGCGGGTGTAGGGCAGAGTCGCCGAGGGTTGGGCCTGCGCAAAACCCTGCATCAATCCAACCAGCCACATCGTGATGATCACTGCTCGTTCTTGCGGCTGGAAGCGGGCCGCGGGGAGGAAGGGCTCGAGGAACCTCAGGCTCTTCCGACGTAGTTCTCGCTCGCGGCGGTTTTCGGGTGCTTGATTGATCGTGGGAACATGGTCGCAGGGATCAACCAGGAATCTTGCTTTGGCCGACGCCGCTCTCGCCCTGCAACTCGTCATCGCCTTCGGCGGCGGCGTCATCTCGTTCTTGTCCCCATGTGTCTTGCCGCTGCTGCCGGGATACCTCTCGATGATGTCGGGCTATTCAGTCGATGCCTTGCAGAGCGGTGAGGTGTCGACTCGCCGATTGCTTTCGGTCATTTCGCTCTTCATCGCCGGCTTCACGGTGGTATTCGCCGCATTTGGTGCCACGGCCACGACGATTGGCCGGTTCCTCTCGTCGAACCTCAACGTCGCGACGCGGGTCGGGGGTGCGGTTATCGCCCTCTTCGGGCTGGTCCTCGTCTATCTGGCATGGTCCTCGCGGGCCGCGCTGGGTCCACTCGGTCGCGACTACCGACCCGACGTCCGTCCCTCACGCCTGGGTAGGTGGGCGCCGCCGGTGATGGGAGCGGCTTTTGCCTTTGGCTGGACTCCCTGCATCGGGCCCATCCTCACCGTGGTTCTGGCCACGGCTGCGACACAGGCAACCCTGGTTCGCGGCGTGTCATTGCTCATCGCCTATTCGCTCGGCCTCGGTTTGCCTTTCTTGCTCGCGGGGATCGGCCTTTACCGGCTGCTCGGCCGCATCAAGCCCTATCTGCGCCCCATCAACATTGCCTCCGGGATCCTGCTGACTGTTTTCGGGGTGGTGATGCTGACGGGAAATCTCAGCCGTTTGTCGGCCTTCTTCAGCAACGTCATCACCAGCATCCCGTTTCTCGAACGGCTGGCAACGGTGTGAGCGACGCCTCACCGTCCCGGGCCGAGTTCCTTGATCTCGCCACCCGCTACCCGCTCGTTCCTGTCTGGCGCAAAATTCTGGCCGATCGGGAGACCCCGGTCTCGGCGTTCGAAAAACTGGTGGGGGACGACCCCGGCTTCCTGCTGGAATCGGTCGAAGGAGGCGAGAACTGGGCTCGCTGGTCGTTCATCGGCTGGGATCCTCTGTTCTCAGTCGTATCGAAGGACGGAAAGGTCGAATCCACGGAGCCAACCAGCGGTGACTCACCGATCGACGCCCTGGAGTCGATCGTCGCTCGGTTTGAGGTGCCGGCCCTCGACGGCCTGCCACCGTTGCATTCGGGCCTGGTCGGCTATCTCGGCTACGACTGCATTCGCTATGTCGAGCATCTCCCCGACCAGCCGCCCGACGACCGTCATTTGCCGGAGATGGCGTGGCAAGCCGTTGGCAGCCTCGCTGCCTTCGACCGCGCCGAACAGTCCTTGACTCTGGTCCGCAACGTCAAGATCGGCGACGACCCCGGAGGCCAGTTCGATCAGGCTCAGGCCGCCCTCGATGCCGCGGACGCGCCGTCTGGGCGACTCTCGCCCGTATACCCCGAAGCCTTTCGATCGTTCTCGCGTCAGCCCTGACCGGGTTTCCACAACGCTGTCTCGGGACGAGTTCGAGGCGGCCGTGGTGGATATACAGAAGCTGATTACCGAGGGCGAGGCCTTTCAGGTTGTTCTCTCCCTCCGGTTGGGAATGCCGTTCGCAGAAGAAGTTCTCGACATCTATCGGGCATTGCGGTTGATCAACCCGTCACCGTTTCTCTTCTTCTTTCGGATGCCCGGCCTCGCGGTGGCAGGTTCGTCTCCTGAGTTGATGACCCGGGTTCGGGACCGGATCGCCTACAGCCGGCCGATCGCGGGAACCCGGCCCCGCGGTGCGACCCCCGAGGCAGATGCCAGCCTGGAGGAGGAACTCCGCCACGATCC
This sequence comes from uncultured Acidimicrobiia bacterium, assembly GCA_963840175.1. Classification (GTDB taxonomy): domain Bacteria; phylum Actinomycetota; class Acidimicrobiia; order Spongiisociales; family ZC4RG35; genus JACCTH01. The sequence goes on from CAWIXU010000011.1 coordinate 41,646, forward strand.
CAAGGAACGAGCCGAGCACGTCATGCTCATCGACCTGGCCCGCAACGATCTCGGCCGGGTCTGCGAGTTCGGAACAGTGCGCGTGGATGATCTGATGTCTGTCGAGCGTTATTCCCATGTCATGCATTTGGTCTCGGGGGTGTCGGGCAAGCTACGCCCCGAAGTGGGAGCTGTCGATGTATTGCGGGCCACGTTCCCACACGGCACCGTCAGCGGGGCTCCGAAGGTGGCGGCGATGGAAATCATCGATCGCTACGAGCCTGTCGCCCGGGGGCCGTATGCGGGTGCCCTTGGCTACATCGATTTCAACGGCAACGTCGACACCGCGATCTGCTTGCGCACTGTTGTGGTGGCCGACGGCCAGGCGTGGGTCCAGGCGGGGGCAGGCATCGTTGCGGATTCAGACCCCCGGCTCGAATACGAGGAAACGATGAACAAAGCGGCCGCGGCGCTGTCGGCCGTGGCGGCCGCGGGAGAGGTGTGAGCATGGCTGGCTCGAATCCTCATGGGCCCAATTTCCGTGGGGTGGTCAGAGATCGTTTCGAGCTGGTCGCTGTTGAGGGGCCTGACTCGCGCCGTTTCCTCGACGGTCTCTTGAGTCAAGACCTCTCCGACCTTCATCCCACCCGGGCGACTCGCTCCTTTCTCCTCTCGCCGCAAGGAAAGTTGCGGGCCCTGCTCTGGGTGGCGGGCACCGACGACCGCGTTGATCTCTACACCGACGCCCGCATCGGGTCGAGGGTGGAATCCGACCTCAATCACTACAAGATCAGGATCAAGGCCACAGTCGGCGCCGCCGGTCCCGGCTCTGATGTTCTTGGACGACGTTCCCCCCGGGGCAGTCCGCTCCGATTTGGGTAACCGGGTGCGAGGCTTTGGCACCGAGGATCCGGGCTGGCAGGACGTTGATGAGGACCAATGGGATGTCGCCCGGATCGAAGCAGGGGAACCCGTGATGGATCTCGACGTCGACGAGCGCACGATCCCCCAGGAAACAGGTCTCGTCACAGAGGCGGTCTCGTTCGCCAAGGGCTGTTATCTCGGACAGGAGCTAGTAGCCCGGCTCGACTCCCGCCAGGGGAGAGTGAACCGCAATTTGCGGCGGGTGGAGATCGAAGGTGGTCCGGCCAAGATTTCGCTGATCCGGGCACCGGCGGTCGCCGAGCTCGATGGTGAGGAGGTGGGAGTGCTCACTTCGATTGCCGGGAACGACGAGCGAGTTCTCGGTCTTGGTCTTCTTCATCGGCGGGTCGAACCGGGCGACCAGGTCCGGATCGGCGACCGCAGGGGAGAAGTGCTCGGTTCCCCGCTCTAGGCGCCCAAATCGATGCTATTTGGCCACATTATTTAGCCATATCCTTTGGCCATGCTTTGGTGGCAGTCCGGCGTCGTCTATCAGATCTACCCCCGTTCATTCGCCGATTCGAACGGAGACGGCGTTGGCGATCTCCAAGGGATCATCAGCCGGCTCGACTACCTCTCGAACACGTTGGGGGTCGATGCGCTTTGGATATCGCCCCACTATCCATCACCGCAAGACGACTTCGGCTACGACGTTTCTGACTACCTCGACGTCGATCCGATGTATGGCGACCTCGCCGACTTCGATCTGCTTATCAAGGAAGCGCATGCTCGCAACCTGCGCGTGATCGTCGACTACGTCATCAACCATTCGAGCGATCGCCATCCGTGGTTTCTCGAGTCGGCGTCAAGCTTCGACAATCCGAAGCGAGATTGGTACGTATGGCGTCCGGGGAAGGCAGACGGTTCGTTGCCGAACAACTGGCCATCGTTCTTCGGTGGACCTGCCTGGACCCGCCATCCCGACACGGGCGAGTACTACCTCCATTCCTTTCTTGCCACACAGCCGGATTTCAACTGGCGCAATCCCGAACTCGAGCGGGAGATGCTCGACACCTTGCGTTTCTGGATGGATCGTGGCGTCGACGGGTTTCGAATTGATGTCGCGGCTCGGGCGGTGAAGGATCCCCTGCTGCGCGACAACCCTCCGGCAAGTGTGATCGATCCCAAGTCCTACAAGTTCAATCCCGAGTGGGCCGCGACCGAACACATTCACGACGGTGCCCACCCCGACATCCATGCGCTCTTTCGCAAACTGCGGACCGTTTTCGACGAATATCCGGAGCGGTTTTCAGTCGGCGAGATCCACGATTGGGATTGGACCCGGTGGGCTTCCTACTACGGCATGGGTGATGAGCTCCACATGCCGTTCAACTTCGCACTGCTACCGGCCGGGGTCGACCCGGTCAAGATCAGAAAAGTCGCCGAGGGCATGGAAGCGGTAGTGCCGGCAGATGCATGGCCTAACTGGGTCGCGGGAAATCACGACGAGCGACGCATCGCCACGCGTCTTGGGGGTCTCCCACAGGCGCGCGCCATGGCCGTCCTGCTGCTGACCCTACGCGGAACGCCCACGCTGTATTACGGCGACGAATTGGGCATGACCGATCTGCCCGTTGCTCCGCAGTTGCAACAAGACCCTTTCGGGAGGCGTGTCCCCGGACTGGGACGCGATGGCTGCCGCACTCCTATGCAGTGGGATTCCACCGGCGGCTTTTCCACTTCCGAACACACGTGGCTCCCGACCAACCCCAACACCAAGACCGTCAACGTCGAAGCAGAGCTCGGCGATCCCGAGAGCACGCTCGAGCTCTACCGCCATCTGCTCGCGCTGCGTCGGGCGACTCCGGCTCTGCATGCCGGCGGTTTCGAACTGCTCCCGTCGGATCCTTCGGTTCTGGCCTACAAGAGGATCTCCGCCGATGGAGAGGTCATTTCGGTTGCCGTCAACCTCTCTTCCAAATCGAATCCCCAGCCCTTCACCGGGAAAGTCCTCGCCTCTACCACTGCGACGCTGATCGGATCGGCAGCTTCCGAATCCCTCGCCCCCTGGGAAGCAATCGTCATCGGCTGATTGCAGGGATACCATCCCAGGGGTGCTCGACCGAATCCTCGAAGCTACCCGCGACCGCGTAGTCGACCTGCGCGCTCGGCGAGCAGCCGTCATGGCCCGCGCCGAAACGGTTCCCGAGCCCCGACCGATCCTTCCGGCGTTGACCGGACCATCTCAACTCGCAGTGATCGCCGAGATCAAGCGGAGGTCTCCATCGCGGGGGCACCTTGCCCCCGATCTCGACGTGTCCACGCTCGCTGCCCAGTACGCAGCGGGCGGGGCGGCGGCGCTTTCGGTGCTGACCGAGCCGGCTTTTTTCGACGGCGACCTGGATGACATCGCCGTGGCGGAGCAGGCGTCCCGGCTGCCGATTCTGCGCAAGGACTTCATCCTCGAATCGATCCAGGTTTGGGAAGCGCGAGCGATGGGCGCCTCGGCGGTTTTGCTGATTGTGGCTGCCCTGACCCCGAACGAGCTCATGGCCTTACTTGATGACGTCGAACGGGCCGGGCTCGCGGCTTTCGTGGAAGTGCACAACTCTGACGAAGCGCAGGTCGCGGTCGACCTCGGCGCGCGGATCATCGGTGTGAACAATCGTGACCTTGGCTCCTTCGAGGTAGATCTCGCCGTAGCGGAGGATCTGGCGCCTTTCCTGGGGCCAGCCGAAGTGAAAGTGGCCGAGTCGGGAATCTTCACCGCGGCCGATGCCAGCCGCATGCAAGAGGCTGGATACGACGCCATCCTGGTGGGTGAGGCACTGGTAAAAAGCTCCGATCCCGCTGCGTTGATCAAAGAGCTCTCGGTTTGACATGGCTCAAGGTCTGCGGACTCACCAATCGCGCTGACACGCTCGCCGCTGCGGAAGCCGGAGCCGATGCACTCGGGTTTGTCCTTGTTCCCACCTCCCCGCGGGTGATCAGCCTCGATCTAGTGGCGGAGCTGATCGCCGGCGTGGAGCAGGACACGATTCTTCTCACCCACGACCTCGACTCCGAGGCGTTGGTTTCGGCGGCGCTGGCTACCGGTGCCACCGGGGTGCAACCCTATGGGCTCTTCGCCGACGAAGCCGGGGCCGCCGCAGCCGAGGCCGGGTTGATGGTGCTCCGCCCGGTCGGGCTTGGTGACGGCTGGAAGAGGATTCCCAGCGATCAGTACCCCCTATTTGATTCGAAGCGTCCCGACGGCTCCGGCAACGGAGGTCGTCTCGATCTCGACGCTTTACCAAAGGTCAACCGGCCTCATGTCATCGCCGGCGGTCTCACTCCCGACAATGTTGGCCAGGTGATCGAAAGCCGACAGCCTTTTGGGGTCGATGTCTCTTCAGGCGTGGAGATCCGCCCCGGCCAGAAGGATCACGCCCTGCTCGCGGCATTCGCCAAGATCGTGAGAGAGACAGGATGAAGTCCGGCCGGCTATCCCGCCCTGATGCAAACGGTCGTTTTGGCGAATTTGGCGGGACGTTCGCACCTGAAACCTTGATGCCGGCGTTGGGCGAACTGGCCGAGGAGTTCGAACAGGCCTGGAATGATCCCGTCTTCCTGGCCGAATTCGAGCGCTGGCTCAAAAACTTCGTCGGGCGCCCGACGCCTTTGTTCGAGGCCCGGCGACTCTCGGAAATGCTCTCGGTCAGAGTTCTTCTCAAGCGCGAGGACCTCGCCCACACCGGTGCCCACAAGATCAACAACGCGGTCGGACAGGCTTTGCTCGCCGCGTCGCATGGGCAAGCCGCGGGTCATCGCCGAAACGGGCGCCGGTCAGCATGGCGTCGCCACTGCGACCGCCGCAGCCGCGCTCGGGCTCGAATGTCAGGTTTACATGGGCGTCGTCGACATCGAACGCCAGGCGCTAAACGTGCAACGAATGGAGCTCCTCGGATCAGAAGTCATCCCGGTGAACTCCGGAGCCGGGACGCTCAAGGACGCGGTCTCGGAAGCGATGCGCGACTGGGTCCGCACCGTCGACACCACTCACTACATCATCGGCTCCGCCGTCGGTCCCCATCCTTACCCGTGGATGGTGCGCGAGTTCCAGCGAGTCATCGGGGAGGAGTGCCTGGCCCAGCTCGGGACCGAGCTCCCCGACGTCGCCGTGGCTTGTGTTGGTGGAGGGTCGAACTCGATTGGCCTGTTCTACCCGCTGCTCGACACCGAGATCGAGCTCGTCGGGATCGAGGCCGCCGGGGAAGGCATCGACACCGGCAGACATGGGGCCTCGCTGAACGCCGGCCGCCCCGGAGTCCTGCACGGCACCCGCACCTATTTATTGCAGGACGACGAGGGCCAGGTGATGGAGGCCCATTCGATCTCGGCCGGGCTCGACTATCCGGGAGTAGGACCCGAGCACGCCTACTTGTTCGATGCGGGGATGGTCGCCTACGACGCGGTCAGCGATCGGGAAGCGCTGGCAGGGGTTGACCTTCTCTCGCGGACTGAGGGAATCATCCCCGCCCTGGAGTCGGCGCATGCAATTGCCTGGGTGAGTCGAAATGCCGCGCGCCTTGCCGGAAAGACGGTGCTGGTCTGTCTGTCCGGTCGAGGGGACAAAGACCTCCAGACGATCGCTCGCTCACGGGCCCAAATCCCTTCCAATTCGTGAACGGACACGAGTCGATCCGCGCGGCCTTTGCCAATGAGGTCGCACTGTTCCCCTTTCTGACCGCGGGTCTGCCCACGCCGGCAGACTCCGTTGGGCTTTTCGAAGCGATGGCTGAGGCAGGTGCCGACGGATTCGAGGTTGGCATTCCCTATTCGGACCCGCTGATGGACGGGCCGGTGATCATGCGCGGAAGCGAAGTCGCCCTCGCGGCCGGCACCACCCGCGCCCGGGCGCTCGACATCGTGGGAGAGGTGGCCAAGCGAACCGGAAAGCCGGTCCTGGCCATGACCTATGTCAACCCGGTGATGCAGACCGGTTGGAAGGAATACGCCGAAACTCTGGCCGAGCGCGGGGCGGCGGGGATCATCGTTCCCGACCTCCCGCTCGAAGAGAGCTGCGGATTTGGCGGCCGCCTGCACTGCTATGGGCCTCGGTTTGGTCCAGTTCGTCTCGCCGACCACGACAGATGCCAGGCTCGGGCGGGTTGCCGCCGCCGATCCCGCCTTTATATATGGAGTGTCCGACATGGGGGTGACGGGAGAGCGGACGACGATCAGCCCCCATGCGGTGTCATTGAGCGAACGGGTGCGAGCTCAGACCGACGTCCCCCTGGTCTTCGGGGTTGGCATCTCGACCCCTGACCAGGCCGCCGCCCTCAAGGAGTTAGCCGATGGCGTGATCATCGGGACGGCGATCGTCCGTCGCGTGCTCGAAGCCGCCAGCCCCGCCGCCGCCGCACAAGTCACTACGGCAGACGGCTCAGAGACTTCAAAGCCGGCTCTGCGTTGACGTCTCGGCTCGAGCTGAGCGAGCGTCTGAAAAAGCAACGGCCACCTTCATCGCCTGATCATCCTGAGCCAGGGAGTGGGGGAGTGGGGGGATGCGGCAAAGGATGAAGGCTCCGGTGGCCGTTGCATGAATGACGATAGAACGAAGGGGCTAGTCACCTATGGATTTGCCCTGGTGGGGCTGTCTGATCTGGGTTTCGTGCCGGAGGCGGGACTCGAACCCGCACGTGGTTTCCCACAATGGATTTTGAGTCCATCTCGGCTGCCAATTTCGACACTCCGGCGCGAGTCGAAGATTAATTGCGAACCCAGGGTTCGTAGGGCCGCCCAGCGGCCTTACCAGCCCACAGAACGTGCAAGTTCAACGGATCACGCCGAGGAGGTTGGTGAAGTCGTCGGTCCACAGGTCGTCACCGATTCGGAGAGGTCGCCAACCGGGTTGGGCCACCAGCTC
>CAWIXU010000012.1:0-105144 GCA_963840175.1 uncultured Acidimicrobiia bacterium
CGGCCGGCGATCGATGAGTTGATCGAAGCCATCGGGCTCGCCGAGGGTCATCCGGCCATTGGCGAACACAAATATCTTGCCCTCCATCGCCCGCAATCGGGTGTAGTCGGTGTCGCCGTCTGGGACGACGACCGGCTTGTCGGATTTGCGCCGGTGGCACGTGACGGAGCGGGTCGTCATGTCACGGAGCTGGTCGTGCTGCCCAACCATCGGCGACCGCCCGTTTATCAGCTACTGCTCGAGCGGGCGACCGAACTGGCCCGCTTCGAAGGCGGCTTTGCCTTGCGAGTGTGGGTCTTCCAGCCTGGAATCGTTGCGACCGCGATCAAACTCGGATTTGCCGAAGAGCGACAACTGCTCCGTCTCACCCTCGACTTGCCCTTAAAGGAAGCCCCGGACTACCCGGAAGGAGATCAGGGTTGCTCCGTTCCGGCCCGGGGTCGATGAAGACGAGTGGATTCGGCTCAACCAACTGGCTTTCGCTCGCCATCCCGAGAACGGAACGTGGGGCAAGGCCGAGTTAGCCGAGCGAATGGAGCAGGAATGGTTCGCCCCCGACCGACTGATCATGGCGTGGAAAGGGGAGCGCTTGGTGGGTTTCAACTGGCTGAAATCCGTCCGAGGACCAAGGCGAGATCTACGTCATCGCGGTCGATCCCGCAATCCAGGGGGGAGGTTTGGGACGGGCGCTGATCCTTGACGGGATTCAAAGGCTCACCGCCCTGGGCTGCGTTCAGGCCTGCCTGTATGTCGACGCCGACAACCACCGCGCCCTCCGGCTTTACCGGAGTCTCGGGTTCTACCTCGACTACGTCGACCAAACCCTCATCAAGTCAATTTGATTGGGCTAACCGAATTTTCGCCCACAGCTCCGGCAACGAGGATCACCTTCGGTGGTTTGGCTGTAGCACCAGGGACAGGGCAGATCATCAGGGCCGGTTTCCATCGTGACGTCGTCATCAGCCAGGTAGTCAGAGGTCAGTCGGTGATCCGAAGCGAGCGAACGGCGTTGGCCGCGGGCCAGGACAAAGAGTCCAGACGTTGCGGTGGCCGCCAGCAATGCTTCCAGCATGTGAACCTCCTCGCTCGGCGAGCAGGGTACGAAGGGATCTCCGAGATTGGTGGATTTCCCGCTGTTAGCTGTAGCCGACCGCATCCGCGAGAGAACGGACCATTGGTGCCATCGCCGGGAGCTTGCCGTCGCGGTTCTCCGCGGCTTCGAGCATCATCATCGCCGAGTGGTAGGCGATCCAGCTCTTGAGCCGGGTATTAGTGACGACGGCCCCGTAGCCCTCGAGAAACGCCTCGCCCGCTTCGGCGCCAAGAGTGTTTGCAAATTGCCAGCTGGCCAGTGACACATCCCATTCCGGCGGTGCCATGGTTGCCCATTCCCAATCGATCAGGCAAACCTGTTCCTCTTCGGTGACGAGGAACTGGTTGGGGGTTGGTCGAGTGTGAGCTGGGCGCGGAGGGCTCGCCGGCGGGGGGCCCGCTTCGTTGGCGCGTTCGAGGACTTCGGCAGGTAAGCCGAGCCGGCGCCGGAACTTCTCGAGCCGGGTCAATGTGTTCCGATAGTGCGAGTCGATTTCTTCGTTGCCGATGAGGCTTGAAAGGTTGGTGACCTGGGCTTTCGACTCGTGAACTCCGCGGAGCACTCGCCCCGCAGTTCGAATGATGTTGACATTTCGGGGGAGCAATGCCAGGTCCCAATTTCCGCCATCGCTCATCTGGATCCAGGCCATTCCCTCATCCAACCCTCGGCTCAGAATTTTGGGAACACCCGAGACGCCCGCCAACGCTTCGAGAGCGTGCCGCTCCCGGCGCTCGCGGGAAGGATTGGGGAAGAGTTTGACGATGCTCGTAGCACCGCTTTCCTCCCTGAGCCGGTAAACCTTGTTGTCTCCGGCCGAAATCTCGACCGCGTGTGGCCGCAGGGAACTTGGACCGAAGGAAAGCGTCGATGTCCATACTTGCTCTTTTCGACTGAAGCGCTGACTAGCTATAGCCCTATTGGATCCAGAAATTGGCATCCGGGCTGTTTCTTGCCCTGGGTACCCTTGCGACTTAAGGCTAACGAGAAGACTCCTTGGAACTTGAACTTGCTTATCCGGACGGCAAAGTCGTCGCTCACCGCATCGGGATAACCGGGGCTGAAGTGGCGTCGTCAATCGGCCCGAGGCTGGCGGAAGCAGCCGTTGCCGTCTCGGTAGACGACCGGCTCTTTGACCTCGCAAGTCCGCTCGCGGGGGGTGGCCATTTCCAGGTAATCACCGCGCAAAGCGACGCAGGACGACAGATTCTCCGCCACTCCGCAGCCCACATCCTGGCGCAGGCGGTGCTATCGCTTTTCCCCGGATCGCATTTTGCAATCGGGCCGGCAATCGAGGACGGCTTCTACTACGACTTCGACATCGGCCGGCCGTTCACCCCTGAAGACTTGGTTGCCATCGAAGACCGCATGCGTGAGATCGTGGCCGCTGACCAGCCTTTCGAGCGGCAAGAAGTATCCCGTGAAGAAGCACGGGCGTTGTTCGCCGATCAGCCGTTGAAGCTCGAGATCATCGATTCGGTCGACCCCGCAGAGGTCGGCTCCGTAGACGGTGCGTGGGGCAGCGTGTACCGCAATCTCGATTTCGTCGACCTTTGTCGCGGACCCACATTTGCCCTCGACGGGAAAGCTCTCGGCTTTCAAGCTTTTGCGGAGCGCCGGCGCCTATTGGCGGGGTGACGAGAAGCGTCAGCAACTGCAACGCATCTATGGCACGGCCTGGGAGTCAGCACGGGCGATGGCCGACTATTTGCACCGGTTGGAAGAGGCCGAGCGGAGGGACCATCGGAAACTGGGTACCGAACTCGACCTCTATTCATTCCCTCGCGAGCTCGGCCCCGGGCTCGCGGTGTGGCATCCCCACGGCGGGATGTTTCGAAAGATGGCCGAAGATCACTCGCGCCGGATGCATGAACGATATGGATTCGAGTTTGTCTACAGCCCGCATCTGGCTCGCGAACACCTGTGGGAGATATCGGGGCATCTTGACTACTACGCCGAAAACATGTTCCCGCGACTCGAGGTCGACGCTGACGACTTCTATCGAGTGAAGCCGATGAACTGCCCGTTCCATATTCTGATCTATCGCAGTCGCGGCTCGTTCGTACCGCGAGTTGCCGTTGCGCTACTCGGAGCTCGGCAGCGTCTACCGCCAGGAGCGTTCCGGGGTGCTCCACGGCCTCCTCAGGGTGCGCGGCCTCACACAGGACGACTCTCACACGTTTTGCCGGCCCGATCAGCTCGCTGATGAGCTCAAGATGCATCTCGAGTTCGTGACCAATTGGCTCACCGACTTCGGCTTCAGCGATTTCGAGGCCGATCTGTCGACGCGTCCGGAGAAATCGGTCGGCCCGCCTGATCGCTGGGAGGAAGCAGAGAAAGCGTTGAAGGCAACTCTCGATGATGCCCGAATCGACTATCGGATCGCCGAGGGGGAAGGCGCCTTTTACGGCCCGAAAATCGACATTCATGTGCGCGATGCGATCGGCCGCCGCTGGCAGTGCTCGACCATTCAGGTCGACTTCAACAATCCAGAGCGGTTCGGACTCAGCTATGTGAGCTCGGAGAACGAACCAGTTGTGCCCTACATGATCCATTGTGCCAAGGCTGGGTCGCTTGATCGTTTCCTGGCGATCGTGGTCGAACACCATGCGGGTGCCTTCCCGGGATGGCTTGCGCCCGTGCAGGCGGCAGTACTGCCGGTGGCCGAACGGCATCTCGATTACGCGGAATCGGTGCGAGACGCCTTGCGGAAGGAAAACTTGCGGGTCGAAGTCGACTACTCCAACGACACGCTCGGGGAGAAGATCCGACGAGCGCTCACCCAGAAACGCCCCTTCCTCGTTGTCGTGGGTGACAAAGACGTCGAAGCCGGGACCGTGGGCCTTCGTCGCTATGGCGAAGAAAGGGATCGACGCGGTGTGGGTCTCGCGGAATCGATTGCCGAGATCGCACAGGCGTGCGAGCCACCTGCACCCAAGCCGGTTCTACCTAGGGTTTGACCGGAGCCTGACGTCGACGGCATCCACATTCCCGAGGAGACGGCCGCAGAGGCCCGCGTCCCTGAGGACCTCGACTCGGCCCGAGCCGGTCCTTATACGTTTCCCACTCCGGAGCGTCGCCGCACAGCCGCCTTCATCTATCTGGTCCTCGCCGTGGCTCTGGGGTTCGCCCTGCCTGACTTGAATTTGGTTGATTTGCAGTTGGCCGATCTGCGTTGGGGCCTCATCGGTCTCGCCGTCCTGCTTGGTCTCTGGCACTGGCGGGCGGCCTGGCCACTCAACCTGGGGGCCAGCGAGGCGCTCGAATTGGCTGCCGTCGCAGCGCCATTTCCGATCGGGCAGGCATCGGCTGCCATCATCTTCTCCGGGCTGCGTTCCCGGCCCCTCTGGCACGTCGTTCTATACGACGCCAGCGAGCCTCCCTCGGCTCGTGCCCTGGTGGTGGTCGACGGCGTCGACGGGCATCAAGTTCGCCCTGTTTATACGGAGCCCTTGGGCGTAGATTGATTTACATGAAGATGGGGCCGGGCGGGCGCGGGCTGTGGCTCGCCTTTTTGATCGCGGGGCTGGTGGTTGGAGCGGCGTTCACTTATTTCGTCCTTCCGCGCCGTCCACCGCGAACCGAGATAAATATTGATATCTGCGCACGAACCTTTGCGACGGTTGCTGGCATCAACTCTTATCTCGCCGATCGCGGGGCCGTCGATCCTGGCTCCAGTGCCCATCCGTTGGTCGGCGTGCCTGAGGCGGACCGGGATGAGGTCTGGGCCGAGTATCTCGAAGACAACCGGCAGTACACGGCGAAACGATCGCCGGCTTCAACGCGACGTTCGCCGGTGAGAGCCAGTTCCTGGTCGAACGGTTCTCGGAAGCCGGGTTACTGGTCTGAAGCGGCAGCGGAGGTGGTTGCGGTAACGAGCTAGCGGTGAGTCGTCTGGCGCAGCAGCTCGAACCCGCCATCAGCGCTCGTCGCTAGATGCCAGCGTTGAGCGCGCGAGAGATGGGGACGTAGTCGCGCTTGTTCTCGCCGACGTAGACCTGCTGCGGTCGGTAGATCTTCATCTTGGGATCTGCGTGCAGCTCCTTCCATTGGGCCAGCCACCCGGGCAGTCGGCCCAGGGCGAAAAGCACGGTGAACATGTCGGTGGGAAAGCCGAGAGCCCGATAGATGATCCCGGAGTAGAAGTCGACGTTGGGATAGAGCTTGCGCTCGATGAAGTAGTCATCGGATAACGCGACCTGCTCCAGCTCCTGGGCGATCTCCAGCAAGGGATCGTCGATGTGGAGCTTGGCCAGCACGTCGGTGGCGGCCTGTTTGATGATCTTCGCCCGCGGGTCGAAGTTCTTGTAGATCCGATGGCCGAAGCCCATGAGCCGGAACGGATCTTCCTTGTCCTTGGCCCGGTTGACGAATCCCGAGACATCGCCACCTTCGTCGAGCCATCGACTCGAGCATCTCGAGGACTTCCTGATTCGCTCCGCCGTGAAGCGGTCCGGAGAGGGCGTGGATTCCGGCCGAAACCGAGCTGAAGATGTTGGCGTCACCCGACCCGACCAGGCGCACTGCGGTGGCCGAGCAATTCTGACCATGATCGGCGTGAAGCACGAGCAGGACGTTCAGCGCCGCGGCAATCACCGGGTCGTGGTGATAAGGCTCGGCCGGGACCGAGAAAACCATGTGCAGGAAGTTGGCGGCGTAGTCGAGGTCGTTGCGGGGATATACGTACGGCTGATGCACCTTGTACTTGTAGAGCCAGGCGATCATCGTCGGCACCTTGGCCAGCAGCCGGTGGATCGAGACGTCGACGGCGTCGGGATCGGAAGGATCGAGGGCGTCGGGGTAGTAGGTCGCGAGGGCCGACGTGGCGGACGCCAGGATCTGCATGGGGTGGGCGTTGTGCGGGAAAGGCTTCGAACATCTTCTTCATGTCCTCGCGGAGGAGGGTGTGCCTGGTGATCGAGTCCTCGAACCGAGTGAGCTCGGGCTGACTCGGGAACGACGCCATAGATCAGGAGGTACGCCACTTCCAGGAAGGAGGCGCCTTCGGCGAGTTGCTCGATCGGATAGCCGCGATAGCGGAGAATGCCCTTGGCGCCGTCGATGAAGCTGACACTGCTTTGGCTCTCGGCGGTATTGCCAAAGCCGCGATCGATCGTGAAGAGGCCGGTCTCGGCTGCAAGGCCGGAGATGTCGAGGCCCCGTTCCGATTCGCGTGCCAGCGACAACGGGAAGCGCGAGCTCCTTGTCCTCAAATCGCAGGACGGCGTCTGCCATCACTCCTCCTTCTGACCTGCCGCGCTGATGACCTTCTGCGCCTCTTGATGCGGAACTTCTGCGTAATGGTCGAAGCGGACCTCAAAGGTTCCTCGCCCACTCGTCATCGAACGGAGATCTGCGGCGTAGTGCTGGATCTCGACCATCGGGTGCCTCGGCTTCGACCACCCGGCTGCCGCCATCAGAGTCGACTCCTAGCACCCGGCCCCGCTTGCTGTTCACATCTCCCATCACGTCACCGGTGTGCTCGTCCGGTACGAGGATCGTCAGGTGCATGATCGGTTCGAGCAGCACCGGCCGCAGGTTTGCGGCCGCCGCTCGAAACGCCTGGATGCCCGCCATGCGAAAGCTCAGCTCGTCGGAGTCGACGTTGTGGAACTTCCCGTCGAATACCTCGGCGGCCAGATCGACGACGGGGTAGCCGGCGAGGATCCCTCGCTGCAGGGCTTCCTGGATGCCCTTGTTGACGGCAGGGATGAACTGGCGGGGGATCGAACCGCCCTTGATGGCGTCGATGAACTCGTACCCCGAGCCGCGGGGAAGGGGGCTGAATTTGACATTGGCGACCCCGTACTGACCGCGGCCGCCCGACTGTTTCTTGTGCTTCCCCTCGGCATCGGCCGTAGAGGTGATCGTCTCCCGATAGGGGACCTTGGGAACGGTCGTGGTCGACGTCGACCCCGAACTTGCGATGGATCCGGGCCAGCGTGACATCGAGATGGACATCCCCGAGCCCGGCGAGGACGGTTTCTCCAGTGTCGGAATTGCGGTCGACCCGCAAGGTCGGATCTTCATCGAGAATGCGATGGAGGGCAGTCGAAAGCTTTTCCTCGTCGTGCTGGCTCTTGGGCGAGATCGCCAGCTCAGTGACCGGATTCGGAAAGACGACGGGTCGCAACACCGTGTTGACTCCGGCGCCGTGAATTGTCGCGCCGGCTGTGAGGTTCTCGATCTTGGCGACGGCGCCAATCTCACCGCAAGAGACTTCTTTGGTATCGACGTGGTCCTTACCCATCAGATAGAAGAGGTTGTGCATGCGGGCATGCCCGGCCGTGCCGTCTGCGCCATGGATCTGCAAGTCATCGTCGGCCTTCACCGCACCGGAATACACGCGAAAAAGTGAGATACGTCCGACGAAGGGGTCCGAAACTGTCTTGAAGACATAGCCCAGGGCAGGCCCGTCGGGACGGATGGGCATCGAGTCTCCTGAGGCGATCGGTGGCAGGGGGCGCTCGAGCGGATTCGGAGCAAAGTCGTAGAGAAATTCGCAAAGAGTGTCGATGCCGATCCGGCGGATGGCCGAGCCCACCAAGACCGGAAAGATCTCACCGTTCAACATCCCGTTGTGAACGGTTTTGACGATCGTGGCGGGGTCGGGCATCTCGCCTTCGAAATACCGCTCCATCAGCGCGTCGTCTGTTTCGACCACGGACTCGATCAATGAGTCGCGCGTGCTTGCTACGAGGTCGGCGACGTCCGCGGGCGGGGTTTCCACGAGCGTCCCGGTCCGATCGTCTGGCCCATAAAGGAAGGAGCGACCAGAGACGACCCGGACGACTCCTCGCAAATCGGCCTCTGCGCCGATTGGCACCTGCACGGGCGCGATCCTTTTGCCAAACGTCTCACGTAGTTGGGCGAGAACGCGTGAGAAGGACGACCGCTCCCGATCGAGCTTGGTGATCATCACGGCGCGGGGTATGCCCTCTTCTTCAGCCGCCCGCCAGAGAATCTCGGTCTGCACCTCGACCCCATCGACCCCGGAGACAACAAACAGCGCCAGGTCGGCAGCGCGTAGTGCGGCTCGCGGCATCTCCCGAAAAATCGATATATCCAGGCGTGTCGATCACATTGATCTTGTTGTCCTGCCACATCACGCTGGCCACGGAAAGGCCGAGGGAAATCTTTCGCTCCTGCTCTTCGGGTTCGAAATCGAGCATCGAAGTGCCGGCGTCGATCGATCCCTGACGCGTCGTGGCGCCGGTGACGAAGAGAAGTGCTTCGGCCAGAGTCGTCTTCCCGCTGCCACCGTGTCCGACCAACGCCACGTTGCGGATCTTCTCGGGAACCATCCAACCTCCTGATCTCGCCTGAACCAGTCTTTGCTTGCGCGATCCGGCGCGGAGCATAGACAGGACCTTTTGCAGCGGACTGAGGGCGCCCCTTGCCCACTACATTGCCCGCCGGTGATCGATCTCCGCGTGCGGCCGCATTTGCAGTGGTTGTTGCAACCGATCGGTCGGGGCCTGAGCCGGCTCGGTATCACGCCACTTGTCCTGACCCTCTTGGGGTTGGTGGTGACAGTGGTGGGCGCCGTCATGATCGGAAGCGGCCGCATCGTTGGTGGTGCCTCCGTCGCCCTCGTTGGATCGCTTCTGGATGGCTTGGATGGTTCGGTGGCAAGAGCCGCCGGCACCGAGTCTCCCCGCGGCGCTCTCCTCGACGCGATGGCTGATCGCATTGGTGAGGTTGCGGTGCTCAGCGGGCTCGCCGCGGCGGTGGCCGGGGAGCGACGTCTCGTCCTTCTGGTTGTCGTGGCGCTCGGTGGTTCGCTGCTCGTTCCCTATCTGCGGGCGAGGGCTGAGGCGGCGGGGCTCGACGGGCGCGGGGGAATGATGGGGAGGGCGGAGCGGGTGATTCTCTTCACCCTCGGATTGCTGTTGGGGCTCATCGAGCCCATGCTCTGGGCGCTGGTCATCGCAACATGGGCAACAGTGATCTGGCGATTCCTTCTCACGTACAACAACCTCCGGTGAGTGGCAACAACATCCGGTGAGAGACGCATTCGCTTACTACTTGATGCGTTTCGCGATAGGTGCGGTGCGGCTCCTCCCACTGTCGGCGGCCAGAGGTTTGGGTGAGTTTGCGGGGCGGATCTGGGGGAGATTTGCGGGCGACCGCAGGCGAATGGCACGCCGCCATATGTCCCGGGTGCTCGGTCGCGATGCAAACCTCGATCGGATCACGTCGGCGGTCTTTGCCTCCTACGGTCGCTATTGGGCGGAAACCCTTTGGGTGCGGCCGGGGCGCGTCTCGGAGATCACATCACAAGTCGAGATCGTCGGGATCGAGCATATGGCGAACGCCCGTGACACCGGTTTGATCCTTGTGCTCCCTCATCTCGGCAATTGGGAAGCGGCGGCGGTGGCCGGGCCAAGGGCGGGGCTCGAAATTGCGGCAGTGGCCGAGCAGCTCCCCAATCGGAGACTCACCCAGTGGTTCGTGAAGATGAGAGAAGCATTCGAGATCACGGTGATTCCGCTTGGGAAAGGATCTCCCCGCGCCATCGAGGCGGCTATCGCTCGCAAGGCCGCCGTGGCTCTGCTGGCCGATCGGGACTTGAACAGGCGCGGAATCGAGGTGGAGTTTTTTGGCGAGCGCACGACCCTCCCGGGCGGTCCGGCATTTCTCGCGCAACGTACGGGAGTGCCCGTGATTCTGGCCGGGACGTACTTCACCCCAACGGGTTATCGCGTCGTCCTCGACGAAGTCTCGATGGAAGGGGCGACGAACGTCATCGAGAAGACCCAAAGAATTGCCTGGGCAATGGAACGGTGCATCCGGCAAGCGCCCGAGCAGTGGCACCTCCTCCAACCCAACTGGCCATCGGATCGAGAACTGGAACCCGCGAAATGAAGGTCGGCCTGATCTGCCCCTACGACCTGAGCCGGTACGGCGGAGTTCAGAACCAGGTCCTCGAGCTTGCCCGCCTCCTGCGCGCCAACGGTGACGAACCGTTGTTGATCGGGCCCGGCGCCATCGAAGGAGTGAACCTCGGAGAGAGTGTGTCCATTCGGGCGAATCGATCGACTGTGCCGCTTCGACTCGATCCCAAGGTTGCCAAGAAAATCGCCGCGGCGGTGGCCGACGTCGAAGTGGTTCACCTGCACGAGCCATTCATTCCCACCGTGGGTTGGGGAGCGATCGGTCTCGAGTTGCCCCTCGTGGCCACTTTCCATGCCGACAAACCGCGTTGGGCGAAATGGTTCTACAAGGCCGTGCCGGACCGGCTCTGGCGCCGGCGAGTCTTGACCGCAGTGAGTGGCGTGGCCGCCGACCTGCCCTGGCCGTCGGTGCGAATCATCCCGATTGGAATCGACACCTCCTTCTTTCGGAGCGGCGGCCAGCGGCATCGTGAGCGGGTCGTCTTCGTCGGGCGTGACGATGAACGCAAAGGTCTTGACGTGCTCCTCGCCGCATGGGAGGAGGTTCGCGCTGCGGTGCCCTTGGCAGAGTTGATCGTGATCGGCTCGTCTCACGAGGACCGCAACAACATCCGGTTCGTCGGGCGGGTCAACGACGAACGAAAGTCCAACTGGATGCAGACGAGCGCAGTGTTTGTCGCTCCCAATCTGGGGGGGGAAAGTTTTGGCCTGGTAGTCGCGGAAGGAATGGCTGCTGGCTGTGCGATTGTCGCCTCCGACCTTCCCGCGTTTCGGGAGGTCACTGCCGGAACTGCCCGGCTTACTCCGATCGGCGAACCGCGCCCGCTCGCGGCCGCACTCTTGGATTTGCTGATCAACACTTCCCAAGCTGATTCCATGGGAAAGCGTGCCCGCGAGCGGGTCAAGGCTTTCGATTGGACCTCGGTCTTTCCGCTGTACCGGACTGCATATCTCGATGCGATTGCAGCCTTCAATTCAGTTCGGCCAAGCTAATTCAATTTGGCAGGCCGGTAGCATTGCGGTGACGCCCCAATAGATCGATTTGTAAATAGGAGATGTGACGTGGAAAAGGGCACCAGCAGAGTCAAACGAGGCCTGGCGGAGATGCTCAAGGGTGGGGTGATCATGGATGTGGTCACGGCGGAGCAAGCCAAGATTGCCGAGGAAGCTGGCGCAGTCGCGGTGATGGCGCTCGAGCGAGTGCCGTCTGATATCCGCAAGATGGGCGGGGTTGCCCGGATGGCCGATCCCACCAAGATCGACGAGATTCAGGCTGCGGTAACGATCCCGGTCATGGCCAAGTGCCGGATCGGTCACTTCGCCGAAGCGCGAGTTCTGCAGGCGCTAAATGTCGACTACATCGACGAATCCGAAGTGCTCACTCCCGCGGACAACGAGCACCACATCGACAAATGGGACTTCACGACGCCGTTTGTCTGTGGAGCTCGAAATCTGGGCGAGGCTCTGCGCCGGATTGGCGAAGGCGCGGCAATGATCCGAACCAAGGGGGAGGCCGGCACCGGCAACGTGGTAGAAGCCGTCACCCACATGCGAACCGTCACGAACGATTTGAGACGTCTCAGCCAGCTCGGCCCGGAGCAGTTGATGTCCTTCTCCCGGGAGCTGGGCGCGCCTTTTGATCTGGTGCAGGAGATCCATGAGACAGGGAAACTTCCGGTGGTCAACTTCGCAGCCGGAGGAATCGCCACCCCGGCCGACGCCGCTTTGATGATGGCTCTCGGAGTTGACGGGGTCTTTGTCGGCTCGGGGATCTTCAAGAGCTCCGATCCGCCTGCGATGGCAAGAGCGATTGTCGAGGCGACGACTTTCTGGGCCGACCCCGAGGTCGTAGCCAAGGTGTCCCGCGGCCTCGGCGAGGCAATGCCAGGAATCGAGATCGACAAAATCCCGGCCAACGAGAAGCTGGCGGAGCGGGGCTGGTGAGCCCATGTCGAGGGGCCAGAGTCCCCGCGTCGGAGTACTAGCGCTCCAAGGCGACTTTCGCGAACACGTCGCCAGTTTGCGGGCCGTGGGCGCGGAACCCGTAGAGGTGAGAACGCCCTCCGACCTCGATTCGGTGGCCGCGCTCATCATCCCGGGAGGAGAGTCGACGACGATCGGCAAGCTGGCTACTCGCTTCGGGCTGATCGACCCGTTGGTCAAGCGGATCGATGCCGGCATGCCCACCTGGGGCACGTGTGCGGGAATGATTCTCCTTGCCCGGGAAGTGAACGGTCCGGAGCAACCGCTGCTCAAGGCACTCGATGTCGTGGTGGAACGCAACGCCTTTGGAAGGCAGAACGACTCATTCGAAACCGATCTCGAGGTCGATGGGTTGGGAGAGCCATTCCGGGCGGTGTTCATCAGAGCGCCATGGGTGGTCAAGGTGGGAGATCGCGTTGACGTCCTTGCCTCGGTGGACGGGCATCCGGTAATGGTTCAGGACCGACACATCATGGCCACGTCCTTTCATCCGGAATTAACTGGCGACGTTCGCCTCCATCAGCGGCTGGTCGAGCTGATCGATGGCTAGTTGAATAGCTGACGATGTCCGGGCATTCGAAGTGGGCGACAATCAAACGCAAGAAGGCTGCGAATGACTCGCGGCGGGGCAAGCTCTTCGCCAAGCTGATCCGAGGTGTCGAGATTGCTGCGCGGAGTGGAGGAGGCGACCTCGCGGGGAACGCGACCCTGGCCGCAGCCGTCGCCAAAGCGCGAGCCAGTGCTGTTCCAATGGACAACATCGAACGCGCCATCGCTCGCGCCACGGGCAGTTCCGACACGACCAACTATGAGGAGATCTGGTACGAGGGATATGCCCCGGGTGGTGTTGCTCTCATGGTCCAGGTGCTGACCGACAATCGCAATCGGGCGGCTTCCGATGTCCGAGCCGCTTTCTCGCGCAACAACGGAAACCTGGGTGAGCCGGGCTCGGTCGCCTATATGTTTGAGCGCAAGGGGTATATCGAGGTCGAAGGGACCGAAGAAGACGTGCTGCTGCCGGCGCTCGATGCCGGCGCCGAAGATGTTCGGCCTGGCGAGGAAATAGTCGAGATCATCACCGGGCCCACCGAACTGGTTGCGGTCCAACGGATGCTCGAAGGCGGCGGGCTCAAAGTGATAGCGGCCGAATTGACTCAGGAACCGCGCACCACTGTGGCCGTTGACGGCTCAACCGCCACAAAGGTGATGCGGTTGGTCGATGCCCTTGAAGACCTCGACGATGTGCAAATGGTGTACGGCAACTACGAGATCTCTGACGAGGTGCTTGCCTCTCTCGCCGACTGACTACCGTGACGTACACATGTTCGTTCTCGGCATCGATCCCGGGTTGACCACCACCGGGTACGGGTTGGTTCGCCGCTCGCATGAGCTGGTGGCGATTGCGGCCGGAGTTATCCGTACGGATCCCGCTGCGCCCTCTACCGAAAGGCTCCTCGAGATTCACCGTCGCCTCGCCGAGATCCTCGTCGAGCACCGCCCCCAAGCCGTGGCGATCGAGCAGGTGTTCACCAACCGGAACTTGCAGACGGCAGTCTCCGTTGGTCGAGCCGCAGGCGTTGCCATCCTGGCCGCGGCGCAACAGGACCTGGATGTCTTTGAATACCCTCCGACCGTGATCAAAGCGGCCGTGACCGGTGACGGCGCAGCAGACAAGCGGATGGTGTCGACCATGGTCGGCCGGCGCCTCGGCATCGCGCCACCGACACCCGCTGACGCAGCCGATGCCCTGGCGGTGGCGATCTGTCATCTGCAGTCGCTGCGGGTGGCAGGAGCCAGAACGTGATCGGGCGACTGCGGGGAACCCTGGTGGCGCGTTCGGATCAGACCGTTACGCTCGACGTCGCTGGGGTCGGATACGAGGTGTTCACGACTCCGCGCACCCAGGCCCAGCTACCGGGGATTGGCGAGGACCTTGTCATCCACACTCACCTCAACGTCCGCGAGGACGCGCTCACTCTTTACGGATTTGTCTCCGAAGCTGAGCGAAATTTGTTTCGGGTCTTGATCACAGCGTCGGGCGTGGGACCCAAGGTCGGGCTGGCGATTCTTGGTTCGCTGAACGTGACCGAGGTGCGGAGGGCGATCGCCACCGAGGATGTCGATGCCTTGACCGTCGTCCCCGGGGTTGGGAAACGCTCGGCGCAAAAGATGGTTCTCGAGCTCAAGCCAAAGTTGGACGAGCAGGAGGCCGACATCATCGGAGCCGACGGCGGCTCCGCCCAACTCAGACAAGCCCTCGAAGGTCTGGGCTACACCCCGGGCGAGGTAAGAGAAGCTGTGGTTGCGACCGATTCCGATCTGCCGGTGGCAGAGCAGATCCGGGCCGCACTTCAGCTGCTTGGTCGGCCATGAGAGAAGACTCGCTCCTCAACCCGACGCTCAACGAGGAGGATCTACATCTCCGACCGCGCCGGCTCGAAGACTTCGTAGGGCAAGAGGCGGTCAAGGAACGTTTGGAGATCGCGATCGAGGCTGCCCGGACCCAGTCACGCCCCCTCGATCATGTGCTCCTTTCAGGACCGCCCGGACTCGGCAAGACGACCCTGGCCAGCATCATTGCGGCTGAGTCGGGGGCCGGGATTCGCATTACTTCGGGCGCGGCCCTCGAACGTCCGGGCGACCTGGCAGCGATTCTGTCCAACCTCGAGCCGGGCTCGGTCTTCTTTATTGATGAGATTCATCGCCTGCCCCGCGCGGTCGAAGAAGTGCTCTATCCAGCGATGGAAGACTTCCAGCTTGACATCGTGCTCGGCAAGGGGCCTGCCGCGCAATCGATCCGACTCGACTTGCCCCATTTCACTCTGGTTGGAGCGACCACGCGCAAAGGGAAGGTGACCGCCCCACTGCGCGATCGGTTCGGAATAGAGGATCGTCTCGATTACTACACAGACGATGAACTCGCCACGATTGTCAGCCGCTCGGCGAGGATCCTGGACGTGCACATCGATGTCGAAGCCGCCAAGGTCATCGCCACTCGCAGTCGTGGCACGCCCCGGATCGCCAACCGCTTGCTCGCCCGGGTCCGTGACTTCGCGGTTGCTCGCGCAGACGGTCTGGTCGATGTCGAAACCACCGATCGGGCTCTCCAGACTTACGAAGTGGACGATTTGGGTCTCGACAAGCTTGATCGGGCGATTCTCGAGTCGGTCGTGCACAAGTTTGGAGGAGGCCCGGTAGGTCTGACGACGCTGGCCATTGCGGTGGGCGAAGAACCCGAGACAGTCGAGGATGCGTACGAGCCTTTCCTCCTCCAGATCGGGCTCTTGCAGCGCACCGCCCGTGGGCGCATGGCCACCGACCTTGCCTACCGCCATCTCGGGGTCGTGAACCCCGGACACCCTCGCCTTCTCTAGCGACCTGTGCTGACGTCGGAGTTTGACTACTCCCTGCCGGTCGATCGGATCGCGCAGGTGCCGATTGAGCCGCGCGACGCGTCACGCCTGCTTGACACCAGAGACATGAGCGACCATCGCTTCTTCGACCTGCCCGAACTACTCGAGCCGGGTGACCTGGTGGTGGTGAACCGGACGCGCGTCCGGGCTGCGCGGCTTCGAGGCCACAAGGTATCCAGCGGGGGATCGATCGAGGCGCTTTTGCTTGGGCCGGTATTGGGAACGCGATGGAGCGTCGCGCTCAAGCCTGCCCGGCGGCTCAAGCAGGGTGACGTGTTGGACTTCGGACCGATCACGGCCACGATCGTTGAGGCACCGGTAAGGGGTGTCGGCTTACTCGAGTTGCAGACCGACGGCGATCTCGAAGCGGCAATCGCTGAGGTCGGCCAGGTGCCCCTTCCTCCCTACATCAAAGCCGAACTCGACGATCCCGAGCGCTATCAAACGATCTTCGCCCAGGCTGTTGGTTTGGGGATGGGTTCAGCGGCCGCACCGACGGCGGGTCTTCATTTCACGGCACGGGAGCTCGACAGACTCAACCAGAAAGGGATCGAGGTCACCGACTTGGAGTTGCGGATCGGTCTCGACACATTTCGGCCGATTGACAGCGACACCATTGAGCAACACACCATTCATTCCGAGGAGTTCGTTGTGCCGGACGCGACTCGAGCAAAGATCGAGAACTGTCGAGGGCGCGTCGTTGCAGTGGGAACGACCGTTGTGCGTGCGCTGGAAAGCAAGACGGACGCTGGCAGCACCGACCTCTTCATCACGCCCGGATTCCGCTTTCGCACCGTTGACCTCCTGATCACCAACTTTCACCTGCCGCGGACCACGCTGCTGGTCATGTTGGCCGCCTTCATGGGAGAGAGCTGGCGGACGGCTTACGAAGTGGCCCTCGACCGCGGTTATCGCTTCGCCTCTTTTGGCGACGCGATGCTGGCGGAGCGCGAGAAGTCCCCTAGCTCAATTGATCGGTTGCCTCCCGCCCGACGACGAACCAGATCGCCTGCACCGGAACCTCCCCCCGGTTGAACAACCGATGTGGAGTGGTGGAGTCGAACGCGATCGAGTCGCCCGGTTCGAGCTTGTACTCCTGAAAAGCAATCTGGACCCCAAGCGTCCCCGAGATGATGTAGCCGTATTCACGTCCGTGATGACGCATGAGCGACTGCTCGGGTGTCGACGAGCCCCCCACCTCATAGGTGGCAAGAAGAAAGTCCACGCCGTCCTCGGTGGTGGAGGTCAATTCTTCCCAACGCACGCCCGAGGCGAGTTCGACCGCGGCCCGATCCTCGGGATGCACGAGCGGCCCAACCTGTCGCCTCGGAGCATTGGCCGTTGACTCTTTTGCGTAGTCATCACCGCGAATGAGGCGGTCGAGAGACAGATTCAGTTCGGTCACGATGGCGTAGAGGGTGCCTACCGAAGGCTTGGACATTCCGCTCTCGAGCTGGGAGATGAGACTCGCCGAGAGGCCGAGGCGGCGAGCGAGCTCGCGCTGACTCAAGCCGGCTTTGACCCTCTCCTCGCGCAACCGATCGCCGATGCCATCGAGAGCCCCGTTGAGCACCTCGGTTCGTTGCGAATCGGTCACATCAACATCCAACCGCCGTCAACGTAGAGATTCACCCCGTTGATGGCGCGGTTCTCCAAGAGGAACACCGCGGCATCGACCACATCGTCCATCGTCGTGAGACGGCCGGTCGGGGTACGGGCCAGAACGGCCTCCAGCGGCTTGTTGCTCCAGAAGGGGCTGTCGCCGACGATCCCGGGATGTAACGCATTGAACCGAATCGGAGCAAGCTCGATGGCCAGACTGC
This sequence comes from uncultured Acidimicrobiia bacterium, assembly GCA_963840175.1. Taxonomy (GTDB): domain Bacteria; phylum Actinomycetota; class Acidimicrobiia; order Spongiisociales; family ZC4RG35; genus JACCTH01. The sequence continues at coordinate 17,207 of CAWIXU010000012.1, forward strand.
GGATCAGGCTCGAGATCCCACCGTTGACCGTCGTGACCGTGGTCGATCCCGGATATGGCCGATCCTTGGCGCGTCCTCCGAACAACAACACCGAGCTCTCCGGAGTCAGCTTCGGAAGAAGGGCGTGGATAGTCGCCGTGTAGCCCACCAATTTCATGGTCGTGAGATAGGTGGCGGAAGCGATGTCGTACTGCTTGACCGGGTTGTTGTCGCGAGCGATGGCAGCCAGCACCAGGCGTGATACCGGTCCGACGTCGGCCAGAGCCGGACCGATCGATTCGGGTTCGGCGAGGTCGAACGCGACTCCCAAGGCTTTACCGCCCAGGCCCGTGGCCGCTTCGTCGGCCCGAGACTGATCCCGGCCGGTGACGATGACCGGCGAGCCCCCGTCGAGGTAGTGACGTGCAACCTCAAGACCCAGACCAGCGGTTCCACCCACGATCACCGCAGTTCCGTCCACTAGAGGTTTCCTTCGGGCTGGCTCATCTGTGTAACGAGGATATACGCTTCCATTGCGCCTGTGCAGTGTCACTTAGCGCGAATCGATGGAAACTTACGACGCATGCATCATCGGGGGAGGTTTGATTGGGCTCGCCGTGGGACGGGCGCTCTACGAACAACGCCCGGGCTTGTCTCTCTTGATACTCGAGAAGGAGGATCGGGTCGCCGGTCATCAGAGCGGGCATAACAGCGGTGTCATCCACTCCGGCCTCTACTACCGGCCTGGTTCGTTAAAGGCCCGGCTCGCAGTCGCCGGGGCCCGGTCCATGTACGAGCTCTGTGCCGAGGCCGGCATCGCCCATCGTCGTTCGGGAAAGCTGGTCATCGCTACCGACCGCTCTCAGCTCACCGCCCTCGATGAGCTCGAGCGAAGAGGAAACGCCAACGGGCTCGAGGGGCTCCGGCGGATCCGGCGCGAAGAGATCCGTGAAATTGAGCCGGCGGCGACCGGCGAATCGGCGCTCGTTGTCCCGGCAGCAGGGGTGGTCGACTTCCGGGAGGTGGCCGAATATCTCGCCCGAGGTCTGGCCGCCGCCGGTGCCACCATCGATCTTGGCTCTCGGGTCACCCGTATCCGGGAGACGGCCACAGCTGTCGAGATTGGCGTCGACGGGTCGTCTTTTCGCAGCCGGTCCTGGTGAATTGCGCGGGTCTGCATTCGGACCGGGTCGCCCGAATGACGGGAATGACGCCCCCCGTGCAAATCATCCCCTTCCGGGGCGAGTACTACACCATGAGGGGTGGGCCGCACGTCAACGCATTGATCTACCCGGTCCCTGATCCCCGGTTCCCGTTTCTCGGAGTCCATTTCACCCGGCGGATCGACGGCTCGGTTGAGGTCGGGCCGAATGCGCTGGTGGCGCTCGGCCGGGAGCACTACCGGGGGAGTCGCCCTAACTGGTCCGATGTCTCCGAGATGCTGCGCTACCCGGGGTTTCCGTCGCCTCGCCGGGACCAACCTGGTGCCCGGAGCCCGCGAGTTCGTCAACTCGAAATCGAAGCGGCTCTACTCGCGCTTGGCCGACAAGACTGGTACCCCAGCTGAGATCCGAGCATCTCGAGGCAGGCGGCGTTGGCGTGCGGGCTCAGGCCGTCGACAGTCAGGGACGCCTGGTCGACGATTTCGTGATCGAGACGACCGAGAAGGCGGTTCATGTCCTCAATGCCCCGTCCCCGGGGGCGACCGCATCGCTGGCTATCGGCGACTATGTGGCGGCACTTACCGGGCCGCTTTTTCAGGGACGAGGAGCCCGGAATGTGTAGTGTCACTGTTCGGCGATGGAGCAGCTTCAAACAGTGTCATTGTTAGGCACCGGGCGGATGGGCGGGGCGATGGCCGCCACCCTGGCTCGATCCGGTTTCCCCGTCGTCCTGTGGAATCGGGATGAAACCAAAGCCAAGGTCCTCGCCTCCTCCTTGGGAGTCGAGCTGGCGGGAACCGTGCGAGCGGCGGCCGCGCGGGCGGATGTGGTTCTCACCAGCCTCGCCGACGACGCGGCGGTCAAGGAGGTCTATCTAGGGAGTGAGGGAGTCGTCGCCGGGGTCGGCGCGGACTCGATCGTTATCGACACGAGCACAGTCGATCCGCGAACCACCGAGCTTGTCGGAGCGGCGGTGGACGAAACGGGGGCCCGTTTTCTCGATTGTCCAGTTTCCGGCAGCGTCAGCACCGTCACGTCTGGCACCCTGACGATCATGGCGGGTGGCGAGGCCGATGACGTCAAGCGGGCGATGCCGGTGCTCGATGCGCTCTCGGCGCGTGTCATTCATACGGGCGGACGGGGGACAGGTGCCGCAACCAAGCTGGCCGTCAATGCTCTCGTGCATGGTCTGAATCTCGCCTTGTCGGAAGCACTGGTCCTCGCGGAGCGGGCAGGGATCGATCGCCGCACGGCCTATGAGGTGTTCGCCAGCGGCGCCGGCGGAGCGCCCTTCGTCCAGTACAAGAGGGACGCGTTCGAGCAGCCCCGAAGCGGCCGCGATCGGGTTCACTCTCGATCTGGTGGAGAAGGACCTCGAGTTGATCACCGCGCTGGCGCATCGTGTCGGCGCTCCGGTGGAGCAAGCCGAGAAGGGTCTTGAAATCGTTAAGCGGGCCGATCGCCGCGGGCTTTGGCGAACGTGACCTCAGCGCCCTGGCGGAGTTCCTGCGGGGGGCCTGAGTTGGAACGGGCCAATCACCTGGTGCGGACTGTCTGCCGATCTCGCGTTCGAGGACCGCCGCCGAGTTCGTCGACCACAGCGAGGGCTACACGGCGGACTCGGTTGTTTCCGAGGAAAGTGGCGGCGTCCAAATGGGCTTTCGTCTTTCTCGCACTCGAGCCCGGCGGAAGTGTCGATGCGCATCTGCATTCCTTCGAGGAGACCTTCTACGTGATCGAGGGCGACCTGATGGTGGATCTCGCCGGGGGCACTGTGCAAGCGACGACCGGCGACTATGGACTCTTCCCGGTCGCGACGCCGCATGCCCTGCGCAATGATTCAGCCGAGCCCGTTCGTGTTCGCCGAGATGAGGGCGCCGCTGCCCAGAGCGCGATTCGACCATGACACCTACTTCGTCGACAAGCTGCCGGCCGGTGAACCGACTCCGATCGATCCGCGGGATCCGAGGACCCGGGCCTTCGGTCACATCGAAGCCGAGAACATGGATCCAGCGATGCAGACGCAGGATCGCCTCGCCCTCAGCGCCAGCATGCGCACTGCGCTTGCTCGTCTACAGCGGCATCAGCGTGAAGATGATGATCGACTCGGACCTCGGCGCCGACCTTTCGACGATGTTCATGGTCCAGTACGAGCCGGGCGGTTTCGCCGGCCCCCACGACCACCCGCTGGAGGAGGCGTACTTGATTCTCGAGGGCGAGGTGGAAGGCACTTTCGACGGCAACGCCTACCACTTGGGGCCGGGGACGTCGCTTGGGCCGGCGTCGGTTGCGTCCACGAGTTCCGCAACGTCGGTGAGGGCCCGGTGCGCTGGCTCGAGACACAAGCCCCGCAGCCCCCGCGTCGACACTCCTATCGCTTCCGGCGCGATTGGACCTACCTCGAGAACGCACTCGCCGAAGGAGCCAAATCAGGAAAGGGAACGGCATGATTGAGTTTCCGGTAGCGACCACCCCGGCTCCCGGCGTGATGGGAGTCGATTGGGAGTTGCGGGTCGACTTCGAGCGCTTGCGCCAGCACCGCCTCGCCCGGGTCCGACAGATGCTCGAGGAATTCGATCTCGGCGCCGTGCTGCTCTTCGAGACCTCGAACATCCGCTATGCCACCGCCACCCAGATCGGCTACTGGGCCTTCAACAAGGGGGAGCGCTACGCGCTGGTCACCCGCGAAGGTCGGCCGCGGATCTGGGACTTCGGTTCGGCGGCCAAGGCCCACCGCCTCCAGCTGCCCCACATGTACGACACGGAGAACTCGATCGGCGGCAACACCGGTCTCCAGGGAGCGATCGGACCGGAGACCGGACTCCACTCGCGCGCGGTCCGCCGAGATCAAGTCCGTGCTCGCAAGCGAGGGCCTCGCCGATGAGCAGCTCGGCGTCGACCTGGCCGAGACCGGCGTCTTCCTCGCACTCCAGGCCGAAGGTCTGCGAGTCGTCGACGGCCAGCAGGCGATGATGCGAGCCCGGGAGATCAAGAGCAACGACGAGATCAGTCCTGCTCACCCAGGCCTGTGCGATGGTTGACGGCGTCTATCAGGGCATCTTCGAGATGCTCAAGCCCGGCATCCGCGAGTCCGACGTCGTCGGCTTTGCGCACGCCCGTCTCTTCGAGATGGGTTCGGAGTTCGTCGAGGCCATCAACTCGATCGCGGGGGAGCGATGCAGTCCCCACCCCCACGTCTTTTCCGATCGTCTCGTTACGTCCCGGCGACCAGGCCTACTTCGACATCATCCATGTCTTCAACGGCTATCGGACTTGTTACTACCGAACCTTTGTCGTGGGCCGGGCGACACAGGCGCAGCGCGATGCCTTTGCCAAGTCACGGGAGTGGATGGACGCCGCGATCGACCTGGTCAAACCCGGCGCGACCACGGACCAGATCGCCCGCATCTGGCCGAAGGCCGAGGAGTTCGGCTTCACCGACGAGATGGACGCGTTCGGTCTGCAATTCGGACACGGGGTCGGGGTCGGGCTCCACGAGCGCCCGATCATCAGCCGGCTCAACTCGCTCCAGACCCCGGTGGAGATCCAGGAAGGAATGGTCTTCGCCCTCGAGACCTACGCCCCTGCCGGCGACGGCCGGTCGGCGGCGCGGATCGAGGAGGAAGTGGTCGTCACTGCCGACGGCTGCAAGGTGATCACCTTGTTCCCCTGCGAGGAGTTGATGGTCGCCAATGCCTACTGACGCCCTCTACGACTACGCGCTGCGCGAGCCGCGGCTGCCCCGGCCCGTTGATGAAGGACTTGCCCAAGCCAGCATCCCGATGGAGTCGCGCCTCGAGATGTATCGCTCGCTCCACCGGCTGCGGCAGTTCGGCAAACGGGCCCACGATCTCTTCCTGCAGAACCTGGTCAAGGGGACAACGCATCTCTCGCTCGGCCAGGAGGCGATCGCCGCCGGTTTCGGAGCGGCGATGCGTCCCGACGATTACACCTTCGCCACCTACCGGGGACATGCCCACGCCCTTTCCCGCGGAGTGGACCTCGGAGCGGCACTGGCCGAGTTGCTCGGGCGGGAGAACGGTCTGCTCGGCGGCAAGGGGGGCTCGATGCATCTCACCGACGTCGGCAAGGGGATGATGGGCTCCTACGCGATCATCGGCGCTCACCTTTGCGTCGCCAACGGAGCGGCCTGGTCGGCGCAGATGCGAGGCAGCGGTCAGGTCGCGGTTTGTTTCTTCGGCGATGGAACCACCAACATCGGCGCGTTCCACGAGGCCCTCAACCTGGCGAAGGTCTGGTCGCTCCCGGTGGTGTTCGTCTGTGAGAACAACCTCTATATGGAGTACACGCCGATCGACGTGGTCACCGCGGTCGCGCATCCGGCGGCGGGCCGCGCCGCCGCCTATGACCTCGATCGCGATCGTGATCGACGGAAATGACCCGGACGCGGTCTATCTGGCTGCGAGCGAAGCACTCGATCGGGCTCGTGACGGGGGCGGCCCTTCTCTGATCGAAGCGATGACTTATCGCTCTGGGGGACATTCCCGGGCCGACCCCGGGAAGTACCGCCCGGTTACCGAAGTCGAAGCGTGGGAAGCCCGCGACCCGATTCCGATGTACCACGAACGACTCCTCGGTCTCGGAACCCCCGAAGGCGTGTTGAGCACGATCGAACGAGAGGTGGCGGACGCAATCGAAGTGCGCCACCGAGTTCGCCAAGGCGGGAGCGGAGCCGGGGGAGGGCGCTCTGATGTCCGAGGTCTATGCCGACGGAGGAGCGCGATGGCGAAACTGAGCTATCGCGAAGCGGTCGCCTACGGGATCGCCCAGGAGATGCGTCGCGATCCCAATCTGGTGATGTTGGGAGAGGACATCGCTGCGGCCGGAGGCGTGTTCAAGACCACGGTCGGACTCCTCGAGGAGTTCGGACCCACCCGGGTGCGGGACACTCCCATCTCAGAGCAAGCGATCATCGGCGCGGCGATGGGGGCGGCCATGACGGGCATCCCGGTGATCGCCGAGATCATGTTCTCCGACTTCCTGGCGGTGTGCTGGGACATGATCGCCAACGAGATCGCCAAGAGCCGCTACATGACCGACGGCCAGGTGAGCTTCCCGCTCGTGATCCGCACCGCCAACGGAGGGAGTGTTCGCTTTGGAGCGCAGCACAGCCAAAGCGTCGAGAACTGGGCGATGATGATCCCGGGTCTGAAGGTGGTCGCTCCGTCGACTCCCGAAGACGTGGTCGGCCTGATGGCGGCCTCGATTCGTGACCCCGACCCGGTGATCTTCTACGAGCACAAAGGGCTCATGGCCACTTCGGCAGAGGTGCCCGATGGCGAGATCGTCGGCGAGTTGGGCACGGCCAGGATCGTCCGGGCGGGCAGCGATGTCACGATCGCCGCCCTGGCGTTGATGGTTCCCCGGGCGCTCGAGGCCGCCGAACGGCTGCGACGCCGATGGCATCTCGGCCGAGGTGATCGATCTGCGTTCGCTGGTGCCGCTCGACACTCAGACGCTCATCGAGTCGGTGGAAAAGACGGGCCGCTTCTTCACGGTCGAAGAGAACCCGCGTCTGCTCGGATGGGGCGCCGAACTGGTCTCGATCGTCGCCGAGGAGTGCTTCTGGAACCTCGATGGGCCTTGCGTCCGTATCACCACTCCGCATATCCCCCTTCCCGCCGCCGCATCTCTGGAGGACCTCGCCCTGCCTTCGGTCGACCGGATCCAGCAAACCGTCGAGAAGAGCCTCGACTCTGGTGGAGGTGCATGACCACGAAGTACCTCTTGCGAGGCGGCTGCGTGCTCACGATGGGCAAGGTCAACTTTGCCGAAGCCGATGTCCTCATCGAGGGCGACACCATCGCCGAGGTCGGGCCGGGGTTGAGAGCGCGGGACGCAGAGGCGATCGACGCCACCAACACGATCGTCATGCCCGGCTTTGTCGACGCCCATCGCCATGCCTGGCAATCGCTCTTCCGCAATCAAGGCCCTCTTGGATCTCTAGCGGTCCTCGGTACGCACTACGAACCGGATGATCTATACGCCGCCACGCTCGTAAGTCTTCTGGCGGCGCTCGACGCGGGCATCACTTCCTTGGTCGATTGGTGCGACATCGCGACCACCCAGGGCCATCTCGACGCTGCCCTCCAGGCGCATCTCGACGCCGGAATTCGCTCTGTTTTCGTGCTGGGCAAGTCAAGCGAACCAGGCGAATGGCGCAACCAGCTCGAGCAGCTGCAGAAACGTGTCGACCCAATGGTCGCTGATCGAGTAATTGCCGCTGGATCGGGCGACGTCGCCGGCCCTTCGGCGACATTCCTATCTGACTGGTCGTTTGCTCGCGAGCACGGTCTGTCGATCCATGCCCACGCCGGAACACCCGTCACTAATGGGGCCGAGCATGGCCTCCTCAGTGACGCGGCCGCGCAAAAGGAATTGCGGCCCGATGTCACCTTGATCCACTGCACCCGCCTGAGTGACGGCGATCTCTCCGCCCTGGCGTCCTCGGGGGCGAAGGCCGTCATCACTCCACAGAGCGAGATGGCTACTGGGATGGGCTTTCCGCCGATGCAAAAGCTCATTGATCGCGGCATCCGCCCCGGCCTCGGCGTCGACTCCGAGGCGACCGCCTCAGGAGACCTCTTCGCGCAGATGCGGGCGGCGATCTCACTCCAGCATGCCGTTCTCTTCGACCAGAAGCTCGCCGGTAAGGCCGGCGTCCCTCGCCTGCTTACGACGCGAGAGGTGATTCGGTTCGCAACCGTCGATGGAGCCCGTGCTTGCGGTCTTGATGCCCGAGTTGGTTCCCTTGAGCCGGGCAAGGCGGCCGACCTCATCGTTCTTCGCACCGATCGCCCGAATATTTTCCCGATCAACGATCCCATCGGAGCGGTGGTCTGGGGAATGGACACCTCGAACATCGAATGGGTCATAGTCGGGGGAAAACCGCTGAAGCGAGCGAGTGAGCTCGTCGCTGATGTCGGCCCGGGCACGTCAGCTCGCGATCAGCGCGCACGAACGCGTCGCCCAGGCTGCTGGAGTTCTGGCCAGCACGGGAGGCAACAAATGACCACCACGAGGCCATGTCGCCGGCATTGACCTCGTTCGTGGTTGCGTCGCGTTACATGCCGGTCTATCTCGCCCTGGTCCTCCTGGTCGTGGTCGCGTCCGTCTGGGCACCTGAAACATTGGGGAGCGTTGCCCTCCGCGCCATCGCCCCCTACGCCGCGTTGTTGGCCATCACCTCGCTTGGCCAGATGCTGGTGATCATGACCGGGGGAATCGATCTCAGCGTCCCTGGCACGCTGACCATGGCCGCCGTAGTCACTGTGGGCGTCGGCCAGCAATCAGACGACCGGATTGGTATCGCCATCCTCACCGCGATCGGGGTGGCGGCGCTCGTCGGCCTGGTCAATGGGATTCTGATCGGGGGTCTCAAACTCAATGCGCTCATCGTCACCCTGGCTGTCGGCCAGGCGGTGATCGGCATCCTGAGCCGCTATGGGAGGTCGTTTCCCGTTCAGGCCTCGGTGCCAGACGGGCTGAACACATGGGTGACAACCCGAATCTATGGAGTCAGCCCGGTTTTCTGGATTGGTCTTCTGCTCACGATCCTTCTGGTGATCGGCTTCCGGTACACCACGGCGGGTCGCCGATTCCAAGTCGTGGGTGCCAACCCGGTTGCCGCCCATGTGGTTGGCGTGCGGGTCAACCTCAACCAGATCTCGGCCTATGTGGTGGCGGCAGTGCTCTACGCCATTGCCGGTGTGGCGGTGGCGGCGCTGCTGCGCTCGCCGGGGATTGCAGCCCAGAACCAGTACTTGCTGGGCCCGATCGCCGCGGTGGTGATTGGCGGAGCCGCTTTGACCGGCGGACTTGCCAGTCCGCTCGCCACCTTCGCGGCCGCTTTTTTCCTCACCGGCCTCAATCAGATGATGCGCACGATGGGCCTGCCGACCGCTCTCCAATTCGTGGTGTTCGGGCTGGTCATCGTCGGAGGCATGTTGATTTCGGGCGATCGGATCATCAAGGGCGTGGAGCGAGTCCTCCGCGAACGGCGACGACCGATCAAACGAGAAATGACCACGAGCGCAATAGCCAAGAATCAAGGGCCTAGAAGCCCATGGAATGAGAAAGGAGATTCGACCACGCGACGAATCAAGATCGAAAGAAGCGAGAAACCAGGGGCGACATCGGCCCAAATCGAGGAGGAAGATGAAAAGAACAACACTCATCGCTGCTTTGGCCGTGTTGTCTCTCATCGCCGGCGCTTGTGCCGGCGCTGCGGAGACGACAACTACGGCAGGCAGCGTGACGACCGCGGCCCCTGCCACCACGGCCGCCGAGACCACGGCGGCACCCGAGACGACGGCGGCCCCTGCCACCACATCGGCAACAGGCAATCCGCTCGAGGAGTTCGGAGAGGATCCAACCGCGGCCGATCCGGCACTGATCGAGGAAGCGCTCGGGCCGGTCGAGCCGTCGGATGAGGCGAGCTGGAACATCGTGCTGGCCTCGATCGCCCGGGCCAATCAGGATCTGGACCAGGCCACGATCGATAAGGCTCTGGAATGCTGGTCGCAGCCGGAGTGCGACACTGGAAGCGGCGGCGACCTGATCATGGGTTATGCCGACGGTGGCGGAAACTCGGTCAACGTTTGGAGATCGGTCAGCCACATGGAGGCCGTGCTCCAGGCGCTGACCTATCCGGAAATCGGGACCATCGTCTCCACCGCGGCTGACTTCAGCCCGGACCCGGCCGTTCACATCAATGGCATCCAGTTCCTCATCGACCGCGGGGTGAGCTTCATCGTCGGTTATCCCGACTTCGGGGTCGCCCTCCGTGATGTTCTGCTCCAGGCGAAGGACGCCGGCATCCCCTACACGTCGTTCTCGGCTGGGTGGGTGGGCCTTCCCGACCAGGAAGGCGCTCTCGTGCCTGGTGAGGACTACCTGACAGTGGTTGGCGAGGACCTCTGCGCGCTGGGCACCAGCTTCGCCGAAGTCCTCAACGACGGTGTCGGGACCGGCAAGGCGGCGCTGCTGGGTGGTACGCCCAACAACGCCCTCTCGCTCGGGTGGCAACGGTGCGCGGCAACAGAGCTGTCGGACACAGTGGAGCTGGTCAACCCGGCGGCCGATGAAAACACGACCACCGGCGACACCAGCTGGTTTCCACCGATCATCCCCGATGTGTTCAGGGGCCTGTTGACGGCCGACTCCGATATCAACGGTTACGCCTACGAATATGCCGACGGCATCTGGTACGGGCTGCCGGTGTATGACGAGCTCGGCATCCCGGTCGAAAACCTGACCCTGGCACTCCGCACCGACGAGCAGAACTTGTTCTGCGACTGGGCTGAGCGGAATGAGCCGACCTACCGCATCTTCTATTCGGCAGGCGGCAACTTTCAATCACGCGTCAGCGTCACCGCGGCGGTCATGGCCAGCAAGGGAGCTGACATCCCGGCCGAGATCGTCGTCCCGCACGTCATGCGCGAAGTGACAGCGGCGGATTGCAACCCCGACCGGCCGAACGAAGCGGTTTCAGGCACGTCGTTGGTTCCCGACGACGTGCTCAGCGCAATGTTCGCCGGATGACGGAAAGCGATCACCCTGGAGAGTCGACGACCGTCCTCGAACTGGCGGGGGTTTCCCGCCAGTTCGGGGCGGTGCGAGCACTGACCGACGTCAGCTTCGGCTGCCGATCTGGAGAGATTCACGCCCTCGTTGGCGAGAACGGCTCCGGCAAGTCGACTCTCCTCGGGATCGCCAGTGGTTTTGTGAAGCCCGATGTCGGCACGGTCCGCATCGGCGGCCGCTCCCTGGCGCGCGACTCGCCCGCCTCGGCCCGCAAGCTCGGCCTGGCAATGGCCTACCAGGACACTTCTCTGGTCAATGCCGAGCCGGTGAAGAACAATCTCTATTTGGCAGCTGACCCCGATCAGCGGCCTCCGTTCTGGCGGCGAAAGAAGTGGGCCCGACAATTGCTCGCCGACTTCGACCTCGACCTCGAGCTCTTCCCCGATGCCCCGGCAGGCTTTCTCACCCTCGCGGAGCGCCAGCTGTTCGAAGTGGCAAAAGCCCTGGCCACAAATCCAAAGGTCCTGCTGCTGGACGAGCCCACAACAGCCCTCGGGCCCGACGAGGTGGAGGCACTCCATCGAACGATCGTGGCCTGTCGCAAGCGCGGAGTCGGAGTCGTCTACGTGAGCCATCGCCTTCCCGAGGTGCTGGAGATCGCCGACCGCATCACCGTGCTCCGTGACGGAAGAAATCGGGGAACCTTTGAAGCTCGCGCGACCTCCGAGTCCGAACTGGTCGAGTTGATCATCGGTCGTCCCTTGGAAGCCGCCTTCCCCTCGCCGACTGTGGCCGCAACACCGCGCCGAGAGGTACTGGTCGTCGATGGTCTGCAGGGTCAATCGTTCGGGCCGATCAGTTTTACGCTCGAGAGTGGTGAGGTAGTCGGCATTGCCGGCGCTGAAGGCAACGGACAGCCGCAGCTCTTCGATTGCCTGTCCGGCCGTGTTCCACCGAAGGCCGGAAGGGTCGTGTGCGATGGCAAAGAACTGAACCTCATCTCTACCCACGAGGCGGTCGACGCGGGGGTGATGCTCCTCCCGGGCGATCGCAAGCGAGAGGCGCTAATGCCGGTGTTGGGAGTGCGGGTCAATTCGACCATCCAGTCGCTTCGCCGCTTTTCGTTTTTTGGATTTCTGAACCGCCGGAGTGAGCACAAGGGTGTGAGCAGCTTGATCAAGCAGCTCGAAATTCGGACACCATCGCTCGAACAACCCGTCGAGTTCCTCTCGGGGGGCAACCAGCAGAAGGTCTCGGTTGCACGCTCATTCCTCAAAGAGCCTTCGGTCATCTTCGCCTACGAGCCCACCCAGGGAGTCGACGTGGGCTCTCGTTTCGACATCTACCGAGCGTTGCGAGCCCGCACCGATCAAGGGGCCGCTTTGCTCGTGAAGTCGAGCGACCCGATCGAGTTGTCCGGCCTGTGCGACCGTGTCTTCGTCATGTCGCGGGGAACGATCATCGAAGAGATTCCTGGAGACGAGTTGGAGGAGCGGCGGATCACCGAAGCCATCGTGCGCGGGCCCGGTCTCTCCAAAGCGGGCCGCTCGCCATTAGGCGTGGCAATGCCGAAGAGTGCTGACAAGGGCTCCCAGTGACGGCGATCGAGTCGACCAGGCTGGCGGTCCGCAAAGTTCTGCGCGACGCCCGTGACAAGAACAAGTGGCGAAAGATCGTCAGGGTGCGGCTGTGGATGCCAGTCGCCTTGCAGGTGATCCTCGTGGCGGGTCTTCTCTGGTTCACCAACTCGAGGTTTCCCAACTTCATTACCTCGTCGAACATCAACCAAATTCTGATCCTGGCGATGCCGGTGATCGTCGCCACCTTCGCCCAGACCCACGCCCTCCTGGTTGGCTACATCGACCTCTCGGTCGGGGCGATGATCAGCCTGGGTGTGGTGATCGCCTCGTTCTGGATTGGAGCCGACTCGACCCCGGGACAGATCGTCATCGGCCTGGGTGGGATCCTGCTCTGCGGGCTTCTTCTCGGCCTGGCCAACGCCGGATTGATCCGGGGCGTGAAGATCCCATCGATCATCGCCACGCTGGCGACGATGAGCATCCTTGACGGCCTTTCGCTGACGATGCGCCCCACCGCTCAGGGGATCATCAGCGATGACCTCGTGTCTGTTCTGACCGCGAGCGTCGGGCCCCTCCCGATCGCATTCATCCTGCTCGTTGCAGCAGCCGGGCTGATGGATGTCTGGCTTCATGCCTCCGGCAAGGGCCTAGAGCTGCGAGCGGTGGGCTTCGATGAGCGGTCCGCCAAGCGTGGAGGGATTCGGACCAACTGGGTGCGGGTGCGGGCGCTCATCTTTTCGGGTCTGCTCGGGGCCGTCGCCTCTTTCTTCCTGGTTGCGCGCTCCCCGATCGGCAACGCCCAGGTTGGCGCCCCATTCGCCCTCAGCAGCATCACCGCGGCCGTTCTGGGCGGTGCATCCCTGGCCGGGGGCCGGGCAACATTCGTTGGCGGACTTGTCGCTTCCTTGCTCCTGGCGCTGATCCTCACGGTCCTTCCCTATCTGGGGCTTTCCGCCAGCGATGGACTCATCATTACTGGCGCTCTCGTCCTTCTCGGAATCTTGCTTTTCCAGGTAGGGGACCTGAAAGAGCTCATCAAACGCAATTACAAACGGGCAAGAAGGCTCATGGTCGGCAGCGGCGCAGCAAAAGCCGCGGTGCTGCCCGCCTTCTATCCGGCAGGCGTTGACTTCAGAGTCGTATCAACCGACAGGACGCTGATCCGCGGGGAACAGTCCTGAGCCTTGATCCAACGATCGGCGACCTAACCGAAGCCGATGTCCTGATCGAGGGTGGCCGAATCGTCGAAGTCGGTCACAACCTCGCCAACGGACAGGCGCAGGTGATCGACGCGTCCGGGATGGTGGTCATGCCGGGATTCGTCGATACTCACCGACACATCTGGGAGGGCCTCCTTCGCAACATTGGAACGGACGTGCCCCTCGAAGGGAGGACGAGTTACATCTCCCACGTCCTCCACAAACTCGCCCCCGCCTTTCGTCCCGAGGACGCCTACATCGGCAATCTGGTGTCTGCGCTGGGAGCGATCGATGCCGGGATCACGACCCTGCTCGACTGGTCGCATATCCAGGACTCGCCCGAGCACACCGACGCGGTCATTAAGGCCCTGAACGATTCTGGGTTGCGGGCAGTCTTTGCTTACGGGTTTCCATGGTGGGGGAAATGGGAGGAGCGCCAACCGAGCTGGTTTGTCCGCGCCGCTACCGAGCACTTTCCCACCAAGGATCAGAACCTGACCCTCGCCTTGGCTGCGCCGGGACCCGAGTTCACCGACTTCGAAGTCTCACGCGACCACTGGAAGCTGGCTCGCGAAGCGAATGCGCGTATTACCACTCATGTCGGGGTGGGAACGTATGGGAAAGACCGGAAGGTGCAGGAGATGGGGGCTGCGGGATTGTTGGGACCTGACACGACCTACATCCATTGCACCACTCTCAACGACACCGAGATCCAAATGATCGTCGACACAGGCGGCACAGTGTCGCTGGCCTCACCGGTGGAAATGATGATGGGGCACGGCATGCCCCCGATTCAGAAATTTCTCGACCGCGGCCTGGCGCCCAGCCTGAGCGTCGATGTCGAAACCAATGTCCCTGCAGACATGTTCAACCAGATGCGATCGGTGCTCGCTCTCCAGCGATCAATCGCCGCGGCCGAAGGCAAGGCCCCAGTTTCCGCCCGAGACGTGCTCGGGTTCGCGACCATGGAAGGCGCCAAGGCCAACGGTCTGGCTGACAAAGTGGGCTCGCTTACCCCCGGCAAACAAGCCGACGTCATCTTGCTCCGCACTGATCGCCTCAATGTGACACCTCTCAACGACCCGACTACTGCGGTCGTTACGGGCATGGATACAAGCAACGTCGACACCGTGATCATCGCCGGCCGCGTCATGAAGCAGGGCGGCAAGCTTCTTCATGTCGATTGGCCCGCAGTGAGAAAGATGGCCGAGGAGTCGCGCGACTTCGTAATCGAGAAGTCGGGCTTCAAGCTGCCAAAGATCTAGACATCAGACACCAAAGACCGGAGATCAGCGAGGAGTCCACGTATCGACGGAAAGCGGGCCGCACAGCAGTTGAAGGATCTCTGGCAGGAGGTCAAGCCCGTTTGGCGTTTTGTCCAAGTGCTCCAAGGCCTCTGGGGGCTCCTCGTTCTGGGCGTACTCGGGTATCTCTTGGGCAACGAGGTCCTCTCGTCCGGATTGCTGGGTGTGGTATTTGCGGCTCTCCTACCCCTTGCGCTGATCGCGGTCATCTGGAAATCCCAGACTCGTAAGGAGGGGCTCACTCCCGTCCCTCGATTTCTTACGGATCCGGAGCTTCGGCTCTGGGGCCTAAAGCGAATCGGTCAGAAGAATTCGAAGTTCCCCATGGAGCTGTGGTTCGTCGTGACCTCGAGCAGCGCGGCCCTAGTCGGCAAGGTTCACTGGTCCTCCCGCTGGATTCCCGTCGCATCTAGGTTGGCTCTTAGGCGATTCAACGACGCCAAGGCGCCCACCATGCTGCATGTATCCGATGAAAGATGGATCACGCGCATCCTCGTGATCCCCGGACTACGCGAACCAGACACGCCGTGTAGTAGACGGAAAGCTGACCCACCTCCTCGATACGGAGCATGCGAAGGCGACAATCAGTTCTTTACCATCGACGCCTTCAGATGTCCTTGGGCGGTTGATTTTCTCCTACCGGAACTTGCCCTGAGGGCATACGCTGTTCGGGCTCGGCGACCCTGGATCACGGGATTCTCCGCATGATGCATTGCCAAAGCGACCATTGAGCATTCCAGGCGCTTTCAGCCTCCTTGCGACCCAAGGAGCTGCGCGCACTGGTCTCCTCCACACCGCACATGGCGACGTGCCGACGCCAGCCTTCATGGCGGTGGGGACGAGAGCCGCGGTGAGAGCCGTCGATGTCGACGATCTCGAAGCGGTCGGCGCGGAGATGATCCTGGCGAACACCTACCACCTCCATCTCCGCCCCGGTGCCGATCGGATCGCCGACTTGGGGGGCCTGCATGACTTCTGGGGTTGGCAAGGACCGATCCTCACCGACAGCGGCGGCTACCAGATCTTCTCGCTTGGACCGAGGATCACCGAGGCGGGGGCGCGGTTTCGCTCGACCTATGACGGGACGATGATCGACCTCAGCCCCGAAGAGGCCGTCCACATCCAGGAGCGCCTCGGACCCGACATCGCCATGCAGCTCGATGTGTGTGTCGGCCTGCCCACTCCGGCGAAGGAGGTTGAGGCGGCCATGAACCTCACCCTGCGTTGGGGGGAACGATCGCTCGCAGCTCATCGCCGCGATGACCAGGCCCTCTTCGGCATCGTTCAGGGAGGAATCTCGAAAGAGTTGCGAGCGGAGAGTGCGGCCCGAACCTCAGCCCTCGGGTTTGTCGGATTTGGCATCGGCGGGTTGTCGGTAGGGGAGAGCCGTGAGGAAATGCTGGCGGCGCTCGACGTCGTCTTCCGGGAACTGCCCGGGCACAAGGTCCGCTACGTGATGGGCCTCGGCGATACCGAAGGAGTCCTGGCCGCGATTGCTCGCGGCGCCGACTTGTTCGACTGCGTCTGGCCGACCCGCCTGGCCCGACATGGCCGGGTTTTGACCGGGTCCGGGGACTACAACCTGCGACGGGCCGAGTACGGCGATGACCGCAAGCCATTGGCCGCCGGCTGCCACTGCCACACCTGCACCCGGCACCACCGGGCCTATCTCCGCCATCTGTTGATGGTGGGGGAGCTCTCCGCCTTTCGGCTGATCACGATCCACAACCTGACCTACCTCCTCGACTTGATGCGAGGAGTACGAAAAGCGATCGCTGGGGAACGCTTCGATGCCTTCCGCACAGAAGTACTCAGAGAGCGCGAGTTAGGTTTGAAGCGCTAGGCAGTTAAACTCCCGGCTCCGCTTTCTCGTCCTCGAGGTGCTCTTGATTCCTTTGGTTTTTCTTTCGACCGCCACGCCCTCCGCGGGTAGCCCGCTCGGTTCATTCGTATTTCTGGCGGTCATGCTGGCCGTGTTCTATTTCCTGATCCTGCGCCCGCAACGCAGACCGGGTGAAAGCCCAGCAACAGCTGGCGTCGTCGATCGAAGTCGGCGACAGGGTGCAGACCATCGGGGGAGTCCAGGGTCGCGGTCCAAAGCATGGACGATTCCTCTGTGGTCCTCGAGGTCGAACAAGGTCGGATCAGGTTCGCCAAGCGCGCCATTGCCCAAAAGATCGACGTCCAGGAATAGCACTTGCGACGCCGGTTGATCGGCCTTTTGGTCGTCCTTCTGCTTGCCTGGGGCGGGGCGGCTTTCCTCATCTCGCGAGGGATTCAGCCCGAGCTCGGGCTCGACCTCCAGGGTGGGACCTCGGTGGTCTTGACCGCGCCCGAGGCACCGATGAGGAGGTGCTCGTCCAAGCCGTTGAGATCATGCGCCGACGCATCGAGGACGTCGGCGGAGTCCAGGAGCCGGACATCGCCATCTCCGGCTCGAACACCGTCCTCGTCCAGCTACCAGGCGTGGAGGATGAGGAGCGGGCGCTCGACGCGATCGGTCAGACCGGTGAGCTCTCCTTCCGCCCGGTGCTCGATGCCACCTTCGGCAACGAAGGACCGCTGGTGACCACGACCACCATCGCTCCCACTTCCACCACCGTCGCCGGCGGCTCTACGACGAGTGGGGCAACCACTACCACTTCTCCCCCAACTACCACGACCACCGAGCCGGGGCCGACCACCACCACGACCCTTCCCGACAACGTCGATCCGGAAACAGGTCTGACGATCCTCGACGATCCGACCCAGCAGGCCTACCTGCCGGGCACCGTTTCGTCGGTGATCGGGGAGGTGCCTGCGGTGCTCACTGTCGGGTCCGGCCGAGCTGGTCGGCGCCGACGTCGCCGATGCCATTCCCGGATTCAATCCAGCCAACGCTCAATGGGTGATCAACCTCGACCTCACCGGCGCCGGCGCCGAGAAGTTTGCCGAGCTGACGGCCGCTGCCGCGACGCAATCTCAGGGCAGTCCCCAGCGTCAGATCGCGATCGTTCTCGACGGCGAAGTGATTGCCTCGCCTGCGGTGGCGGCCGACGTCGGCGCCGAAGGCATCACGGGGGGTCAGGCACTGATCACGTTCGGGAACGGAGAGGACGACGAACAGGCCGCGAAAGACACGGCTGCGATCCTTCGCTACGGATCCTTGCCGGTGGCCTTCGAGCGGTCTCAGGTGCAGAGAGTCTCCGCGAGCCTCGGCGCTGACTCCCTTCAAGCCGGTCTCATCGCCGGCTACATCGGCCTGGCCCTCGTCGTGATCCTCTTGCTTGGCTACTACCGGGCGATGGGAATCGTTGCCATCGTCGGAATCACGGTCTTCGGAGCGTTTCTGATCTCGATCTTCTCCCTGCTCAGCCGCTATCAGGGACTGACTCTGACCCTGGCCGGTGTCACCGGAGTCATCATCTCCCTCGGCATCGCCGCCGACTCCTACATCGTCTATTTCGAACGGATCAAGGAAGAAATCCGCTCCGGCCGCAACGTGCGCTCGGCGGTCGACGAGGCTTCAAGCATGCCTTCCGCACGGTGCTGACCGCAGACACGGTTTCCTTGCTCGGTGCCGGGCTGCTGTGGCTGTTGTCGGTCGGTCCGGTCAAGGGCTTTGCGCTCTCACTCGGCCTGGCGACGCTGCTCGACATCTTTGTCACCCGCGCCTACACCCGGCGGGCGATCTACCTGCTCGCCCGCACGCCGCTGGCCGACAAGGGTTGGCTTTCGATCAAGCGGACAGCATCGTGAGCTTCCTGCACGACCTTGCCCAGGGAAGCACGACTTTCGACTTCGTTGGCAAGCGCGTTCTCTGGTTCCGGATCTCGGCGGTGCTCGTGGCAATCTCACTCGGCTTTTTGGTCTTCCGCGGCCTGAACCTCGGCATCGAATTTCGAGGAGGCACCACGATCAATGCCAACAACCCGGCCGGGGCCTCGGTGCCGGAGCTTCGTGAGCCTGACCGACGCGGCCGGGGTCGACGGAGCTGTGATTCAGCTCATCGATGGAGGCGGAGCCGTGCGAGTGCAGACTCCGGCGCTCGATCCTGAGATCGAGTCAGAGTTGATCGACGCGGTGGCCAACCTCACCGGATCTGAACGGGCCGATGTGTCCTCCGACCTCGATCGGGCCGAGCTTCGGCGCGCTGATCCTCCGCCAGTCGCTGGTGGCGCTGGCTGCGTTCCTGGTTGCGGTCACGCTCTTCATGTCCTGGCGGCTCGAGTGGAAGATGGCCGGGGCCGGCCTGGCCGCGTTGGCTCATGACCTGATCATCACGGTCGGGGTCTATTCGATCACCTGGTTCGAGGTAACGCCCGCCACCGTGGTTGCCTTGCTGACGATCCTCGGCTACTCCCTCTATGACACCGTCGTGGTCTTCGACAAGGTCACCGAGCTGGTCACCGAGCTCGGAGACCGCATGAACTACTCCGACATCGTCAACCGGGCGATGAACATGGTCCTGGGTCGTTCCCTGAACACCTCGCTGACCTCGTTGCTTACCGGTCGGCTCGGTTCTCTTTGTCGGCTCCTTCTTGTTCGGGGCCACGGCATTGAGAGACTTTGCACTCGCTCTGTTTGTCGGTTTGGCCGCCAGCACCTATTCCTCGATCTTCGTGGCCGCGCCGCTGCTCGCCATTTGGAAGGAGGGCGACGTGGAGTGGACCAACCGGCGCACCAGGCTCGCGGCCCGGGCCGAGCCGCGCCGAGCCGGGACGGGTGCGGACCACAGGCGGACGTTCTGCGGGGCGCCCTAGCCGGCCGCGACCTCCCAAAGGGCGCCGTTAAGTAGAATTTCGAGGTGGACCTTGCCGCTCTCATCCGCGACATTCCCGACTTTCCGGAGCCGGGAGTCGTCTTCAAGGACATCACTCCCGTTCTCGCCAACGCAGCCGCCTTTGCTGCCTTGATCAAAGCACTCACCGACCTCCCATCGGGACATGGGAATCGACAAGGTCGCCGGGATCGAAGCTCGTGGATTCACCCTCGCGGCGCCGGTGGCCTGTGAGCTTGCGGCGGGTTTCGTTCCCTTGCGCAAGCCGGGGAAACTTCCCTGGAACACCTTCAACGAGACCTACAACCTCGAATACGGCCAGGACGCCCTCGAAATGCACACCGATGCAATCGTCGAGGGCGAGAGCGTGCTGATCGTCGATGACGTGATCGCCACCGGTGGGACCGCGGCCGCGGCAGTGAACCTGCTCGAGCGAGCCGGCGCCAAGGTGGCGGGGGTGACCGTGTTCATCGAGCTCGGATTTCTTCACGGTCGTAACGCAATCGAGGGAGTGCCGTTTCATGCCCTCCTCCGCTACGACTGAGCCTTCGCTAGCCCGAGTCGCCGAGGCGCACCGGCGCCACTATCCGGGTGCCGATTTCGGCCAGCTCAATGAGGCGTATCGCGTGGCTGAGGAAGCCCACCGCGGCCAGCTGCGGAAATCGGGCGACGCCTACATCACCCACCCGGTGGCAGTCACCGAGATCCTGGCCGAGTACGGACTCGACACGCCGACGCTCGCGGCGGCGCTGCTGCACGACACCGTCGAGGACACCGATGTGACGCTTGCACAGATCGAGGCGAAGTTCGGTTCGGAAGTGGCTCTGCTGATCGACGGCGTCACCAAGCTCGACCGCATTCAGTACTCGTCACCGCAGGAGGCGCAGGCCGCGACCATCCGAAAGATGGTCGTCGCGATGGCGCAGGACGTGCGGGTGCTCTTGATGAAGCTGGCCGACCGCCTACACAACATTCGCACTGTCTCGGCCCTTCGACTCGAGAAGCAGCAACGGGTGGCGCTCGGAAACCCTCGACGTCTACGTGCCGCTCGCCCATCGCCTCGGCGTCCAGGAGATCAAGCACGAGTTCGAGGATCGCTGCTTTGCGATTCTCGAGCCGGGGATCTACGCCGAGATCGAGTCGAAGCTCGCCGAGCGGGCACCCGAGCGTGAGGTGTTCATCGAGAAGGTGATCTCCGAGCTCGAGGCTGCTCTGACCGACGCCGGGATCCCGGCCACGCGTCACCGGACGCCCGAAGCACCACTTCTCGATCTATCGGAAGATGGTCGAAGGGCCAACGGGGCTTCGAGGAGATCTTCGACCTGATCGGGATCCGGATCATCACCACCGACCTCCGCAATTGCTACGCCGCCCTCGGCCTGGTCCATTCGAAGTGGGTGCCGATCTCCGGCCGCTTCAAGGACTTCGTCGCCATGCCCAAGATCAACCTCTATCAGAGCCTCCACACCACGGTGATCGGACCCGACGGCAAGCCGCTCGAGGTCCAGATCCGCACCGAGGAGATGCATCGGCTGGCCGAATCGGGAATCGCGGCCCACTGGCGCTACAAGGAAGGGCTCCTCGGCGATCGACGTCCCCTGGGTCGGCGACATCCGGACGCTGCTCGAGACCGAGGACCCCCAGGAGTTTCTGACCAACCTCAAGCTCGACTTCTACCAGGACGAGGTGTTCGTCCTCACCCCGGCCGGAGATGTCAAGACGCTGCCACGCGGCGTCGACCGCGATCGACTTCGCCTATGCCGTCCACACCGAGGTCGGCAACCGATGCGTCGGGGTACGGATCAACGGGCGCCTGCTTCCCTCTCTCGACCCGGCTCGAATCGGGCGACATCGTCGAGGTCATCACCTCCAAGGCGGTCGACGCCGGACCCAGCATCGATTGGCTGAACTTCGTCCGCACGTCGCGGGCCAAGTCCAAGATCAAGGCCTTCTTCCTCCGCGAACGGCGCGAGCAGGCACTGGCCGAGGGTCGGGAACAGATCGGCACCGCTCTTCGCAAGGAGGGTCTCGGGCTCGGCGGCCAGCGCTCGCGACGGCTATCTGTCGGACATCGCCACCGAACTGGGCAAGACCGACCTCGACGCTCTGCTGGTGGCAGTCGGCGACGGCTCGGTGCTGCGCCTCGACGGTCGTGAATCGGCTCCATCGCCTGCTCGACCCCGAGATCGGACGAGGACGAGGATCTCCTCGCCCCGCCCCGACCGCGGCAGCGGCAAGGACTGCCAGGCCCGCGATCATCGTCGAGGGCATGGAGGACATGCTCGTCCGGATCGCCCGCTGTTGTGCCCCGGTGCCCGGCGATCCAATCGTTGGCTTCATCACGATCGGGCAGGGGAGTGTCGGTACATCGAGCCGACTGCACCAACATCTACTCGCTGTCCGATCGGCGCGATGGTCGAGGTTTCCTGGCCACCGGACCGGGTCGGATCGTTTGCGGTCTGGATCCAGGTCGAAGCGCTCGATCGCACCCGACTCCTCCGCGACGTCACCGCCGGCATCTCCGACCTGGGAGGCAACATCCTCGCCTCGTCTTCGGTGACCGGCCGCGACCGGGTGGCGATTCTTCGATACGAAGTCGAGTTGTCCGACCCCGGGGCGCTCCCGCGACTGCTTTCCGACCTGAAGGGAGTCGACGGCGTCTTTGCCGCCTACCGGCTCGTCACCGAGCCCTCCTAGATTCTGTGCTGATCTCTACGGCGTCGCTCTGGCTCGCCCCCACCAATAGCTATGTGATCGCTTCTGAACGCGGCGGGTTGGCAGTGGTCGTCGACGCCCCGCCCGACGATCGACGCAATCGTCGACCTGCTCGAAGCGAACGACCTCATCTCCGGTCGCCCTGCTCCTGACCCACGGCCACGTCGATCACGCCGGTGGCGCCGGGCCGTTCAGCTCGGCGTACCGGGGCAGTCGTCTACGCCCACCCGTCCGACGACTATCCTGACGCTCGCCCGCAAGGACCAGCTGCAGGGTTTGTTCGGCTACTCCCGCCCGGGGACTGGGAACCTCCCGATGGATCGCACCGACCTCGAAGACGGTGAGGTGCTCTCCCTGGCCGGAATCGATCTCGAGGTTCGGCACACCCCGGGACATACCCCCGGTCACTGCTGCTTCTTCCTCGATGCCGAGGGAGTGCTCTTCTCGGGAGACCAACTGTTCGCGCGGCTCGGTGGGCCGCACCGACCTCCCCGGTGGCGACTGGAACACCCTGCTCGACTCGATGAAGCGTCGCGTCCTCGACCTCGCCGACGAGGTGCGGGTCCTGCCCGGTCACGGCCCCGAAACCACGATCGGCACCGAACGCCGCCACAACCCTTCCTGCGGGAGAACGAAACCTAAGGCTCTGGGCCGTGGTTTTCACGGCCCAAGTCAGTCAATTTGGGCATTAGGTTTCGAAGTCGGCCGGCGCAGTCCCAGATATCGCCGCAAGTACCCTGCCCGTCCTAGCAATGACTCCCCCGCTGCCTCGCCGTCAAGCCTCGCACCATGCCCGGGGTGCTCGAGTTGCTGCCGCTCGAGCAGGTCGCGTTCGACGGAATGATCGACGCGATCAGGCACGAGTTCGAGCGGTTTGGCTATCTCCCGATCGCGACACCGACGATGGAGCTGAACGAGGTGCTGCTCACGAAAACGGGAGGCGAGACCGAGCGTCAGGTCTATCTGGTCCAGTCGAGCGGTGTCCGCGGAGCAAGGTCGAGGAACCCGATCTGGCCCTGCGTTTCGATCTGACCGTGCCGCTGGCTCGCTATGTCGCCGAGCACGAGCACAAGTTGAGCTTTCCGTTTCGGCGCTACCAGATCCAGCCGGTGTATCGAGGCGAGCGCCCCAGCAAGGGCGATTATCGCGAGTTCTTCCAGTGCGACATCGACGTGATCGGCCGAAACGAGCTGAGCCTGCGCTACGACGCCGAGATTCCGGCCGTCATCAATGCGGTTTTCGCAGCGCTCGGCTTTGGCGAGTTCGTGATCAGGATCAACAACCGACGCTGCTCGCCGGGCTGCTCGACCACTTCGGCATCGGAGCCCGCAGCCGAGGCGCTGCGCGAGGTCGACAAGCTCGAAAAGCGCGGCCCCGACGCGGTGACGGATTCGCTCGACGAAGGTTGGCGACTCGCCCCGAAGCTGCCGAAAGCCTGGTGAGCCTCGTTGGGTCAGAGAGCGGTTCGAGTTCCGATGCTCTGACGATGCTCGAGGACCTCGAGGGTGAAAACGCGCTGCTCAAGCGCGGCATCGAAGAGATGCGCGAGGTGCTCCAGAGGGTCGAAGATCTAGGCGTGCCGCTTGAATCGTTTTGCGCTCGACCTTTCGATCGCCCGCGGTCTCGACTACTACACGGGCACCGTCTACGAGACGACCCTGGTTGCTCACCCCGAGCTCGGCAGCATCTGCTCGGGAGGTCGCTATGACGATCTCGCCTCCAGTACACCAAAGCCAGACTGCCTGGCGTCGGGATCTCGATCGGGTTGAGCAGGCTTTTCTGGCAGCTCCAGCAGGCCGGGCTCGTCGCGACCGACAAGAGCACCGTCGACGTGCTGGTGGGCTTGCTCGACGAGGCGGGGTTGAGCGAGGCTCTCGGCATGGCTGCCGACCTGCGGGCGGCCGGGTTCAACACTGAGTCGGTCCTCGAACCCGACCGGATCGGAAACCAGCTCAAGTACGCGATCGAAGCGGGATCAACTACTACGTCGTCGCCGGCGAAGAGGAGCGCGGCCGCAGTCAGGTGCTGGTGCAGAGACCTCAGAAGCGAGGCCCAGCAGTTCGTCAACCGGCACGCCCTCGTCGCCACTGTGGCCGGCCCATGACCTTTCGAACTCATCGGGCGGCGGAAATCGTTGCCCTGGAAGGCCAGAGCGTCACCTTGGCCGGTTGGGTCGCCCGTCGCCGCGATCACGGCGGCATCACCTTCATCGATCTGCGCGATGCTTCGGGAATTGTCCAGGTGGTCGCGGACGGGTTGGCAACTGATGAGCTCCGGATGGAGTACTGCATCCCCGTGACCGGCACGGTGCGGCCCCGACCGGAGGGAACCGTGAACCCCGACCTCGCTACCGGGGCCGTTGAGGTAGCGGCCGATGCGATCGAGATCTTGAGCCCTTCCGACCCCCTGCCGTTCATGCTCGACGATCGGGTCGATGCCGACGAGACCACTCGTCTCGAGTATCGCTATCTCGACCTCCGCCGGCCTCGCATGGCGGCCAACCTGCGTGGCTCGATCGCGGGCAGTGTCCGCCATCCGACGAACCCTCGAAGGCTTGGGCTTTCTCGAGGTGGAGACGCCGACCCTGGTCCGTTCGACTCCCGAGGGTGCCCGCGATGTCCTCGTGCCCTCTCGGTTGCAGCCGGGTTCGTTCTATGCGCTGCCCCAGTCGCCGCAGCTCTTCAAACAGCTGCTGATGATCTCCGGGGTCGAGCGCTACTTCCAGATCGCCCGCTGCTATCGCGACGAGGACTTCCGCGCCGATCGCCAGATCGAGTTCACCCAGCTCGACCTCGAAGGCGCCTATTGGGACGAGGAGGAGGTGCAGACAACGATCGAAGCGACCATCGCCGCGGTGGTCAAGGACCTCCGGGGCATCGACCTTGACGCTCCCGTTTCGACGGCTCACCTGGCAGGAGGCCATGGATCGCTATGGAGTCGACAAGCCCGATCTCAGGTTCGGAATGGAGATCGTCGACCTGTCTGCCGCCTTCCGGGCCACAGGGTTTCGCGGGTTCGCCGGTGCCCTCGAGAGCGGGCGGCGTGATGCGGGGATCAATACCGGGGCGATCGACTTTCCCCGCTCGCTCGCCGACAAACTGACCGAAGAGGCCAAGGCGCTCGGCGCGGCAGGTCTGGTGTGGATGGTGATCGAAGCCGATGGGACGCTTCGTTCGCCGGTCGCCAAGTTCCTCGGCGATGATGAACAGAAGCCAGATCGTCGAAGAGCTGGAAGGCAAACCAGGCGACGTCTTGCTGTTGGTGGCCGGCGCCTGGCGAACCACTGTCGACGGTTCTCGGCAACCTCCGCCTGGAGCTGGGCAAGCCCGGAGGGGCACGAGGACCTGGCCTTCTGCTGGGTGACCGACTTCCCCATGTTCGAAGAGTCGGCCGACGGGGCGATGACCTTCTCGCACCATCCTTTCACCTCGCCCCAGGACGTCGAGACGATGAGCGACCGTCCCCTCGAGGCGAAGGCGCGGGCCTACGACGTGGTGGTCAACGGGATCGAGCTCGGCTCGGGCTCGATCAGGATCCACGATCCCTGATTTCCAGAGCCAGGTATTCGACATCCTCGGGATCATCTCCGGAGCAGCAGGAGAGCCGCTTCGGCTGGTTCCTGCGGGCGCTTCGCTACGGGACTCCGCCTCACGGCGGATTCGCCTTCGGGATCGATCGCCTCGTCATGGTCTTGCAGGAAGAGGCGAACATTCGTGAGGTGATCCCGTTCCCCAAGACCCAGACCGGGATCGACCCGCTGACCGAGAGTCCGTCGCCGGTCGACGAGACCCAGCTGGCCGAGCTGGGGATCGAGCTAACGAAGGTCAATTCGGCAACCAAGCTCGTCGGAGGACTAGATGGCCGATCTTTTCGGCGACCGGGCGGAAGAGACAACTTCTCTCGGTCGCGCCGCTCGCCACCCGCATCCGACCTCAGACTCTCGACGAGGTGGTCGGCCAACCGGATCTGCTCGGACCCGGCGCCGCTTTCCGGCGGATGGTCGAAGAGCGGCACGCCCGTCGTCGATGATCCTGTGGGGCCCGCCCGGCACCGGCAAGACCACCCTGGCCCGACTGGTCGCCAATCACACCGATGCGGCGTTCGAGACCCTGTCGGCCACGTCGGCCGGGGTCAAGGACATCCGTGAGGTCCTCGCCCGGGCTCGCCATCGGCTCGAGACCGACGAGCGGCGAACGGTTTTGTTCCTCGACGAGATCCACCGTTTCAACAAGGACCAGCAGGACGCGCTGCTGCCGGGCGTCGAGGACGGGACGATGATCCTGATCGGGGCCACCACCGAGAACCCGTTCTTCGAGGTCAACTCACCCCTCGATTTCGCGGTCGACCATCTTCCGGCTCGCAGCCTCTGCAGCCTGGGCCATCTGGAATCTTGCTCGACCGCGCTCTGGCCGATGCCGAGCGCGGGCTCGGCTCGATGAGACTCACGATCGAACGAGCTGGCCCGGACCGATCTCGCCCAGCGCACCGGAGGCGATGCCCGCCTGACGCTCAACGCTCTCGAGGTCGCCGCGACTTTGGCGAGGGGCCGCGGGTCAGCGGTGATCGAGGATCCCGACGTCGAGGAGGCGCTGCAGCGACGGATCATCCGCTACGACAAGACCGGCGACCAGCACTACGACGTCATCTCGGCCTTCATCAAGAGCCTGCGGGGCTCGGACCCTGACGCGCGCTCTTCTGGCTCCATCTGATGCTCAACGCCGGTGAAGACCCCGAGTTCATCGTCCGGCGCATGATCGTGTTCGCGTCCGAGGATGTCGGGATCGCCGACCCCTCGGCGCTGCAGGTCGCGGTGGCAGCCAGCGCGGCACTGGCTCATGTCGGTCTCCCCGAGGCCACCTACAACCTCACCCAGGCCTGTATCTACCTCGCCACCGCGCCCAAGTCGAACTCGGTGGCGAGGGCGATCGGCGCGGCCAAGGAAGCGGTGGCCGCGGCCAACTCACCGCGGGTCCCCCGTCATCTCCGCTCGTCGGGGCCAAGGGTTACAAATATCCGCACGACGATCCAGGCGGCGTGTTGCCCAGCGGTACTGGCCCGACGGGGACGACCCCCAGATTCTCTACCACCCGTCGCGACCCGGGTTCGAGGCCAAGATCGCCGAACGCCAGGCGGATCGCCGACGAGATCCTCGGCAAGGACACGCGATGAGGCGGCTGCGCGCTGGTTCTGTGTGGCGGCTTGCCGCGGTCACGCCGGTACGCCACCACTGCCTCAACGAACACTTCGACCTCAGCCGTCGACCACGACACACGACTGCCGCACAGTCAACGACCACTGCCGCTTCGACAACGACCGCGCCACCGACCACGACGACTCTCGCTCCGCTCGAGGCCTTGGAATTGGTCACAGTTGCCGAGGGGCTGACCCAGCCGGTGCTCCTGCTCAGCCCACCCAACGACGAGCGCCGGTTCGTCGTCGAGCGCACCGGAGTCGTCTCGATCTTGAACGCCGATGGATCAGTCGCGAACCGTTTCTCGACCTGCGCGACCGGGTCAACAGCGGTGGGATCGAACAGGGCTTGCTCGGTATGGCCTTTCACCCCGACTTCGCCGACAACGGCCGGTTCTTCGTCTACTACTACAAACAGGGGGCCGAGCAGACCAGGCTGTCGGAGTTCGCGGTCACGCTCGGATGCCTCGCTGGCCGACCCGGCCAGCGAGCGCGAACTGCTCACGTTCGACAAGCCCACCACCCGGCACAACGGCGGAATGCTCCAGTTCGGACCGACGGGTACCTGTGGATGTCGCTGGGCGAAGGGGGCAAGGCCTCGGTCAACTCGCAGGATCCGTTCCGGCTGCTGTCTTCGATCCTGCGCCTCGATGTCGACCGACGGGTGATCCCTACGGAATCCCGCCAGACAATCCGTTCGCCGACGGGATCGACGGCGCCCCGGAGGTGTGGGCCAAGGGCCTCCGCAATCCTTGGCGATTCACGATCGATTCTGAGCTGGTCTACATCGCTGACGTCGGCCACGAGGATCTTGAGGAGATCGACGTCGTTCCGCTCGACGGGGCTCCCTACAACTTCGGCTGGCTGCGGATGGAGGGGACGCAGTGTTTCCAATCAGGCTGCGACGCCGTCGCCGAAGGTCTGACCTTGCCGGTGGTCGAGTACACCCATGCCGAGGGCTGTTCGGTCACCGGTGGCTTCGTCTATCGGGGTCGAGCAATCCCTGAGCTCGACGGCCACTACTTCTATGGCGACTGGTGCGGCGAGTGGGTCCGCTCGTTTCGATTCGAAGGCGGTGAGGTCCTCGATCACCAGACCCGTTTCGAGGACGTCGGACAGATCAACAGCTTCGGCGTCGACCACGCGGGAGAGCTCTACGTGATGACGTACGAAGGTGAAATCAAACAGGTGGTAGGGCGCCGGTAACGTGCGGCCCGGTGGACTCCCAGCAGATCCGGCAGGCATTCGTCGACTTTTTCGTCGAACGCGAACATGTTCTGCGTCCTTCGGCGTCGCTGATCCCGGTCGATCCGACCCTGCTGCTGAACAACGCCGGCATGGTGCCGTTCAAGCCCTTCTTTCTCGGCGAGGAGACGCCCCCTTTCAAGCGGGCGGTGTCGATCCAGAAGTGCGTTCGCACGATCGACATCGACATCATCGGGACGACCCAGCGCCATCTCTCCTTCTTCGAGATGATGGGCAACTTCAGCTTCGGCGACTACTTCAAGGAGAAGGCGATCGCCTGGGCGTACGAGTTCGTCACCGAACGGCTCGGTCTCGACCCCGAGCGGCTCTGGTACACGGTGTACAAGACCGACGAAGAAGCGCGCGAGATCTGGATCGACGAGGTCGGAATCCCGGCCGATCGGGTCCAGAACGGCGGAACGGACAACTTCTGGCAGATGGGGGTGCCCGGTCCATGCGGGCCGTGCTCCGAAATTTTCTACGACAAAGGTCCCGAGTACGGACACGAGGGCGGGCCGATCGACGGTGACGAGGATCGCTACGTCGAGATCTGGAACCTGGTCTTCATGCAGAACATCCAGGACGAGCCCTATCACGTGATTGGGGATCTTCCAGCCAAGAACATCGACACCGGCATGGGGCTGGAACGCATCGCAGGCGTCCTGCAAGGAGTCGACTCCGTATTCGAGACCGACGGCTTGCGCTCGATCCGCGAGGCTGCCGCCGATGCGCTGGGGGTGACGTACGGTCGCGCCGAGGAAAGCGACGTGTCGCTTCGCATCCTCGCCGACCATGCCCGCACGATCACCACGCTGATCGCGGATGGGGTGGTGCCGTCGAACGATGGCCGCGGCTATGTCCTCCGGCGTGTGCTGCGGCGAGCGGTGCGCCACGCTTGGCAGTTGGGGGCCACCAAGGAGCTGATCACGCCGGTCCTCGTCGAAGCGGCGGTGGCGACTCTGGGCGAGGCGTTCCGGAGATCTCGCCGCCGAAGAAGGAAATGGTTCTGTCGGTGGTCGTACGCGAAGAGGAGCGGTTTCGTCGCACCCTGGCGTCCGGGCTCGAATTGCTCGAGAAGGAAATCTCCGATCTGGGCTCGGAGCAGACTCTCAGCGGAGGCACTGCCTTCAAGCTGCATGACACGTACGGATTCCCGATCGAGCTGACGACCGAGATCGCCCACGAGCGCGGCGTGGAGATATTCCACGAGGGCTTCGAGGAAGAGATGGGCAAGCAACGCCAGCGGGCTCGTCAGGCGTGGCGAGGTGGCGATGAGGCGGCCAGCGGCGAGTTCTATCGCGCGGTGCTCGACGAGATCGGCCTCACCACCTTCACCGGCTACGAAGAAGAAGTCGGCACGGGACGGGTGCTGGCGATCGTGCGGGATGGAGAGATGATCGAGCGGGCAGACGAAGGCAGGAGGTCGAGATCTTCGTCGATGTCACTCCGTTCTATGCCGAGTCCGGCGGCCAGGTTGGTGACACAGGCACCATCTCAACGGGCACTGGTGAGGTCGAGGTTTGGGACACACGACACGCGCTCGCCGGGATGCACGGACATCGGTCGAAGGTGCAGAGCGGCTTTGTGGCAGTCGGCCAGGACGCCGAGTTGACGATCGATAGTCCCCGACGCGAAAAGATCCGCAAGAGCCACACCGGGCACCCACGTGCTGCATTGGGCTTTGCGACGAGTGCTTGGGTGAACACGCGCAGCAGGCGGGATCGCTGGTGGAAGCGGGTCGCCTCCGTTTCGACTTTTCCCATCACACCGGTGTGGCGGGTCCTGAGTTGGGCGAGATCGAAAGTCTCGCCAACACGCGGCTGATCGAGAACGGTCATGTGACAACGAAGATCACGAGCAAGGAGGAGGCCGAGGCCGAAGGCGCTCTGGCGTTTTTCGGAGACAAGTACGGCGACACTGTGCGTCTCGTCAAGATCGGCCAGTTCTCGGTCGAGCTGTGCGGAGGAACCCACACCCATACCGCAGGTCAGGTTGGCCCCTTGGTCGTGACGACGGAGTCCTCGATCGGTTCGAACATCCGTCGGGTCGAAGCCCTCACCGGCGAAAACGCCTACGCGCAGCTCGCGGAGTGGCGCAGCGGGCTGGCCGAGTCGAGCCGCCTCCTGCGCACCTCCCCGAGCGAGGTTCCCCAACGGGTGAAAAGTCTTCTGGAGCGGATTGGCGAGTTGGAAGCTCATCTCGACGCCTTTCGCCAGCGAGATCGAGACAACCTCGCCGGTCATCTCGCCGCGGAGGCGGACGCTTTCGGCGACCATCGCCTGGTCGTTTCGGCGCAACCCGATCTCAACCCCGAGCAATTGCGGCTGTTGGCCATGTCTATTCGAGACCGCCTCGGGAGCGGCGTTGTCGTGGTCGGATCTTCCTTCGGGGGCAAGGGCTCTTTGGTCGGTGCGGTCAGCCGGGACCTGGTGGATCAGGGTGTTTCCGCGGCCGACCTGATCGCGGGTGGCGCTCGATTGATGAAAGGAGGCGGAAGCCGCGACCCGGCCCTTTCACAGGCTGGAGGACCAGATGGCGGTCAGCTCGCTCGCGCCCTCGAGAATGTGGTCGAGACGGCATCATCGGTCCTGGCCAGTCTCGAATCCCAGTGAGAGGACGCGTGACAGGACGCGTTCTCGGTCTCGATTACGGAACCAAACGAGTCGGGATCGCCATTTCCGATCCGCTGCGCCAGATTGCCCAGCCTCTGGAAGTGGTCGACCGGTCGCAAGCGGTGGCCCGCGTTCAGGCCCTCCTCGAAGAATTCGAAGTGTCGATTTGCGTCGTTGGCCTGCCGACCTCACTCGGCGGACAGGAGGGCTCGGCGGCAATTTCTGCTCGAGAGTTCGGCGCAGAGATCGAAGAGGCGACGGGTCGGAGGTCGTATTCGTCGATGAGCGATTTACTTCCGCTACCGCCGAAAAGGCGATGATCGAGGCCGGTGTCAAACGTCGGCGCCGCCGGGAAACCCTCGATAAGGTCGCCGCCACCGTTATCCTCCAGACGTTCCTGGACCGTCCTCAATGAGTCCCTTTTCCTTCCTTCAGTCCCGCTGGTTGCGGGTTTTGCTTGGTGTCGGAGTGACCGCCCTCGTCGTGGTCGTCTCCGCCACCGGGCTGGCGCGCCTGATCGGCGGCTCGGTCGAGTCGAGCGACGATGACACTTCTACGGTGACGGTCGAACCGGGATTGGATGTCGAGGTCACGGTGCCACCCGGCGCAAGCGCTCGCCAGATCGCGAACCTGCTCGCCGAGGCCGGCGTGATCGAGAGCGCCAACGAATTCGAGTTGACGGTCCGCGACCAGGGGATCGCCAATCAGCTTCGCGCCGGCAACTATCGACTGATCACCGGCATGGAGATCGACGAGGTTCTCCCGCGCCTTTTGCAAGGACCGATCGCCGACGCCTACCGGGTGACGATCCCCGAAGGCCTGCGGGTCACCGAGATCATCGACGTGCTGGTCGACGCTTCGGGATTGCCACGCGGAGATTTCGAAACCGCCCTGACCCAGGGTGGCGTCCTCTCGGAGCTGCGGACAATGCCGGCTGCGCCGACCATCACGGATTGGGAAGGCTTGCTCTTCCCCGACACCTACGAGTTCCTTCGTGAGTCGACCGCCGCCCGCATCCTCCAGGTGCTGACCGACACGATGGAGGAGAGAGTCGCTTCGGTCGATTGGACGGCCCTCAATGAAACCGGGTTCGACATTTATCAGGGGATGATCGTCGCCTCGCTTATCGAGTCGGAGGTGAGGGTGGCCGACGAGCGGCCGCTGGTCTCGAGCGTCATCTACAACCGGCTGCGCGGAGGGGATGGCGCTGCAGATCGACGCCTCGGTCCTCTACGGGCTCAACACCAGGGATCCGGCCCATTTCGACAACGAGTCGGAGTCGCCCTACAACCTCTACAAATACCCGGGACTTCCGCCGACCCCGATCGGTGCGCCCGGGCGGGCATCGCTCGAAGCGGCCGCTGACCCTGCGGCGAGCGAGTTCTTCTTCTACGTCCTCTCGACCCCCGAGGGCGGCCATGCCTTCGCCGAGACCTTCGACGAGCATCTCGCCAACATCGAAAGGTCGCGGCAGGCTGGCATCCTCCCTTAAGTGAGGCTCGCGCTCCTCGGTGATCCTGTTGCGCACTCGCTGTCTCCCGCAATCTTCGCTGCGGCATTCGCAGCCGCTGGGATCGAAGGCACGTACGAGGCTCGTTCGGTCAATGAAGAAGGTGTACGAACCGCCTTTCGAGAGCTGAGCAGTGGTGAGCTCGACGGAATCAATGTCACCATGCCGCACAAGTTCCTGGCTTCCAAGCTCTGCGATCGTCTCGATCCGAAGGCGATGCGGGCGGGCTCCGTCAACACCATCGTCTTTGCGGAAGGAGAGCCAGCCAAAAAGGAGTTAGTTGGCTATTCGACCGACATCGAGGGGATTCAGGAATGCTGGCGAGCCTTTCCGGCGAACCGACCGGTTCTAATTCTGGGAGGCGGGGGCGCGGCCGCTGCGGCGCTGGTGGCACTCTCCGAATTCGAACCGTACGTCAGCGTCCGGCGATTCGGCCAGGGTGCCGAGCTTGGAGCCCGGGTCGGCACCGAGGTGGGCGAGATCCGTTGGGGCGTGCCTGTAGTGGGAGCCATTGTCGTCAACTGCACACCCCTGGGAATGAAAGGCGAGACGCTGCCGGAACCTGTGCTTGAACTGGCGGGGGGCCTTTTCGACCTTGCCTACACCAGTCAACCCACTTCCGCCGTTTCTTTCATGGCCTCCAAAGGACTACCCGTCGTCGAGGGGCTCGAG
The DNA here is from genome assembly GCA_963840175.1 of uncultured Acidimicrobiia bacterium. Lineage (GTDB taxonomy): Bacteria > Actinomycetota > Acidimicrobiia > Spongiisociales > ZC4RG35 > JACCTH01. The sequence goes on from CAWIXU010000012.1 coordinate 50,681, forward strand.
CTGCTGGTCTCACAGGCCGGGCACGGATTTAGGCTCTTCACAGGAGTCGAACCACCCCTCGCGGCGATGCGGGCAGCCGTGAAAACCCCTAAAGCAAGCTAAGCCCGACGCCGAATTCATCTCAACGACCCCGAGATAAAGGTTGAGCATGTCGTTAACAGGGCACATAGACGTCTTTCCTTTGGAGGAAGTACTCCGCCTTTTGGCGCGTTCGTACAAGACCGGCTGCTTGCGCGTTGATGCTGCAGACCTCCACGGACGCATCTTCCTCAGCGGGGGCTCGTTGACCTTCGCCACCGTTGGCACCGACGAAGACACGCGGCGCCAGCTGCTCGCTTCGAAGGCGGCCAGCGATGAAGCGATCAGAGCCGCCGAAGTCGGAGGTCGCTCGCTCAGCGATGACGACCAGGGAGCCGCCGGCGATTTCTTCAAGGAAGAAGTGGTCGAAAGCCTTTATCGAATCCGCAAGCCTGGCAAGGGTCAGTTTGTTTTCAATGTTGACGTTGCTCCCCGCTACCGCAGTGAGAGCACTTTCGACGTTGAGCTTTGCGTCGCAGAAGCAGATCGGCGAGCGGCGGAGTGGGCTGATATCGAGTCGGTTATCAGCAGCATCGAGCAGTCGCTTCGTATCGTTGCTGAGGCTCCGCACAACGAGCCGGTCACCTTGGCTCCGAATACCTGGAAACTGGTTGCCAATTTCGACGGCGTTTCGTCTGTGCGAGCCATGGCCGATCGTCTCGGTTCGAGCCGGTTCCGGGTTGCCAAAGATCTCGCCGCGCTGGTCCGTGGCGGTTTGGTGGAAACGATCGCAGCCGAGTCACCGACGCGTTACGAAACGCCTCGCCGCGAGACGTCTGTCACCCTCGAGCCCCAAACGGATTACTCGACGGACTACCCGGTTGCGGACATAGTTGAGGCCGACACCACCGAAGTGGCTGTCGATCATCAATACGCCCCAGATGCACAAGCACCGTCACAGGCAACGGCACAGGTCGAGCTGGTTCCGGCGGAAGCCGCGGAAGCAACCGAAATTCCCGACTACAACCGGAGCTGGTGGAGCGAAGCAGTCGACACCAAGGACGAGACTGAAGCCGGAACCTCCGAAGAGGACGCCGAAGCCGAAGTCCCGGCGGGCGAGTCATTCCTCGACCGGGTCTTCTCTCAGCTGAATGAGAATCCGGAAGGTCAGGGCGGTCCCAGTCCAGTGTCCACCCACGGTTTTCTCAAGCGCCGGCGCATGAGCTCAGTCGGCCTGGACGAGTAACACCGCTCCTACATCTCAGCGGCGGTGCCCGTTCCCGAGCACGTGCTCGATAAGCCGTGCTTGATAATTTGGCTAGGCAATGATTCCGATCGCCGTTGTGGCCTTGCTCGGCCTCGTCCAGGGTCCTTGGCTTCACAGTTGGGCGGTAGCTGCCGGCCGGGACGAGCCGTTTTCGCTCGGTCTCGCCTGCCCTCGAGGATCGAGACACGAGTCCTCCGGAGTTAGATGCTCGTGTGGACGGCCTCGATGGCGGGAGTTCGTTACCGCGCTCGGAGTTGGCGGCGTCTATTGGGCGATGGCCGCCACCCTGAACATCAATCTGGTCCTCGTCGCCCACCTGGCGATGGTGTCATTGACCTCGATGTTGATCATCACCGACCTCGACCACTTCCGCATACCCAACCGGCTTCTCTATCCGGGCGGCACTCTTTGCATCCTGCTGCTGAGCGGAGCAGCCTTGCTCGAAAACGCGGCGCCGTCCCTGCTCGGGGCCTTACTGGGTGCGGTTCTCTATTCGGGTTTGCTTTTTCTGGTCTTCCTCGTGGCGAAGGGCGAAGGTTTCGGATTCGGTGATGTCAAACTTGCGGTGCTCCTGGGCTTCTTCGCCGGTTTTCACACCTTGCCGGTGTTGGCCTATGCGCTCTTTATCACCTCACTCATCGGTGGGATCCCGGCCCTGGTGCTCCTTCTCATGGGCAAGAGCCGGCGGTTGGCGATCCCCTATGGCCCTCCACTGATCCTGGGAACCTGGGCCGCGATCGTCTGGGCGCCTTCCCTGCTGGCCTAGCGGCGCTCCCTACCATTCCGTTGTGTTTCGATTCCTCACCGCCGGCGAGTCTCATGGCGCGGGCCTGGTGGCAGTCGTCGAAGGCTTGCCGGCGGGCCTCGAGGTTGCGGCCGGCGGCATCCAGGGTGAACTCGCTCGTCGTCGTCTCGGCTTCGGTCGGGGGGCCCGCATGCGGATCGAACGCGACGAAATCGAGATCCTCGCTGGCGTCCGCCATGGCCTGACATTGGGTTCGCCAGTTGCGGTGATCATTCGCAACACAGAGTGGGAGCGCTGGTCGCAAACGATGAGCGCGGAACCCCCCGCTGAACCTACTGGCGATCGCGGCCGGGCTCTGACCACCCCTCGTCCCGGTCACGCCGACCTGGCCGGGATGATGAAATACGACACTCACGACGCACGTGACGTGCTCGAACGGGCATCTGCCCGGGAGACCGCGGCGCGTACCGTGGTTGGTTACCTGGCCAAACAGCTCCTGAGAGCTGCCGGCATCGAGGTCTTATCCCACGTGATCGCCATCGGCAAGGTGACGGCGCCCGATACTCCGCTGCCCAAATACAACGGACCTGGCGGCGATCGATGCCTCTGAGGTTCGCTGCTTCTACGCCGAAGCAGGGGTGGCGATGGTGGAAGCGATCGAAAACGCCAAGGCAGATCGCGAGACGCTTGGCGGAGTCGTGGAGGTGATCGCCTATGACGTCCCCACCGGGCTCGGCAGTCACGTGCACTGGGATCGCAGGCTCGACGCCCGGCTGGCCCAGGCCTTGATGTCGATTCATGCGATCAAGGCTGTCGAGATGGGAGACGGCAACGACGTTGCTACCCGGCCTGGCACCGAGGCCCACGACGAGATTTTCTTTGAAGACGGCGCCTATACCCGCCACACCACCCGGGCCGGAGGCACCGAAGGCGGCATCTCGATCGGCGGTTTGCTCAGAGTCCGCGCGTCGATGAAGCCGATCTCAACCGTGTTGAAAGGCCTGCAGAGTGTGGACGTTGAGACTCACTCGGTCGAGAAGGCCTTCTATGAGCGGTCTGACACCTGTGCGGTGCCAGCTGCGGGCGTGGTCGCCGAGCAGATGGTGGCCATCGTGCTCGCTCAGGAATGCCAGCGGGTCCTGGGTGGCGACACCATTTCGGACTTCGTCAGAAATGCGACCGCCTGGCGCGAGCGCATCGCCGAATTCTGATCGATGCCGCTATGGCTGATCGGCATGATGGGGTCGGGAAAGTCCCAGGTAGCGGCGGAGTTGGCTGCCCGCCGGGATGTGAAGTTTCTCGACAGCGATGACATGGTCGAGGAGATGGCCGGGATGAGCGTCGAGCGGATCTTCGCGACCGAAGGCGAGGCAAGTTTTCGGAGACGAGAGAGCGAAGCAGTCCTGGCGGCCGCGACCGAGACCGAAGCAGTGGTCGCCACCGGCGGGGGAGTGGTCACTGTCGCAGCCAACGTCTCGATCATGAAGCAGTCCGGCACAGTGGTTTGGCTGAAGGCAACAGTCGAAACTCTTGCCGATCGGCTCGAGGAGGTGACGGATCGGCCGCTACTGGCGGGAACAGATAAACGGACCGCCCTCGCGAAGCTGCTCGAAGCACGCTTCGAGGCGTATGCCGACGCCGCCGATTTCACAATCGAGACCGATCGGCTCCAATTGGCCGAGATCGTGGCCCTGGCAGAGGCAATGTGGAACGCCTAACTATCGGACCGGTGTCCTCGGAGCAACAAAGCGAGATCCTCTTCACCCGGGGGTTGCCCGCCTCGGTATTGCCCGAGCGCAGCGACCGCGAGCGCACGGTGGTTCTGTATTCGCCAGGTGCGAGATCGATGGCTCACCGCGTTGCCGCAGGGGCGGAGACTGATCGGCTGTGCGAACTGGCGGATCGCGAAGAGGCGAAGACTCTCGCCGAAGTCGCTCGCATCTACGAATGGCTCTCGGCCCAGCAGCTCGGCCGACACGACACGATCATCGGAGTCGGCGGCGGGGCGACAACCGATGTTGCAGGCTATGTCGCATCAACCTGGCTCCGGGGTGTCGAATCGGTCCTCGTCCCGACCACGCTGTTGGCAGCTGTAGACGGGGCCATCGGCGGCAAGACTGCCGTCAATCTCGACGGCAAGAACCTGGTCGGGACATTCCACCTTCCGTCGCGCGTTGTCATCGACATTGAGGCTCTCGAAGGACTCCCAGATGAACTTCGGCGAGAGGGAATTGCCGAGGCGCTCAAGGCAGGCTACGTGGGCGACCCCGAACTCGTCGCAATGCTTCAGTCGAACGAGCCGCGCCTTGACGAGGTGGTCCGTCGGGCAGTTGCTGTCAAAGTCGACGTGGTAGGACACGACTATCGGGAACACGATCGCCGGGCCATCCTCAACTTTGGCCACACGATCGGCCATGCAGTGGAAGTCCTCGGGTCGATGCCTCATGGACTGGCAGTGGCCGTGGGCATGGTTGCCGCGGCCACAATCTCAGCCGCCCGGTTTGGATTCGACAGCCGCGGACTGGTGGAAACCGTGTTCAGCCTGGGACTTCCAGTAGCCGCGGCGGGCATCAGCCCCGAGGCCGCGCTCAACCTCATCCGGAAGGACAAGAAGCGAAGCCGGGAGGGAACACGGATGGTTCTGCTCAAGCAAGTAGGGGATCCCGTGGTTGAGGTGGTGTCACCGGAGATGGTCGAGCTCGGGCTGACGGCGGTCGGTATCGCCTAACCTCGGCAACTGAGATGGCTTCCACCAATGACGTCCGACCAGGACAGGCACTCGACCTCGATGATGGGATTTTCACCATCCTCGAGTATCAGCATGTGAAGCCTGGCAAGGGCAGGGCATTCGTCCGCATGCGGCTACGCAACCTGGAAACCGGTCAGGTCCTCGATCGCACGTTTCGAGCCGGAGAAGCCGTTTCCCAGGCCATCATCGACCGGAGGGAGCACACGTTTCTCTACCGAGATGACATGGGATTTCACTTCATGAATCTCGACGATTTCAGCCAATTCGCCATGGCGCCCGACGAGGTAGGAGAGGCCTCGGACTTCCTGATCGATGGGTCGAGCGTCACGCTGGCGCTTTACAAAGGCAACCCGATCTCGGTGGATTTGCCGGCCTCGGTGGAGGTCGAAGTGACATATACGGAGCCCGGCGTGCGGGGCGATCGGGTTAGTGCGGCGACCAAGCCAGCCACGACCCAGACCGGGTTGGTGGTCCAGGTTCCGCTTTTCGTGAATATCGGCGACCGGATCAAGATCGATACCCGTTCGGGCAGTTACATCACCCGGGCGTGAACACCGAAGCGCGCCAGTTGGCGATCGAGGCTCTCTACGAAGCCGACCAACGAGAGGTCGACGAGGTCGGCGAAGGCTTGCCGGCCAGAGCCGAACGCATGGTCACCGGAGTCCTCGAGCATCAGGTCGAACTTGACCGCCAGATCGACGCCGTCTCGGACCACTGGCGGATCAACCGGATGCCGGTCGTGGATCGCGCGATCCTGCGGCTCGGGCTCTATGAGCTCCTGTACGAACGCGACACGCCGCCCGCGGTGGTTGTTGCCGAAGCCGTTCGCCTGGCAAAGGTTTTCGGGACCGAGAAGAGCGGTTCATTCGTCAACGGCATCCTCGCCGCCCTCGTGAGAGAGGCCAGAGGTCAGAGGCCAGAGGTCGGAGAGGTCGAATCTGATCTCTGACCTCTGATCTCTGATATCTTGCTGCTGCCTTTAAGGACCGGTCCTGTGAGACCGGGAAGGAAATTGATGGCTGAATCAACCCGCGTCCTGGCTCCCGACGACGTGCGGCGAGCTTTGACCCGAATCGCTCATGAGATCTGCGAGCACCATCGCGGGGTCGGGAACCTGGTTCTTGTCGGTATCCAGACTCGCGGGGTTCCGTTAGCTGAGTCAATCGCCGAATCGATCGCCTCGATCGAGGACGAAAAGGTCCCGGTGGGGAGCCTCGATATCGGGTTGTACCGGGACGACCTCGCCTCACGGCCAACCACCTACCTGGGGACGAACGTTGTTGCCGGTTGACCTCAGCAGCCGCAACGTCGTCCTGGTTGATGACGTCCTCTTCACCGGGCGGACGGTCAGGGCGGCATTGGACGCACTTTCGGATCTTGGCCGGCCGGGCGGCGTGGAGCTGGCTGTGCTGGTCGATCGGGGCCATCGCCAGCTTCCGATCCGGGCCGACTATGTCGGTAAGAACCTCCCCACATCGATCGAGCAGCGGGTCACCGTGCGCGTAGAAGCGATCGACGGCGACAACGGCGTCTGGGTTTCCGAGCCATGAAGCACTTGCTCTCCATGGCGGATCTCGACCGGACCGAGATCGAAGATCTCCTCACCCTGGCGACGGAGTTCGGGGCAGTCCTTGACCGGGATATTCCCAAGGTTCCCACCCTCCGGGGGAAGACCGTCGCCACGGTTTTCTACGAAGCGTCGACTCGCACGCGACTTTCTTTCGAAAGGGCCGCCAAGGCGTTATCGGCCGACGTGATGACGTTTGTGCCCGGCAGCTCGTCGGTGACGAAAGGCGAAAGCCTGAAGGACACGGTTCTGACCCTCGCCGCGACCGGAGCCGACTTGTTTGTTGTTCGTCACGAGTCGGTCGGCGCCGCCGCCCGCGTCGCAGGTTGGGTCGGCGCACCCGTCATCAACGGCGGTGATGGCGCCCATCAGCATCCCACTCAAGCGCTGCTCGACTCCCTCACGCTCCGACAACGGTTCGGCAAGCTTGACGGGCTGCGCGTCGGAATCGTCGGTGACATCGCCACATCCCGAGTGGCCCGTTCGAATATCGACGCGTTTACGAAACTCGGCGCGAGCGTGGAACTGATCGCGCCCCCTCCGCTTCTCCCCATGGATCTCAGCCCGTTCCCCGTCACTGTCTCCCACTCACTCGACGACTCATTGCCCAACCTCGATGTCGTGTATCTGCTCCGAGTCCAGCTCGAGCGGGGAAGCGGCCCCGTTCTCCCGTCGCTGGCCGAATATGGTCGCCGATTCGGGATGAATCGGAAGCGGATGGAGGCCTTGCCCGTGGAATCGGTCGTAATGCACCCCGGGCCGATCAATCGGGGGGTTGAGATCAGCGCCGACGTGGCTGACGATCCGCGTTCCCTGGTGCTCGATCAGGTTCAAAACGGAGTCGCCACCAGGATGGCCGTGATCTTTCGCTTGCTAGGTGCGATATGAGTTTCGATCTCGCAATCCGCAATGGCCTGCTACTCACTCCCGATGGGCCCGAAGAGACCGACCTCTTCATCGATGACGGGGCGATCGTCGCCATCGGAGGAAACCACGACGCCGCCCGCACGCTTGATGCCAACGGAGCCTGGGTCGGCCCGGGTTTCGTCGATCTTCATGCCCACCTGCGCGAGCCCGGCCAGGAGTGGAAGGAGGACATCGCCAGCGGCTCCGCCGCTGCGGCCGCGGGGGGTTACACCGCCGTGGTGACGATGCCCAACACGGAACCCGCCATCGACTCCGGACATATGGCCCGGTTCGTTCAAGAACGGGGCCGGCAAGTGGGTCTTTGCCATATCGCTACTGCGGGCACACTCACCCTCGGCCGCGCGGGTGGCGCTTTGTCGCATCTCGATGAGCTCTGGGAAGCGGGGGTGCGCCTCTTCACCGACGACGGCAGCTCCGTGGCTGACACGGGATTGTTGCGCCTGGCCATGGAGTATCTGGCGGAACGCGACGCGGTCGTCGCCCAACATGCCGAGGACCAGGGACTGTCCGCGGGTGGACAAATGCATGAAGGCGCGGTGTCCTCGCTGCTCGGGATCAAGGGAATCCCGGCCCTCGCCGAAGAATTGGTCGTCGCCCGGGATCTCGCCCTGGCCAGACTCAGCGGGGTTCGTTATCACGTCCAGCACGTCTCTACCGCAGGAACGCTGGAGCTGCTGCAAGCCGCACGTGCCGACGGCTTGCCTGTCACATGCGAAGTGGCCCCGCATCATCTCGTTTTCGACGAAGAGAGCGTCACTTCGCTCGATCCTGCCTTCAAGATGTACCCACCATTGCGCAGTGCTCAGGATCGGACAGCTCTGGTCTCCGCCTTGCGCGAGGGGCACATCGATGCCGTTGCAACCGACCATGCGCCCCATGCTCCTTTTGAAACAGAGACAACCTTTGCCGATGCTCCTCGCGGCGTCATCGGTCTGGAAACGGCCGCAGCTGCTGTGACGACTTCATGTTCGCTGTCCATCGACGAATTCTTCGAACGGATGTCGATTGGGCCAGCCGCGATCGCTCGGCTCGACGGCCACGGCAGGAAGCTTGAGGTGGGGGGTCCAGCGAACGTCGTCGTGTTCGACCCTCAGCGAGCATGGGTTCCGGAGCGCTTTGTCTCTCGCAGCGAGAACTCGCCGTTTCGCGACCAGCAGCTGCGAGGGCAAGTCCTCGCCACAATCTTTGCGGGCCGCATCACTCACTCGCTGTCAGGAGCATTGGCATGAAACCGGGCCTGCTTGTCACCGCCGATGGTGCGGTGTTCCGCGGAGTGAGCGTCGGTGCTCCCGGCATCACCATCGGGGAGGTTGTTTTCAACACTGCCATGACCGGTTACCAGGAAGTCCTGACCGACCCGTCCTACGCCGGCCAGGTGGTAGTGATGACGTCATCGCACATCGGCAATTACGGTGTGACCGCGGCCGACAATCAGGCTGCGCGCATCGCAGCCGCCGGAATGGTGATGAGGAGCATGTCGAACTCCTATTCCAACTGGCGGGCCGAGGGAGGCCTAGCGGACGAATTGGCAGCCCGCGGGGTCGTGGCCCTGTCTGAGATCGACACTCGGCGCCTCACCCGGCACATCCGTACGCGGGGGGCCATGCCGGTCGCGATGGGAGCGGATCACGATGAGTCCGAATTGGCGGCATTGGCAGCCGGCGCTGCCGCCAATGACCGGCCAGGCGCTTGCTTATCAGGTCAGCACGCCACAGCCGTACACGGTGGCAGCCGAGGGAAATACGCGGCGCCGGGTGGTGGCCATCGATCTCGGCCTGAAACGCGACATCCTCGCCCATCTCACCCACCGGGGTCTCGAGGTGGAGGTAGTGCCAGCCGACACCTCAGCCAGTGAGATCACCGCTAGAAACCCGGATGGAATTTTCGTTTCCAATGGCCCCGGCGATCCCGAACCGCTGACCGCAACCGTTGCCACATTGCAAGGACTGCTCGGCAAGGTCCCGCTCTTTGGCATCTGCCTCGGCCAGCAAGTGCTGGGACTTGCGTTGGGCGCCAAAACCTACAAGCTGCCGTTCGGTCATCACGGCGGCAATCATCCGGTCCGCAATCTTGAAACCAACCGCGTGGCGATCACCAGCCAAAACCACGGCTTTGCCGTCGACCTGTGGTCCCTGACCGACGACTTAACACCGTCCGTCTCCGGTCTGGCCGATGCGCGGCATGCTGCCCGGTCCGCTCGACACTCCGTTTGGTCCGGTTACCGCCACCCATCAGAACCTCAACGACGGCACCCTCGAAGGTATGCGGGCGCCGGAGGCTCTGGCGTTCTCGGTTCAGTACCACCCGGAAGCCGCGCCCGGGCCCAGCGATGCCGCACCCCTCTTTGACGACTTTCTCAGGCTGATGGATGCCTAGACGCGCCGATCTCCGCTCGATCCTCTTGATCGGCTCGGGTCCGATCATCATCGGTCAGGCGTGTGAGTTCGACTATTCGGGCACTCAAGCCGCCAAGGTCCTCCGGCGCTGAGGGCTACCGGGTGATCCTGGTGAATTCGCAACCCGGCCACGATCATGACCGATCCCGAGTTCGCCGACGCCACCTACATCGAACCGGTCACTCCCGAGCTCGTCGAGGAGATCATCGCCCGGGAGCGACCCGATGCCCTGCTTCCGACGCTCGGCGGACAAACCGCTCTCAACGTCACGATGGCTCTTCATCGACGTGGAGTGCTCGATCGCTATCGGCGTCGAGCTCATTGGGGCTGGTGTCGAAGCAATCGATCGGGCCGAGGATCGGGGCCGTTTCAAGCAGGTGATGGAGGAGGCGGGGCTCGCGGTTCCCCGAGCCGGCTATGCCCGTTCGATGCCCGAGGCGATCAGGATTGCGGACGAGATCGGCTTTCCGGTGATGGTGCGTCCTTCGTTCATCCTCGGCGGCGGTGGAACCGGCATCGCCAACGCCCGGGAGCAATTCGTCGAGATCGCCCGGCGGGGATTCGAGACCTCGCCCGGTGGGGGAGATCCTCGTCGAGGAGTCTGTCGAAGGCTGGAAGGAGTTCGAGCTCGAAGTGATGCGCGACCGCAACGACAACGCGGTCGTGGTGTGTTCGATCGAGAACCTCGACCCGATGGGAGTCCACACGGGCGACTCCATCACAGTCGCTCCGATCCAAACTCTGTCCGACCGCGAGTACCAGGCGATGCGCGACGACGCCATCAAGGTCCTGCGGGTCGATCGGCGTGGAGACCGGAGGCTCGAACGTGCAGTTCGCGGTCGATCCCGCCACGCGGGCGCCGACTCGTAATTGAGATGAACCCCCGCGTTTCAAGATCGTCGGCTCTTGCGTCGAAGGCAACCGGGTTTCCCATCGCCAAGATCGCCGCGTTGCTGGCCGTCGGCTACACGCTCGACGAGATACCAAACGACATCACCCAGGCCACCCCCGCCTCATTCGAGCCGGCGCTCGACTACGTCGTGGTCAAGGTTCCGCGCTTCGACTTTGCGAAGTTTCCCAAGGCTTCGTTGCGATTGGGCACATCGATGCGAAGCGTGGGAGAAGCAATGGCCATCGGCCGCACCTTTCCCGAAGCTTTGCAAAAGGCCCTGCGCAGCCTGGAAGACGGTCGTTTTGGTCTGAATGCCGATCCCACCGAACGAGTCATGGGTCGCTTCGACGATCAGCAGATGCTCGACGAGCTCGCCATTCCTACTCCGCATCGGATCTTCCAGGTGGCCGAGGCTCTGCGGAGAGGTCTCGACGTGCGATCTGTTGCGGACCGGAGCCAGATCGACCCATGGTTCGTCGATCAGATCGCAGGTCTGGTGAAGCTCCGCCACCTGCTCGAACGCGTCGGTCCGGGATCCGGAAGCGTTGAGGCATGCCAAGCGGTCTGGTTTTTCCGATCGTCAGCTCGGGTTTCTCTGGCAAATGAGCGAATCGGATATCCGCCATGCTCGAATCGCGGCCGGAATAACCACAACCTTCAAAACTGTCGACACCTGCGCCGCCGAGTTCGTCGCCCACACGCCATACATGTATGGGACCTTCGAGGAAGAAGACGAGGTGCAGCCGGCGGAGAAACCCCGCGTCGTCGTGCTCGGTTCGGGTCCCAATCGGATCGGGCAGGGAATCGAGTTCGACTACTGCTGCGTGCACGCTGCCTTTGCGTTACGAGACGCTGGCTACGAAACGGTGATGGTGAACTGCAATCCGGAGACGGTCTCCACCGACTATGACACCTCGGATCGGCTCTACTTCGAGCCGTTGACGACCGAGGATGTCCTCGCCGTCGTCGCCGCGGAGAAACCGGAGGCGGTGATCGTTCAACTGGGCGGTCAGACGCCGCTCAATCTGGCTCGCGACCTTGCCGCGGCCGGGGTGCCGAATCGCAGGCACTTCGCCAGAGGCCATCGATGAGGCCGAAGATCGGGAACAGTTTTCTGCGCTGTGCCGGCGGCTCGGCATTCGTCTCCCGCCGCACGGGACTGCCACTTCTGCAGCCGACGCCGAGCGAAGTCGTCGACCGGATCGGTCTTCCCGTCCTGATCCGACCGTCGTTCGTGCTTGGTGGGCGGCACATGCGAGTTATCTACAGCTACGAGGAACTCTCGGATTACCTCACGAACCTCTATGACAACTTCCCCGAGGTCACCCAGGGCCCGTTGCTCATCGATCGTTTCCTCGAGGCAGCGACCGAAGTGGACGTTGACGCGATCTTCGATGGCCATGAACTCCTGATCGGAGGCATCATGGAGCACGTCGAAGAGGCCGGCGTTCACTCCGGAGATTCCGCCTGTGTGACTCCGCCGCCGACTCTTGGCGAAGAAGCTCAGAAGCAGATCATCTCCGCCACCGAGGAGTTGGCCCGGGCGCTCGAAGTCCGCGGCCTGATCAATATCCAATTCGCGGTCAAAGGTCACGATGCTTTCGTGTTGGAGGCCAACCCGCGCGCTTCACGAACGGTTCCCTTTATCTCCAAGGCATCCGGAATCCCGCTGGCGAAGATCGCGGCCCGGGTGATGATGGGAGCGACCCTCGAAGAGCTCCGGAGCGAAGGCCTTCTGATCGAGGCTAAGGAGGCAAAGTTCGTTGCAGTGAAGGAGGCAGTGCTTCCTTGGGATCGTTTCCCGGAAGAGGACACGGTGCTCGGGCCTGAGATGCGCTCCACCGGTGAGGTCATGGGTATCGGCTCGGATGTCGGGGTGGCATATGCCAAGGCCTTGCTCGCCGCCGGGCACATCCTCCCCAGCCGGGGGACTGTCTTTCTGTCTTTCGCCGACCGCGACAAAGGAACCGGCCTAGCAGTGGCCCAAGCTTTTTCGATGCTCGGGTTCAAGTTGGTCGCGACCAGGGGGACCGCGCGCCATCTCAGCCATCACGCGATTGCGGCGGAGCTAGTGAACAAGGTCGGCGAGGGTGGCGGTGACGCGCGTGACCGGATCGAGGCTGGGGAAGTGCAGTTGGTGATCAACACTCCTCGCGGAGGTCGGGCACGTTCGGATGGGCGTCTCATCCGGCACACCGCCCGTCGGTTCAACGTGCCATGCGTGACAACCATCGCCGGCGCGCTGGCCGTGGCGCGCAGCCTGCGTTCGGGGCGAGGCGCTCTGATCCAGCCGCGCAGCCTGCAGGAATGGCATGCATGAGACATCAGACATCAGACGTCAGACATCAGACCAAGCCGGACCTCTCGACGACGGTGGGACCGATGACGCTGCGGTCGCCGTTGATTGCGGCCAGTGGGACGGTGGGCTCCGTCGTCGAGATGGTCGGTGTGGCCGATCTGTCGGTGTATGGCGCGGCGGTGGCCAAGTCGGTGAGCGAAGCCCCCTGGGAGGGCCGGCCTGCTCCCCGCCTCGCTCCAACCGGATTGGGGATGCTGAATGGCATTGGCATCCAGAACCCGGGCATCGAAGCCTGGAGTCGGGAGATTGGCCCGGCGCTGAATGCGCTCAATGTGCCGGTCTGGGGGTCAGCAGTGGGCACGACGCCGGATGAGTTTGCGCAGGTCTCTAAAGGACTCGAGGTGGCCGGGGTGTCTGCGATCGAGCTCAACCTTTCCTGTCCCAACCTCGATGGAGACATGTTTTCGCTCGACGACGTTGCTGCTGCCGATGTCACCGCCGCAGCCCGTTCCGCGACGACTCTGCCCCTCGGTGCCAAGCTGTCGCCGAATCTGGTCGATCCGGTGCCTGTCGCTAGAGCCTGTGCGATGGCCGGAGCCGACTTCGTCACTTTGACCAACACGATCTGGGGGGCGGGCATCGACGTCGAGGATCGACGCCCGCTGCTGAGCGGGGTTGTCGGCGGCTACTCGGGACCGGCGCTGAAGCCGATTTCTTTGCGGTTCGTGATCGAGGTTCACCGGGCGCTCCCCGACCTTCCCATCGTTGGCTGTGGGGGCGTCATGAGGGGTGAGGACATCGTCGAATACCTGATTGCCGGAGCCAGTGCCGTCGCAGCGGGGACGATCCACTTGGCCGAACCACGAGCAGGCACTCGCCTCATGAAGGAGCTCACTGCCTGGATGGAACGCCATCGGGTCAACTCAGTTTCGGAGCTCGTTGGATCGATGCGGTGACCCAGCTATTTGTCGCTCTCGATGTCGAATCGATTGCGGAAGCGGTGACCCTTGCCAGCCTGCTTGCGCCTCATGTCGACGGCTTCAAGGTCGGGCTCGAATTGTTGCTCGGCTCCGGCCCGCAAGCGGTCACCGGAATAAGACAATTCGGCTTGCCGGTGTTCGCCGATGCCAAGCTGGCCGATATCCCCAACACCGTCGAGCGTGCGGCTCGCCAGCTCGGGCGGCTGGGCGCCAGGTATGTCACGGTTCATGCTGGTGGAGGAGAGGAAATGGTGGCCGCGGCATGCCGCGGCATCATCGACGGTGCGGACGGTGAACCGGCCGGGATCCTCGCCGTTACGGTCCTGACCAGTCTCGATGACAGCGCGCTGCTAGCCGTCGGCATCTCCGGAAGTGCTGCGCAGCAAACCTCCTTACTTGCCAGCCTCGCCGCTGCCGCGGGGGCCGAGGGAGTGGTTTGCTCGGTCGACGAGCTAGAAGTGGTGCGCGAGTCCGCACCTGACCTCATCCGGGTCACGCCCGGGATCAGGCTGGACGCGAACCATGATCAAGGCCATCACGACCAAAGACGAGTGGCGACACCAGAAGAAGCGCGACGACGCGGTTCTGACATCCTCGTAGTGGGGCGGCCGATAACTAGTGCGGCCGATCCTGTGGCGATTGCCCAAGCCATACGCAACTAGGCCATTCGCACCTAGGGCAGTGGATCGAGCGCGGCCTCGGTGTAGGTCGTCGCCGCGTCCCACAACAGGAAGTCCACCACCCCGGCGTCGGCAGCGGCGTCGATCTGGGCCCGCACTTCCGCCGGGCCGTAGTCCACACCGAGCGAGAAGTCCTGCAGCCACCCGAGAACGGTGGCATCCGTTCCCTTGACCTGGTTCTGGAACTCGCTCAGCGACCGGAAAACGATGTCATAGGGGCTGGAGTTGGGATCGGCGACGCCGTACTCGTCCGGTCCCCAGTGGCTGGGATAGACCATCGGAGCGACATAGTCGACCAGCTCCGACATCGCGGGAATTGGCTGGGCGATCTGATCAGGATGGGTTGCGGCGATCCCAAAGACCGAAGCGCCGAGGCGGGCGCCGGCGGCATGGATCCGAGGTTGTGACTCGGCGAGAAACCCCAGGATGGCGTCCTCGGGCGTCTGTTCGTCCTGCAGAGGGAATCGCAGCTGATCCAGAAACGCGTCGGGCCGTCGCACGTAGTCGTAGAGGACGTCATCGACTCCGAGCCGCGCCGCTTCCTCGCCGATCGAGATGTTGTACTCCCACACCTGCTCATTGAACGGGTTGGTGTATCCACCGTATTGGCCATAAGGCGTGCCGTCCGGATTCAGAACGATCCAGTCGAGGTTGCCGGTCTCGATCGCCCAGTCCGACAGGATCGGGTCGCGGAACACGACTAGCCGTCCGATCACCCGGACACCAAGGCGGTGGAGTTCGTCGACGACGGCAGAGAGGTCCCAGAGCTCCTCGACCGCGCCGATCTGATTCGCTAGTTCGTTGGATGGTCGCCCACCAGATCTGGCCGGCTTCGTCCTTCAAGTCGATCTCGACCGTGTTGATCTTGTTCTCGGCGATCAGGGCCATGATCGGGTCCTTCAACTCCGAGGTCGACCAGGTGTACCCGGAGGCGTGCACTCCGCGGATCGGTTCGCCTCCTTCGATGCCGGGAAGGTCGAGGGTGATCACGACCTCACTCGAGGACGCGTTGCCGAAGTGCATCGGTCACCACGATCGGCACGGGCGCCGGTGGAGCCTCGGCAAACTCGCGGATGAAGAGCCCCTCGCCGTTGGCTGAGATCGACTCCCCGCCGATTTCGACGCTCGCATCCGGGTCGTCGACGGTCACCGCGACCGTCACCGGCCCGACGGCAGGACAGGCCCGGTTGGTTCGACAATGGTCGCCGTTGGAGGTGTGGTATCCACTGTGAACGTGCGGGTCAGCCTGACGGTGGGAGCGATCGTCCCGCGGTCGACGGTCACGACGACCTCATGTGAACCCTCAACCGTTTCAGGAATCGAGAAGGAGGCATTGAGTCCGTCGAGCGTTACCGGCAGAGGGTTCCCGTCGAGCGTGGCAGTGACCGATTCCACCGGGCGATCAAAGCTGAGGCGTCACCGCGGCCGGGAGACCGTCGGCGCCGAACAAAGCGCCATCTTCTATTCCCTCAAGGGCGACCGCGGGTCGGCGGAGCAACGGCACGATCGACAGCGCCGACGGCCACGAAGATCAGCGTCGCAACTACGATCCACCCCCGCCGAGTGACGCGTCGTCGTCGGCGACGGCTGACTTCGGCGGTACAGAGAAGGGACGGGCGGTCGAGACCATGGGCGGGATTCCGAACGGTAGCCCGGCTTACCATGACCGCCGGCGTGATCTTCCCCACGATTCAGTTCGCTGTTTTCTTCGCGGTCGTTCTGACTATCAATTGGCTGCTGCTTGCCGCATCCGCGCCCGTGGAAGTTTTTCATGCTGACCGCCAGCTACTTCTTCTATGCGTCCTGGGACTGGCGGTTCTGTTTTCTCCTCGCCTTCACGACGCTCGCCGACCACACCATCGGCGGGTCTGATCGATCGCAGCGAAGACCAGAAGCGACGCCGCCGGCTGCTCATCCTGGGCGTGGTGGTGAGCCTGGGGGTGATGGGCTACTTCAAGTACTACGACTTCTTTGCGAGCTCGTTGATCAACCTGTTCGATCCGACTCGGCATCGATCTCCCGTTGCCGATCCTCAACATCGTCCTGCCAGTCGGCATCTCGTTCTTCACGTTTCAGTCCCTCAGCTACACGATCGATATCTACCGGCGCAAGCTCGAACCAGTGCCGTTGCTCGACTTCGCCACCTTCGTCTCGTTCTTCCCGCACCTGGTGGCCGGCCCCATCGTTCGCAGCTCCGAGTTCCTGCCCCAACTCCGTCAACACCACGATCCGCGCCAGGTGCCGGCCGCCTCGGCTTTCTTCTGATTGCCGGCGGGTTGTTCAAAAAGGTGGTCGTCGCCAACACCCTGGCCACGAGCATCGTCGACCCGGTCTTCGCTTCACCCCAAAGCTTCTTCGCGCTCGACACCCTCGTCGCCATCTACGGCTACGCGATCCAGATCTATGCCGACTTCTCCGGTTACACCGACATCGCCATCGGGCTGGCCTTGCTGCTCGGCTTTCGCTTTCCGCAGAACTTCAACCGCCCCTACGTGGCGGAGAGCCTCCAGGACTTTCTGGCGACGCTGGCACATGACCCTCTCGCGCTTCCTGCGCGACTACCTCTACATACCGCTCGGGGGAAGCCAACGGGGAAGGCTCCTCACCTATCGCAACCTCATGCTCACGATGTTGATCGGCGGTCTCTGGCACGGTGCCGCCTGGACCTTCGTTCTCTGGGGCGGTTTGCACGGTGGGAGTGCTCGCCTGGGAACGCTGGCGGCAAGAAAGGCGAGAGGCACGCGGCATCGAACTGATCGACACCCTTGGCGGCGCACCGGCACGGCGCCTGGCCATCTTTCACATCGTTTGCCTGGGCTGGGTGCTGTTCCGCTCCGGTTCGATGGCCACGACCCTCGATGTCCTTTCCCGTCTCGGCGACCCGGGACCGGTTCAGTTGATCACGCCGGCGGTGCTGCTGTTGATCGTCGGCGGGCTCGCCGTCCAGTATCTCCCGCCCGACTTTCGCATTCCGGCTCAGGGAGAGTTTCGGGAACCTGCGCCCGGTGCCGATGGCGCTCGGGCTCGGCAGCTTCCTCCTTGTGCTCGACGCATTCGGACCTGAGGGTGTGGCGCCCTTCATCTACTTCCAGTTCTGATGGATATCGAACCTGACTCCGGGATTGGCGGAGGACCAGTGATGCCGGCAGGTCTGGCGATCTTCGTCACGCTGGCCGCGATGATGATCGGTCTCCTCCTCAACGGCCCGGACATCCTGGAAACTGCCCTTCGTCAAGAAGCGGGCTGGAAACGAACTATCGCCGTGGCGGCGGCCGAGCCCTTCGCGGCGATCAGTCGCGACCCTTTTCTTGAACCGGCCCCACGAGCTGATCGACTTCGCCCTGGGGCGAGAAATCGTCGAGCCGGTAGAGACGACGACCACGACCGTCGTGGCCGCTCCACCAACCACAGCCGCAAACGTCACCACCACAACGGCCGGGCGTCGGGAAGTGACGGCCGGCGATCCGTTGCGGATGTTCATCGGCGGCGACTCGATGGTGGGACAGTTCGGGCCGATGCTTCAGAATGAGGCGGACAACACCGGTCTGATCGATGTCACCGAGGTGCAGTACGAATTCTCTTCCGGGCTCACTCGCAACGACTTCCTCGATTGGCCGGCGCGGCTCGAGGAAGTAATCACCGACCAAGACCCGGATGCAATCGTGCTCTTCTTCGGGGGCAACGATGCCCAGGCGATTCGGGTCGACGGTGTCTGGCACGACTTCGGCACGGAAACCTGGCTCACGGAGTACCGGCGACGCGTCCGTGACCTGATGGCCCAGCTCACCGAGGCTGGCCGCGATGTCTACTGGATGGGCATGCCCTTCGTCCGTTCCGATGACTTTCAGGCAAAGGTCGACGTAATGAATCAGATTTATCGCACCGAGGCGGAAGCCTTCGACACTGTCACCTTTGTCGACAGCTATCCGGTCTTTGCCGGAGCGGATGGCGGGTTTTCCGAATACCTGACGGATGACAATGGGGACCTGGTCGACATGCGTCTCAACGACGGCATCCACCTCACCACCGCCGGGGGTATCAGGTTGGCGAAGGTCACGTTGGATGTGATCGAGGCCAACTGGGGTCTCTCATAGATCAGCGTCGCATCCTCTCGACCCTGATGATCAGTCAGGTGCTCGGCTCGGCCGCAAACGTTTCAGCGGTCGCCTTTCTCGGTCTGCTCGCCGCTGATCTGACTGGTAGCGATCGGCTCGCTGGACTCCCATCGGCCACCCTCACCCTGGGAACGGCAATGCTTGCCCCGCTACTTGCCCGCCGGGCAATCCGCCGAGGTCGACGACCGGCGCTGGTGACGGGATATCTCGTCGGGAGCCTGGGCGCGTTCGCCACGCTTCTTCGCCGGCCAGGCGGGAGTATTTCTCTGGTTGATTCCGGCGCTCTTGCTTCTCGGCAGCACTCAGGCCGCCGGACTGCAGACCCGGTTTGCCGCCGCCGATCACGCCGAACCGGGCCAGCGAGCCCGCGCGATTTCCTTGGTCGTCTGGGTGAGCGCCATTGGCGGTGTCCTCGGACCTTCGCTCGCGACCTGGGAGAACGATGTCGGAGTCGGACTCGGGCTCCGAGCCTGGGTGAGCCCGCTGCTTCTGGCAGGCGTTCTTTCGTTGCTCGCCGCGCTGGTCATCACTATCCGCCTGCCCGGATCGGACAAGACCACGGTACGGTGGACTTCGTCCCTCGCCCCGTTGGCATGAACACCTGGCAAGCAGTGCGGACCAACCGTCTGGCTCTGCTCGGAATCGTCACGGTGGCGATTGTCGCAGGCGGCAATGGTGGCCATCATGACCATGACCCCGCTCCATATGCGCGACCACGGCCACGCAGACGCTGTCCGGCTACGTCATCGCGCTTCACGTCTTTGGAATGTTCGGACTTGCGCCGCTGGTCGGACGTTTCGTCGATCGCAGCGGCTCATTCCGCGCCATCAAGATCGGAGCCGTGATTCTCGGGAGCGGCGTATTGGTTTCAGTCGTTGCCGGCTACCAGCCGGCGTTGATCTTCGTGGGTCTGTTTCTGCTTGGACTCGGATGGAATTTCGGCCTGATCGCAGGGTCGACCCTGCTCACTGCGTCGGTCGATATCGAGCATCGCGTGGCCGCCCAAGGCATGTCAGACACGCTGCTCAGCGTTCTCGGGGGCTGTGCCGCTCTTGCCTCGGGATTCATCAAACAAGGGTGGGGATTTCACTGGCTGGCCAATGCTGCCTTTGCTCTCGCCGGGCTGGTGATGGTGTGGGCCTTGGTCGTGTCGCGCGGCCACGTGCGGGTACCATTCTCGGCGTGAGTGGAGTTCCGGCCAGCACACCCGAGCAACGGGCCCACGCCCTGGAACAAGCGGCCGCGGCGAGGCGGGTCCGAGCCGAGGTAAAGGAACTTCTCAAAACCGGCTCGCTCACCCTCGCCGAGCTGTTCAACCGAGCTGAATCCGAAGAATTCATCGGCGGTCTCAAAGTGGAGTCAGTCCTGCAGTCTTTGCCTGGCATGGGCAAGATCAAAGCGAAGCGGTTGCTCGAGTCCCTCGAGATCGCCCCCAACCGCCGGCTGCGGGGGCTCGGCGATCGCCAGCGCAGCGCGTTTCTGGCACAAGCTGGCTGAGCCCACCGGCGCCGGCCGGCTCTTCGTCATCTCCGGCCCTTCGGGCGCAGGCAAGTCATCAGTCGTTCGTCGACCTCCGTGAAGCAGAGGCCGTTCTACTTCTCGGTCTCCGCCACGACCAGAGAGGCACGGCCCGGGGAGATTCACGGGGTGCACTATTGGTTCGTCGAGCCGACCGACTTTGCCCAGCTGATCGACAACAAGGAACTGCTCGAGTGGGCTGAGTACAACGGACGCCGCTACGGGACTCTGCGTACTCCCGTTCTTTCGCATCTGGCGCAGGGAGAAGACGTCATCCTCGAAATCGAGGTGCAGGGCGCCCGGCAGGTGCGCGATTCCTATCCCGACGCGGTGATGATCTTCATCCTGCCACCGAGCCTCGACGAGCTGCGACAGCGTCTCGAGACGCCGCGGGGACACCGATGAGGCTGAGATCGACCGGCGTCTCGACATCGCCGAGCAAGAAATAGCGAGGCCGAAGGGCTCTTCGACTTTCTCGTGGTAAACGATGACCTTGACCGCTGTGTCGAAGAGGTGATATCGCTCATCTAGGGGCGGTAAACTGATAGCCCCAAACGGACAGGTTCTAGTGAAGATCGAAAACGTCATCGACAACATCGGCAACCGCTTTGCCACCGTCGTGGTGGCCGCGCGCCGGGCCCGGCAGATCAATGCCTACTACACGGGTCTTGGCTCAAACGAAGGTAAGAACATCCCTCCGCAGGTCAACAGCCTCTCCCGCAAGCCTTTGACAATCGCCATGGAGGAGATCGCGCAAGGACTGGTCGAAGCCGAGCATCAAGAGGAAACGCCAGCTCCCACGCTCTAGGCGTCCCTAGGCAGAAGTCCTTAGTTCGAAGGTTGCGCTGTTGAGCCGCCGCATCGTCCTCGTGGTCACCGGAGGGGTCGCCGCGTACAAGGCTGCCTACCTGGCCCGCCTGCTGATCGAGGCTGGCGACGAGGTCCGGGTGGCGATGACCGAGGAAGCCCACAACTTCATCGGCCCCACAACCTTCGCCTCGATCACCAGCAACCCGGTCGTCGACGGACCTCTTCGAGAGCGAGCTCACCAGCCCCCACACCGATCTCGGTCAGTGGGCTGACGCGGTCATCGTCGCACCCGCAACTGCGGCAACGCTGTCCCGCCTCGCCCACGGGCTGTCCGAGGAAGTCGCCAGCGCCACCCTGCTGGCGACGACGTGCGCCGGTCCTGGTCGCCCCGGCGATGCACACCGAGATGTGGGAGAACGCGGCCACGCAGCGCAACATCGGAGATTCTGAGGGGCGATGGGATCATGGTCGTGGGACCGGCCGAGGGTGCACTTGCGAGCGGCGACGAGGGCATCGGCCGGATGGCGGAGCCCGAGGAGATCGTTGCGGCCCTCGACGAGTTGCTCCGGGGTCCTCTCCACGGGCCTGACGGTCCTCGTCACTGCGGGGGGCACCCGGGAGGCGATCGACCCGGTTCGGTTCATCGGCAACCGGTCGTCGGGAAAGATGGGTCATGCCATCGCCGACGCCGCCGCCACGGCTCGGGGCTGAGGTGACGCTGGTGACGACGTCGGACCGATCGACCGATCGCAAAGTTGAGGTAATCCGGGTAGAAAGCGCGCAGGAAATGGCCGATGCCGTTAGCAAGCTCGAGGTCGATGTCGCCGTGATGGCCGCAGCCGTGGCTGACTTTCGGCCCGCTGTCACCTGCGTTGCGAAAAGCTGGCCCGCACCGATGGACCGCCCGAGATCGAGCTCGAACCGACTCCCGACATCCTGGCCTCGGTGATGGCCCGCGAGAGAGGCCCTTTGTGGTTGGTTTGCCGCGGAGACCGAAGGCATCGAGCGGGCAATCGAGAAGGCCCGGCGCAAAGGCACCGATCTCACCGTCGCCAACGACGTCACCGAGGCTGGCGCCGGATTTGGGCATGACACCAACCGGGTCTCTCTGATCCACGCCGATGGTCAGGTCGAGGATTGGCCCCTCGCCTCGAAATCCGAAGTCGCCGAGCGACTCTGGAAGGTCATTTCCCAGAAGCTCGGTCGGTAAGCTCGCCCCTGATGCGTCGCTGGTTCTTTTCCTCCGAGTCCGTCACCGAGGGCCACCCCGACAAGGTTGCCGACGCCATCTCCGACACCGTGCTCGATGCCGTTTTGGCCCAGGACCCCGACGGACGGGTTGCCTGCGAAACGCTGGTGACCACCGGCCGCGCCGTGGTCGCAGGCGAAATGAACACGATCGCCTCGATCGAAGTCGAAAAGCTCGCCCGGGAGGCGGTCGCCGACATCGGCTACCTCGGGGAGTCCGAGTTCGCGGCCGACAGCATCGAAGTCACGGTTTTGGTGCATCAGCAGAGCCCCGACATCGCCGCCGGGGTGCAGCAAGCTGAGGAGGCACGCCACGGTTCGACCGACCGCTATGACGAACTCGGCGCCGGCGATCAGGGAATCATGTTCGGCTTTGCGGTCGATGAGACCCCAGAGCTCATGCCTTTGCCAATCCAACTCGCGCATCGACTGGCCGAGGGGTTGAGTCGGGTACGGAAAGAAGGGGTGATCCCCTACCTGCGCCCCGACGGCAAGACCCAGGTGATGATCGAGTACGACGGTCAACGCCCGCTCCGGGTGGCCAGCGTCCTCATCTCCGCGCATCACGCTCCCGGTGTCGACCTCGACGGCCAGATGGCGCGCGATCTCTGGGAACACGTCGTAACGACCTCGATCCCGGCGGAGCTTCTCGACACCGAAGCCCCCTTTTATGTCAATCCTTCCGGCAATTTTGAAGTCGGTGGGCCTCACGCTGACACCGGGCTCACGGGTCGAAAGATCATCGTCGACACTTACGGCGGGTATGCCCGCCACGGCGGGGGAGCCTTTTCCGGGAAGGACCCGACCAAGGTCGATCGCTCGGCCGCTTACGCCGCGCGCCATGCCGCCAAGAACGTTGTAGCTGCTGGCCTGGCCTCCCGCTGCGAGGTGCAGTTGGCGTACGCAATTGGCCGAGCCGCTCCATTTTCGATACTGGTCGACACCGCCGGTACCTCTGAGATCGCCCCGGAAAGGCTGGAGGCGCTAGTGGCTGAGTTCTTCGACTTCCGGCCTGCCGCGATCATCGACCGGCTCGACCTCAGGCGGCCGATCTATCGACCAACCGCGGCCTACGGCCACTTCGGCCGACCGGAGTTTCCCTGGGAATCGACGAGCCTCGCGGATCAGCTGAGGCGCGCCGCTAGCTCACTCTGACTCCTCCCGCCGTCCGGGTCATCCCGGCCGTGCCGACCTTCGCCGTCGACGAAGGCTTTTGGTATGCAAGTCCCGAGGAGCTGAAAATCGGGTCTCTGGTCAGGATTCCGCTTGGTGGGCGGCGGGTCCGCGGATATGTCGTCGAGCTCTCCGAGCGGCCACCTCGTTCTGATCTCCGCGCAAGCGGCCCCGAAGTAATGAAGCTTCCGATTTTTGACCGTCCGCTCCTTGACGCTCTGATTTGGTCCGCCCACCGTTACGTGGCTCCGATCCCGGTGATGCTCGAGCGGGCGACTCCCCCTAACCTCGCCAACCGCCTTGGCGCCGACCCCCTGGCGATCACCATGGCGAGTTCCGGCCAGGCGCTGAGTGAATACGCCAGGTCAGTGGCCGCGGGTCTCCGCCGGCCTCCCGTGGCGTATGTGGCGCGTTCGGGTGACTTCGACTGGCTGACCGACGTCGCCGCACCTGTCCTCGGGGCAGGGGCTTCTCTGATGGTTGTTGCAGCAACCGGCGCGGAGGTTGACACCCTGGTCTCCTCGGTGGCGCCGAAACTCGCCCAACAAACTGTGGTGGTCAAGCCCGAGAGCAAGGACGCGGAGGTCACGGCAGCCTGGGTCCGTTGCCAGGCTCCGGGCAATCTTCTCATTGGTACGCCGCGAATCACTCCCTGGTCGGTTGCCGGATTGGCAATGGCAGTCGCGGTTGAAGAGGGGAGACGGGCCATGAAAGAAAGGCAAACCCCGACGATTGCGGTGCGGGATTTCCTCCGCACCCGCGCCAGCCTGGCCGGAAATGGTTTGATCTTCGTCGGCCCTACCCCGAGTCTCGAGACCGTGGCGAGCGGAGCGACCGTGATTCGCTCACGCCCCGCGCCTGGCCACCGGTCGAGGTCGTCGATCGCAACCGGGAACCGGATACCCCGGGTCTGGTGGGGGTATCTGCGCTGGCGGCCATGAAAGCGGTGACGAAAAGAAACGGTCGGGTCTTCGTTTTCGCTCATCGCCGCGGTTACGCGCCAGCGGCGCGATGCACACGGTGTCGCACGTTGCGGCGCTGTCCCAATTGTGGCGCCCGGCCGGAGACCTCACCAACCTGTCCCCGCTGTCAGGCTGTGCTGGGACCATGTGCGAACTGCGGTCACGACCGGTTCGTCCCGCTCGGGGCTGGTGTCGGCCGCGTCGCCGAAGAGTTGGGCAAGCACTTCGGCCCGAACGTCGCCGAAGCTCCCACGGAAGCTCCCATCGCGGTTCGGGAGCGAAGCCGACCTCGCCAGCCTTGACCCGGTGGATCTCGCCGTGGCCGTCGATGCCGACGGACTCATTTTGGGTAGCAATTACCGCGCCGAAGAGGAAGCCCTCCGCATCCTCGCCCGGCTGGCGGGAAGAGTCAGAGGTAAGTCCAGCCGTAGCCTCGTCCAAACCTCCATGCCGAACCATCCGGTGATCCGCGCCCTCCGCAGCGGGGGATCCGTTCGATTTCCTCGAAGCCGAGATCCAGAACCGGAGCCGGCTCGGCTTTCCGCCAGCCAGCCAGCTCATGGTCATCGAGCTGCGGGGCACCATCCCACCCAACGCG
This sequence comes from uncultured Acidimicrobiia bacterium, assembly GCA_963840175.1. GTDB lineage: Bacteria > Actinomycetota > Acidimicrobiia > Spongiisociales > ZC4RG35 > JACCTH01. Next base: position 75,625 of record CAWIXU010000012.1, read on the forward strand.
GATACCCAAATTCGCGCGCTGAAAGCCTCGGTGATGGGTCCGGCGGTCCGTAACGAAAACCACCGCTGGCTCTTGCAAGGAAAAGACCTCGGAGTTGCTCGAATCGCCCTGCGTCCAATCGTCCAGAAGTGGCGGGACGCCGGCACGACGGTCCGTATTGATGTCGATCCTCTGGACTTGTAGGCGATCACCCATCTTTGGCCTGCATAATTGCGGCATGGCCCTTTTCCCGATCCGGCGGTTTGGCGACCCCGTGCTGCGATTGCCTGCTTCCCCGGTGACCGAGATCGACGACGGGGTGAAGCGCCTCGTGGCAGATATGGTCGAGACGATGTACGCCGCCCCTGGTGTTGGTCTCGCCGCGCCTCAGATCGGGGTCTCTCGGGCCGTCATCGTCTTCGACGCTCAGGACGAGGAGGGGGCAAGGGCCTTGATCAACCCCGAGCTGGTGGATTCAAACGGCGAGTATGAGTACGAGGAAGGGTGCCTCTCCGTTCCGGGCTACTACTGGCCTATTACCCGCCCCGGGTTCGCGTCTGTGCGCGGTCGCGGGATAGACGGAAAAGCCGTCGAGTACTCGGGCGAGGGATTGATGGGGAGAGTTCTCCAACACGAGATCGACCACCTGCGGGGGATTCTTCTGCTCGAGCGCCTCGACAAGAAGACCCGTAAACAGGCCCTGCGGAGCTTGCGTTCCGACACGCTCGGCCTGGAGACGTGAAGGCTCCCCAAGTCGTATTTCTCGGCACTCCGCTAGCTGCCGTGCCCAGCCTCACCGCGCTGCTCGAGATTACGGAGGTGCGGGCGGTGGTCACCCGACCGGACCGGCCCCGCGGGCGGACCACGACCCCCTCGCCGTCGCCGGTAAAGGCAGCCGCGCTCGCTGCGGGGATCGAAGTCCACCAGGCGACCCGGGGGAGCCATTTGAATCCTGCCTGGTTCGAGGGATGTGCCGTCGCCGTCGTCGTTGCGTTTGGCGTGCTAGTCCCAGACTCAATCCTGACGATGCCCTCGCATGGATTCATCAACGTTCATTTCTCCCTGTTGCCGCGGTGGCGAGGAGCGAGTCCGGTGACAGCTGCGATTGCAGCTGGTGACAGCAAAACGGGAGTGACCGTTATGCGGCTCGACTCGGGCCTCGATACCGGCCCAATTCTCGCGGCCGATACCACCCCGATCGGGCCGGAGGAAAGCGGCGGCGAGCTTACGGAGCGGCTCTCCCACATTGGTGCCGGTCTCCTCGTGAAAACGTTGCCCGACTTTCTCGGAGGGCTGTTGCCCGAGATTGGGCAAGCCGACGAGTACGCCACCTACGCCCCACGTCTCGACAAAGGAGATCTGCGCGTCAATTTCGACGACGACCCGGCCACCTGGGCCCGCAAAGCGAAGGCGCTCGCTCCCAGGCCCGGACTCAGTCTCGAGCTCGACTCCGGGACGGTTCGGCTACTGGCGATCCAGCCCGTCGACGACGCCGTCAACCCCAAGGAGCTCGTCGTCAGAGATGGTCGGGTCCTTCTCGGTCTCAAGTCCGGTTCCATCGAGTTGTCGGGAGTGCAACCCGCGGGTCGGCGGGCCATGACGGGCTCCGAGTGGGCCCGTGGCTGGCAAACGACGCCGAGTGTCAAACGGTGAAGGCCGGCGTGGCTCCGCGGCTCGCCGCGGCCAGGGTCGTCGGCCGGGTACTTCGGGACGGAGCGTGGACCCGTCCGGCGGTGGCCGGTGAAGGGGAGAGCCTCACCTCCATTGACCGGTCGATGCTTGATGCGCTCGCCTTCGGGACGATTCGCCGGGCTCAGAGCCTCGATGAGGCGATTGCCGCCCACACGGATCGGCCCATCGAGGCATTGGACAGCCTGGTGCTCGACCAGCTCCGTGTTGGGCTCTTCGAGCTCTGGTATGGCCGCTCACCTCCGTCGGCAGTGGTGGACTGCGCGGTGGAGGCGATTCGTGTCCAGCGCAGCCAGGCCGGCGGCTTTGTCAATGCGGTGCTGAGAAAGCTCTCCGGCAAGGTTCCACCCGAGGACCGCGAAAGCCGCCTCGCTTTACCCGGGTGGTTGCTTGAAGTGCTCGACTCCGGATGGGGGTCGGCGGAGACGGATGCGTTTGCTCTTGCCTCCCTCGAGGCGGCGCCGGTGGCCGTGCGCGCGCGACCCCATCTCCCTCCGCCAAGGAACGGGGAAGCGGTGGCAGGGATTCCCGGCTCCTTCCTGGTTCCGCCGGGCGCCACCCGTGGTCACCCCCTCGCCGATCCTTCGTCGGTCGCCGTTGTCGTCGCCCTCGATGTGCAAGCGGGGATGCGGGTGGCCGACCTTGCAGCCGCCCCCGGTGGGAAGACGATGGACATCGTCGACCGTCTCGCGGGTGACGGTTTCGTGGCTGCAGTTGATCGCCATCGGCGTCGTGCGCTCAAAGCGGCCCGTCGGGTGCGTGAAGCCCATTGGATCATCGGCGACGGTTCTTGCCCGCCACTGCGCCCGCGAAGTTTCGACCGCGTCCTGATCGATGCGCCCTGCTCGGGACTCGGAACCCTGCGCCGGCGGCCCGAGATCCGCCACCGTGTCACTCCCGCCGAAATCGAGCGCCTGGCCCGCCTGCAACGGGGAATTCTCGAAGCGGGGCTCGAGCTGCTCGCCCCCGATGGTCTGCTCGTCTACTCGGTTTGCACGGTCACCACCGCCGAAACCACCGAGCAAGTGGCCGATCTGAATCCAAGGTGGCTGCCCTCGTTCAGCAGTCTGCCCGGCCGGCCCTACGGCGACGGTTGGCTGCTCGCGCCCCATCTCAGCGGGACCGATGGCATGTTCATCGCCATGTTCGGCAGGGACTAGCCCAGTAGAATTGGTGGCTCAATGGCCACCTACCAGATAGCGCCTAGCTTGCTGGCAGCCGACTTCAGCAGACTCGGTGAACAGGTGATGGCGATAGAGGTCGACGCCGACCTGCTTCATCTCGACCTCATGGATGGACACTTCGTCCCCAACCTGAGCTTTGGAATGCCAGTCATTGCCGATCTGCGCAAGGTCACCTCGCTTCGTTTCGATTGCCATCTGATGACTACCAATCCCGATGCCTACCTGCCGGAGCTGGCCTCGGCTGGCGCCGACCTGGTGACCATGCACATCGAAGCCATACCCGACCCCTCAAGGGCGGCGGCCAAGGCCCACGCCAGCGGTCTCGAATTCGGCCTGGTTTTGTCCCCCCCGACTCCTTTCGAGGCGGTTGCGCCCTTTCTGGAGGGCTGTTCCCTATTGCTGATCATGTCGGTAAATCCCGGCTTTGGGGGCCAGTCCTTCATCCCGGATGTGCTGAAGAAAGTGCAGTCAGCCCGGAATTGGATTGAGTCGCACGGCTTGAAAGCCGATATCGAGATTGATGGTGGCATCACCACCAACACGATCGTTTCTGCTCGCGACGCAGGTGCCAACGTGTTCGTGGCCGGAACCGCCGTGTTCGGAGAACCCGATCCGGCCGCTGCTGTCCGCGACCTACGAAAGATGTTGGAACAGGGATGACTGAGCGAATCCTCGTAGTTGACGACGACCCCGACATTCTTCAGGTCGTCAAGATCAACCTCGAGCTCGAGGGTTATGAAGTCGACACCGCCGAGGATGGCCGCGAGGCCGTCGACAAAGCGATGGTTGATGCCCCGGAGCTGATTCTGCTCGACATCATGATGCCGCGGATGGATGGTCTCACGGCACTGCGGCGTATCCGGAGCCATGGCACCACCGGCAACACGTCCGTGATTCTGCTCACGGCTCGCGGCCTGCCCGAGGATCGCGTGCGCGGTCTCGAGCTCGGCGCCGACGACTACATCACCAAGCCCTTTGACATCTCCGAGCTTGTGGCCCGGGTGAAAGCGGTGCTTCGTCGAACCCAGGCCGCTCGTGACCTGTCACCGCTCACCGGGCTTCCCGGGCAACTTCCGAATCGGCCAGGAGATCGAGCAGCGCATCGAGGCACAAGGGAGTTTCGCTCTGGTCCACTGTGACCTCGACAACTTCAAGGCTTACAACGACCACTACGGCTTCATGCGGGGTGACGAGGTGATCCGCTTCTGCGCGCGCTGCATGGTCGAAGCGGCCGAGGCGATTGGCGAGACCGATGCGTTCGTGGGCCATATCGGGGGAGACGACTTTGTTGCGTTGACTTCGGCCGAAAAGGCGGAGGAATATTGCAAACGGGTAATCGAGACTTTCGATGACGGGATCCTCGACAACTACGACACCGCCGATGCGCTCCGCGGTTACATCGAAGTCATCGATCGCCGCGGTGAGCGGTATGCCTTTCCGATGGTCTCGATTTCGCTGGGGGTTGCGACCAACACGTTGCGGCCTATCGTTTCGCAATGGGAAGCGTCAGCGATCGCAGTCGAGATGAAAGAGTTCGCCAAGAAGCGAACCGGCTCCTCGTTCGAGATCGATCGTCGCACCGGCTGAGGTGACCCCCGCCGAAGCGATGGAGCGGGCCGAACTCCTCGCCCAGCGATCCAACCCCCATCCCAACCCACGAGTTGGCGCCGTGGTGATCACTGCGGCGGGCGAGACGGTCGGGGAGGGCCATCACGTCGAGCTCGGACAACCCCACGCAGAGGTCCTCGCCCTGGCTGCGGCGGGGGAGCGGGCTCGAGGTGCGACGCTGGTGGTCACGCTGGAGCCCTGCAACCACCAAGGCCGAACACCACCCTGCACTGAGGCCATCCTCGCCGCCGGATTGTCTGGCGTGCTCGTCGGCGCTGTCGACCCTGACCAACGAGTGCGGGGGAGCGGCATCGACCGGCTCCGAGCCGGCGGAATCGAGGTGGAGGTGATCGATCCGCCCCTGATCTCGGTCGACCCTGCCTACTTTCACCACCGCCGCACCGGCCGACCCTTCGTCACACTGAAACTCGCAGCCACGCTCGACGGCCAAGCTGCCGCGGCTGACGGCAGTTCGCGTTGGATCACCGGCGAAGCGGCCCGCGCAGACGCTCATCGTTTGCGAGCCGAGGTCGATGGCGTCGTAGTTGGGTCGGGCACGGTGCGCATCGACGATCCAAGGCTCGATGTGCGACTGGCGGGCTACACGGGCCGCCAGCCGCGACCCATCGTGATCGCGGGCAGCCAACCGCTTCCGCAGAGTGCCCATTTGTGGGATCGGGATCCGCTGATAATCCGCCCGGCGGAAGGTGGCCGGGTTGATTTGGCAATCGCCCTGGGAGAAATGGGCGAGGCCGGGTTGCTGTCGGTGCTCGTCGAAGGCGGGCCAACTCTCGCCGGGGCGTTTCTCGCCAGCGGTCTGGTCGATCGGGGCGTTCTGTACCTGGCGGGAAAGCTTGCTGGAGGAGTGGGCCGACCATTGTTCGACCGCAGCTTGGCCTAGCCTCGACTCGGCCCGAGAGATTTCGATCGTCGACGTCGCTCAGCTCGGACCCGACCTTCGAATTGAATTCGACCTCAGATAGATCATGTTCACCGGCATCATCGAAACGATTGGCACCGTGAAGTCCGTCAACGATCGCGATGGTGGTCGCACGATCGAGATCGCGACTGATCTCGCCCCAGAGCTCGCCCTGGGTGCCTCCATTTCGATCAACGGCGTGTGTCTTACGGCGATCGGCGACCGGACTCCGACGTTGAGGGTGGAAACGGTTCCTGAGACCTTGCGTCGGACGAACCTCGGCGGGCTTGCGTCCGGCGACCCGGTAAACCTCGAGCGTCCTCTCCGGGTCGATGGACGGCTCGACGGGCACATCGTCTCGGGCCATGTCGACATCATTGGGATCGTGGAAGGGAAGACGGCCGAAGGTGGCGGTGTTCGGCTCTCAGTGAATGTTGCGCCCGAATATCACAAGTACCTGGTGGAAAAAGGCTCGGTCGCGGTGGACGGGGTCAGTTTGACGGTTGCGGCCCTGACCCCGAACGGCTTTGAGGTCGCTCTCATCCCCCATACCCTCAAGGTCACGACCCTGGGCTTGCGGGAGGTCGCAAACAAGGTAAATCTGGAGTTCGATGTCTTCGCCAAGTACCTCGAACGGATGCTCCTGCCGTGAGCTTTGCCACTACTGAAGAACTGGTCACTGCGATCAGCCAGGGCGAGATCGTTATCGTCGTCGATGATGCTGACCGCGAGAACGAAGGTGACTTGGTTCTGGCCGCCTCGGCTGCTGATGCGGTGAAAATCGGTTTCATGATCCGTCACTCGAGCGGCATCTTGACGGTGCCCATGCTGGGGGAGCGGCTCGACGAGCTCGAATTGCCGCAAATGGTCAGACAGAGCACCGACGTCCGTCGTACCGCCTTCACCATCTCGGTTGATGCTCGTGACGGGACCACGACCGGCATCTCCGCTGCTGATCGGGCCCGCACGGTGGCAGTGCTGATCGATCCTTCCGCCTCGTCGATCGACCTCGCCCGACCCGGCCACGTCTACCCGCTTCGCTACGAGGCGGGCGGCGTGCTCAAACGAGCCGGTCATACCGAAGCAGCAGTAGACCTGGCGCAGATGGCCGGGCTCTACCCGGCTGGGGTGCTGGCTGAGATCATGAACGACGACGGGACGGTCGCCCGCCTGCCCGAGCTCGAAAGGTTTGCCAAGGAGCACGGGCTGCTGGTTGGCACCATTGCCGATCTCATCGCCTATCGACGCCAGCATGAAAAGCTCGTCGAACGCATGGTCGAGGCTCGTTTGCCCACGCCGCAGGGAGTCTTCCGGGCGGTTGGCTATCGCTCGCTGGTTGATGATCGCCAGCACCTCGCCCTGGTGATGGGAGAGCTGGGCGACGGTGAAGAAGTCATGGTGCGGGTCCATTCCGAGTGTTTGACCGGTGACACTTTCTCGAGCCTGCGCTGCGACTGCGGCGACCAGCGCGATCTCGCGCTCTCGAAAATCGCGGCGGAAGGCCGCGGGGTTTTCCTCTACATTCGCGGCCATGAGGGTCGGGGCATCGGCCTGATCCACAAGCTCGAGGCGTACAACCTTCAGGATCAGGGGCGCGACACGGTCGAGGCGAACGAGGATCTCGGCTTGCCGGTCGACGCCCGCGATTACGGAGTGGGCGCCCAAATCCTCTACGACCTCGGCGTCCGTTCGATGCGCCTCCTGACCAACAATCCAACCAAGCGCGCCGCGATCGAGGGCTACGGGCTTTCGATTGTGGATCGAATTCCCCTGATCATCCCCTCCAATCCTGAAAGCGAACGCTATCTCCGCACCAAGGCCGACAAGCTCGGGCACCAGTTCGACGAATGAGCTCAGCCAAATGAGTTCAGCCAAATGAGTTCAGATCGGGCGGTTCGCATCGGAATTGCGCTTGCACGGTTCAACCAGGTTGTTACCGAGCGTCTCCTCGAGGGGGCGAAGGAAGAGCTCTCTCGATCCGGCATCGCTGATGTCGAAACGCTCGAGGTCGCCGGAGCGTGGGAGCTACCGGTTGCGGCTCTTGCACTGTTCAACCGCGGTTGCTCGGGGGTCGTCGCTATTGGCGCAATCATCCGCGGCGAAACCGATCATTACGACGTCATCGTGCGCGAGTCAGCCGCAGGTCTCAGCCAGGTGGCCATCACGCAGGGAAAACCCGTCGGCAACGCCGTTCTCGCCACCGAAGACCTCGAACAAGCTCTTGCCCGTTCCGAATCAGGTCCGGGCAACAAAGGTGCCGAAGCCGCGGCGGCCGTGATCGATCTGGTCAGGCAGCTCGCTTGATCGACTACCCTTGGGGGCACAACCAAGTTGAAAGTGGAAGCTGCCTGCTTCCCACCCAACCACCCAAGTCGAAAACCCGGGTGAGTTGCGGTCACAAGAATCCATTTGTGCATGAGCAGCAGGCTGTGTCTGCTGCTTGTTTGTTGTCTAGGAAGAACTGAAACAGGAGGTCGGAACATCGCCGAATTGCGAATAAACGGAAACATCAGAGCCACGGAGGTGCGATTGGTCGCACCTGATGGCTCGCAGATCGGAGTCAAGAAACTGGCCGAAGCCATGTGGTTGGCCGACCAACTTGGGCTCGATTTGGTGGAGGTAGCGCCAGAAGCCAAACCTCCCGTGTGCCGTTTGATGGATTACGGGAAGTTCAAGTACGAACAGTCAGTCCGGGAACGTGAAGCTCGCAAGAACCAGAAGCGCACCGTGGTCAAAGAACTTCGGATGGCGCCGCGAATCGAGACTCACGATTTCGATATCACCCTTCGCCGAGCCCTCGAGTTTCTCGGCGACGGGGACAAGGTCAAGGTCACCGTCCGCTTTCGCGGTCGAGAGCAGGAAAGACCTGAGTTCGGACGGAAACTTCTGGATCGGATCGCAGCTGGCGTCGGGACCCAAGCCACGATCGAACAGGCGCCTGCCCAGGAGGGAAGGCTCATGACGATGGTCCTGGCTCCGACCCGCCGACCAAAACCAAAGGAAATCGACCCGACGGAGCTGAAGGAAGTAGCCGAGGACGCTCCCCTAGCGCCTGTCACCGAGGAATAAGACCGTGCCAAAGATGAAAACCCATAGCGGAGCCAAAAAGAGAATCAAGGTCACCGGGACCGGGAAGCTCTTGCGCCGCCAATCAGGTAAGAACCACTACAAGCTCGCCAAGGGCAACGACGTGTTCAGGCGTCGCTCGGGTGAAGTCGAGCTCGCCCCCGGCGACGCCAAAGTCGCCAAGAAGCTTCTCGGGATGTGATCTAGATGTCACGAGTCAAGAGAGCCGTCCACGCCAAAAAGGCGCACAAGAAGGTCCTCGATCGGGCGAAGGGCTACAAGGGCTCGAAGAGCAGACGGTTCCGCACCGCAAATGAGCAGGTCATGCACGCGATGCAGGACGCCTACAAGGACCGGCGAGACCGCAAGGGCCAGTTTCGCCGCCTCTGGATTGCGCGCATCAACGCCGCGGCGCGCGAGCACGGCATGTCCTACAGCACCTTCATCGCCGGCCTCAAGGCGAAAGAAGTCGAGCTCGATCGCAAGATGCTGGCGGAAATGGCTGTTAACGACCCGAATTCCTTCGCCGCACTGGTAGAGCTCGCCAAGTCGAACTGACCGACGACTCAGCCCCCGCTGCGGGTCTGTCTCCTCGCAACCAGCGGGTTCTCGCCGCCGTCCGGCTCCATCGCGCTGAAGAACGTCGTGCAACAGGTCTGACTCTTCTCGAAGGTCCGCATCTCTTCGCAGAAGCGGTCTCGAACGGGGTGAGGGTTCGGGAGGTCTTTTCAGACGACTATTCCGAAGGCACGCTCGTGTCTCAGGCGGCTCTGGAACGGCTCTCCTCGACCCGGACGCCGCAAAGCCCGGTTGCCGTGGTCGAAATCCCCGTGCGCCCGCTCACCCCGGGCCGGAGCGTGTTGGTCGCCTGGGACATTTCGGATCCGGGCAACCTTGGAACGATGATCCGCACCGCCGCCGCCTTCGGTCTCGATGTGATGACGACCGAGGGTTCGGCTGATTTGTGGTCGCCAAAGGTTCTCCGGGCAGCGGCGGGCGCCCACTTCCACACCGGGCTCGGCCAATTCGATCTGTTTGGGCAGCTGGACGGATTCATCAAGGTGGCCACAGCCATGACCGGCGGCGTCGAGCCGTCCTCACTGTCCGATGGCACTCTGGCGGATGGCACCCTCGCCGTATTGATCGGCTCCGAAGCCCATGGGCTTCCCGCCAGTGTTCGGGAGACAGCGGACCATGTGGTGACAATCCCGATGCCGGGAGGGGTGGAGAGCCTCAACGCCGCAGTTGCCGCGGCGATCCTTTGCTACGAGGTGTCGAAACGCGGCACTTCTGGTGGGCTGGTGTCGCCCGGGGCGAGATCGAGCTGATACCAGCGCACGTCGTGCCAGGAACCGAACTTCCACCCGATCCTCCGATAAACACCGACCGGCTCGAACCCGATCGCCTCATGAAATCCGTTAGAGGCTTCGTTTGGCTGCGTCACACCAGCACAAAGCATCCGGAGCCCGCTCTCCTTGGCCACTTGGATCAGCCTGGCATAGAGCAGCCGGCCAACGCCTGAGCGGTGCTCACCCTCCCGGACGTAGACCGCGGCGTCGGCTGCCCATTGGTATGCCGACCTTTCCCGATGCTTGGCGAGATAGGCGTATCCCACGACATCGCCCCCATTCTCGGCCACGAACCACCCGAGAGACGCTGCCATTCGACGCTCGAATTCTTCTGCTCCGGGGGGCTCGTACTCGAAGCTGATGATCGAGTCGCGCACGTACGGCGCATAGACCGCAGCGCACGCCTCGGCGTCGTCGGGTTGATCTGCTCGGCGGATTCTCATGCAGAATGATTGTCCCAGGCCGAACAAGGACGACGTGTCTCGCGAGCTACCAGCCTCGAGTTCGGCACCACCCTTAAACGGGCCAACGATTGCTGCCCCCGGGTCGACCTAAAGGTCGCTCCCTCCCACCATTAACCTTCCCAGCCCCCATGGACCTTTCTGAGATCGTTGCCGACGCGCTTGGCCGGATAGAAGCGGCGTCGACCACGAGCGAGCTTGACCAGCTCCATAACTCGGTGGTCGGGCGAAACAGTCCCCTCGGTGCGTTTCGGCGCCAACTTGGACAGCTTCCGGAGGCCGAAAGACCTGATGCGGGCGCCCGGGTCAATGACGCGGCTGAGAAAGTCACTGCTGCGCTAATGGCTCGGCGAGCCGAAATAACGCGCTCAGAGGCAGATCAACTCCTGGCAGCCGACGCCGTCGATGTCACGGCGGAGCTCTGGAGCCTCCGCACGGGGAACGAGCATCTTCTCCAACAGACCGTCGACGAGGTATGCGACATCTTCGTCGGACTTGGCTATCGAATCGCCGAGGGTCCCGAGGCGGAGCTCGCCTGGTACAACTTCGACGCTCTCAACACGCCGCCGCATCATCCGGCGCGGGCCGAATCGGACACGATCTATGTCGAATTCGGGGACCCAGCCGACGAAGTCCTGCTGCGGACTCAAACCTCACCCATGCAGGTTCGATACATGGAGAAACACGAGCCTCCGGTCTACGTGATCGTCCCGGGTAAGACCTTTCGCTCCGACGCCATCGACGCCACCCACCTGCCGGTGTTCCATCAGATCGAGGGATTGGCCGTCGATGAAGGAATCAAGTTCTCTGACCTCAAAGGCACGCTTGCTCATTTCGCCCGCGAGTTCTTCGGCCCCAAGCAGCAGATCCGGCTGCGACCGCACTTCTTTCCTTTCACCGAGCCGTCGGCGGAGCTCGACGTTTCGTGTTTCGTTTGCGACGGAGCGGGCACGGGCTGTCGTCTGTGTGGTGAGACAGGCTGGCTCGAGATGGCCGGGTGTGGCATGGTCGATCCCAACGTCCTCGAAGCATCGGGCTACGACCCCGAGCAGCTCACCGGGTTCGCTTTCGGCATGGGAACGGAGCGCCTGGCAATGGTTCGTCACGGAATCTCGAACATCCGGGTCTTCATCGAGAACGACCTGCGGGTGCTGAGGCAATTCCGATGAAGGTTTCCTTGCGGTGGCTTGCCGACTTCATCGACCTGCCCGACCCCGATCCCGAAGGTGGTCGAGCATGCCCTCACCTGGCTGGGGATGAAGGTCGAATCGATCGAAGAGCGAGTGCCGGAATGGTCCGGCGTCAACGTTGCCCGGGTGAACGAGATTCGAGTTCATCCCAACGCCGACAAAGTTCGGCTTTGCACAGTCACTACCGGCGATAGTCCGATCGAGGTCGTCTGCGGTGCGTGGAACTTCGAGGAGGGGGCGATGGTCGCTTTCGCTTCTCCAGGCGCAACTGCTCGCCGGAGGTATGACCATCGGCTCGCGGGAGATCAGAGGCGTGCAATCGAACGGAATGATCTGTTCCGAGCGCGAGCTCGGTCTCGGCGATGAACATGCAGGAATCTTGGTGCTCGATCCGGCCACGCCGCTCGGCGTCCCATTCGAAGAGGTGGTCGAACTACCAGATACAGTTTTCGATCTCGAGATCACGTCGAATCGTCCGGACCTGATGTCGATGGTGGGCGTCGCTCGCGAACTTGCCGCCTACTACCAGATCCCCTATCGCACCCCGCCCACCGAGGTCAAGAGCAGCGACCTCACCCTCAAAACCAGCGTGCGCATCGAGGATCCCGAGGGCTGTTATCGATTCGTCGCCCGAGAACTCCGTGGAGTCTCGGTCGGGCCGTCGCCGCTTTGGGTCCGAACCCGACTGCGAGCCGCGGGCGTCCGTCCAATTTCCAACATCGTCGATGTCACCAACTACGTGATGGTCGAACTCGGTCAACCGCTCCATGCCTTCGACGCCGACCGCCTGGTCGACGACTCGATTGTCGTCCGTCGGGCTCGCGCCGGGGAAACCCTCGTCACCCTCGACGGAGTCGAACGCGAGCTGATCGACGAGGATCTGGTGGTCGCCGACACCGAGAAAGCGAGTGGCTTGGCCGGAACAATGGGTGGGCTTGATTCCGAAGTATCGGAAAGCACTGTAAACGTGATCATCGAAGCGGCGAGTTGGGACCCACCCACTGTCGGCCGAATGAGCCGGCGCCACGGGCTCCGCAGCGAAGCGTCATCGCGCTTCGAACGAGGCGTCGATCCCAACCTTCCGCCGGTTGCCGCCGCCCGAGCCAATCGATTAATGATGGACTTGGCTGGGGGGGAGTCGCCTCGTGCCTACATCGACGTCGTCACCCGGCCGTTTGCTCCCGATGACCATCGTCACTTCCGCTCGCCGATGTCTACCGCCTCCTCGGCGAGGTAGTGCCCCCGGAGGAGGTTTCGCCGTTGCTGTCCCGTCTCGAACTGACGAACGAGGGAACCGACCCGCTCGTCGTCACAGTGCCGACTTTCCGTCGTGATCTCGATCGTCCAGCCGATCTGGTCGAGGAAGTGGCGCGACTGTTCGGATACGACAAGTTCGGCGAGACGCTGCCCGACAGGACCGGCCGGTGGCTACACCCCGGAGCAAAAGCGGCACCGGGTGTTGCGCAAAGCCCTCACCGCGGCCGGCTTGTTCCAGGCGATCAATCTGTCCTTTGCCGCCGCCTGAAGATCTCGACGCCTTTGTCGCTTCGACCGCAGAATCTCGCTGCGATCCGGGTTGCCAATCCTCTGAACGACGAAATGGCGGTGCTCCGCACGTCGCTCCTGCCAGGGTTGCTGCGTTCGCTCCGCTACAACGCTGACCCGCGGCAACTCCTCGCTCGGGCTCTTCGAGCTGGGCCAGGTCTTCTTCGATCAACCCTCGCCGGACGACCCCCGGATTCCTTTCCAGCCGATGCGGCTGGGTCTGGCGATGATCGGACAGATCGGGCCGGTCGGCCTCGATGGCAACGGCCGGCCGGTCGATGTCTACACCGCCGGCGCCGTCTGGCGATCAATTGCCGCGGCGCTCGATCTCGGGGACTGGGATCTAGCAGCGAGCCAGCCGGCTGGCTTTCACCCCGGTCGGACAATGACAGTGACGATTGCCGGCAAATCGATCGGACACATTGGCGAGTTGCACCCGGAGATCGCCGGGCGATACGAGCTTGGAGGGACGGGTTGCGGCAGGAGAACTCGACCTGCAGTCGCTGCTCGCCGCCCCGACGCGGTGGACGCTTGACGAGCCGAGCATCTATCCCGCCGTCGACTTCGATCTTGCCTTTGATCGTCCCTCTCGAGGTCACCGCCAAGCAACTCCAGAGCGGTGACTGAGTCGGCTTCAGATCTGGTGGAAAGCGTCGGACTGTTTGACGAGTATCTCGGCGCTTGGCGATGGGCGCAAATCGCTGGCGTTCCACTACCGGCTGCGCGCACCCGATCGGACGCTCGTCGCCGAGGAGATCGCCGAGGTTCGCCGAGCGATGATCGAGGCGGGCGCTGCAGCTCGGAGCAAAGCTCAGGACATGAAGCATCTTCTTCGGATCGGCGACCTCGACACCTGACGAGCTCAGCGACCTCGTCGATCTTGCCTCGCTCGTCCGCTCCGACCCGGCCGCATACGCCGGTGCACTCTGACCGGACGCTCGATCGGACTTTTCTTCATGAAGCAGTCGGTCCGAACCTGGGTCTCGACGGAGGTCGCGGCGATCCAGCTCGGCATCCACCCCGTCGTGATCCGAAACGAACAAGTCGGGCATGGGCACCCGGGAGACCCCCGAAGATGTGGGCCGAGTCCTCGAGCGTTACCTGGACCTCCTCGGGATGAGAGTGTTCGCACATTCCGATCTGGACCGAGTGGCCGGAGCGGTCGACGTGCCCGTCATCAATCTTCTCTCCGACGAAGAGCACCCGTGTCAGGCGATTGCTGACCTACAAACGATCGCCGATCACTTCGGGCGATTGGAGGGAATCGTTGTCGCATACATCGGCGACGGCAACAACACCGCGGCCTCGTTGATCGATGCGATCACACGGAGTGGGGGCCGGGTGCGGATCGCCTCGCCGCTCGGCTACGAGCCGAGCGAACAAACGTTGAAGTCTGCCCGTGAATTCGGCGAGGTGTTCGTGACTTCGGATCCGTCCGAAGCCGTGGCCGGTGCTGACGTCGTCTACACGGATGTATGGACATCGATGGGTCAAGAGGGCGAGGCAGCCGACCGGAGGCGAACCTTCGCGCCCTACCAAGTCAACGTTGAGCTCTTCGAACGAGCGAATGCGACGAGCATCTTTCTTCATTGTCTGCCCGCACATCGAGGTGAGGAAGTCACCGACGAGGTCATGGATCACCCTCGCTCGCTTATCTTCGAACAGGCCGAGAACCGACTGCACAGCTTCAAGGCGATCCTGCTGACCGCGTTGGGTTAGGACCTCGACCTGATCCAGACGCCGGCCGCGTCCGGTGCAACCGTGCGAGCAACCACTTTGTGCAGTGACGCCACCACGCCTTCGAGGTCGACGCGGCGGCCAAGAGCTTCCGCCAATCCTTCGACCTCGATCTCGGCATCGAATCGGGTGCGATTGAAACGCCGGTCCATGACCAGTTGAAGCCGCTTGGTGACGGGGCGGAAGAGGGCAGCCACGACCAAGGTGCCTGCCGCGGTGGCCAGTGAGGAATTTCCCCCCAAACCGATCAGTTGCGGAAGTCCGACAGCAACCGCGGCGTAGACAGAGGCCAGCAACCCAACAACGAGAGCGTAACTAAGCGTGCGACTGATCAGTCGATCGATGTCGTACAACCGGTATTTCAGAATCGCAGCCGCGATAGTCACGAAGAGCAGAGCAACGATGAGAGTCCCGGTAGCCACCTCCCGGGCCCCAAACTCTTCCGCTACGTCGCCCAAATACCAAAGCACTGCCCAGGTGACCAGCATGAGCAGCCCAACGTAGGTGATCCACTTGAGCTGAAGCCGCTCTTCCGCCTGGGCCTGGCGGAAGCGCACGATCACGCTGCTCGCCGCAGCCACCAATCCGAAGATCATGACAATGCTGACGCGGTCTCCCGCCACCTCCAAGCGAGCGTTGGCGTAAGGGTTGACGAGATCGGTCACTCCGAGAATTGGACGCGTCGCCTCGGCCAAGCTCCAACTCGCAGTGCCAGCGAGCCCAGTCCAAACGAAAAAGCGCCAGCGAGGGCTGGGAAGGCGGCCGACTGGAAAGAGGAGCAAGACCACGGTGGCGGGGATCGTGACCATGGGCACAAAGGTCCACGCCCCGAGCCACCACCCGAAAACCCGCCAACTCTCCGAGCGCACAAGGAACACGGAGACAAACAGCGTGAGGGCCTGCCACATCCCAAGAGCAAGAAGGATTCTTCCAATCGGGTTCGACGCCTTTCTGATGGAAAGCACGGCTCCCAGCCACGCCAGCAAGCCAGTGAGGAGCCCGTAACCGGCCACGACTAGCGAGAAGTAGGGGTCGCCAGAGCCCACTCCTTCGATCACCAGGGGAAGCGACGCATCCCTTAGCGCGATGAGAACGATCGACAGGAGTAGGAGAGCGATCGTGACCACCGAGATTGCGCGGATCACGGCGGCTGTCATCGCTCTCAGCCTATGCAATACAGTTACGGGACCGTTACTGCTCCAGCCTTTCTAGACCAGACGGCCGACCTCGCGGCCCCCAAGTTGCTTGGGTGGCATGTCTCGAGCTCGATCGGAGGCAAAGCCACCGAGATACAGCTGACCGAAGTAGAGGCATACAGGTCCGATGATCCGGCCAGTCACTCCTTTGGCGGACCCCGGGGCCGAAACGTAGTGATGTTCGAACGTCCGGGCCTCCTCTATGTCTACCGAAGCTATGGCATCCACTGGTGCGCCAACGTCGTTTGTGGTCCCGAGGGAATGGGGTCAGCAATCCTGCTCAGGGCGGGTAGGCCGGTGGCGGGGGAACAGGACATGGCTCGCCGACGGGGGCGAGAAAATAACCTCACAACCGGCCCCGGCAACCTCTGCCAGGCGCTGGGAATCGACGGTTCCCACAACGGGCTCGACCTTTTCGATCCTCGCTCAGCCATTCAATTGCGTCATGGCGAAAGCCCGCCCTCGATCCGCACCACTCCTCGAATTGGCATTACCAAAGGCGTCGAGCAACCCTGGCGGTTCATAGCCGAGGAGGTTGGCTAGATGACCCGCACTTATCCCCACGGTGTCACGTCGTGGATCGACATTGAACATCACGACCTGGCTGGCGCCCGAGCTTTCTACGGCGCTCTTTTTGGATGGACTTTCAACCAGGCGACGCCACCAGAGGCGCCAGTTCCGTACTTCATCGCTTTGTTGAATGGCCAGGATGCCGCCGGCATGGGCAGCTCGTCCGAGGGAATCAGCTCCGGCTGGAACACCTACGTCGCGATACAAGACGCCCAGAAGGCAGTGGCGAAAGTGGAGGCGGCTGGCGGCAATATCTTGCAACCGCCCAGCGAGGCGGGGGAGGGCGGAACCTCGGTGGTTTGCGCCGATCCCTTAGGCGTGCAGTTTCGGCTTTGGCAGGCTCGTCGACGGCCCGGAGCTCAGGTCGTAAACACTCCCGGTGCCTGGAATTTCAGCGACCTCTACACAGGCGATGCCGACACGTCAAAAGCCTTTTACTCGTCGGTTTTTGGTTGGCAGTTTGACGACATGGGTTTTGCCACCATGATCCGGGTCCCAGGCTATGGCGACCATCTTGAGTCGACGAGCGATCCCGAGATTCGAGCCCGACAGGCCGGTATCAACGCGCCTCCGGGCTTTGCAGACGCGATCGGCTGGCTCTCGCTCATCGATGCGGACGAAACGCCCCATTGGCACGTTTCGTTTACTGTCGCCGACCGCGATGAGACCGCGCATATCGCAGAGCACCTCGGCGGCGACGTCCTGCAGCGGAACGACTCGGAATGGACGCGGGACGCGCTGATTCGAGACCCTCAAGGTGGGATCTTCACAGCGAGTCAATTCACACCCCCTTAAGAATGCAGTGGGTCAGCAATCCTGCTCACGGCGGGAGAAAGAACAACCTGACAAGCGGTCCCGGAAACCTTTGTCAGGCGCTGGGGATCGACGGCTCCCTAAACGGGCTAGACCTTATTCGACCCCCAATCTCCCTTGCGATTGCGCGCAGGTGAACCGCCATTATCGATATGGATCACTCCTCGGATTGGCATCACCAAAGCCACTGAGCTTCCGTGGCGGTTCGTGGCGGAAAAGGCTGACTAGACCAACCGTCGATCGGTTCAGATTGGGGGCTGGAGTGCCGATGACGAGGCGTGAAGCCGGAGCCTCGGGCCCGCATGTACAGATCGCTTTCCGCAGGGACGGTTCTGGTGGTCGGGGCTTTGGGATTGTTGCTCGTGGGAAGTCCGACACCACCGCAAGCTCTGGCTCTCGAGCTTCCCACGACCAGCACGGTGACCCTGCCGGAGGTCACGCTTCCAACGCTGCCGACCACGTCTCTGCCGCTCCTGACCACTATCCCCTCGACCACGGTGACTACTCCGGTGACGTCAACCACACCCGAGTCGAGTTCGACCACCAGCCCGGCGAGTGCCACCACGTCGACTACCGGATCTTCGCTTCCGGCTGGGCCGACAACTACCAAAGTGACCTCCGGTCAAATCGGAGTGCCGCCAAGGGTGGGATCCGGTTCTACCACCACGACGGCAGGGCCGACGACCACCCAGGGCAGGATGGAGACGGTGGATGCGCCACAGGCCGGGAACCGCGGCGCGGTCGGCCAACCCTTTGTGGGACGCGGCCCTGGGCTTGCTGCGCCCGGTGCTCCCGCCAGCCATTGCAGAAGTGCTGCTGTCACCCCTCCTCGTCTTGGAAGTGGTGTTGGGGGCCATTCTCGGTAGCGGTAGCGCGTTGCTCCTTCCGGTGGCCGCGTTGGGCGCCCTGGCCGGTTGGGCGCTCTGGAAATGGTCCCCGAGTATCGACAGCTACCCGCCCACTCGATCCACTCCAACCGGTTTCCTTGACGGATGGGACCCGCTCGCAACGTCGCGTTTTCTGCCCGCGGCTCCGGATCTGTGATGGTCAAGTCACCATTGCGCTCGTCAACCAGGAGATACTGGACACTGGCGGTGGCCGGGCTTCTGGCGGTCTCCTTGCTTGCGTTCTCAAGCGTCGTGTTTTCGAACTCCGAGGGGGCGGTGGAGGTGGCCGAAGACGCTGCGGTCCAGGTGAGGGCGCAGGCGATGCTCGGTGCCGTCACCGTGAGTCGCGCCATCCTGAGCGAGGCCCTGCTCTTCGGTGTCGCCTACGAGAACGGCGAGTTGTCAGAAACGGCCTTTCGTGCTGTGCTGACGGACGCTGAAGCGGCGCTAGCCGACGTCTCCTCGCGGCGGTCAGATTTCGATGCCGTCCTTTCCGATGCAGACATCAACAATGCGGTGCGGGCATACGCTGAGGCGGGCGTAAAACTCATCGAGCACCTTGGCGCCGGTCGATTCGACGAAGCTCAGGTCGGCGACTCCGAACGCCTGGGAGAAGCGTTCGATTCAGCGACGCTATTGCTCGTGTCCGAACGCGACGAGCGGGAAAGCAATATCGCCGCGGTCAGGGCAGGTTTGGGCGACGTCGCCAATGCGGCTCGATTCGTGGTGGCGTTCTTCGTACCCGGCCTGGCGATCCTCGGCGCTTTGGCCTTCATTCGACACCGGCAACGCCGGATCCAGTTCGAAGCCGAGCTCGAAAAAGAAGAAGAGCTTCGGGGCGCGAAGGACCAGTTCCTTTCCGCTGTAGCCCACGAACTCCGTACCCCTCTCACCGCGATGGTCGGGTTTGCCGAGACTCTGCGTGACTCGAGCCGGGAGCTGACCCAAAGGGACCGGGACGAACTGGTCGACATCCTGGCCGATCAGGCATCTGACACCGCCTTCATGGTCGAGGACCTCCTGGTCTTCGCGAGAGCGAACATTGGTGATTTGACCATTCGCCCACAGGTTCTCAGCACCGACGATCTGATAACGAGAGTTGCCTCAGGGTCGAGCGCAAAGAGCGAGGGCCGCCTGACTGTCAGCGGCGCCGACTCCATTTGGGCCGATCCGCTGCGGATGCGACAGGTTTTGAGGAACCTTCTCTCGAACGCGTTGGATCATGGGGGTCCGCGGGTGGAGGTTCGGGTCACCCGGCGGGGTGCAAATGTGATCCTCGAGGTGGCCGACAACGGTCCGGGAATTCTCCCCGAGCTCAGAGAAAAGGTGTTCGAGCCCTACCAGCACGGACGTCGCTTTCACGGACAAACCGCGCCAATCGGCCTTGGCCTGACTGTTGCCAAAAGCCTGGTTCGGTTGATGGAAGGGGACCTCAGCTACCGCTACAAGGATGGAAAGAGTGTCTTTGCGGTGACGATTCCCGCGGCCACCGAGGAGCAGAAGCTGCTTTCGGGGCGCGGAGCCCGACCGGCCGCACGACCCGGTCCCTCGCCGGCGCAGATCATCACCGCGATACAACGAGGGAGCCTGTCGATCGTCTACCAACCGATCGTCGATCTGCGGAGTAACGGCGATCGGCAAGTGGTCGGCTACGAAGCACTGGCACGGTTCCCAACCGGGTCGCCCCCGGAGTGGTTCGCGGCGGCCTGGGGAGCCGGGATCGGAACGGAGCTCGAGCTCGAAGCCATCAGGGCAGCTGTGGCCGGCTTCAGCTCAGTTCCGCAACGAGCCTTCCTCGCCCTCAACGTCTCGTTGGAAACGCTCATGTCGCCCCAGCTAACCGACGCCCTCGAGGGACTGGCCCCGGGCCGGATCGTCCTCGAGCTGAGCGAAGACACCGTGATCGACAACTATCAGCGGGCCAAGGTCTACTTAGACCGCCTGTCGCGCCGGGGCTATCGACTCGCCTTTGACGATCTGGCGTCGGGACGGATCGACCTCTGGTATCTCGTCAGGCTGCGACCATCCATCGTCAAGATCGACATATCCCTGGTGCAGGACATCGATAGCGAGCCGAGCAAACGGTCATTGGTGAACGGGCTGAAGTGGCTGAGCGACGTGCTCAAATCGCAGATCGTCGCCGAAGGCATCGAGCGCGAGGAGGAGCTTGAAATCCTCACCCGGATAGGGGTGCCTTTCGGTCAGGGTTTCCTCTTGGGCCGGCCCGGCCCCATCGGTGAATCTGTGCCCGGAGAAGCCATCGAGGTCCTCGTCTCCATTCCTACGGCGCCCCTGTCCTAAGAGCTAACGCAGACGCCACCAAGGTCAAGGTAAAGGCCGAGCGGCTCAACTAGCCTCGCCCGATCCATGTCGTCAGTCGATCGTGCACGCCTTCTTCGTCGCACCGATGTGGTCACCCCTGTCGAGGACTTCAACGCGCGCCTGGCCGAGGGTCGACAGATGCGAATCAAGCTGGGGCTCGATCCCACT
The DNA here is from genome assembly GCA_963840175.1 of uncultured Acidimicrobiia bacterium. GTDB lineage: Bacteria > Actinomycetota > Acidimicrobiia > Spongiisociales > ZC4RG35 > JACCTH01. Next base: position 96,308 of record CAWIXU010000012.1, read on the forward strand.
GCGCCTGCCGTCACGCTTGGGTGGGCGGTGGTTCTCCGCAAGCTCCGTGACTTTCAAGAACAGGGCCACGTCGCGGTTCTGATCGTTGGCGATTTCACCGCGCAAGTGGGTGATCCCTCCGCTCGCAACGAAACTCGCAAGCGCCTCACCGCGGAGGAAGTGCGGGGCTATGCCTCCCAGGTGCTCACGCAGTTTGAGAAGGTGCTACTACCCGAGCCACTCGAGATTCGATACAACTCAGAGTGGCTCGCCAACCTCGACATGGCCGGGATCCTCGACCTCACGTCGGTTGCCACAGTCGCTCAGCTGCTCGAACGGAGCGACTTCGCCAAACGGTTCGAAGCCAACAACCCGATTTCGGTGATGGAGTTCTTGTACCCGCTTCTGCAGGGTTATGACTCTGTCGCGGTCAAAGCCGACGTCGAGCTCGGCGGATCGGACCAGCTCTGGAATCTGATGATGGGACGTATCGTGCAGGAGCGGTATGGGCAGCGCCCGCAGGTAGCAATGACCTTGCCACTACTGATCGGAACCGACGGAGTCCACAAGATGTCGCAGTCGCTTGGCAACTACATCGGCGTCGATGAACCGGCGAAAGAGATCTTTGGCAAGGTCATGTCGATTCCAGACGAGACAATGCCCGACTGGTTCCGGCTTGCAACCGAACTGGAGGAGGCACAGATTGCAGAGATGACCGCACTCCATCCGCGGAAGGCAAAGTCGAGGCTGGCACGCGAGATCACTGCTCTATATACGAGTGAGGGGGAGGCGGACGAGGCCGCGACCGAGTTCGATCGAGTCTTCACACAACGGGAGCAGCCGAGCCAACGTCGAGGAGTTCGTCTTGCCCGCCGACGACCCGGTCAACCTCGCTTCTCTGTTGCGAGCCGCCGGCGTCGTAGCGAGTGCCGCGGAAGCACGGCGATTGCTCACCCAGGGCGCCATCTCCTCGGACAACGGGCGCCTCAGCGAAGAGTGGGTAGCCCGGAATATCCTGACCGGTCAGGTGTTGAAGATCGGGAAGCGGCGGTATCTCCGGCTCCTTGACCGATAGCTAACGGCACTAAGCCGGCGTACTGCTATAGTTCCTCCTCTACTGCCGCGCTTGCGGCGGTGGAAATCGCTGCCGAGGTGGCGATCGAGTGCGATCTTCGCATTCGGGCTATCCGGCGAAACTTACGCCAGGGCTTGCCATCGTTGCACGCCCCGGCGAGGAGTGAGGGCTCCTTGACAACTAAACAGTGTGTCAAAAGACAGCAAATCGTTGACTCAGTGACTTCGGTCACTGGAGTTGACAAATCGTATGAGCTCCCGGACCGGTCTTAGATCGGGACCGGGAACCCACAGGTCTCCGGCTAACCCCCGGAGTACCTAGTACAAACTCAAAATGACAGGAATTGCGGTCTCTTTTCTGCAAAGAGAAGGGACCAAAACGAATGTACGTTGGAGAGTTTGATCCTGGCTCAGGACGAACGCTGGCGGCGTGCCTAATGCATGCAAGTCGAGCGACGAATAGGTGCGGGTAACCAAGCCTATTACGGAGCGGCGAACGGGTGAGTAACACGTGAGCAACCTGCCCCGAAGACCGGGATAGCCCAGGGAAACTTGGATTAATACCGGATATTCTCTTTTGATCGCATGGTCGTTGGAGGAAATGCTTTTACGCTTCGGGATGGGCTCACGGCCTATCAGCTTGTTGGTGGGGTAACGGCCTACCAAGGCGTCGACGGGTAGCTGGTCTGAGAGGACGATCAGCCACACTGGGACTGAGACACGGCCCAGACTCCTACGGGAGGCAGCAGCAGGGAATTTTGCGCAATGGGCGAAAGCCTGACGCAGCAACGCCGCGTGGGGGATGAAGGCCTTCGGGTTGTAAACCCCTTTTAGGGAGGGACGAAATTGACGGTACCTCCAGAAAAAGCCCCGGCCAACTACGTGCCAGCAGCCGCGGTAATACGTAGGGGGCAAGCGTTGTCCGGAATTATTGGGCGTAAAGAGCTCGTAGGCGGCTTAGTAAGTCGGCGGTGAAATACCGAGGCTCAACCTCGGCACTGCCGTCGATACTGCTATGGCTAGAGTTTGGTAGAGGAGAACGGAATTCCCGGTGTAGCGGTGGAATGCGCAGATATCGGGAGGAACACCCGTAGCGAAGGCGGTTCTCTGGGCCAATACTGACGCTGAGGAGCGAAAGCGTGGGGAGCAAACAGGATTAGATACCCTGGTAGTCCACGCTGTAAACGTTGGGCACTAGGTGTGGCGACCCGATCAACGGTTGCCGTGCCGAAGCTAACGCATTAAGTGCCCCGCCTGGGGAGTACGGCCGCAAGGCTAAAACTCAAAGGAATTGACGGGTCCCCGCACAAGCGGCGGAGCATGCGGCTTAATTCGATGCGACCCGAAGAACCTTACCTGGGTTTGACATCATGGGAAAAGCCGTAGAGATACGGTGTCCGAAAGGGCCCATGACAGGTGGTGCATGGCTGTCGTCAGCTCGTGTCGTGAGATGTTGGGTTAAGTCCCGCAACGAGCGCAACCCTTGTCTTATGTTACCAGCGGGTTATGCCGGGGACTCATAAGAGACTGCCGGGGACAACTCGGAGGAAGGTGGGGACGACGTCAAGTCATCATGCCCCTTATGCCCAGGGCTGCACGCATGCTACAATGGCCGGTACAACGGGCTGCGATCCCGCGAAGGTGAGCGAATCCCTTAAAGCCGGCCTCAGTTCAGATTGGAGTCTGCAACTCGACTCCATGAAGTCGGAGTCGCTAGTAATCGCGAATCAGCAATGTCGCGGTGAATGCGTTCTCGGGGATTGTACACACCGCCCGTCAAGTCACGAAAGTCGGCAACACCCGAAGTCAGTGGCCCAACCGTCAAGGAGGGAGCTGCCTAAGGTGGGGTTGGTAATTGGGACTAAGTCGTAACAAGGTAGCCGTACGGGAACGTGCGGCTGGATCACCTCCTTTCTAAGGAGCAATATGAGCCCTTCTATGTGAGGGCTCGACAGCTCTCAGTTGATCGCTGTTTATTCAGTTCCGGATTGGAACTCAATTGCAGTGTTGAGCTTCGGCTCCGTCAGTGAAGAATGAACCAGAGATTGGGCACGCTATTTAGTTGTGAAGGAGTCCTCGCTCCAGATCCGTTATGTGTCCGGTGAGCGTGATTGCTTCTGGCACCTTGAGAACTGCATAGCGAGCACGTTGTCTTGGATTCTCTACATCCAAGTTACTAAGGGTCAACGGTGAATGCCTTGGCACTAGGAGACGATAAAGGACGTAGCAGGCTGCGATATGCCTCGGGGAGCTGCCAAGCAAGCTTCGATCCGAGGATGTCCGAATGGGGAAACCCGGCTGGGGTCATGCCCAGTCACTCCGGTCTGAACACATAGGGCCGGTAGAGATAACCGGGGGAATTGAAACATCTCAGTACCCCGAGGAAGAGAAAGCAATAGCGATTCCCTGAGTAGTGGCGAGCGAAACGGGACGAGCCTAAACCAGTGTGGTGTGATAGCCCGACGGCGTTGCCGCACTGGGGTCGTGGGACTTATCAGACGAGATGCCGGTGTCATCAACGAGTTAACAATGCAGGAGTTAACCGAATTCAACTGGAAAGTTGAGCCATAGGAGGTAACAGCCCTGTAGGTGAAGGCTCTCTGCACTCGTGATGGTGTTCCCAAGTATCACGGAGGATATTCCGTGTGAATCTGCGAGGACCACCTCGTAAGGCTAAGTACTACCTAGTGACCGATAGTGAACTAGTACCGTGAGGGAAAGGTGAAAAGCACCCCGGCGAGGGGAGTGAAATAGAACCTGAAACCGTTGACCTACAAGCAGTGGGAGGGAGTACTTGTACTCCTGACCGCCTGCCTTTTGAAGAATGAGCCGGCGAGTTAGCGATATGTGGCAAGGTTAAGGCGTGAGCCGTAGCCGAAGCGAAAGCAAGTCTGAATAGGGCGCCTAGTCGCATGTCCTAGACCCGAAGCCGAGTGATCTATCCATGGGCAGGGTGAAGCGGGGGTAAGACTCCGTGGAGGCCCGAACCCACCATAGTTGAAAATATGGGGGATGACCTGTGGATAGGGGTGAAAGGCCAATCAAACTCGGCGATAGCTGGTTCTCTCCGAAATAGCTTTAGGGCTAGCGTTGTGTGTTTCACCATGGGGGTAGAGCACTGAATGGGTTAGGGGGCTTACCCGCTTACCGACCCCAGTCAAACTCCGAATCTCATGGTGCCAAGCATGGCAGTCAGACTACGGGGGATGAGCTTCGTGGTCGAAAGGGAAACAACCCAGATCGCCAGCTAAGGTCCCAAAGTCTGAGCTAAGTGGTAAACGATGTGGAGTTGCTCAAACAGCCAGGATGTTGGCTTAGAAGCAGCCACCATTTAAAGAGTGCGTAACAGCTCACTGGTCGAGTGATTCTGCGCGGAAAATTCAACGGGGCTTAAGCTCAGCACCGAAGCTGCGGGATTCGAGCATTAGTCGGATCGGTAGGAGAGCGTCGAGTAGCCAGCGAAGCGGCGGCGTAAGCCAGTCGTGGAGGCTATTCGAGTGCGAATGCCGGCATGAGTAGCGAAAGAAGAGTGAGAATCTCTTCCGCCGATTGTCCAAGGTTTCCTGGGGAAGGTTCGTCCGCCCAGGGTTAGTCGGGACCTAAGGTGAGGCCGAGAGGCGTAGTCGATGGATAACTGGTTGATATTCCAGTACCGCTCTGCACGCGCCAAGACCGAGACCGATTGTACTAAGGAAAGCCCTTCGGGGCCTACCGACCTCAGTCGGCATTAGGTTAGCAATGGAGTGACGTGGAAGGGTAAGTGGACCCGGGCGTTGGTTGTTCCCGGGGTAAGCGTGTAGGACGGGGCCTAGGCAAATCCGGGCCCCATTAAGTCCGAGGCGTGATGCCGAGCCGCTTTAGGCGAAGCCACTGAACGCCCATGCCACCGAGAAAAACTTCTAGCGAGTTCGCAGGGCGCCCGTACCCCAAACCGACACAGGTGGACAGGTAGAGAATACCAAGGCGAGCGAGATAACCCTGGTTAAGGAATTCGGCAAGATAGCCCCGTAACTTCGGGAGAAGGGGCGCCCCGGTAAAGTGTAGGAGTTTACCTCCGAAGCTTGAGGGGGCCGCAGTGACCAGGCCCAAGCGACTGTTTAACAAAAACACAGCAGCGTGCTAAGTCGCAAGACGACGTATACGCTGTGACGCCTGCCCGGTGCTGGAAGGTTACGAGGAGAGGTTAGCCGCAAGGCGAAGCTTTGAATCCAAGCCCCAGTAAACGGCGGCGGTAACTATAACCGTCCTAAGGTAGCGAAATTCCTTGTCGGGTAAGTACAAAACTTGCCCACTATGGAGGCGACTCCATAGTAAACCCCGCTCATAACGGCGAAGCCCTACCTCGACGGAAGAGGGTAATGCCGTGGGAAGTCCTGCCGTGCGGACAATGGGCATGACCCCGTAACGACTGATCCCATCCGATGGGTGAGGCATCGGATTCTGTCACAGCGACGGACCTCTACGGTTCGACAGATGGCAAATCTACATCTGGTGCCAGACGCGGGCTCTGACGAGAAGACTCACTTACCTTCCTACATCTCCGGCTACTTCGATGGCGAGGGCTGCTTTTCAGTGGCACTCAGCCCTCGAGCGAAGCTCAGAGCAGGTTGGGAGGTACGACCGAGCGTTTCGGTCAGCCAGAACACAGACCGCTCTGAAGTCCTCTGGGAGATCCAGCAGTACTTCGGCTGCGGGACGATTCGGCCCGACCGATCCGATCAGACAGCTCAAGTGGGAAGTGCGGAACAGCGCGCTTCTCGAGATCGAGGGTACTGCCTCACTTCAGGCAGTTTCCATCTCCGCTCATCGAAACAACATGACGTCGATCTCTTCGCGAGATCTGCGAACGCATGGCTGGAGGTGACCATCTTGCAGCCTGCGACGCTGATCCCGATCAGTGACGATTGGCGGGCACTGATGAATCCGAGCGGGATTCGCAAATACGATAACTGCGGTGATCACTAGTGAGCTCCGAATGCAGATGAAGGCATAGTCTGTCCCCCTAGGAATAGGGGATAAAGATGAAGTTCCGACCTGCACGAATGGCGTAACGATTTGGGCACTGTCTCAACCAGGGACTCGGTGAAATTGCAGTGTGAGTAAAGATGCTCACTACCTGCGGCAGGACGGAAAGACCCCGGAACCTTTACTATAGTTTGACATTGGAGTTTGGCGTATGATGTGTAGGATAGGTGGGAGACTGTGAAGCGGAGGCGCCAGCTTTCGTGGAGTCAACCTTGAAATACCACCCTTCGTATGACGGGCTTCTAACCTCGATCCATTATCTGGATTAGGGACAGTGTCTGACGGGTAGTTTCACTGGGGCGGTGGCCTCCTAAAGAGTAACGGAGGCGCTCAAAGGTTCCCTCAGCCTGGTCGGCAATCAGGCGTTGAGTGTAAAGACACAAGGGAGCTTGACTGCGAGACCAACAAGTCGAGCAGGGACGAAAGTCGGACTTAGTGAACCCATGGTGGCACGTGGGTGTGCCATGGTTCAACGGCTAAAAGGTACTCCGGGGATAACAGGCTTATCGGGCCCAAGAGTCCATATCGACGGCCCGGTTTGGCACCTCGATGTCGGCCCGTCGCATCCTGGGGCTGGAGCAGGTCCCAAGGGTCTGGCTGTTCGCCAGTTAAAGCGGCACGCGAGCTGGGTTCAGAACGTCGTGAGACAGTTCGGTCCCTATCCGCCGCAGGCGCAGGAGATTTGAAGGGAGCCGTCCCTAGTACGAGAGGACCGGGATGGACGTACCTCTGGTGTGCGAGTTGTTCTGCCAAGAGCATGGCTCGTTTGCTATGTACGGAAGGGATAAGCGCTGAAAGCATCTAAGTGCGAAACCCACCCTGAGATGAGATCTCCCACGGGATAACCCGGTAAGGCCCCTGGTAGAAGACCAGGTTGATAGGCCGGAGGTAGAAGCGCAGTAATGCGTGTAGCCGACCGGTACTAATCGGCCGAGGGCTTGGATTGAATTCAGGATCAACGTGCTCGCTATGGAGTGCTCGGGGTACCGAGTTGCTCGAAGCTTTGTCCGGTGGCGTTAGCGGCCGGGAACCACCCGTTCCCATTCCGAACACGGAAGTGAAACCAGCCAGCGCCGATGGTACTTGGGGGTCACCCCCTGGGAGAGTAGGTCACCGCCGGACAGCTTTTGGATGAGAAGGGCCGTCCCCATGGGGCGGCTCTTTTCACGTTACCACCCCAACGATGGGTGACGTACAACCGGTGCCACATCGACCGCAAGTAGATTAACCGTCGGGTCGACTAGCCGAGCTCGCCGGCGTCCGTTGATTGAACCCAGGAATCGGCCCTGACCGCAGTGATCGACGGGTCGCTTTCACCAATCAGTTGAGCCAACTGCAGGACAAGATCAGGCTCGGTGGTGGCCACCCGGAGCTGGGCCGCGGTAAGCCAGGAGCTCGGGTCAACCACTTCAGTCCTGCCCCTACGCGATCGACTTCGAACACCAGGGAGCCGGTCTTATCGGTAGCGACCACATTCCAAGCGAAGCGGTAGCCGACACCGTCCCATCGGGGCTGGTCTCCGATCACTAGACCTCGCAGCGGGAGAAGGAACTGCAATCCCAGCCAGGCGACCAGGACTGCGGAAGGAGCCCATCGGAGCGGAGCCATCGGCACAGATGCCTCCGATCGCCGTCGGGGCCAGGCGGCTTGAGGAAAACAGTGTCGGCCAGAATCATCACCAGGGGAAGAGCCCAATTGACGGAATGAGGACGGCGGTGGCCAAATGGAACGCCACCAACGCCGCCAGGGCCCACGGCCGGCTTCGGCGCCAAAGCAAGAGGGGACCGATGGCGAGATCGTGGATCAAACCGACCCAGGACGCCACCACTGCCACTTCTGGTTGCTCGAGCAATGGCCCCACGAGCGGGAGCGATGAGCGCGAGGGCAGCCAGAAGCGGAGCGGCAGGCCCTCAAGCCAGTCCCCGTGGAGCTTGGCCAGGCCGGCGAAGAAGTAGACGATTAGGACCTGGGCTCGGAGAGCCCACAGATGAGCTGACGTCACCGCTTCCTTCTGTGGCCGCAGCGCTCCGACGGTGGCGGAGGGAACGATCGTCAAAAGGAGTACCAACGAGAACAGCAGCCAGTAGTGATTGAGATACGTGGTGGCCTCGATCGCCTCCAACCAACCAAAGCCAATTAGGGCCAGTGACCCGGCCCAACGGGTGCGATAGCCCAAAGCGAAGGCGAGAGCCGCCACCAGCACCGCGCCGGCGAGGAGCCGGATCCCTACCGAGGAGGGAATTGGGACCCATTCCAGACCCGGATAGGCAAGATGGTGAGCAGGGGAGACATAAGAGAGCTTCCAGCCATCCCGTCCAGAACAGACGGGCGATCGCGAGCGCCAGCAAAAGCCCGAACCCAATCCGGAGCACGGCCAGCGAGGCCCCGTCGACAGCTTTGCCCACCCGGTTCATTCTCACTATCTTCGTAGTGTTTATTAGGTATACCTAACAACGTCTATAAGGGTTCCGAACAAGAAGGATGGTTATGCGACGGTTGTTGGCTTTCTTGGTGCTTTTGCTGCTGGTAGCGGCTTGCGGTGGAGAAGGACCGGCGCGGGCAGATGTGGCCGAGGGATATGCCGACCTGGTCTATTCCTCCTATGACGTCTCCCTGATTTCAGCGAACAATATTCGCGATGTCATCGCCAGTTTCATCGCCGCTCCAGTGACGCAACGCTCGAAGCCGCTCGCCAGGCTTGGCTCGATGCCCGCGACGACTACGGCCCGCCGAGGCGTTTCGGTTCTACGACGGCCCCA